>JAYZDF010000122.1:0-34106 GCA_036337945.1 Myxococcota bacterium
GGAATAGCGCAGCTACCTCTATACGGGCTTTTCAATCCGACCATCCGCGTGTTTTGCAAAACGAGCGTCCTTGCTACCGTGAACGGGGTCATCAGCGTCCCAAGGCCATCCACCAAATTGTGTCCGACGATAATCAGAAAAAGCTTGTTGAATCTCTTCTCGCGTATTCATGACAAACGGACCGTAACGGGCGATCGGTTCAGCAATGGGACGACCTTGCAGCAGCAATATATCGGTCGATTGGTCATCATTTTCGAGAACAGCTGCATCTGTCGTAGCTAAGCTCGCTACATGTCCAGCGTTGACAACTTGAGAACCCATTTTAAAGGCACCGGACAGAACATATAAATTGCGACGGGTTCCAGCTCTTACGGTTGGAAGTTCTAATTGAGCTCCTGGCTGAAGTCTCATCGACCAGATCGCCACATCACTTTGTGGACTTGACGCCCATGAGTCAGGGGGTGGGGACGGAGCCTTGTGCTGTTTGAAAGTTCCAGCGACAATACGAACCTCACTCTTATTTCCGCTTTTGTCCTCCACGTTGACGATTGGAACCTCGTTTGCCCAAAACATCGAAAAGTACGGGTCTACCATTTTCTTTGCTTTTGGAAGGTTTAACCATATCTGAAAGAAATCGATCGGGTTTGGTCGGCTTTCATCGAGTAACGGAAACATTTCGGCGTGATTAATACCGCTGCCCGCCGTCAACCATTGCACATCGCCTCGGCCATAACGAGCTGCAGCCCCCAAGGAATCTGCGTGGTCGACGAGTCCGTCGCGCACGACAGTAACTGTTTCAAATCCACGATGAGGATGTCGAGGAAATCCCGGTACGACATCACCGTGATACATACTCCAGCCATCCTTCCCAGAAAAATCTGTCCCTATTTGACGCCCCTGTAAGGAAGAATTAGGGCCAAACTTTGAGTTCCCTTTCGGGTATTGATCGTTATGATGGACACAAAAAAGGAACGGGTCCTCAGTTGGCCAAGGACCTTGCGGTAGCGCTTTTATGCTGCGAATTGGATTGACCAAGGTATGCTCCTTACTTCTCCTGGAAACAGTTTGTTTCGTGTCGCTGCCCATAGACTTGTTCTTAGCTGCTTTGGTCGAGCACGCTACCGGACCGGCTGCCAAAAATTTTAAGGCGTCTCTTCTCGACAACTTGCTCAAATCAAAAACCCATCTAATATCTGCGACTTACGGCCCTGTTTAAACTGAAACGAAAAAGCGAAAAAATCAAGCAATGCAAAACCAATCTCCGTCACTCTCGTGAAAGCGAGGCGAACTCTGCATTTACGATACGGCGATAACATTCGCTTTGCATAACAACCGAACGGGTGAGCATGCCTGCATTAAACGAGATGATTTCATTCTGTTCGACCAAAAGAGGATCGACAAAAAGAGACAAAGGCAGGATAGGATGACCGAATGGTGGAACGCTCCCAGGCACGAGTGCTGTGAGCTCCATCAATTCTTCTTTTGAGGCGAATCGTGATTTTTTCGCCCCAGCAACATTCTTCAATTTCTTTGAATCAAATTTACGGTTCGCGGGAAAAACGACCAACACAAAGCCAGCATGCTTTCCTCCATAGAGCTTGAGAACCAATGCTTTTGCTCCCGTTTCGAGGGGCGTATTACGAATCTGCGCCGCTTCCTGAGAGGTCGCGGTGGGTGCATGCTGCATCGTTTGATAGGAAACTTCGTGACCATCTAAAAACGAGATAATTCGCTCGTAGACGTCTGTATTATTCTGCGGAGTATCCATTTGGGTGTGATGAATGCCAATCCCAGGCATCCTGAAGAATTTTACGAAGTTCAGCGTGAGCGGGCTTCCATTGAAGCTGCGACTGAGCACGAGTCGATGATGCAATGAGTTCAGCTGGGTCTCCCTCGCGACGCTCAGTGAGTTCGGTTGGGAAGTCGACAGCAGTAACTTCTTTTGCTAATGCGACAACCTCTTTGACCGAGTAGCCCAGTCCATTCCCAAGGTTATATTTTCTACACCCTTTTTCTCCGAGAACACGAAGAGCATCAATATGAGCCGCGGCAAGGTCAACAACATGGATATAATCTCGCACCGCTGTACCGTCTCGTGTGGGATAATCTGTACCGAATATGCTCAATTTCGGAATTCGCCCGAGGGCTGCTTCCATGCACAAAGTGATCAAATGCGTCTTGTGATGGTGGTCTGCTCCGTGCTGACCACCCGGCTCGGCTCCGGCCGCATTGAAGTAACGCAAACAAATCGCGGACATGTCATAAGCGTGGCAGTAATCGTGAATCGCCATCTCAGATGCTAACTTTGATTGGCCATAAGGATTGGTCGGCAACAAATCATTATCTTCTGCAATGGGGTTTTCTTTCGGCTCGCCATATACAGCAGCGGTTGAAGAGAAAACCAGTTTCTTTACGCCCGCTGCATGCATAGAATTGAGCAGAGACAAAGTTCCATTGAGATTATTTGCCCAAAATCGAGCAGGGTCGTGAACAGACTCACCTGCCTCAATATTCGCGGCAAAGTGTAATACCGCGTCGACACCCTCTAAGCTTTTTGTAATCGTCGCTCCATCGACAAGTGATGCTTCAACCAAATTGACTTCTGAGGGAAGAGCTTCTGCATGACCCGTTGAAAGATTGTCTACAACAGTCACTCGATGGCCTTCTTTCACAAGAAGTCTCACTGTCTGACTCCCTATGTAGCCGGCGCCGCCCGTCACTAGATAATGTTTTGAAGTTTCGCTCATTACGCCTGTTTCTAATCCATCGGAATCAAATTCTGCAAGTAAACTGCTCACAGCTCGCTCCTTGGGCACCTAAAAAGTAGCTTCTTCGTATAAAAGAGTCGTTGTCGCTTTATCCCTACCGTGCTTTTCCTTATAAGAACCCTGATGGAGATTTCAGCGTTTCTGACAGCTGCAGCGGTTTTTTTCGTAATTTTGGGCGTCATCTGGTCTGTTGTGTCAGTCGTCAAACTCAGGAAAAAATATCCTGAAACATTATGGGATTGGTCGAAAATTGATATTTCAGACCTCTCTTTTCCTAAGGATTTTATTTGGGGTACCGCAACGGCAGCTCATCAAGTTGAAGGTCATAACACCAACAACAATTGGAGCCGATGGGAAGAGTCCTTCGACAAAAAAGGGCGGCCACGGATTCAAAATGGTGACAAAAGTGGACGGGCCGCAGACCACTACAATCTATATCGCGATGATATTGCTCGCATGAAAGAGGAGCTCGGCGTCGGCTCTTATCGTTTTTCACTAGAATGGAGTCGAATTGAACCGGAGCCAGGCAAATATGACCAAAACGAAATCAAACACTATCATGGGATGTTTGACGCGTTGCTCGAAGCTGGGATTGAACCGATGCCTACACTGCATCACTTCACGCATCCCATCTGGTTCGATGATCTAGGTAGTTTTGAACACGAGAAAAACCTCGAACACTTTTTTAGATTCAGTGAACTTTGCTTCAAGGAATACGGAGGTAAAGCCAAGTATTGGTGTACCCATAATGAGCCTGGGCCATTCGCCACGATGGGATGGGCGCTCGGCGTCTTTCCACCTGGTGTAAAAAACTATAAGAGACTCGGTCAGGTTTTGCATAATCTTATGCGTTCACACCTTGGAGTTTATCAACGAATCAAGGCCTTACCTGGCGGTAACGAAGCCCAAGTTGGACTTGTAAAAAACATGTTTCAGTTCGATCCTTATCGTCGGTGGAGTCCTTTACACTGGCTCATATGTCGAATTTCGGATGGGATCTACAATGAGTCTATCCTCGGCTTTCTACGAGATGGCGTGTTTCGATACCACTTTCCAGGCATTTCTAAGATCTACCAAGAACATCCTGAAGCTAAGGGTGCAACAGATTTCATTGGGCTGAATTACTATTCGAATTTACTTATTAGTCCTTTGGCGAAACAAGAACCCCCGTTCAAACCTCTTATTCGTGAGGGACAGGTTCTAACAGATATGCCTTACGCAACGTATCCTGAAGGATTTTACAGGGCACTTACAAAACTAAAAGAGCTAGAAAGACCCATAATTGTCACTGAAAATGGTGTCCCCGACGCAAAAGACGACTTCATCCGTGAGGATTATATTCGCCGCTACTTGTATGCCATGAGCGAAGCTATCAAAGACGGCGCAGATGTTCGTGGGTTTTACTACTGGACCTTGATGGATAATTTTGAGTGGGCCTTCGGCAATTCAATGAAATTCGGGCTATATGAAGTAAATCCTGAAACAATGGAAAGACGCCTTCGCAACGGTTCTAAAGCCTTCGTAGAAATTATCGCTCAACACAAAAAAGATCATGAATAAGTATCTAGAACTCAATGATGTGGCCGCAAAACGGTTCCGGGAAGTTTTCGGTGCGAACCCAGAAATCATTGCCTGGGCGCCGGGACGAATTAACCTTATTGGCGAACACACTGATTACAATGATGGTTTGGCGATGCCCGTCGGCATAGATTGTGGAGTAAGCGTTGGAATCCGACGTCGCTCTGATCGCTTAGTCAAAATCCATAGCCTGAATTTCGATGCAGCTATGACCTACAATTTAGGAGAAGATTATACTCCAGAAGAATCTTGGTCAAAATACGTCTACGGAGCATTACGTATCCTCGAAGAGTCACATGAACTCGCTTCAGGATTTGATGCCGTCTTCATTGGTAATGTTCCAAGCGGTGCTGGTCTCTCATCTTCTGCTTCCCTTTTGGTTTCCTGGTTCAATGCTTTGCGCGCTTTTTCATCGGCGAACTTTGATGATTGGGCCTTGGTGAAGATGGCGCAAAGAGTCGAACATGAATATTTAAGCGTTCATTGCGGTCTTCTGGATCAGATTGCGTCACAATTTTCACGTCCTGATAGATTGCTTCAAATTGATTTTCGTACAGATGAGATAAGCTATGCGGAAGCATCTATGAGTGACCATTGCTGGGTAGCCATTCACACAGGAAAAAGTCGTGAACTCGCTGCAAGCGCTTATAAACAGCGGGTAGAAGAATGTAAGCTTGCTCTAGTAAACCTAAAATCTCAAGACGCTGATATATCAAGTCTTCGAGAAGCAAAACTTTCAATGTTGCAAAGCGACACCGTCTGGGAGAAACGAGTACGGCATCTCATTACTGAAAACCAACGAGTATCAGAGATGAAAGAAGCTCTCTCAAACCAAGACTTCACGAAAGCAGGCGAGTTACTCATCGAAGGTCATAAAAGCCTTAGAGATGATTACGAGGTCAGCTGCGAAGAGCTAGATACGCTCGTCAATCTTTCCGAAAACTCACCTCACTGGAGGGGCGGCCGTATGATGGGCGGTGGTTTTGGGGGTTGCACCATCAACCTTGTACACAGAGACGGCATCGTAGAATACATCAATCAAATCAGCAAAACGTATCAGGACCGATACCCAAATCTGCAAGCTCGGTACTTTTCTTTCGAATCCCTTGGGGGAGCACGAATAGAGTAATAACGCTGGGCGCCTTATTTTTGCGCTTTATTTTTTGACGCAAAAGCCTCTTCGGAACGCTTTTTGACCCACGCTGTCCCATCGACTAATGCGTCCTTCGTCAGAATATTAACGATGAAGTCAGGAACACCACCGAGCACAAGTTCTGTCGAGTATTCCAGTCTGGTTTTGTTCGGATTGTCGGGAGATTCCAGAACTAGCCAATAACCTATCATGTCGCGAACATCGCTCGTGCGATTTCTATCTAAGGTCCAGCTCATGTAGTTCATTTTCTTTCGGATACGATTGATGGTGTACAGCGTCGAAGAGACCCACATAAACTTGGATGTCATTTCAACGTACCAAAGGATGCCGCTTTTCTTATAGACTTTGCAGCTCTTCACGTTATCGACCCAGTCTTTGTATTTGTCGTATGCAAGAATAGTCTTCCAGACGACGCTAGGAGGCGCGTCAATCGTCTGGATTGCGATACCTGCGCCACCGCTATCGTCTTTGCTTTGACGAAGTACCGGCTCACCTTTGTTCAGCTGCGCTTTCTCATCTGCTGTCAGCTTTACCGGATCTGGTGTACTCACAATAGGCTTGAGGATTGGAGGATGCGGGTGTGGTTTATGTTCTTCAGCCCTACCCTCAGACGGAAGTGCTACAAACGACGTAACGGCGAGAAGGCAAATGAAAGGATGCTTCACTTTTATATTCCCCATTGCCCGCCAAGAGCAGCCATCATAATAATTTGGTAACTCTCATAGGTACCGTTTGCGATGATGTGGCCCTCGGTATCTGGGTTGAGGGGGTCTGTAAACCGAACCTCCGAATCCTTAATTTCTTGAGGTAGAAAGTGTACGTACCCAGCTGCGAGATCTAGCCATAATCCACCGGGGATTGAATATTTGGCTCCGAGAGTAGCGCCAATTTTATTCGAGTCGTAATTACTCATATCCAAGAACTTTGCTTGCGCAGCACTTGATTCAAAATAAGTCCCGGCGCGTAAGAGTAAGGTGTCTTCTACGAGTTGGTAGTCTCCACCAAGACGTACGCTGTAAGTATTCTGAAGACGAGGTTTGAGGGCAATAATTCCTACAGGGCAGCCCTGGGCCGGGTCGGCATTTGGGGTAGAGCACGGGATGTCGATACTGCCATTCGATTGGACAAATATCTGCGAAGCATCAAACGCAATTTCTTGGTGAGCACCCCAGTTCTCAAACGTAGTCGCGAGTTCTATATTGTATGTGGGTGCAGTGTACCGAACCGCGCCCTTGATAATACTGGGTAAGGTTGTCTGTACGCTAATTTCATTCCCTTCGAACGAAGCAAACCCGTCAATTGTTTCTCCGGTCCTGAGGTTTGCTTCACCCGTTGCATCGATATCATATGACGTCCGATAAGAAGCCATGAAGGAAAGACCTTCGACGAGTTCCATAGAGTACGCAAAAGTCGCAATAGGAATAAAATGCTGACTTGCAACCGCAGCGACGAGAACATCGCAGCGGCGGTCTTCTTGCGCAGTGAGACCACAGGGCAACGGCGCGTTCAGAGCGAGCTCCGTATCAATTACCTGAGTAATTCCATGTAAGGTGACACCAAGTCTCATCTTCTTCCATGGAAGTTCATAGGCGGCGGCAAACGCATAGTGTGCTTGAATATTGTATGAGGCGATTGTCGAGTATCTTTGAGGACCCGTTTCGCTCATTACCAAGTCAGCACGCGGTGGTCCCCAGACCCCAGTACCAATGCTTAGTTCCGGTAAGCCAATAGATTCAAAATTGTACGCGAGGAACAAATGCGGACTCGGCGCGGGTCCGGCACTATTCGTCTCGAGACCGAAAGTACTTTTTTGAAAAGCTTCATCCTCAAACGGAACGTCATAAGGCTGCCCATCAACGGTCAGCAAATCATCTCTCTGAAATTGCCGGCCATCCGCAATCATGTTGGCGCCGAAAATGAAGTGGAGACCGCGCAGTCCAGCGAGAGCTGCAGGGTTGGCATATACGCCGGTCGCGTCCCCAGGTTGCACCAGTGATGCGCCACCGCGGCCGTAGTTACTGGTCGCCTGGTCAAGGATCCAATATCCTGCAGAATTCGCTGATTGCTCGTAGCCGAAACTAACGGCCACCAAGGCTATCGTACTAAGAATGAATTTTGACCTGCGAAACATTTACTCTACCTCCCGCTGCTCACGTTGCTCAGCGGGGGGAGCATCTCAAAATATATCCTACAGGTCACTACATAACTCAGAAAAGTTACGTGTTCGACGGGTTATGAATGAAAGATCCGAGGGTTTGGCACCCTCCCGAGGGAGTTATTAGCTCTTTTTCTCTTTCTTGTTGTGGTCTTTGCACTTCTTCATGCAGTCATCTTTTGATTTGGAGTCTTTGCATTGAGATTTACAATCGTGCTTTTTGTCACCGGTTCCACAACCACCACAATGAGCATACGCGGCTGTGCTGAGAGTGAAGCTGCATGCCAAGATGGTTACGATTTGAGCTAGCTTTTTCATATTCAACATCCTAAAACAATTTTCGGATGTTCGGTAGCCTAAAGTCGTCATGGTATAACTGTATGAATTTACTATTCATTTCTCGTTTTTTCACGAGGTTTTGATTGTAGCCTCTAATTTTCAACTGGGAATTAGGAAAAAGTGGATGACGAGCTGTGAGCTTTTTGTCTACTGAGAACGAGCTGTGAATGGAAAAGAATCGTTCGTAGTGGCCGCGCTGTACCACTTTGTCCGTTTGGACGATCTCGAAACACTGCGCAAAAATCTTCAGCAACTTTGCGATGCCGAGCAACTGAAAGGAACCTTGTTGTTGGCGACCGAGGGAATCAACGGAACCGTTTCCGGTACCCGTTCGGCGATCGATAGCCTCCTGCAATTCTTACGGTCCGATGAACGCTTTTCAGACCTTCAACACAAAGAAGCCCTTCATCCAGAACACCCGTTTCTTCGGATGAAAGTTAAACTCCGAAAAGAAATCGTCACTATGGGAGTAGACGAGATAGACCCAACGAAAGACGCGGGAACCTACGTTGCTCCGAAAGATTGGAACGCACTGATCTCCGATCCCAATGTAGTATTGATCGACACCCGAAACACTTACGAAACTCATATCGGAAAATTCAAAAACGCCGTAGATCCTGAAACCGAGACCTTCACGGAATTTCCTGACTACGTTGAACGCGAACTCGACCCAGAAAAACATAAAAAAGTCGCGATGTACTGCACTGGCGGAATCCGCTGCGAAAAATCGACCGCGCTTCTAAAGAAAAAGGGCTTCGAAGAGGTGTACCATCTTCGAGGTGGAATTCTAAAGTATCTTGAAGAAGTCCCAAAGGAAGAGTCGTTATGGGAAGGAGAATGTTTCGTCTTCGACTCACGCGTAGCAGTCGACCACTCTCTGCAGAAAGGCAGTTACGAGGAATGCTTCGCTTGTAGGAGCCCGATATCGAAAGAGGACCAAGCGTCACCGAAATACATACGGGGCGTGAGCTGTCCGCATTGCTATGACCTTCACACAGACCAACGCAGAGAAGGATTCAAAGAGCGGGAAAAACAAATTGCTTTAGCAAGAGAACGAGGTACCGAGCATATTGGTATCCCTCGCCCTCCTCCAAAACGTAAGAATCATTAGTCGAGTGCAGGCGAGTAATCAGTCTTGAGAAACGACTGATTCAATAGCTGTGATTACTCGAGCAAGCTTTTCATCAAAGCCGGTACTGTTATCAATCACTTGGTGATTTCTGTGCGCCGACCATGCCTTTTCAACTTTACGATCGAGTTCCGCAGCCAGTTCTGGGGACTCCTTTCGCGCTTCATTGTTATCAGTCGTGTAAAACTTTTCGGCACCAATCGCTGTGGTGACCAAATGCACGACTGCGTCGTAGCGTTCGTCTCTGAGCGCAGTCTCGGTCCAATTTTGTGCTGCCAAGATGGTGTTCCACATTTCTGTGTCCATATAGGCCGCAGGATCCATCGTGCCTCGATCGCACAGGACAATTGCGGGGCCACCTGAAGATTTCGCCAAATCGATAAATGTATTTTCCATCGCAACTTGGATGCTGAGCAGATTATTCTCAAAACGTACAAATCCATCTTTGTCTAAAGCAGCAAAATCGACGCCGCCGCTAATGAGAATCGATGGAACTTCAGGGACGACAAAAACTCGAAAGCCCTTGGCCTTAAAGTGCTCAACCAGGGCGTTCATGCAGGTCGTTTTTCCGCCACATGGTCCGCCGGTGAGGACAATTTTAATTGGTTCTACGTTTGCATTACTCATAATTGAACGCGGCGAGTAAAAGTTAAGAGGGATACGAAAGCAACCCATAAGGCGAGAAACGTCCTAGTTAAGTGGTTATTCAGGAAAGCCTCAGCCGAAGAGGACAGAGTGAAACTCCCTATCGTACGACTTGATTGGTCTTGTGAACCAAGGAGGTTTGACCCAGTCCCCTCCATTAGATACGAAAATAAAGAGTAATGCGTGACACCAAGGTCGTTCAATTTGTGCTTGAGGATGTTCGTACCGACGCTCGTGTCCGAAAATCAGCTCGTAAACTACGCGATTCAGGTTATGACGTCACCTACGTTGGCTTTCACAAGAAACCCAATCCCAAAAAATCTCGTTTTTATCGAGGCGAAGATCTCGATGACTGTCCATGTTACTTCATCAACGATGGACGGAGAATCTATGAACCTATCATCGATTTCCTGAATCAGCAGAATCCAATTCGAAAACAAGACGAAAAAATTAAGTCATCCATTATGAGGGCCCTTAGCGAACCGGCGAATTCGTTGAAAGAGCGCTTTCAGACCTTGGCTCTCTCGCCGGCCTACGCATTGTGTTTGCTCGGACGAGGGATTCAAATGGACGCGTATCTTGACCAGTTTTGGGGGTTCCAAAGTCGCGCAGCAAGGGTGAGTCAGGATATTCTGAGTCTTGGCCCCGACGTTATTCATGCCCACGACTTAGATGCTTACGCCCTAATTGCCCCTTTTGCTCACTCCGGCAATGTGAAACTCATCTACGACAGCCACGAGCTCGAAACAGGCCGAAACGCCCCGCGCTGGACGACAGAAAAACATGCCGCACATGCAGCCCTAGAAAAGGCTTCAATCCCCCTCGCCGACCGAGTGATTTCTGTGGGGCCTGCTATCTGCGAGATTTTATCGGACCGATACGAGATTCCTTTGCCGACCATGGTTCCGAACTCTCCGCCGAAAAAAAATATCAGAACCAATCACCGACTCGCGAAACGATTGGGGCTGGCTCGTAGTGAACGTGTCGTTCTTTATCTCGGCGGAATTATGCCGAATCGAGGTATCGAGGAGCTTATCCAAAGTTTGAGTCACCTTCCTGAGCACGTTCACGTCGCCTTCATTGGTTATCCGGTGTCAGTTTATGAATCAAAATTTCAAGCACTACTTGACGAATATTCAGCATACAGTCATCGAATTCACTTGCTCGGCCGGAAGCCTTATGACGACGTGATTTTCGAGGCGTATGGGGCCGACCTGGGTTTCAATGCAATCAACTTAACCTGCGAAAGCTATAAGAATGCGCTGCCTAACAAATTCTTTGAATACGTGTTTGCGAATGTTCCCGTATTGTCCACGAAGCAAAAAGATGTAGCTGACCTCACTCAAGAATACGAACTTGGAGGAATCATTGAAGATACGTCCCCTCAAAAACTCGCACAAGCTATTGAAATGATGCTTGAGACCTATCCTGAGGGCATCTCACGTGACCCGCGCCAGCGATTCATCGATGAATATTGCTGGGAGAATCAAAGCAAAAAATTACTGGATATCTACGAGCAACTGTAAGGAATAGCTCTGCCTTTGAGCTTGCACAAACGAACTCTGCGTGTCAGGAACCCAGAATATGGGAGCTGAACTCGCAATTCTTGGCATGCTGGCAGCACTCGCGATAGCCTATTGGCAAAAGAGCCGTAGGGAACATCAGAAGCAGTGTCCAAAATGTGGCGCGTACGTCCACGAAGACGCAGACATCTGCAAGTACTGCGACTATAAATTTTAGAGGCTAGACGGCCTTGTAAAGAAGTTTGCCGTAATCGGTCAACATGCGGCTGGTGTTGTAGACCGGCATGCAGGACTTCACTGATGATGCCATCGTATTTGCCCAAGCCTTCTTATCTTTGAATGTAGGAAGAATGGTATTCTCGATGGTGTCATACAAGTCATTCACGTCAAATTCATCTTGAGCGTCTAGATCATCCCATTCCTGGTCGTCGCCAATCGCCCAACCATTCGTTTTATCAAAAGCCTCTGGCCACCAACCATCTAAGATGGAGCAATTAGGATTACCATTCAATGCCGCCTTTTGACCGCTGGTTCCACTGGCCTCTCTCGGACGACGCGGCGTATTTAGCCAAACATCGCAGCAACCAGTGAGTAGTCGACCAATCGTCATGTCGTAGTCCGGCAGAAAAGCGATGGCGTTTTGGAAACGCTTTTGGCGACTCCAGCGCAGAACTTCAGCGATAATCGCTTGTCCATTCTTATCCGCAGGATGCGCTTTACCAGCAAAAACAAATTGAACGCCCTGCTCAAGCAAAGCTTGTAGTCTTTCTGGGTTGCGGAAAATAAGGTCACCGCGCTTGTATGGAGCAAATCTTCTCGCGAATCCTATCGTCAATTTCTTTTCGTCGAGGACTTCATATCCGAGACGTTTACGTACCGTGGCAACAAGTCGAGACCGACGCTGGTCTCGCATTTCAATCCAGTCAGTCGCAGGAATCTCATCCGCACCTTTCCAAAAATCGGCGTTCTCGAATTCTGATTCCCATTTCGGAAGATGTTTATCGAACAGCTCTTTCGTCTCATTCGCTAACCAAGCGCCACCGTGAACCCCGTTTGTGATGTGGTCGATTTCAACCGGAAGAGCTTTCCACATTTCTCGAGAAACTTCGCCGTGGAGTTTGCTCACGCCATTGATAACTCGGCTGCCTTTCATTCCAAGAATGGTCATGCAAAGCGGTTCGTCGATATCGCCAGGCTTCTCACGGCCTTTATCCATAAGCGCCCCTTCAGAGAGTCCCGCAGCCTCACGGAACCCACAAGCGACGGTGTTGAAATCGGCCCATGAAAATCGATCATGACCAGCAGGGACTGGTGTGTGGGTCGTAAAGACACATTTTTCACGAATGGTTGCCCAAGCATTATCGTCATTCAACCCAGACGCTCTCATCTTTTGCCAAAGTTCAAAAAGGAGAAACGCAGAATGGCCCTCATTCATGTGGAAAACTTCAATTTCTTCACCAAGAGCCTCCAGGAGACGAACACCGCCGATACCCAGAACCCATTCCTGGCGAACTCGCATCGAAGTATCACCACCGTACAGACGATCGCAGATCGCGTGCTGGTCGGGAGAATTTCCGTCAACCTTAGTGTCCAACAAGTACAAACTGACTTTACCGACTCGTACACGGTAAGCACCAACGTTGATATGGCCATATCCAAATGGCATTTGAATTCGTAATGGGTGACCATCTTTGGTCATTACGGGCTCACAAGCCAATAACTCAGCCCTATTGGCGGCATACGCGCTCACCTGTTGGCCGCCCATAATCATCTGCCGAAAATAACCTTCGTGCCAGAACATGCCCACAGCGACGAGATTCATTCCTTGGTCGCTTGCACTTCGGAGGTGGTCACCGGCAAGCATCCCGAGACCACCCGAGTAGATGGGGAGGCTCTCATGAAGACCATACTCCATACAAAAGTATGCGGTACGGGGAATGTTTATATTAGGTTTGGAGACCAGGTAGGCCTGTCGACGAAGAATCAAGGCTTCTGCAGCCTTCTTCCATTCATCGGTCGCGTATTGCAGAGATACCTCTTCGAGGAGACGAACAGGGTTATGGTTGACGGCGTCCCAGACAACAGGATCCAGTTCAGCCCAAAAAGACTCCGAAACGCCGGCTTGGGTCGTCCACCAAAAATCAGATGCGAGTGCTCTTAACTCAGCTAACATATCCCGGGTACTAGCCCTAAGCGACGTGAGCCTTCAATAGTAATCTGGAAGTTAGAGGAAATTAGTCCGACTTTTGACTTCGCAACTACTCAACCTCTTTACAGAACTCACAGGGTTCTCCAGTGGTCTCGGCTGTGCTACACGCCTTACATTTTGCGCCATTATTAGCGACAAACCCCATGTCACATTTGGAACACGACATTTTCTTCTCGGACTTTCCTCTAAAACAAGACTTACATTTTACGGCTTTTCCGTTCACATAACCTACATTACAGCTATCACACCAAGCCGTTCCTCCGGCTCTTCCCGTCTTGCAGGCTGAACAGGCGTGATCTTTGTCAGAATGTTTATCTTTTCCCTGTTCCGCGTGATCATGGTCGCCTTCGTGCCTGTGGCTATCACCATGGTCATGGCCCGCGCCATGCTTATGACCATGGGAATGATGACCTGCTGGTTTCGCACCTGGCGAGCAACAACCGCCTTTGCTGGCTGACGAAGCGCAGCCCGCCAAGCCGGACAAGGCTACCAGCACTGTCAAAAGAAAGAGATTATTTGCTAGAGGAATTTGGCGGTTCATCAGAAAGGAAAATAACCTCTCTAACTGGCATTTTCAATATGAACTCAACAATAGTAGGTGCACCGAATCATTTCGGACGGGACACATTGGGAGAGGAGAATTCATTCTCCTATGAATTAGGAGTGCTATTTCGCGGCAAGCAGCTTATCTATCTGCTGCGAAATGACATTGATATCCGTCGGGTTTTGAACGCGCTCACCATTGATGAACATCGTTGGAGTGCCCTGAACGGCTACAGCCTTCCCAAGTTCGAGATCTGCATCGACCGCTGCTTTATAGGTGCCGCCATCCAGCGCTTTCTTGAAGTCGTCGATGTTGAATTTCAATTCCTTTGCATATTTCTCGAGGTCTGCTCGAGTCATAGCCTTCTGGTTCTTAAATAGAAGGTCATGAAATTCCCAAAATTTACCTTTAGAATTAGCGTAAAGAGACGCTTGAGACGCAAGATGCGCATTTTTATGGAAGGAAAGTGGAAAGTGTCGGAAAACAACTCGAACCTTATCCCCGTACTTCTTCTTCACTTCGTCGACAGCACTCGCCGCACGCGTGCAGTAAGGACACTCGAAATCTGAGAACTCAACCACGGTGACTTTTGCAGTCGCAGAACCGAAGCTCGCTGCATCTTTACCTTCAATCTTCGCTCGTTTCGCAGCATCTAATGGACGGTTTTGCGCTTCCATTTGCTCGAGGCTCGCAACGACTTTTGGAAATTCTTCGGCGGATGCCATTTGCTTACATCGCTGAGCCGGAAATGCTTTGGTTCGTTCGGCAACCATGGCACAGGTTTTGGTTTCGGGACCGATGGCATCGCACAGTTTCTTCACGAGGTCTTCACAGACTGCCTTTTCAGATTGAATTTTTGCAGTTGTGGTCGCCAGATTCTCGATACCTGCTTTGCAGGCGGCATCAGCCATAACTTCAGTACTCAGACGAAAAGAAGAGCAAGTCATAGACTGTTCCCCAGCAGCAGCACATACTTTGTCTGCGTACTCTTTACAGATGCCGTCAGCACCCGTCGCGGGGGCTTGAGCAGTCGCTGCTGTCTTTTCGGCAGCAGGCGGCGCCTTTGAAGCTTCGTCGGCTGAACCGTCTTTCTTGGCAGATCCACAAGCCATCAGTAGTGACGTGGCGAGGATAACTGCGGTTTTTCCTAGTAACGTTGTATTTTCAACTGCGATCATGTGCCTCGCTTAGACGCCTATGACCGTAATGACAAGCAATGAATTGCGGATTGAAGGGATACTGACGGACCTGAAACACCTACTCATACCAAACGACGTACGTGCTCAAACTGATAGAGCCTCCGGCTGGCGGCCCACCTCCGTAATTTGCTCGATATGTCAGAGTGTTCTCTTGGCCAAGAGTAACATAATTGGTCAGGTCAAGAACTTGTGGCTCGACAGGCAATCCGGGACACCAATAGGCACGTTCCGGCGCCCAATTTCCCCATTGACCCGGTGAGGCTCCTTGCGCTGCAGCCCATCCACAGCCGTCAGCGGAGCCGATTCGGTTTCCTTCATGGCGAATCTCTTCGAGCGCGGTCCCGTTTATTTCGAATTGATGCCGGTGATCGCACCATTCAGCACAATTCGTGTTCGAATCCTGTCCATGACCACTCAGGATAGAAACAAGGGACACCTTTGAAGCTTGGGGCGGTAAAGTGAAGACGAACGGTTCTCGATCATTGTATTTGTCCCCAAATCCACCTCCTGTGAAGGCGCGTATCGCTCCTACAGCGCTGGAAGATTCCTTCGACTTCGATAGACGAAGGGCTATTCGAGCGTCTCGAGACGTTGCCCTTTCCCAAGAAGGCCCCATTTCGAGTCGGAAATATTGGAGACCTCCTTCCTTGATATATCCAAGCAAGGCCGAAGCGTCCATGATCCATCGGCGTTCTCCTCGCCTCCAATAAGGCGTGATCCATCGAACCAGTTCACGTCGCTTGGAGCATGGTTCGGCTGTTGTAGAAGTACAAATTTCAATCCGCGCAATTCTGTCCCATTCCGAGCAGGCAAACACATTTCGGTGAGGACAGTTAACTGTCACATCGAATTCCAAGGTATTTATATCTTTCATCTCTGCTGCATCCGGAAGTGTCGCAGTTTTTACGAAGACCCTCTGTGTCACTCTTTCGTTCAATAATTCATAGGTCTGTATATCGGTCTCGCGGGCGACTTGGTCTCGGACTCTCGCCTTATGATTGTAAAAATCACCGAGATAACCTGCCATGCGAAATGATTGGGGACCTCCGACGTATTCACTCATGCTTCCACCGGAGTCCCACTTTTGGTCACGGTCTATCCCGAAAACTAATGGAAGTGGTGGTGATGCATTACCGCGACCTCCTAAATCTACGACACTTTCCGGAAGCTGCCGATATTGCATATAATCAGAGATGAAGCCGGAGACGCTTCCTTGAATATCTGCCGGCGCATCTACCACAAAGTGAAATCGCGACAGCTGCCGTTCTCTCTCTGCCGGGTCAGAGATGCTGAATTCAATTTCCGAAGCGATATACGCGTAAATGGATTCAACTCTTTCTTTCCGGGCTGCAGCCGAGCTCTCCCAAGAGACGAAGAAGAAATGTGTATTTTCTGCGGTATTCTTTACCAGGACGTCAGAACGAGAATTCCAAAAAGCATCATCGCTGTTACCTTGAACAGGAATGTAATTTACGAAAACGAATGACTCACAGCCCGTCCAATTCTCTCTGAGATTCCAAGTTCGCCCGTATAATTCATTGACCGTGAAATCACCGGCAACAGAGCCAAACTCATAGTTGTCACTGGAACTCTTGAAGGTCTGTGGAATGCTCTTCAAACTTTGACAGATTTCAGGAATTGCTCCCGCGTCGGGCTCAACTACTCCTGCGTCCGAAGCTGGCACGACATCCACACCGGTATCGGGACTCTGTACCGGAACAACTCCTGAGTCAGGAGTTGAGTCGTCCGTGTCGCTTGAACAAGCTCCTAGAAATAAAGAAGCCATCAGCAAGTACTGAACTCCCCAAAACGGGCGTTTCACGCTGCTCATACTGCAGAGTGTACCCGGTTCACGGGTGGTTTTCTATTGGGGATAAAACAGGAGTTACTATCGATTATCCAGAGACGCAAAGCGCCGTAATTTGACGCAAGATTGACTCGGAAGACTTCAAATTGAGTGATTTATTCTTATTGGTGAGTATTTCGCGGCCAATAACATTACAACCAAGGTGAGACATTTGAATTCTCATCGCTGTAAGCACTTTTTGTCCCCCACCTCCACTATGAGTGGCGAGGCCGAGAGGCTTTCCGTTAAACAACGCACGAAAATCTTTTCCTTGCACCGATAACCATGCGATCGTGTTGTTTAAGACCGGCGGTATCAAACCGTTATACTCGGGCGCACAAAAAAAGAATCCCGAGGCCTCGCGGAACCTTGTATGTAGTTCTTCGACAGCGACTGGGAGTCCTTCAGCCTCTTTTACTGGAGAATAAACAGGTAATTCTACCTTCGTAAGATCGAGTATCTCCGATTCAAAACCCATATCTCGCGACTGCTGCTGTAATTGTTTCGCAAGATCAAGATTGTGACCATTACTGGCGGCAACGATGAGTATCACTGAGAACCTCCTTTACAGTCTAGGTCTGTCATATCTACGGAACTAAGAGGCGAGTTCACGGATATCTTCTCACTCTCCGGCATCAGGTTGTGCGGAAGGAGTAGGCTCGGGGGGAGGCTCGGTATTTGGAAGCTCCGGAATTCGTTCCGCTGCGGTAGGCTCCGTGGGTATAGGCGGCGAAACAGACCGATTGCAGTCTTCCTTCCTGTCCTGATTTCTGATCTGCTCGCACACGGACTTCTTTCCTGTTTCTCGCGCTTTTTGAATTAAAATTTCATCCGCACAGGAATCACGTGCCCATTCATCTGTAATATTTTTGCAGAGACTCGGATCCTTTTTCTTTGTGGCGAGAGCTACAAAAGCATCGTTTCGGCACTGATTCTTACGCTCATTCTCTTTGAGGGCATCACATACTTTCGGATCAGCAGTCTGCATTGCTTTCTCTTGCACAAAGTTTGATACACAGTCAGACCGGTTCTGCTCTGATTTAAAAATATCGCAGTCCTCTGCCTTGGTGATTTCCTTTTGCTCGTACGCTGCACGCTCACAATCACTCTTTGCCTCCGTTGACGAGATTTTCTCGCAAGGAGCGGCATCACGTTCGTTACGTGCTTTTTGAGTCAACGCTTGGATTCTACAGTTCTTATTACTTTCTGGCTCTTTAAGTTGAGCGCAAAGTTCGGCATCAGCTGACTCGACCGCTTTCATATTGATTATATTCGCTTTACAAGATTCGATTGCTTGCGGCTCGCCGATTTTATCGCACATCGTCACGTCTCCAGAGCTATTTGCGAGATCGCTGTATACAGACCGACTGCAGTCCTTCCTCGAATACTCGTCCTCAATTTTTTGGCAAAGTGTTCCGTCTCTGTCTTGCAATGCTTTATTGCGATAAATCTCCGATTGACAGGATTTCTTAGCCTCTTCTTGGGAGATTTTATTACAAATTTCTGGGTCAGACTGCTGTTCGGCTAAAGAGCGGTACATATCTGCCTCGCAGCCGTCTCGAGCGGGCCCTTTGCCAATTGTCTGGCAAATACTTGGATCTGATTTCTGACGGGCAAGCTCTGTCACTATTTGCCTCAAACAACTATTTCTTGATTCCTCGGAGGAAATTTTGGTGCACATCTTTTGGTCGTTTTTCTGATTCGCGAGTTGAAAATAGATGTTATCTGCGCAGGATGTGCGCATACTGTCGTTCGGAATTTTCGCGCAAATTTTCGGGTCTAATTTTTGACTGGCAGAATCGTTCAAGGTTTCCGAGAGGCAAGAATCACGCGCTTCAGGATTACTTAATTTCGTACAAAACTTCGCATCACGCTTCTCTTGCGCTTCTTGGCGATAAAACGAGTCACGGCATTCTTTCGACAACTCTTCTCCAAGTCCATCGCAGTTCTTCAAATCTCGACTTTTCTCCATCAACTGCTGACTAACAGAGCGCAGACAATCTTGCTGCCGATAAGATTCTGAAATCTTGGAGCATTGAGTAATATCGAGATTTTTTTGTGCGCTCTGAGAATAGACCTGTGATTTGCAACTTTTTAGGGATTCCTTATCCACGATCGCATCGCACTGAGACGCATCGAGTTTTGAAATCGCGATTTGTTCCGCAAGTTCTCTGACGCATTCATTACGCTGTTGCTCGTCAACAACTTTTTCACACATCGATATATCGCCAGCTCGACGGGCGACAACGCGAATGACCTCCGCAGCACATTGTTTTCGATGATAGTCGCTAATGATCCCTGAGCATATTTCTTGCTCACCTTTATCTCTCGCAGCAGACGCGAGGACCTGGCTACTGCAGTCCGTCATGGATTCGTAAACACATTGTCGCATCTGCGAACCGGTTTCGGCACTTACTTTGGAAGCAGAAGCGTGCACCTTCTCAACTCGTTCGATGACCGCGGCCAGGGTTATATTTTTGTTCGATGTTCCACCTAAGGTCTCATCTATTGCATTCTCTAGTGGCTCCTCTTTCTTTTCGGCGGTTTGGGCGGTGGGCGGCTTCTCAACCGACTTTTCGTTACACTTACAATTTGCGAGAGAAAATAGAGTGAGGAACGATACGGTGAGCAGGTTTTTGGATAAAGTGACCATTTACTGACGGATAGAACTAGCTCGGCTCATTTCCAATGTAAATCTGACGAAGAGAAAGAACGCTCTCGGCTGCCCTCCTTCCTAAAAATCATACTTTTACCTACACCTAATGTTTGGCCATCGCCACTTGTGCCCCAATAAGCGTCGTGACAATCTGGCGACGGCGCAAGGCGCATTGAAGTCAGAATTATGAAACAAGTTTTTTATCTATTCGGACAGCTCGACGACCGTGATGTGGATTGGTTCGCACAAACAGGTCAAACAAAGTCGATCCCGCCAAACACCACTGTGATTCAAGAAGGCACCGACGTAAATTCAGTACTAATTATCTTGCAAGGTGAGCTTTCCGTGAACACGGCAAGTAAAGGCCTTATAAACACGCTTGGGTGGGGAGAAATCGCAGGAGAAATGTCTTTCGTTGATAAAGCACCTGCGGCTGCAACTTTGGTCACTACTCAACAAACGAACGTTCTCCAGATCCCTCATGGCCGTCTTGCTGAGAGAATTATGAGCGATGCGCAATTTGCGGCTCGGTTTTACCGGGCCACTACGCTCGCTCTGACGGACCGACTTCGCGAGCAAATCTCGGGCGAAAACACAGATAATGCGGACAGCCTTTCTCCGGAGCTATTGGACACCGTCCACAGTGCTGGTGCTCGCTTTGACCGCCTCTTGCGTCAACTCGGGGCAAATTAACTATTTTTGCTCAGAGGCCGAGATGGTTCTTGCTGTTTGTAACTCGATACCTTGAGGGATACCACCAGTTACTTCATCTGCACTTATCCGTCCTCGAGTCCACAGGGCTCGCTCAACCGCCACATCAAAATAATAATCTAATTTTTTTCGAGTCTGAGCGGATTCAACAATTTCTAGTGAGCGTGACACGGCTTCGTACGTGCAGAGCTTCTCGGGGTCTGGATGCGATCGAAGTCGGTAACGACTGGGCTCTACGGAAGAGAGACAAACATGCGGGAGTTGCGCCAATACCGCTTCTCTTTTGAGCATGCTCTTAGCTTGTCTCCAATTCCCATCCGGAACGATAATATTTAGTGGCCGGTTGTCAGCGTTCTCATACTGCTCGAGCTGCGTTGCTTTACCAGAGGGATAAAGAACGACGTTTTCGTGATCATTCGACAATAAATCAGATGCGTTGAGGGCGGCGCCTCTCACCCCGCGCAAGTAGATTCGGCAATTGGATAAGGCAAGATCTAAGTGACGCCCGCTATTCGTCGCTTTTGCCCACTCTTTCACATGAATGATCAGGCTGATTCGAGTGTTGGTCTCAATGGGCCGAATAATCGAACAGATGCATAGTTGCAAATGTAACGCACAATTTTCGCAACGCTTCGGCTTTCCTTCCTGAGAAATATACTTTCTTACATTCACAGCATCAGGCCAATTGTAAGCCGCAATCGCCACAAGCACCGCTTACGAGAGGGCCATCGTATCCACACGCAGGACAAGCAGTTCCAGAAAGGTTTTCTTCTTCGGTAATTTGAACCCCTTGTCGCTCAAGTTCTTTATTCCATTCTTCGTTTGCGAGCAGTGAATATTTTTCTAGGTCGGACTCCTTGACCAGGAGTGAAAGCTTGGTGCTTCAGCCTCCCCCTTTACATCCGCCAATCATGGCTGTGATCCCTTTCTCTTCACAAAGGCTTTTCCATTTGCGGATTTCAGGTACGCTATCTTCCCGCACGGTAAAAAAACGAAAAACCTGAGCGCCTTCTGCTTTTGACGAGACCATCTGAGCAAAACTGTGTACCGAAAGTCTCTGGTTTGTCAGCTAATTTAGCTTCCCAAGAAAACTTTGCCGAAAAAGGATTGACGAATTGAAGTTTTGCCGGTGAAGCAATTTCTGTGAGCCAAAAAGATGCACTGCGAGCAAAACTCCGTTCAGAGATCGATCGCGTATCTATTAAGCCATTGATTCCTCACTTCGAGCGTGACGCCTTGTTCTTGGTGGATGATAGCCTGGAGATTCTCGACGTCGGTATTGCTCTTGCTACAGACCAAGTTGAACAGTGCTCGAAGTGGCTCACCGACAATCAGCTCGTTCGCCCGACTAAAGAACAAATGAGTAGTTGGACAGAAAACGTACTGGCTCAACACTTTGAGTTCTTAGTTGTTCAACCATTTGTCCTCGCCAAGGTTCATGAGGGTGGAGAAGCTGACTGGCGCCTCGAGCAAGCAAAAAAACAAGTTTCTTAGCCTCCACTCTCCTCTGGTATTTCTTGTCTCAATCGAATTGGGCCCACCTTTTTATGTCGGAGTCCCTCTGGCGCAAACTCACGATAAACGTCGCGGATTTTGTCCATGTCGGCATCTATCTCGCCGGTAAGGTGAATCATTGGACCAAAACCTGCTGTCTTCTTTTTGTAGTCAAGAACGCCACAACAGACCGGCACATTCGCGGTCATCGCGATATGATAGAAACCGCTCTTCCAATAGTCTCGGTAGCTTCGTGTACCTTCGGGCGGGATAGCCAGCGCAAAAGACTCCTCTTGCTCGAACACAGAAGCCATTTGTTCCACCGTGTTTTGAGGCGCTGACCGGTCAATGCCCACGCCCCCGAAAGGCCGAGTAATCCAGCCTAACGGAGGATCCATAAGACTCTTCTTCCCCATCCAATGAAGTTTTACAGGATATGCGGCGATAAAAAGCAGAAGATAGAAACCATCCCAATTACTGGAATGCGGAAATGCGAGATAAACATACTTTTTTTCTTTCGGAACATCCCAATGAAACGTCCACCCTAAACAGCGAAGAACAAATCGTGCAAACCACTTCAACAAAGTACCTGGAGACTATCAGAATCCAAGATGAAAGCGAGGATGCGAGGTCAACTACTTCTTAAAAAAAGCACGAATGCTACAGGTATCTAAACACCTCGGCGAGAATCACTCAAAATCCCATCGATTTCCAATTCAATTTGCGTTCAACTACCGCAAGCGCGTCAGAGTAAGGTCGTTTCGTTTGCTTCTCCAAATTGACGAGTGAATGGTAAGGGATATATATAGATACACGATTGACAAGCCACGCAGGCAACCATCCACCAGGATCGGCTTCAACTTCATATGTGACCTCCGTAAGGCTGTCAGCAACGACACGAAACTGCCATCGTAGCTTAACCTTGGGCATACGAACGACACCAGATATGGTGGGTCTGTCTGGATGTTGCACACTAGTAGCATCGATTGTGATCTGACGTTGTTGGTCATCAAACTTGAACACGGTTTCCACCACAACATCACGATCAGAAACGAACATCACGTTGACGGCTGTCCGGTTATAAATGATGTGATTGCCAAGGCCCTTTTCTTCCAGAACGTCATTCGCTACACAATCGTGCATCCACGCCAATTTATTCTCTTGGTCATACATGATTGCCACTAGTTTCTTAATCGATGTCTTCATGACCATTTGGCCGCGAAAAGCGATAAAGGGACTACCTGAAACAGTCCGCTGCCAAAGTTGGACGCCGTCCTTATCATCCACGGGTTCCCATGATTGCGCAGCGGCTGAAAATGAAGTCATCCAACATATCGCAGTTAGAATCAAAGAACGGTAGGCAAACACGGGGATGAAGTGTACCCGAAGACATGCGTTGTTTTCTTGTCAAAATCCTGAATTACGACGAAAAGATAAAGAACGTTGACGGGAAATCCCGTGTTTGCGGATTGATGATGCGATTTTGCCTAACTCTAACCCTGCTTCTTTTGGCTTGTGCGCCGGCAACCCAAAGAAGCCCATTTGGCGGCCCTAAGTATCGCCAAGCAATCTCTATCGCTGAAACGGGAGCAAAAGACACTATCCGAAACAAAGGTGCTATTCAGATTGGATGGGCCAAGACCGAAATTAATTCACCGAAAGGTGTTCCTCTCGGAGGGTTTGGGCAACGAGAAGGCGTAGCCAGCGAGGGGGTACTAGACCCTTGCTATGTGCGAAGCTTCGCAATTTCGATTGGCACAACGACCGTACTGATCATCACAGCGGACCTTCTCGCTCTTGGATACGAAATGAGCGAGAAAGTTCGAAGAGAGATTCATTCGGTGAATCCGACGGCGAAAGTGGTTTTTACCGCAAGCCATACTCACTCTGGCCCCGGAGCATATTTACCAGGCCTTTTTGAGTTAGCATTGGGTAAGTATGATCATCGTAGCGAGGAGGCAATCATCGCTGCGATTCTAGATACCTCAACCCGTGCCTTGGCCGATTTGGCTCCCGGGAGATTCTCTTTTGTCTCCGATCAAATACCCGATCTCGTTGTGAACCGTATTGAGATAGACGGAACTGTAGATGAAAAATCAACGCTGCTCTTTTTTGAGAAAAAGAATTCGCCTAGGCGAGCTGCGATTTGGACATTTCCCGCTCATCCAGTCACGCGAACTTATGCAAACAAGCAAATTTCAGCAGATTATCCCGGAATCATAGCAGCGGCATTCGAAAATAAATCCCTGGAGATTCTCGCGTTTGTATCTCCGGCAGTAGCGAGTATGAACCCAAAGCAAGAAGGTGGGAGCTTGGATTGGATTACCGACCCAATCACACAAAAGCTTCATCGAATGCTTGAGATCGCCCAGCAGAAATCTGTTTCCCAAGCGCACATAGCGTTCAACGAGGTTCAAATTCCATTTCCCCCAATACGCTATCGATTAACTGATTCAATCATGCTTCTTCCTCTTATTACCGAAGCTGTCATTCCCACCCATCCACTCAGGATACAAAGCCTGCGCATTAATGAATTCAGAGTGCTGACGCTTCCTGGAGAAATCAGTGGAGAAATTGGGGCCGGAATCCACTCACAGTTCTCGACGCCAACTTCAATATGGTCGTTTAATGGAAGTTATATTGGTTACGTATTACCACGTAGGTCGTACTTTCTGCCTGGAGACCGACGAGCTAAACTTCACCACTATGAAACGAAGATAATGAATTTTCTCGGTCCTTGGGGCGCAGACTATTTGATGAATATTGGAGCCCGTCTTATGAATCAAGTGAGTTTAGAAGAATGAGGCGTTTACTAATCAACCTAGTATCCATCTTCGCCCTCTCGCAACCAGCGAAGGCTGAACTTTCTATCTTGGTTACCGAAGAACAAACGCTTCACAACAAAATCCTGGAACTACCCCATTCTGATTCGTACGCTTCGCTTCTTACCCACGGCTTTTCATCTTCTGTTTTTTTACTCGAAGAGTCGGGCGGATTTTCAGACGTAGATCCGGCGAAATTCTCGTTACATGGCGACTCCTGGATGCATAATGAATGGCATGTTGACGCGATAAATATAACAGATCCATTATTCTCAGGCTCATCTGCCTTTACTGTTCCGTTTCAGTCTGTTTCTCACATCAGTCTTCGAACTCGTGGCGCGCCTCGTCTACGGGGTAATCAAGGCATTTTTCTTCAAACACAAACCAGTACGATCAATCGGGTAAAACTATCAGGCGACCTCGGAAATATAGGCGGAATTGTCCCATTCGCAATCGATATTATGGATGCCATCTCGGGCTTACATATATTAGAACGAGGCTTTGCGCCGCCTGAGAAACGCCGTCATCAACCCGCAAGGTTTCGAGTACAATCCCGTAATGTCCTTCAACTTTTGGAGAGCACCGTAACCTTGGTTTCTGACGTTAAAGTAGGTCCGAGACAATTTCTAGAGTTCTCCGACAAGGATAGTTCGTTCGTTGATGCCTACCGGGAACAAACAACCGCGGGCAGCGTAGGTCTGACGTTTGCTCCAAAAGACGCCAAGCATAAAGCATACCTTTTTTACGAGTATCAAAACCGTGGACATCTGTTTGCTGAAAATCATTTTTCACGTGCGGAGACCATGAGCATGGCAAGTAACGCATTGTTTCTGGGTTACTCAAACGAACACTTTCAACTTGGCTCAACCATTAAGCACTATGACCTAATTTCGAACGAGAAAAACTTCACTAGAGAGATTTTTGACCCGGACGGTGAAGCCATTCATCCCTTTTTTCCGGAGGGTGAATTCCTTGGAATAAATCTCAATCTCAGTGCAGATCTCGATGAGTTTTACGTTCGATCCTACGATAAAATGATCTTTCACACCCCAGAATCGAACAGCTGGCGCAACCCTCTCACATTTCAGGCTGAAGCTTATGGCCATATTGATTGGAGTAGCGACGCCTCGTTCAGTTTAGCGGGTCAAACTCTGTTTGGTTTTGAACAACAGCTACTGCAAGAAAACATCCCGCTGAATGTTGACGTCTACCTTGCCAGTCAACGAGTCATGCACCATACAGGAGACAACTCGATTCATCTTTTAGACGTTGGTATCGAGACAGGTATCGATTTTGGTGTCTCAGACGTCAAGAGATGGTCAGCAACCTTATCAAAAAGTCCCTTGCCTGTAACCTCAGAGCTCTCTCGAACAACCAACCCGAGTTTTCAAAATGGGGAATTGTTTTTGAAGGACGGTCGACTAATTGATACCTTCGGGGGCGCAAACCTGTCTGTCAGCCCTCATCTTTACACGCCGAACAGCTATCAAGCGAGTCTGGCCTACTCCCGGAAACTAAGCAATTTCTGGACTTTTCGTGGGCAATTCCTATCTCGGCTCTACCACGGCCTTTACGAGATCCGCTTCAAAGACGGCCCGAACTCAAACGGAAATGTTACGGATGGAATTTACTACCTCGACGAAGGTCAAAAGCAATATGAGCTCGGCAATACTCAGTCGGGGATTTCTGCGTATTGGGCAGGTCAATTCCAGTTCTACGGCTACGCCCCAGAAAGATTTCTGGTTAATCTGGCGTTTACGGCTTACAGTTCGTTTTCTAATCCTGCTTTTGGAAACGGTCCTTTTTCTAATGATATCGGGGTCGTCGACTTTACGATGAGTAATCCAAACTCTGAAATCAACCGGCTTGCAGCAGTTGATAGCGACAGAGCCTTTTTGTTTCGGCTCACATATGGAGCGAAAATATTTGAACAACTCTGGGGCTTTTTGGTTATCAGTCACCGAGATGGGCGCCCTTTTTCGTTTTATGAATCCCATCAAAACGATAACCAGGTTGCGCTCACGCATAAATCAAGGCGAGGTTCTCCTTTGAAGTTTTTACGGCCTTTGGCTGGTCCCAGAGAGGACTTCCGACTGCATTTCGATGTTTCTCTACAATACAAATTACAGGTCTCAGATTTGAACTTAGAAGCAAGCTTAGTCGGCCGCAATCTGCTTGATTTCGGGAATGAAATTAGTGAACGGTTTACAGAACCACATAATTCTGAAAGAGCAGGATTAGAAGCAGAAATCCCTCGATCTTTGTCTATGAATCTTTCTCTGATCTATTAGTCTATTGTTGCATAGTTTCATTCCGCGTAGGTGGCCTCAAAATATGATACTGACCCGATAGATAGTCTGGTAACCACTTCGTGTAGTGTGAAGAAAAGCGGGAGCCGCTAATTCCACCGGGCAAGGAAGAATAAATACAATCTTCATCCATAGGACTGATAAAGCGGTACGCGGGACCGATCGCAATTTGACCCCCGTTGACCTCAAATACATTTCCTTGGCTGACTGTCGAGACGGCCCCAGGGAGAGGAAAGGGTCCTCGATTAAAACCCAAAAAACGCGGAAGGTCGCCGAAGATCATATGACGAAACTCGACCGTTTGCGCATCACCCCACGGCCCTAAGTCTAAATCTGTGATGTTCGAAAGCTCTTTACGAAAACCTTGAATCGTCGATTCTGTCCAATTTTTAGGCTCAGCAATTAGTCGATCGAGAGCTTCACACCACCAGACAGGTAGTTCTGTAGACTCAAGTGCCTCTAAAAACCATCGACCACCTAACGATGGCGCAAAAGCTCGGTGTGCACACGCAAGAACCGCGTTAAAAACAGTCATCCCTTCATCTTGCGGGCCACACTGACCGTCCCACATCTGCAGCACGCGGCGTAGAAAGCCGTCTTCCATGTGCTCAATCAATAATGTTCTCACTCGCAATTCACGCAAACACACGACATCTTTTTGAATTTTCATAAACGAGTGAACAGAGTGCTCGGTATGCTCCTGAAGCAATTGTTGTATTCTTGAGCGACGGTAATGAGGTTGCGGCAACGTTGATAAAATTGCGCCTTCTGGACCAAGGCGTGCCTCATTCGCAGAGACAATAATTCCGTTGACTTCCTTTTCCACTGAAAGCTCTGGACCTTGAAAGCACTCACCCTTATCGAGCATCCCTCTCACAGGATATAGTCCTGACCAATTGGAGGGTCTACGAGGAATGCGGCCCGTCTGCACATAATCGATGTCGCCATGCACGTCGGCAAGAACGTAGTGAAGGCTAAAATTGGTTACGCGCTCCAGGCAACTTTTGGCTTCCGCAACGGTTTTACTCTCCAGAAGTTCAATATAAGCAGATAAAGCATTCGCCGCTCCCTCTCTCCCCGACCATCGCTGACTCAGGTCGGGACCAGTTAGCCCATCAGACACACCGAAGGAGTCTTCGTTCACAACATCGACAAAAGGTTCACTGAATCGTCGCTCGACGATCACAGAGCGCGCGCTTGCGGCTTTTGAATCAAACTCGCAAAAATCGGAATTGTCAGCAACAGCGAACGTGCCTGACCATGAACAGTTCTTGTTTCTGCCCATGCCCAGGCCAGGAAGCCCAGGGACTGTGGCACCTAGCCAATAGTCAGAACCGACTGAAAGTCGAACTTCCAGAAATAAGGACGGCAGTTGGTTTATTTGTAAATGTGGGTCTCCCGCGAGGAGCGGACTACCACTTCTCGTCCAGTGACCGCTTACCGCCCAAGCGTTACTTCCCGAAACTGTTGGACGACTCTCTGTGAAAAGATTTGGAATAGCTAATGTCTTCAACCATTCCACATCCCAGCCTTGCAGATGCGGGCCAAAGATCTGATTCAATATTTCCGGATCTGCACCCTCTTGAAGCGCCTTCACAATAGCGAGTTCCATGCGTCCCTGACTTTCTGCAAGCCCCATAAAGGAGGCCAAAAGAAAACTCGCGATTACAGACTCAACGCTCAGTTGTTCAACATCTGCCATTAGAATGGCTATCTCAAAGCCGTGACCACCCTTTTCAAGGCCTGCGTGAACCCCGTCAATATAGGCCTCGATTCTCTGCCTCGCCATCTTCTCGAGGCTCTTGGCCTCACGCTTAGCAATCCGACATAAATCGAACCTTCGAGATAGCCGGTCAATGTGGATTAGTGGGTGTAAAGGAGCAAGGTCTTTCGCAAGCGTGCCCTGCCCCGCCTTTTGTATGAGTATTGTCTGTAAGGGTCTATATCGACCATGTAAATAGCCAAGTCCAAACATCCCATCGACAAAACGTCGACCAATTACGCCAGGCGTCCCGTGCTCGTCTTGTGTAAAATGCACTTCATACATAGCAACTTATTTGACCGATAAAATCGCCTTCTCTGTCCTGTGCTTGAAGCGCTGAGTGGGCGAATATCAATCATGAAAAGCATGACACAGGTTCAACGTTTCTCCTAGTCGTGGCCCTATGCGATTATCGTACGCTACATTAAGACGTGAGAGGTGCAACTGTGAGATCTGTCTCATCCTTTTCGACTCGAACTTTATGTCTCCTGTCTCCGAACTGAAACGCGGGTCGAAGCGAGAGGGACCGCTTGTTGACTTATTAAAGGACCTTTTTTGCGTAACAGATAGGTTACCAACCGTTTATCCGAGACCACCTGGTAATCACCTTTTCTGAATCAACCACAATATATTCATCGTACATAGCCGCTGTCATACAGATATGATTCACAAGCACCATAACAGGTTCGCCAACTTTCAGTTGTTCCCATGGAAAATTTGCATCATCACAGTATACTTCGCCATGCTCTTGATGGACTTCTTTGATCGTAAGATTGAATTCTGAATACTCCATCGACAGACCAACCACTTTCCCAAAACCCATATCTTTAGGGCTATTCGCCGTACTTCTGTCCTTCGACAAAGCGAGGCCACCAGCGTCAATAACAAACGAATTGCGTTTCTCATTGATGCTTATCACCGAGGCCAAGACACTCACAGCGATCTCGTTTTCGGAGCATACGCCTAAACCGGCCTGAAATAGATCTCCGAAGAGATAAACTCCAGGGCGAATTTCGGTGACACCATCGAAGGACTCCGCGAAACAAGCCGTTGGCGTAGAGCCAATACTGACACATGAAACACTCATTCCTTCTTGCCTTAGGCGTTCGGCTGCTTTGACCGCCAATTGACGCTCTTGTTCCGCGACCTGAATAACTTCTTCAATCGATTTACATGCATATGAATGCCCACCGTGAGTGAGCACGCCAAGCAATTCGACGTTTTTAGCATCGTTCAAAACTCGCGCAATTTGCATGAAGGTATCTCCATCGGGAGACGTTCCAGTTCTGTGTTCGCCACAGTCAATCTCGATCAAGACACGGTGCAAGGCAGGTCGCTTGCTCAAAGCCTGTGCTACTTCGACTGAATCCGTAATAATTTTGAGGTCTATTCCCTGATTCACAAGAGACTCTGCTCGAGCCAATTTATTCGGTGTAATACAAACAGCGTAGGTAATGTCCGTGAAACCGTGCCCAGCAAAATATTCTGCTTCACGCAAAGTAGAGACCGTAATTCCACCAAAATGACTGTTCGTCGCGATCCGAGCAACCTCATGTGATTTTGCTGTTTTAAGGTGTGGGCGGAGATGCACCTTAAAATCGTGGGCACGTTCAGCCAGACGTTGGGCATTCTTGTACAACTTCGACTTATCTAAAATGAGACAAGGTGTAGATAAGTCATGCACATTATTGGACACAAAGACGGTTTTAGCATGAGGGTTCTACTGGACCAATATACAGAGCTTGTATTCCTTTCAGATTCGTAAATTTCGTTCTCAAGAAATAGTCATTGCAAATGCGACTCATTCGTCTAAGCTCACATTCGTTCCTATGAAGTACCTACACACAATGATTCGCGTATTTGACCTGGATGCCGCAGTTCGATTTTTCACCGAAGGATTAGGATTGGTTGAGACAAGGAGAAAGGATCACGAAAAAGGACGATTTACCCTCGTGTTTCTCGCCACAGCTCCAGGAGAAAGCGAAATCGAGCTGACCTACAACTGGGATCAATCGGAGCCCTATACTGGAGGCCGTAATTTTGGACATTTGGCTTATTCGGTCGAAAACGTTTACGAAACTTGCGAAAAGCTACAAACATTGGGTGTCACAATTTTACGACCTCCGCGCGACGGACGTATGGCTTTTGTTCGTTCACCTGATCAGATTTCCGTAGAGCTTCTTCAACAAGGGGAGCCGTTACCGCTTGTAGAGCCATGGAAGTCAATGGCTAGCCAAGGTGAATGGTAGGGTTCACTTACTCTTTTCGAACGGCCACTTAAGCTCGCAGCTCCAGTATATAGCGGCCATGAACACGAACTGTAATGGCATTCTCAACCACAGACCTATCCGTAATTTCGGAAAACCTTCGATATACACATCATTGACGAGCATGTGAATATTTGCGGGATAAACAGCGACCAACAAGGCAAGTAGTCCCCAGGCTGCAATCTTTCGCGATGATCTCAATAGAATTCCAAAGCCTCCGAGCACCTCAAAAAAACCGCTGACATACACTAAAGTATAATGCGCCGGTAAATATGGTGGCACGATACTCACGAACGGTTCTGGCGATATAAAGTGGGCGATGCCGACCGCTATGAAATTAAGGCCCATAAACACACGTAGATGTAATTTATACTTCCTCAACTTTTCAGAAAAGGAAGGCGGCAAGAGGCTCATTCGTCTTTTGTATATTAGGTCTCAAGAAACATAAACCCGGTTTCTTTGTGTTATGGTCGAGAGGTGAACTCAATTAAGAACCGACTCGTGCTATTGCTTGGCCTCACGACTGCCAATGCCGCGTTTGCCCAAACGATTGGTCCAATACAAAGTCTCTCAACCTCACCCTCCTCTGCATCACAGAGAAGTCCTAGCGCTTTGTGGGATGGCCAAAGTTATATTCTGGTTTGGGAAGAGGATCGAAATGATGGAAATGGAAAAGAACTCTTCTGGGCGAGAATGGACAATAATGGACAGCTTCTTACACCTAATGCTCAGCTTCTCCTTGGACAAGCGGTTAACAACAACCAAAGCCTTCCCAAGCTGGCATTGAATTCCTCCGCGCAAGAACTGTTAGTTACCTGGGCCGACTCTCGGAGCAGCGCTACTCAGGTTTATGGAACACGAGTATCACTCGGAACGAACGGTCAATCCTTGGACGGAACCGGTTTCGCAGTCACTAGTGGCGCATCCTACGGGTATCCATCTGTAGACTGCATCTCCACCCGCTGTATGTTTCTCTACCGAAAAGACGCAGGCGGAGAACTTGAATTCAGACGCATGAACCCTGATGGCACTTTTTTGGATGCCAGCTCGCAAGATCTCGTTCAAGATTCACTAGGACAAACAATCGAGCAATCTGCGGTCATCCGAGCGAGGTCTTCTGATTTTGCGGTAATCTGGGAAGACGACCGAAATGGTTCAAACGGAATTCTCGGTTCAGATCTATTTTGGGGCTCAATCGCAGCGAGCGGAAATGTGCCTGCTATTTCGGGTCAAACCTTGGTCTCTGCCAACCTACGACAAACCGCTCCATCGGTCGCTTACGCAAGCAACAGCAATGAGTTGTGGGTGACTTGGCAAGACCAGCGGCAAGGCAACCTAGATGTGTGGTTCTCTCGATTTAATTCCCTTTCATCTACTTTGAATCAAGCCGCGATATCTGCTGGTCCCGACAATGAAGTCTTTCCCTCGTTGGGATACAAATCCACTGGAAGTGTACTCGTTTGGGAGGATTTCAGGACTGCCTACGGCTCAATTTATGGAAGTACTCTAGACTCGCAAGGTGCTTTACAAACTCCGAAACCCTTTCCGATCTTGGCATTCTTAGGCAACGCAATCGAACAGATCGTGATTCCAGGTCCAGGCAACGATTTCCTAGTGCTGGCGGTTCAGTCAAATCCTGCACCGGCCAAAATTTACTATCGAATCATTCGTAATGAAGCACCGAGCGGGTCATCTACGCCCCCCCTCGTTCGTGCTCCTGCAGATGGGATCAGTACAGCTGTTCTGAGCTTCGGGCCGTACACAAGTGCCCCGAGCTATAATATCGTGGACAACACGTTATTTACGCTGAATCTTCCGAATGGAGTCACTCCAAACGTTAGCGATGAAGATCCCAATCGAGCAGGGATTCAAGTCTCCTCTGTCAATGGACGAGTACAGTTTGGCATTTCGTCAACGCAGCGTGGAGTTGTAACCGTTTCAATAAGTTCGGTGCTAGGTACTGCGACCGGCACCGGAATGGTGGAATTTGAGAATGTTGCTCCGACAGTCAATGATGTTGAAATCTCTCCTGCAGTCCCAAATGCCAACGACGACCTCGTCCTCACTTATGCATATACGGATCCCAATCAGGACCCTGAAGGCGCGACTGAGATTACGTGGACGAGCAATGGTATTACTCAATCGAGTTTCGACAATCTTCGTACAATCCCAGCAAGCGCAACAAACCCCAGTCAAGTTTGGCGAGCACTTGTTCGCCCTTCTGACGGGCAAGCCACCGGCAGTATCGGACTCAGTAATGCAGTCACCATAGGGCCTGCACCGGGCAACGGACAAGGGTCTGCCTGCCAAACCAATTCCGATTGCCTGACAGGCTTTTGCGTTGATAATGTTTGTTGTGAGAACCAGTGTGGTAATAGCGCTCGCGACTGCCAAGCCTGCAGCGTTGCAGCAGGAAGCAGTACCAACGGGCGCTGTGAGATTACCAATGCCGGAACCCAATGCCGCGCCGCGGCTGGACTATGTGACCGAGCTGAGGTCTGCAATGGAATAAGCCCAAGCTGCCCGGCCGATACGAGGCTTGCGGCAGGAACAAGTTGCCGCTCCGCAGTCGGTAACTGTGACATTGAAGAATCCTGCAATGGCGTCTCGCCCTTTTGTCCCGCCGACCAGATTTTTGACGATGGGACGCCGTGCCGAGGGCGAGTGGGTGTATGCGATGAATCAGAAGTCTGCGATGGGGTGTCAGCGTTTTGTCCAGAAGATCAGAAGGTTATGCAAGGAACGGTTTGCAGAGCCGCTAGCGGACCCTGTGATACTACGGAGGTTTGCGACGGGCTCGCTCCCACCTGCCCAGGGGACGAAGTTTCACCTCAAGGAATAGTTTGCAGAGCCGCTAGCGGCGACTGCGATGAAGAGGAAGTTTGCGATGGAGAAAATGCGCGATGTCCAATCAACCTGAAGAAGGTACAAGGAGAAATTTGTCGCGCTTCAAAGGGCGATTGTGATTACGAAGAAGTATGCGATGGATTTTCTTTT
>JAYZDF010000123.1:0-17201 GCA_036337945.1 Myxococcota bacterium
GCTATTCGTGACCGGATGTTGGCAGAGGCCGCAGGTTTGACCGAAAAAGCCCAGGCGATGAATGCATTAGAAGGACGAGCAAAAGAGCACGAAGAATTCAGACTCCAGCTTGAAACTCGTAAGGATGTAGATTTGGCCGCGATCGACGCGAAGAAGGATATCGCCCGTGCACAAGCCGATGTCCTGGCCCAGGCCTTCAAGCAAGCGGATATCAAGATTGTGGGCGGTGAAGGCGAATTCTTCAACCAATTCGTCAAGGCCATCAGCCTCGGTCATGCGATGGACGGTGCGCTCGATAGCAGCAAAACGATCCAAGCGGTGGCTGGTGACTACGTAACCGGAAACAAGGACCTAGCTGCGGACTTGAAAGATGTGCTGAGTCGCCCGGCTCTCTCGTCCGGAGATGTGGCGAACCTGAGCGTTGCCAGCGTTCTCACGAAGCTGATGTCGAGCTCGGATACCGCAACCCAAGAAAAACTTGGCGAACTACTGAATGCGGCGAAGAAACTTGGACTGGACGACAAGAGCATAGGCTAATCAATGTCCGAACCAGAGAACATCGATTCCGCGGAGACTAATCAAGACTCCGCGGTCGAAGCCGGGAACTATGAGGTCATCAAACGGCGGCTGACCGAACAGGGTCAGTCGCTGTCTACCAAAGTCACATCGCTAAACGAACAGCGAAAAGAGGCTTTTGGTGGAACCGAGCTCACGGTGATCGGAAACGAGAGAATTCGGACCGAGAATAACTGCATTCCACGGGACATCATCACTGTCGGTGGGAAACTCTTGTTTGGGTACAATGTGCAAATCGGTTTGCGGACGGAGACGAAGGTCAATGATGTTTTTTGCCTTCATGACTGTGTACAAAACGAGGATGGCAGCTGGAATCTAGGTGCTGTCGACGATGCAAGTGTCGGCGGATTTCTCAGCGACGAACGATTCGTTCGTGAGTTTGAAGAGCTTTATAAGTACTACAAAGATGCGAACCTGATTCAGCTACGCATCGTTTCTGGAAAACTCCTGGCGGTTTTCCAGGTCGGTACGTCGATGGATGACCTGAAGGTTTTTCGGTGGAGCATCGACGTCAACGGGAATGCAACATATATCGATAACCGTGGCGAGCGAGACAACGTGTTTCCGCCAAGTCATGACTTCGAGTGGAAGGTCCTCACCCGAGACGACCAAGTCTCCGGGCTTCATCCTCACGTAAACATCGAGGATACGGTCTTCGTTGAAACGGTGGGCGGTGATCTCACCGTCAAAATCGAGAACAATACCAAATCTGGTTTGGGCATCTACAACGAGCCCGTAGAGGACAAGAATCAGGCCCTTGATGATGCCGAATTTGCCTACGCTCGATTAGGTCGACTGATCTTAATCAAAGTTAAGCCATACAATGAGCTCGACTATCGCTATCTTGTATATAACGAGAATACCGAAACGGTCCGCCGCATTGATGCGATTGGTCAGGCCTGTGTTCAACTGCCCGAAGACCACGGCATCATTTTCCCAGGCGGCTATTATCTACAAAGCGGTGAGCTCAAAATCTTTAGTGATGAAACGGATGACTTAATTTTCAAGCGTTCAATCATGTCGCCCAATGGCGAAGATGTGTTGTTTGTCTTTTATCGTCACGAAGAAGGAAGCAGCGTTTTGCTTCCTTACAACTTGATTCGTAAAGAAGTCTCTAATCCAATCCCGTGTCACGGATATTCCATTTTTGATAACGGGACGATGATCGTTTTTCGGCAAGCTGGCGATGAAGCGACCCGAATTCATCCTGTACAACTTTGGAATACCGCTTTTGTCTCGGATGAATTCGCTGCCAACGAGCCGACCGACGGAAGCTTACTAGGGAGAATCGGTAACGCAGATTTGGTTCGCGGTATTTCGGATGCCTTTTCTGTTTGCAGACTGATTCAAAATGCTGAACCGAACAGGCAGGTATTTGAAGACCTCATTAAGTCGTCCACGCGTCTCAACGACAATTATTATTGGATCGGAGAGGCGGAACTCGGAAACCTGAACGAAGAGCTCGCGAGCATTCAAAAAACCGCAGAGCTCATCATCGACGAGTTCGAGAAGGTTCAACAGTTTAAGAAACAAGCAGCGGCATTTCTTGAGGAAACCACGAACTCCCACGAAGAACTGCTGAAGCAAATTCATCCCGATGACTGGACGAAAATTGGTGACTACCTAGAAGTCATGTCCAAGCTTAGGCGGCACCGTGGGCACATCATTACGCTCAAAGACGTTCGCTATATCAATCTTGAAGACTTAGGGAACCTTGAGGAGCAGGCAAAAGAAAAATTCGAAGAAGTCAGCAAGGGCGCCGTTCAATTTCTTTTGGACGATGCGGCGCTTAAGCCGCTTACGGACGAACTTGCAGCTCATTTAGAGCACATTGAAGCGGCCACAAAGGTCAACGAAGTCAATGAACTTAGCGAGAAAATCGAAGTCACCGGAGAGGGACTCACGGTTCTCAGTGAAGTGATTGGTGACCTGAAAGTCGAGGACCCGGCCGCTCGAACCCGAATTGTCGAGAATATCTCTGAGGTTTTTGGTCAGCTAAACCGGGTACGGGCCAGCCTAGAAGGCAAACGAAAGACGCTTCTTCGGCAAGAAGGCGTCGCAGATTTTGCCGCTCAGTTTCAATTGTTTGGTCAAAACGTATCGAGCGCGATTGCCTTGGCCGATACGCCAGAAAAATGTGACGAACAACTCTCTCGCATCATGGTGCAACTCGAAGAGTTAGAGAGTCGTTTTTCGGAGTTCGATGAGTTCATTACAGAGCTGGCGCTCAAGCGTGAGGAAGTCTTCGACGGCTTTTCCTCGAAAAAGCAAAGCCTTCTAGAGGAGCGTCAAAGACGAGCCCAAAATATTACTAAGGCGGCAGAAAGAATTGTTTCTGGCGTAAAACGTAGATCTCAGGGCTTCAAAGAGGTCGACGATCTGAATGCTTTCTTTGCATCTGATCCAATGGTCATGAAGCTACGAGAACTTTCAGAGCAGCTTGGCGAGCTGGGTGATTCCGTAAAGGCAGATGAGATCCTGGCCAAACTCAAGGCCTCAAAACAGGACGCCTTGCGCGGTTTGCGCGATCGGACAGAGCTTTACGAAGAAGGCGCGTCGGTCATCAAATTTGGCCGGCACAAGTTTAGTGTGAATACCCAGCCTCTCGATTTATCGATTGTTCCATACGAAGAAGGAATGGCGATTCATTTGACAGGAACGGACTTCTACGAGGCGATTGACGACGAAGATTTCAATCAAACCAAAGAGTTTTGGAGTCAAAGTCTCGCGTCCGAATCAAAAGAGGTCTACCGCTCGGAATATCTCGCTGCGAGTATTCTCTTTGATGCCGAGGCTCGCAAAGGGGGATTATCAATTGATCGATTGAGAAGCGAGGCAACAAGTGAATCGGGACTTCTAGAACTGGTAAAGAAATATGCAGCTGATCGTTACGACGAAGGCTACGAACGAGGACTTCACGATTCGGACGCCGCGCTGATTTTAAGTCAGGTTCTCTCTTTACAGGCGAACGCTGGGCTACTCCGCTTTAGCCCGGACGTTCGAGCCATAGCTTGTCTATGTTGGGCTAAAGATGCCGATGAGGAACAAAAGAAAAGGATGCGCCGCCGGGTCATCGGCCTTGGTCGAATCCGAGCAGCGTTCTCTTCGTCCCGCTCTGAAAATGATATGGCGATGGAGCTTTCGGCGTGGATGACTGAGTTTCTGGCGCAGCATGACTTCGATTTTGACGCGGAAAAAATAGAACTTGCAGGGATGTACTTACTTGAGGAACTCCTCAAGGAACCGCAAGAGTGGACGACCAGCGCCGATGCGGTCGCTTTGCGGGACGTCCTTTTCGAGCATCTACAACTCGAAGGAAAACGACTAGATTTCGAACACGATCTGCAAGGAATGGAAGGCCAGCTGGTCGATCAATATCAATTGGTCCGTGCATGGCTGCAAGCATTTTTGGAAAACTACCCAGAGCAGCAAGACCGCTTTTCTGGGAGCATTCTCGAAACCACCGTGCTCATTCTTACAGAGCACGAGTTGGTACGAGATATTTCAAGCGCAATCACGCACTCATCGGTCAAAGGCTTACTTGGGAATCATCCACGGGTGGTCGATCAAGCCTTAGATCTGCGACTCGATGAATTCTATGGAAGACTCAAGAGCTTCTGCTTTGAACGAGTGCCGCGATTTTTAGAATATCGAAAAATTCGGCATGAAAAAGTTGTTTCTGAAAGAGAACGCTTGCGAATTGAAGAGTACATGCCGCGAGTCTTAACCAGCTTTGTCAGAAATAAACTGATCAACGATGTGTACTTGCCGATTATTGGTGACAATCTCGCGAAACAATTGGGCGCACTCGGCGACAGCAAGCGGACAGATCTCATGGGTCTGCTCTTACTCATTTCTCCGCCAGGTTACGGTAAGACGACGCTGATGGAGTATCTCGCGAACAGTCTCGGCATGATCTTTATGAAGGTCAACGGACCCTCACTCGGACATAGTGTGATTTCCTTAGATCCAAGTGAGGCGCCTAACGCGACCGCGCGACAGGAAGTCGAAAAAGTAAATCTCGCTTTAGAAATGGGCAATAACGTCATGCTGTATTTGGATGATATCCAGCACACGAACCCAGAATTTCTTCAGAAGTTTATTTCCTTGTGTGATGCCCAGAGACGAATTGAGGGCGTTTGGAACGGTAAGACGAGCACTTACGATCTGCGAGGCAAGAAGTTCTGCGTAGTCATGGCCGGTAATCCATATACGGAGACCGGGGAAAAATTTCAAATTCCTGACATGCTCGCAAACCGAGCAGACACCTATAATCTGGGTGATATTCTCGATGGAAAAGAAGAGGCCTTTGCGCTTAGTTATGTCGAAAACGCACTCACCTCGAATTCGGTTCTCGCGCCACTCGCTACCCGAGACCAGCAAGACATTTATAAACTCATTCGGATGGCTAAAGGAGAAGAGATCCCGAGTTCTGAACTCAGCCACGGATATTCGGCAGCGGAGCTGTCCGAGATTGTTTCGGTTTTCTCCAAGTTACTCGTCTGTCAGGATGTATTGTTGAAAGTTAACCTGCAGTATATAGAATCAGCTTCTCAATCTGAAGAATACCGAACGGAGCCTCCGTTTAAACTTCAAGGCTCATACCGTAATATGGCAAAACTTGCTGAAAAGGTCGTATCAGCGATGAACGATGATGAGCTTGAGGCATTGATCGACGATCATTACACGGGTGAATCACAGACCCTTACGAGCGGAGCCGAGCAAAACCTACTGAAGCTGGCAGAAATGAGAGGGCGGTTGTCAGAGGAGCAAACGGCTCGCTGGGAACAGATCAAGAAAGATTATTCGCGAATTAAACGCATGGGCGGAGGGAGCGATGATCCGGTTGCGCGACTGGTGGGAAGCCTTAGTGGTTTGGATGCTCACCTCGATGGTATTCGAGACGTCCTCGCGATGGCTGTCGAAAAAGAAAATGGCGAGCAATGGAGTCAATTAGAACCTCACTTAGAAAAACTTGGACGTGCGCTGCAGGCAGTAGCGAAGCCGGAACTTCAGGTACAGGTCACAACCGAAACCTCCGACGGCCTGGACGAGCTGTTACAAAAACATACCGATGCGATCGAAAAGACACTGATCCCTATGGTCCTCCATGCGAACAAATCTATGGAGAGCACCCGAAATATCAGTCAGCCGGTGGCAGAGCTCTTAGAGCTTCTTAAAATGCGAATGTTGAGCTCCGGGAACCTCGACTCATAAAAAGAGGGTTTACACTAATCAAATTCAACGGTTTTTTCCGGAAATGTGGGTCTATTCGTGCATAGTGTGACATTAGTCCTTTCTCCGAAGGCCCCGGGGATCCTATACTCCTCCTTGTCATGCCGGGTCCCAATATCAATCGAATAGGTCAACAAGGTGGCGCAGGTCGCTCAAAACCAGTCTCTGCGCAAGAGCAGCTCCGGCTAGATAAGCAAAATGATGTACTCAAACAGCTCGGACTGAGTGACATCAATCAGCTGCCACCCGAAGCAGCCGGAACCCTCAAGCAGACCCTCACTGACAATGACAAAAACTTAGCAAACCTCAAAGCCGGACCGACCGCAAAACTCGTTCAACGTTCAATCGCGCGCAGTGTTGGAAAATCTTTTGAAGCCCGGACCCAGCCGAACGAAAGTATTCGAGTACCCGCAGACAGCAAACTTTTTACGAAGGCCAACAAGGACGGTAGTTTCCAGCTGACCGGCAGCCTAAGCCAAGGGCCGGTTTCAGACCTGATGAAGGAAATTGGTATCGACGCCAAGTCCTTTGGTCCTGACGTACAAAAAGCGCTTTCCGGCGCCCAAGGTGCTGACCTGGGTAATGCAAAAAACTGGAGCAGATTTTCGAAACGGCTTAAGGAGAGTCATCTTCGTGAGCAGCCTGTCGGACAAATTGGTTCCGTCACTAATCTCGGTTCAAGCACCGCGACCGGTGGAGTGGCTGAAGCTTCCATCTCGCAAACGGCAGGACTTGGTCTGGCTAAGAATGCACGCTCGGTAGAGGACGCACAGAAACTAGATGCGTCAGCCACGCCTGATGCTGTCATGCATAACGAGGCGATTCGTGACCCGGATGCTTCGGTTCTTCGCGCGCAAACCTCTGCAAAAGTTCATCAAATTATGGATCGAGCAGGGCTTACGCCGGACCAGCAAAAGGAATTTGCTCCATTCCTCGATAAGGCTCTCAAAGAGGGCCAAAGCACTGCCAAGACCGAAACAGACAAGGGCTGGCAGATTGTTAAAAGTGCCCAACGTCAAATCACCGGGAAGAAAATGCCCACCGATAAAGGAAAGGTTGAAGACACGCCCGAAGCTCGTGACGGCGTATCTTTAATGGCAGCTGGCCATTTATACAATCTCGCTGAATCTAAAACAGGTGCCACACTCGATCGGTCTGAGGTTCGTGCACTACAAGATGTCCTCACCGACTTTACTTCGACAGGTGCATCCAAGTCATCGTCAAAATCGTCGCTTGGAAGTGGACCTAGCGCGACGGAATCAACCAAGAAAACCAACAGTACAAGCAGCAAACGCAATGCCAACGCAGCAAAAGAAGCGGCCCATGCGCAGCTAGAAGCGATGGGTATCGACCCCAAAGATCCACTGCAATCTCACGTAGTCAAAGACGTCGAAGGTGCATTCGCCCAGGTCATGAACGGAGCGAAAGACGACGCGGATATCGCACTTCGAGGAATCAAATGGGTGGAACGAAAAGTCGGCGATAAGTCGGGTGCCCATTCCAAGCATATGGAAGAAGTCCTCAAGACTTTGCCGAAGGACTCCCCTCTTCCTGAGGCCTTCAAGCAGTACAGTCTTCAACAGGTAGCGCTTTGTGCGGGTGCCGGCCCCGAAGCGTATATGCAGCACCTCAACCAAGCAATGGGTGCCGGTGGAATGATGCCTGGTGGCGCAGGAGGAGGCGTGCCTCCGTTTGGCGGAACTCCAGTCAGCGGAATACCAGGTGGGGGCTTACCTCCTTACGGCGGCGGACCAGCGATGCCGATGGGCGGTGGTGCTCCGGGTGCGGTCTACGGCTCAGCGGAGCAACAATACAGCACGAATATGCGCTGTCTTCAGTGCGCGATGATTCTGAATGATCCCTCCTTATCAATGGAAGATAAAATCATGTATTTCTTGATGGTCATGGCAGCGGGTCAGGATGATGATCGTATGAGAAAGATGCGAGAGATCACCGATCTCGAAGCAAAGGATGCGGCCAAGCAACAGGCAAAACAAATGCGTGTAAACCAACGAGCGGCGCAAAAACTGGGTCAAACCCCTGATGCAAAATCCGAGCAGGCCGCGAGTAGCGATACACAAACTGAAACGGCGAAAGCTGCGGCATCGACAATGAGCGGGTCGAAACCCAAAGCAGCGACAGAAACAAAATCAGCTGCAGCATCTGCGAGTGCTGCCAACACGGCAGGGGCAGCGCCGAAAGCCCAAACAAGTACGGCTGACGGTAATATCGCTGGTGAACCGCAGACGCCTGCTCCAGGCGGGAAACCGGCGAAAGGTGCCGCTGCTGCGGCGCAGAATAAGGCCGCAGGCAAGCCAACGAAAGAAGAAGCCGTCCAAGCGCAGCTTGAGGCGGAAAATGAACTTCAAGGTTCAGCAAATCCTGAAGCGCCAAAATCAAAAGAGATTTTGATGATGGAGCTTAAGCGTATTACGGAGCTTCGCTCAATGCTGATGCAGATGGTCAATGAAATCTTACGCAAATCTAATGAAAACGTACGCAACATCTGGCGTGGCTGATCTTTTCTTCGCGCTCAGTATTCATTAGCATGTGCGCAATTGCTGTTTTGGGAACTCAGATGGGCGATCATTAGCCTCTTACTTGTCCTTCTATCAGGGACCGTTGTTTATCGGTTCCTCGAAGATTGGTCATGGATAGACTCTTTGTGGATGGTGGTCATCACTCTGACCACAATCGGTTTCGGTGAGCCACACCCGCTTTCTGATGCCGGACGATTGTTTACAATGGTTCTGATCATCGTTGGCGTAGGCATCGTCGCCTATACCGTGAGTAAAGTGGCTCAATACATTATGGATGGGGGACTAATTTTTGACCTCAAAGAGCGTCTGCGGAGGCAAAAAATGAAAACAATGGAAGACCAGATTATTGTTATTGGGCTTGGGAGACTGGGCAGAGAAGTTGTCCAAGATCTTGTCGCTGCTGGATCTCAGGTCGTAGGTATAGACATCGACGAAGACCGTCTTGCTCTCAGCAAAGACCTCACCGTTCAAATCAATGGAGATGCTACTCAAGATGAGGTGTTAGTCGAAGCAGGTATTGAGAGAGCCCGCGGCATCGCAATCGCTACCCGTTCCAGTGCAACCAATGTATACGTGACCCTTTCAGCTCGGCAGCTCAATCCAAATCTTCATATTTTGACTCGAGTCGACGAAGATGGCGCGGCAGAAAAAGCGATTCGAGCCGGTGCTGATGAAGTGATCAACCCTTTTGGAATTAGCGGTACCCGGATGGCTCAGGGACTCATTAGACCGCATGCCGCGAACTTTGTAGATCTGGCAATTGGTCGAAGCTTTGGCGACTTCGCGATTGAGGACGTAACACTTGGTAATGCGGTGCAGTTTCACGGCCCTCTCGAAGAAATACAATTACCGAGTAAACATTCGGTCATGATTATAGGAATTCGAAAATCGAATGGGCACCTGGTTACATCAATCGATAAAAATACAATCATCTCACAAGGCGATGTTGTTGTGGTTATCGGTCGGCCAAAAGATATTGGTAATTTCGCCTTAGCCGCTGGTGGGACATCTCAAAGCTCGTTGCGTCCGAGACGGCGCCTATCATCCGACAGTTAAACGTTATATGTTGCTCTACCCGTTTGAAAGATAAGTCACTGAATTCCAGACAGCAGTAATGGTCTGGGCCATGCGCTCATAATCGAGAGTATCAGCTGTATCATATTCGGTGTGATAATTAGCGTTACGATAAAAAGAAGTATCAGTGATCATGACCGCTGGATAGTCATTGTTCCAGTAATTCATGTGATCAGAGAAGTCGATGCCAACTAAAAACTTTGGAGCACGAATCGCGTAGATAGGAAGAGAGGTTCCTGACTGCATCGCCTTCGCTACTCGGCCCACTAAATTTTCTTGGCCAAAAGTACCAACCACCGTCATGAAGTTTCCTACGGACGGATAGAAAAAATTCAAAAGTCGTGACGGGTACCGCTGTGAGTTTGGTTCATCACTGTAAAAGCCGAGCATTTCAAGAGAGTACATTGCTCGGACTTTTACTCCTTCGTCTCTGAGTGATTTTGCATGCACAGCACTACCCATAGACGGGGTTCGAAAGTATGGAGGCTCCTCTAAGCAGTAGGCTACAAGCTCAACTCCAATGTTCGGTGGATAGTCTCGAAATAGTTTTGCCAATTCGATAACACCGGCAACACCGCTTGCATTATCATCCGCGCCGGGAAGCGCCCCTGCACTATCGTAGTGAGCGCCAATGACTATTCTTTCTTCCGTTTGGGGTCCGAAACGAGCGATAATGTTTTGGTAGGTTGTCGAACCCACCAGATAATCTTGATACTCCGGGCCACCTCCCGCTAGATCGAACTCCGTAAAAATATAGTTCGCAACTTCTTTCAAACCTTCAAGATTAGAAAAATCACGAGGGCCCAGTTGTTCAGAAATCGTGACAACATGTTTTTCTAATTGAACTGGGTCAACGACATCACTTTTGACCAGCAGAGATACGTCTACAAATGGGGCTGGGGCCCTTAGAGCAACTCCGAGTGTTACAAAGCTAGCAACAATCATTATCAACGCGAGCGCTGCAATCGTTGGCATGGGTAAATTGTAGCGTTATCTAGTTCTGGATGTCGACCGGACTACCCGTCACAAGAGATTGTTGGGCGGCCTCTAAAGCACGGACAACACGAAGGCCGCTTTGACCGTCGGTCTTTGGCGTCGCACCCGTTCGCATGCAGTCCACGAAGTGACTCATTTCTTCACGAAGAGGCTCTACATTTTTTAGGCGTGGTGAAACAATGTTTCCAGTTCGATAGGTAAGCTGGTACTCACCAAAAGTTTGTGGATCATTGATCTGCACGCCTTGATCGTAGACCTTCACCTTTTCAATATTTTCGGTGTCATCATAGACGACCATTTTATTCTCACCCACGATGGCTGTGCGTCGCAATTTGGATGGTGCAAGCCAGGCGACTTCAATCGTCGCCACGACACCACTTGGATACTGAAGACTAATGAAAGCGACGTCGGGCTGTCCTGAGTTGACGCAATCTCGGCCCACTGTAGTTACCCGAGAAGGGCCTTCACCTAACCAATAATTTAAAATAGAAAGGTCGTGCGGCGCTAGGTCCCAAATGACCGAGGCGTCTCGCTGGTGCAGTCCTAGGTTTACTCTCGTACTTGAAATGAAGAAGATTTTACCCAAATCGCCGCTGTCAAAAACCTCCTTAATCTTCGTCACCGGGGGTGAGTATTCGAAAGTGTGGCCGACCATAAGGACCAAGCCCTTCTTCTTGGCGGTCGCGATGAGTTCTTCAGCGGCTGCAACTGATTCCGCTAACGGTTTTTCCACAAAAAGATGCTTTCCTGACTCCAAAATCGCACATCCAAGTGAACCATGGGTTGAGATTGGGGTCGCCAGCACTACACCGTCAATTTCGGAGCTATTGAGAACATCGTTTAGTTCCGTGGTGTGATTGACGTTCGGGTAAGTTTCCAGCAGCTTATCTATTCTTGATTTGTCTCGATCGCAGACGGTCACAGAAGTTGGGCCGAGGAGCCCAACTAAATTGCGGACCAGGTTAGGCCCCCAGTATCCAAGACCAACAACTGCTACTTTCAAGATCCCGCTCCGAGAAATTCCTTAACACCGCTCACGACTCGCTCTTGTTGAGCTTCGGTGATCTCGGGAAATAAGGGCAAAGATAGAATGCGCGAAGCCATTCGCTCTGAATGAGGAAAATCGCCTTCGCCTTTTTCTAAATGTGAATAGGCGGGCTGCAGATGCAGTGGAACAGGATAGTGAACGCCGGAGAAGATATTTCTCTCTTTCAAGAAACTGCTCAGGGCTTCACGGTCATCCACTTCGACAACATAGAGATGAAAGACGTGAGCTTGTCGGGAAATAATTGTTGGTCGCTTGAGTCCAGTGACTCCATCAAGCATTTCTTGATAGCGAGCCGCGGCAACACGACGCTCTTCTGTCGCTTGCTCAAAATGTCGGAGTTTTGTCCCGAGTACAGCGGCTTGAATTCCGTCGAGACGAGAATTTACACCTTCCATATCGTGCATATATTTTTCGGCGCGTCCGTGATTAGCGATTCTTCGGACTTTGTCTTCAAGTGCTGGATCATTTGTAGTAACCGCGCCACCGTCGCCGTAAGCACCAAGATTCTTGCCCGGATAAAAGCTAAAACCAGATGCAATACCATGAGCACCCGCGCGAGTTCCATTTCGCTCGGCGCCATGTGCTTGAGCTGAATCTTCAATCACATGGAGGTTGTGCTTACGCGCTAATTCCAAAATGGGTTCCATCGGAACCAATTGGCCATACAGGTGAACTGGAAGTATAGCTTTGGTTCGGTCGGTGACGGCAGCAGCCGCGCACTTAGCGTCTATAAGAGCGGTATCTGGATCTACATCCGCAAATACGGGGGTCGCACCTGTCATGCCTATCGCTTCAGCACTGGCAATAAACGTATTGGCGGGAACAATAACTTCATCGCCTTGGCCAAGCCCGAGAGCTCTAAAGATGAGATACAGCGCGTCAGTTCCGTTACCGACGCCTACGGAATACTTCGTTCCACAAAATTGGGCGAAGGCTGCTTCAAAATCTTTCACGGTCTTGCCGCCGATAAAGGCGCCCGTATCTAGGATCTTGTGAATCGCAGTATCAAGTTCTTCTTTATAGCGTTGATACTGACCAACCAGATCAACAAGGGGTATTTTCTCTAAATCACTCATTTGGAATCTCTATATCAATGGGAGTACCCGCCTCTTGAGCGGAACGCTGTGCAGCCTCTAAGACTGCGGTAACCATGATGCCATTGTAACCATCAGATTTGGGCGTCTTACGATTTACTACGCAATCTACAAAGTGTTTGCATTGAACATTTAGGGGTTCAGGAACCTTGATATTGGGAACGTGAAGGTCGCCGGCCCGGGTAATCATTTTGAACCGAGCGAAATCGGCGGGCTGCTCCATAGGAACCGGGTCACCTTTTATAATTCCCTTGTCGTAAATCCGAATTTTATCTTGAGAGACATCGTCATAAACGATCATTTGTTTGTCACCCACGACAGTCATTCGGCGAACCTTTTGGGGGTCTAGCCATGAAACATGGACGTGCATCACCACGTTGTTTTCAAAAGTGACAGACATAAAGACCACATCATCCAGTCCATTGGGACCGGGCTGAAGGGCTCGAATGCCTTTGGCTGTGACCTGGACGGGTTTCGTGCCAAGAAGGTAGCAGCCAATCGAAACATCGTGAGGTGCCAGATTCCACGCAGCATCGACGTCTGAGCGCACAATACCCAGATTTAGTCTCTGGCTGTACATGTAATAAATATTTCCGAGCTGGCCGCTATCAACTCTTTGCTTAATGTCATTGACCGCTGCGTTATACAAAAACGAATGCCCGACCATAAGAATGCGATCTTTGGACTTGGCCAAACGAGTTAAGGCGATCGCTTCATCCGTGTGAAGCGCCAAGGGCTTTTCAACGAACACATCTTTGCCAGCTTCGAGTGCTGCTTTGGCGACGTCGGCGTGAGTTGCAGCGGGCGTCGCGATAAACACGGCATCGATATCGGGGTTAGAAATAACGTCCTGACCCTCAGTTATTGCTTTGATATGTGGATAAGTGGTCGTAACAAACTCTCGACGTTCGTCGGAACGGTCTGCCACAGCGACGACATTCACATCTTCAAGCGAATTTAGATTTCTTAGTAGGTTGGGGCCCCAATAACCGCAACCAATCAGTCCAATATTTGGCATGACTAATATTTGTCCTTAGTAGGCACTGTGTTGCCACAATACAGCGCCAATTGTCCTCCAGAGGATCTTTAGATCGAGAGCGAAAGACCAATTCTCAATATACTCGATATCAAGTTTAACCATTTCATCGAAGCTCAATCGGTTTCTTCCAGACACCTGCCATAGACCAGTAATCCCTTGAGGTCCATCCAAACGTCTCCTATGCCACTCACGATATACTTCAACTTCGTACGGAATGGGCGGCCTTGGCCCAATCAAGGACATATCCCCTCGCAAAACATTGAAGAGCTGTGGAAGTTCGTCTACCGAGTATTTCCGAATGAATCCTCCGATAGGAATAAGTCGCGGGTCTTTTTTGATTTTGTAGACTTTGTCACCTTCATCGTCGTGAGCCGCTTTTCCCTGCTCAATCCACTGTCGAGCATATTCACGATGGATACTATCGTCATTGTTTACGTGCATCGAACGAAACTTAATGAACTTGAATGTCTTACCACCCTCACCCACTCGATCCTGGGTGTAAAAAACGGGTCCCTTCGACGACAGTTTGATCAAGGTCGCAACCAAAAACATCAACGGCGATAAAACCAAGATCATCATGCTCGCAGCGCTCATATCGAAGATGCGCTTGATCATACGATTGACTCCACGAATGTTCGGTTGGCGTAAGCCCAAAACCGGCACCCCGCCAACAACCTCAAAGGCAACACGGTCCAGCATGAGGTCATAGACGTTAGGAACAATCTGCCATTGAAGGCCTTGACCCAAACAAGTGTCGAGTAATTCGAGCTGAGCGGATTCGTTCAATTTAGACGTCGTCACGATGACACCATCTGCCTCATGCTTTTGAGCGCACGCTGTGAGGTTCTTGTGAGTACCTACAACGGAAACCTTATCTGTAACCGGTGTTCCGATTTCTTGGTCGTTATCAAGAACGCCCACGACACAAATGCGGCTTGCACCACCGCCTGAAGTTTCAATGAGATGTTTGGCTAACGGTGTTGCACCAATCAGTAGAACCCGGCTTTGCTCGCCGTCGACCTCGAGTAAACGAGCACGGAGCCAGCGGAAACCAATTCGCAAAAATGCAGTGAGGCCGACCAGCAGAGGCACGAATAATATGACAACACCACGGCTATAGCTAAAGCCGCGGTAGAAAAATCCAACGGAAAGCATGACACCCAACATGATGAGTGTGGCCTGAAAGAGTTTTGCCGTTTCTCGAAATACGCCCAAACGATCAATGGCGTATAGACCGCAGGCACGAAGGGTAATCAGCCAAATACCCAGGACGACCGGCAGAGCATTGAATAACTCTGACCACGGGGGTAGCCCGGGGTTAAATAATCCCAATTCAATATTAAAGCGAAGATGCACTGCGCCTGCGAATGCCGTCAAAAATGCCAGAATATCCGCAATCAAAACGCCAAATTTCTGGCGATAGATTCTTTTCGTTGTCATAACCCTACTGCGCCTATCTACATGCGCGTATGCGCAAGTGTCGTCAAGTAACTTACCTTCCAAAGCCAGAAACGGGCGCATGTGATCGCTATCATGCAACAAAGCCAGTTTTATTTACATATAAACCCTTATAAAAAGTAGCGCTTTGCTGACTTGCGCTGGGGTCTGGGCTGGCATTAGATCGCAACAGTGTCTTATCAAAGCTATCGTTATTTCATTTCCCTAGCGGTAATCAGTACGTTCTTTGGATGGGGATCAGCGACGGTTCAAGCCGCAGAAAGGCACCCATCAAAGCTGGTCATCATGATCATGATTGATCAGTTCGGGGCGACATACCTTGATCGTGTTCGGCCATACTTGAAAGGCGGCCTAAAAACACTCATGAGGCGAGGCGCAGTGTTTCCTTATGGTGTACATCGCTACGCAAATACAGCCACTTGTCCGGGACACGCCACAATTGTCACAGGAACGTGGCCGCACGTGCATGGAGTTGTAAATAATAAATGGTTTGATGAAAAAACCGGAGCGAAGACTCCGTGTACCCAAGATGATCGGTTCAAACATAGCCCAAGATTGCGCATGGCTCCGAGTTTTGCGGACCAGCTCAATATCCTGAGCGATGGGAAGAGTAAATCCGTGACAATATCTTTAAAGCCTCGAGTCGCGGTCATTACCTCGGCCGAATCACCAACGGCTTCCGTTTGGTATGACAGATCATCTGGTCGATTCGTCAGTGGAGCTTGGTACAATCAGAAGTCATCTCCAAAGTGGGTCAACCAAATTAACCAATCTCGCAATGCGGCTATGACGTTTGGTAACAAATGGGAGTATTTTCGAAAGGACCTCGATTACGAAGCCATTACGGGCAAAGATGACCGCCACTATGAATATGACGTCCAGGGATTAGGAAGAACATTCCCAAAAACATACGGACAAGGACTAAAACCAGGAGATGAAAAGTGGCTTGGCTCATATCGTGGCACACCTCATGCGCTTGAATCGATGTTCGCTTTGGCAAAAGCCGCGATCGAGACTGAAAAACTCGGACAAAGTGAGCATGTCGACTTTCTCATGGTTGGTGTTTCCACATTAGATTTTATTGGTCACTGGTATGGTCCACGCTCCCACGAGGCTTTGGACACCATTTTTCGGATCGACAATGAGATACAAGGCCTGATTGATTTCGTGGAGGCACGATACGGTCGGGACGCGGTATTATGGGCTCTTAGCGCAGACCACGGTGTAGTCGCTACACCGGAGGAGAACCAACGCCGAGGGATAAGTGCTCGGCGCGTAGACACCGAAAAATTAAAGGCGGAAGTCAATGCAGCTCTAAAGCCTTACGCGAAAAAGCGAGGCCAACCCACAACGGTGACGACCATCGACCCGCCATTTGTTGTTCTCTCGCATGGGGAAATGACGAAAAGTAAAGGTTTTATTATTGATGAGGCGGTTAAAGCTCTACGGCGACATCCTTCAATCGCTGAAGCATTCGCCACCAGCAAAATTTCGCAAATGAAAGCGCCTTTTCGAGTGATGTATGAACGAATGGTCTATCCTGGCCGACGTTCCGACATATTGATAAGGAACCATCCTCACGATTGGATTGATCCTGGTAACTGGTCAACTGGTACTGGTCACGGTTCTCCATATGTCTACGATACGCATGTACCCATCATTATCGCGGGACCTAAAGTCGCTGCGCAAACCAACTATGAAAGTGTCGATGTCACACGAATTGTGCCTACACTTTCCGCTATCCTTAATTTTTCACCACCTAGTGCTGCTTTAGACGAACCATTACCTTTTGCTGCAAACTGAACTAAGCTCAGGAAACCATCATGAAATCATTTATTCGACCAACGTTGTACCTCACCATTTTCGCTTTCTTTACGGGAATCGTGTCGACTCAAGAGTCACAGGCGAACCCACTCAGTAAAACGAGCTCAGCGACAGGTGAAGGAATCCGCTTTCCAGAAAATTCAGGCACCTTGAATGTCGCACCCACTCCCGAAGGGAAAGCGGATACTGGTACACGAGTAAATATTCCTGAAGAAGGACAACCTTCAGAATGGAGAAAAAAAGCGACTCCTCCCGACGAACTTCAGAGTGCGCAATCAACCGCCTCACAATTCACAAAAGTAAAGGTCGGCGGGTAC
>JAYZDF010000124.1:0-68304 GCA_036337945.1 Myxococcota bacterium
CGTGCCGAAAAATTTGTCAGCGGAAAACAGACTGTGGTGTGAACGAGGATTGCCTAAACGCGCTCTTTAATCCAATGGATACGGGTGGCGTAGACGAAAATCGCCTGACCTCGGCGTGCTATCCTTCTACGGGCCTCCGAGCTGAAGGCGAGCCCTGTATAGACAATAGTGACCCGATGAATCCTCAGTTTTCTCAGGCTGTATGCTCCTCAGGCGTGTGCGATTTTCTTGAATACTTTTTTCGACGGGATGCTCTGGGGCAGGCGAATGCACAACCACTTTGCTCCAGGATGTGCGTGAATCATAGTGATTGTCCATCGGGTAAGTTGTGCCTATTGGCGAATCACATTTATGGTTTGACCAACGGGCAAGCCACGCCTGTGCGCTTTCCGGATGTGGGTAGTCGATCATATTATGATGCGGTGCGCGGGTGTTTCTCCGCCGTAACTGACACCTCTACTGGGGGCTGGAGCAGATTGTCGACTGGAAGTTTAGCGCTCGGATCGCCTTGTGTTCGAACGAGTACCGTGCAGTTTCTCGGTACTTCTGAGTGTAGTAGTGGCCCATGCCTCAGTGTTGCCGAGCGCAGTGCTAGCCTCACTGAAGGCTATTGTTCCAAAAGCTGTGTTCGTGATTCAGAATGTGACAACCCTAGTACGCCAGGTTGGGTTTGTTCGAACGCTTTCGGCCAACTAAGTTCTCCGATGTTGAAACAATTTTCCGGCGCGTTTTTTAGTGTATTTGATCGCTATTATGGTGGTTTTTTGTGTGTGCCCCCAAGATAGTAACCAGCCCTTATTCCAAAACTCGTGGTATCTCATCGGGCATGCTAAAACGTCTCCCCCGCAAAAATGGTAGCGACTGCGCGAGTAGCCAGCTTATTTAACGCCCGTCAGGCCCTCCCAAACTCGGCATATAACACAATAATTACTCATACTTACATCAAAAAACCTCTTGTCAAAACGCATCTGTTCAAAAATGAAAGACAGAGCAAGATAGTTGGGTTATGGAACTGTTTAGTCGCGTCGCGGCCTTGTTACGAGGTCCACGAGTCGGAGCAACCCATGAGCGAATACAGTAAGAAAACCTGGACTGCCGCAGGCTGCCTTGCAGACCACAAAAGAGTACTTTTGAACATTCCCAAAATCTTTGATGCCTACGCTGGCCCCAATGCGATTCAGCCAGATTTGAATGAATCCGTAATGGTCACTGTTAATTCAGTAAACAGCTGCCCGTACTGCGAGGGACTTCATGGACAACTCGCTCGTATGGCGGGTGTCGACGAACCGGAAACACTCCTCAAATCAGATAGTGAAGCAGCGTGTCGAGCAGTGGTTGATCATCCTGCTATCACTTTCGCGAGACGCTTTGCAGAATCAAACGGCCGTGGAGAGGTCTCTGAAAACGCTTTTGCTGACCTTGTCCAATCCGAAGGGAAAGGACGAGCCTCGTCGATTCGAGCGCTATCTTGGTTTCTGCTTTGGGGAAGCATCAGTGGCAACACGATCAATGCTTTTATCTCAAGGCTCAGCGGCCGAGCGAAAAAGACGAGCTCGTTTTTCTTCGAGCTTCTTTTCTTCATTTACTACGCACCCCTCTTCGCAATCATTGGCGCTGTCAATTTTATCTTAAAATTTGCGCCGAAAGTACCTGCCTGGTTTTCGGCTGGTTTCGGCGTACTTTTGACTGTTATCGCGAGCGTTTGGATCATTCCACTCGGTTTACTGGCTCTACTGATTCCGGCAAAACCACGTATTCTCGCAGCGAATTGAGCTCGAGAGTCGCCATGACGGCCAAAGCCGGCATTTTCGCCGCTTTGACTTTAGCCCAACCCGCTTTGGCAATGCAGCCCTGCCCCGAAGGCACAGGACAAAGCGCCTATCTCATTTGGCTGCCCGCAATAGTCTTTATGCTTGGCTGGTCAGTCTGGTTCAGGCGGTATATCCGGACTAAAAGTGAAGCGATGACGAAGGCGTTCCTAACCCTCGTTTCATTACTTGTAGCCAGCGTCGCATCTTTAGCTGTAACGGCGCTAGCGCTCGCTTTCATACCGTGCTCCTGACGCCCTTTTACTCGCACTATCACGCTTTAAAGTATCCCTAGGCGATGAAACCATCGAGGGCTTCCCCGCCTGTCGAGTACGAGAAAGAGACAACATTGACGAAGAACAGTCACGAATTGGACATGAAAAAGCTTCCTTCTTCCGCGACAAAATATTGCTTGTTAATATATCGACAGTCGTGAAATTACGACGATTGGGTGAGTTAGCGTGCCTTCATCAAAGAAATACTTCTGGGCCGAATATGAGGATGAGGATCTTCTCGATGTTCGCCTCTGTGACCTCGGTCTGACGATCAAGGACTCTTGGGTTGAACGTCCGATCAACAAGCTTTATGAAGAACTCAAGGCGAAACACATCCGCCTCAAGCCTCATATTTGGTTATCGACCAACTGGTTTTGCCCAGACGGAGTCCCAGGGTTCGCGATTCCATTTTTTTTAGCTCACCCCCGTTTGATGCAGCTCGAACGAGCACAGATGCTTGAAGTCGAAGGCGGAAATTTACCTTGGTGTATGAAACTTCTGCGGCATGAAACGGGACACGCGCTACAAAACGCTTACCGGCTCGCGCGAAGAAAAAAATGGCAGCAGACCTTTGGTCACAACACAGTCCCCTACCCCGACTCCTATCGACCGAAACCCAAGAGTAAAAACTACGTTCTGCATTTATATTTTTGGTACGCACAAAGTCACCCTGCCGAAGATTTCGCTGAGACTTTTGCTGTCTGGGTTCGGCCCAAGTCGAGATGGCGTACACGATACGCTGAATGGCCCGCCCTCAAGAAGCTGAATTATGTCAATGAACTCATGGGGAGTCTCGAAGATGTCGTTCCGCCTGTTAGGACCCGCAAACACATTGAGCCCATGCGAACTCAGAAAATGACGCTGCGAGAATATTATGAAGAAAAGCGCGAATTCTATGGCCGCGGCTTCCCACCTATTTACGACCGGGACCTAAAGCGACTTTTCTCAGACGACGAGAAATACAAACATAAAGAAGCAGCTTCTGCTTTCTTGCGAAGAAATCGCCGCAAAATAAGAAGCCAAGTTGCAAAATGGACTGGTGAGTATGAGTTCACGCTCGACCAAGTTTTTAACCACATGCTGGGCCGCTCTCGTGAGCTACGACTCAGAACCGTCGGACCCGACTCGCAACTCTGTTTAGACTTCGCGATTTTGCTCACGATGCGGACTATGCAATACTTGTACACAAGCCGAGACCAAATACCTTTATGAGTAAGAGAAGAAAGCCGCTAAAAATTATGGTTCTCATGCATGCCGACCTTATCCCTCCTGATAGCCTCAAAGGAGTTGATAAAGCGGAACAAGCGCTCATCCGAACAGAATTCGACGTATCAAGCACTTTTCGAAAGATGGGACATCACGTTCAAAATCTGGGCGTAAAGGACGAAATTCTACCTATCAGAACCATGATCAAAGAATGGGAGCCCGACATTGTATTTAATCTTCTAGAAAGTTTTCATGGTGACTCGCTTTACGATCAACATGTTGTTTCTTACCTAGAGCTCATGCGACAGCCTTATACAGGTTGCAATCCCAGAGGCCTAACCATTGCCCGTGACAAGGCACTCTCCAAGAAAATATTGAGCTACCATCGCATTAAGGTGCCCAAATTCTTTGTCGCCCCTCGCGGCAAAAAGATTGTTAAGCCAAAGTCTTTGGAGTATCCACTCATCGTAAAATCTTTGATCGAAGAAGCCTCAATAGGAATTGCTCAAGCCTCGGTAGTTCACGACGATGAAAAACTCGCGGAACGGGTCCGCTTTATTCATGAAAAGATTCGTACCGACGCTATCGTCGAACAATATATTGAGGGAAGAGAGCTTTATGTTGGTGTCATGGGCAATGAACGACTTCGTGTCTTCCCTCCCTGGGAAATTATTTTCGACCACATGCCCGATGATTCCGTAAAAATTGCCACTTCCAAAGTCAAATGGGATGAAGACTACCAAAAGAAGCACAAAATCAAATGGAAGAAATCAGATATCTCGGATGGACTGCAAAAGCGACTTACCAAAATCTGTCGTCGCGCCTATCGAGCACTCTCGCTGAACGGCTACGCTCGCTTTGACTTCCGCATATCACCGGACGAACAGATTTTTTTACTCGAAGCGAACCCAAATCCGAATATCGCAAAAGAGGATGAATTTGCGGCCTCAGCAAAAGCAGTTGGTCTATCGTACGAAAAACTTCTCGAAAAGCTCGCTCGCCTCGGTACAAAGTACAGTTCCTTTGACATCGAATAAACGCCTGAATTCTCTCGGCATACAAGCTGACGAGTGTCTATAGATGAAATCGAAATGAATGTGCGCTAAACATACGCTGTGACTTCCGAATCTCCCGAATTCATTTCTGAGAGCCTGTCGAATTGTGTTCTTCGGGATGCAAACGCAAGCAATTACAGAATCGGCGACTTGATCAAAGACCAACCAGCGTTCCTGCTGTTCATTCGACATTTCGGATGCATCGGTTGTAGCGAAAACATCGCAACGATGTCGCCCCGATTTCCGGAACTTGCCCGTTTGGGAGTGAGAACGCTTGTGATTGGCTGTGGTGCCTCTCTATTCATCGAAGGATTCATAGAGCGGCATAATCTTATCGACAGCCATGCCGAGTTCTACAGTGATGACACGCTCTCTTCCCATAAGGCCGCTGGCTTGATGTATGGTTCGTGGGGAGGTTTTCGCCCGAGAGCCCTCCTTGAGATGGGCAGAGCATACTTCAATGGACATGTCTCCCGTGAACATCAAGGCGACATCAAACAGCATGCGGGCGCAGTATTCTTAGATCATAAGGGCCAGATAAAATTATACCATCGTAACCAAAGCCTCGGTGACCACGTCGATCCAGCAAAAGTGATAGATGTTGCGCTCGTGGAGTACGCCCGAATGAACCGAGAAATGGTGTGAATGCAATGGTTGAATATTTTGTACATGTTGCCAATGTTTTGATCCTTATCTCGTTCTCCGTACGAAGCATGTTGCTGCTCCGAACGTTAAACGTCATTGCTGGAGGCTTCTTCATCGTTTGGGCCTTTTCATTTGAACAACCGCTTTGGGCCTCTATCGGCTGGAGTATTGTGTTCGGCATGGTGAATACCTGGCGAATATGGACCACTATCCTAGAACGAAGACCACCCACACTTACGCCTGAGGAGCAGAGGCTTTGGAAAAACGGCTTTGCGGATTTAGAAGCGAGAGAATTCAGGAAACTTATCGACATCGGCACTTGGGGAGATGAAAATCCCCCACAGCCTCTGGTGGAAAATGGCCATTTGCCTAAAAGAATTTGGATGCTCGCATCCGGGTGTATTTCCGTTCAAAGAAATGAGAGCGTTTTAAGACACCTCAAAGCGGGAGATTTCGTCGGCGAAACTTGTTTCTTCGCTAGGGAGCCGAGTCAGGCGGATGCCGTCGTTTCCGAGTCAGTTCGCTACGTGAGCTGGAATGTCGAGGACCTCGAACGATTTATGACCCAGCAACCGGAAACCGGTGCCAAACTACAGCGAATATTCGGGCAGGGTCTCGCACGGAAGCTCGCGGCAGCCTAACTCACCGACTCGGAACCTTTATAGCTCCCAGCCCAGACTAATACCCAAAAAACCGGTGTGCACATAACTCACTAAGGTTTCGTTCAAATAATCTTCTCCTGCTCTTGCCAGCTCGTTGACTGACGATTCGAAACGAGGACGAGGCGTCCACTGCGGCGTAATCACGGAGGAAGCCGCCACCGTGAACGCGCCTCCCAGTGAGGTACGCAAAAATAAGCCACGCCACAAACTCCAGCTCCACCCAAGCTCAAGGTTGAGCATGTGAGAGGTTGATGCAACAGAGAGGTTGCGCTCGGAGTTAGCGCCTGATGAGAGTTCCTGTCCTGTCAAAACTGCCACGAGTTCTGCTCCACTCAATCCACCACCTAAAGTCACCAGCGTATAGCCTCCTGAAAAATGAAAGCCACGTTGCTTCCAAGGTCTCCACCCCACCAAAGCTCTCCAAACCAACGAATTTTCAAGTGCTGCCGAAATGAGTGTGGATACCTCCGGACTGTACCAGCCTAATCCTTCTGAAGCGGCATTTATGGTGTCTACGTACGATTCTGGTAACGTGCCGAGCGAAGTAGAGAGGAGTAATCGCCTCGGGCCCTCTATCTCGATCTTGCCACCAATCATTACCGGGAAGTCCGTTCCAACCTCCGCTCTATAAGTCCAAAGCGATTCAGATTGCGCAAAAGCTGCATTGCCATTTCCGACAACGAAGCAACACAGCAAGATGAATTTCCAAATCCTCATATAGACTCTTTAGCACGTCCGAGACGGCAGAAAGAAGTGTTCCGCCGTTTTGATTCTCTAACGACGCGGTCGTGAACCAAATTTTTGCAATAGGCTCTTCGCGGTCTGGTTTCCAGGCTCGGCGTCAAGCGCCTTTCCAAAGGCTCCTGCTGCCTCCTCAAAACGTTTTTGGATAGCATATGCCTTTCCTAGGTTTATCCAAGCAGATGCATTCTGAGGCTGCAGTTCAACCACAGTACGGAATGTCTTTACCACTGCGTCGAAATCACGGATGGAACTTTGCGCGGCTCCCAAAGACATTAGATACTGAATATTTTTCGGGTCCAGCGAAGAAGCTTTTTCAAATGCTCTCCATGCCGGTTTCACCTGCCCTAGCCGCTTTTGAGCGACTCCAAGTACGTACCACGCGTAATGCGCCTCAGGCGCGACCTTCGTTGCTTTTACGAGTGGCTTGATTGCGTCTTTGGGGCTTTCGAGCATCAAATGAACATTACCGAGTTGAATGAGAAACTGTGCGTTATCAGGGTGACTTGCGACGGCCTCACGCAGTAAGGACAAAGCTTCTTTCTTGCGACCCTGGATGAGATAAGATTCCGTAATCGGTCGCACAAACTCTGGATTTAACTGTTCATCCGCTAGTTCAGAAAGCGTCGAAATAAGTTCATCTTCCGTTACTGGACGTGAAAAGACCCGAACCAGCGTACCCGTTCCCGAGAATACAAACGTAGACGGCAATGGAATTTCGCCGTCTGAACCAAAATACGATTCAACGAGCGCATCATCGGCGACGAATTGTTCATACGTAAGCCCGAAGTTTTTGATGGCCTCTTCGACCAGCTTCCTTTTCTCGCGCTCCACTGAGACGCCAATGAACTGCACCTTTCCTCTGTACCGCTTTGATACTTTTTCAAGGTCAGGCAGTTCCGTCTTGCACGGCTTACACCAAGGTGCCCAAAAGTTTATCACGGCAGGGACACCCGAAGTGGCGAGAGCTTTTCTCTGTCCCGTCAAAGTCTCAGCGAGGATATTCAATGACTTACGCTTGGCCATTTGGTTCGCATTCGACTGAGACCATTTTGCGATTGTCTTTTCCGCCAACTCTTTTTGGCCTTCCGTAAGCACATACAGACTTCCGGCGTCTATATCCGTGAAAACAGATTCATCGCCACTCGGCCAGCGAACAGTGATCTCATCGACAGATTGCGATTTTCCTAAGCCAAAATGAAGGTCTCGAGGCACCTGACTCTGAAAGCCTGCTGTCAGCTTCACGTAGTCTCGCTGAACCGTATCGCCGACGCGGACGCGAACTTCGGCGCCCAGGCCATAATAATGAGTTTTGGTAGCCTTCAGTTTTAGGCGGATGAAGTTTTGACGAGGCAGACGGTTCTCAAAAAGCTTCAAACGTTGAAGACTTGACGTAACGACATCCAGGTCACCGTCACGATCAAAATCCGCCGCAACAATTGCTCGCTCATCATCGAGAGAGTCTAGACCAAGGACGTAGGCCGTCTGGAAGAAGTCTTTCGCTGTATTCGGATTATGAAAAAACACATTCCGCTCACGGCCCGAAAAGCTCCCTCGAAAATCGTGAGGCGACTGCAACAACTCCGTCGCCGTCTTTCTTTCTAAGGAACGAGCATCTGCGACAACCTGCCGCCAAAAAACAGGTCAGAAGTCAGGAGCGTCAGCATCCTCGTGACTGGTGAAACCATTCGCGACATAAAGGTCTTTATCTCCATCGTTGTCATAGTCGAAAAAAATATTTCCCCAGGCCCACTCAGCCAACGCGACTTTCTTTTCTGCAGATTTATCCGTCCACACACCGTCTTCAAATTCGAACAAGGTATTGCCCGCTGCGAAGGCTTCAAGCAGCTCCTTTGTTTTAGGAGCAAGATCATCGACAAGTGGAATAATTCGATTGCCTGCATGAGAATACATATTTGAAATTGAAATCGAATAAGCACCGGTATTGTCGTAGTCGGCCATACTGAAGCCCATGCTGAAGCCTCGGCCTTTGTGAAGGGGGTGAGTATTATCTTCCGTGAACAGACCTTTGCCATTGTTTATATAGTAGTTGTTCTGACCATAATCATTGCCGATGAACAGGTCGTAGTCTCCATCTTGGTCAAAGTCGTAACATTCTGAGACGTAGGAGTACTGTGTTTTTGTAAGGCCTCGCTTTTCACCTTCTTCTCTGAATCGCAAGTTTCCTTGATTTATGAAGAGAAGATTGCGTGTCCCGTCGGTTCCATTAATAGAGTTAAAGTTTTCGAAGCCCGATTCAGCGTGGTCGTAACCCAAGAATACGAGGTCTAGAAGCTGATCTTTGTTCACATCGCAGGCAACTATGCTTTCATAATTCGGTTTCTTTATGCTCGGGAGAGAAAAAGATAAAGCGCCCTTCTTTCGGCGAAACTCGCCTTTCTGGGTCTCGTAGAGCGCTGCTTCACTTTTCTGGGTCGAGGCAAAAACATGAGTACTTACTAACTCTTCGTCACCATCATTATCGAGGTCTACAGCCAAATAGAATTTCGCGGAGGCGTTTTCTTGGTCAATGGCATCAATTTTTTGGGGAACAAAACCGCCCGTGCGGTCATTGATAAACAAACGCGCGTCTTTATAGAACCGCGTGGCAAGTATGTCGTCGTAACCATCACCATCATAATCGAAGACAGAGAGGCCACCGACCGTATTGAGGCGGCGGATATCAATCATTCTCTGCACGTTTTTTTGGTTTTGTTCAGAGTCGTGTAATCGAAGCCCAACAAACTGGGAAATATCCCGAAAAACAGGTGCCTGGCTTTGAACAAACTGGCCGCCCTGCCATGAGATGCGGCGAATTTTCCAACCTGAACCAATTTTTCCTCTCTTCGCTTCGAGTCGAACATCTCCGCTAAGCTCTTGCCTCTTCTCGCCCGCTCCTTTGGATTGAATCTTGTACCCGGCAATTTGGAAGTGAACATCTTGCACGGTCGTCAGGCGATCAGCCGCCACGTAAGAATGAAAGACTCGCCAGTTTGCTCGTTCGACCTGCGTTAATTCTTCAGAGAAACTGACAACGGACCGGATAAACTCTTGCTTTTCCGCAGGGGAATTGGTTGCAGGAACTGAAACTCCGTACACAGACCCTTCAGGCTTTAGCTTGATTTCGGATTTTTTTGGGAAACTTCCGGAAAAGTCAGCGGAAAAGGCTGAGCCGATCAATTCACCATCACCTGTTTTGACGCCACGCATAAGACTTCGAACAACAAGCTTTTTAACTTCGCCGGCCACTTTTTCGGAATAATCAATATTTCGTAAGTAGTCGGCCGGAACCGGAATATCTGCCACTGTACGGTGTGGAGTCTTCTGGCAGGCTGAAGCCGAACCCAGTAGCGTCAATGCCGACGCCACTAGGTATGAAGCTCGCTTTGCAGAACGATTTATGGGTAAACGGCTCACCACAGCAACCTGACATACTTTGCATAGGTTTCTTTGAGCCTGTTTTCCAGCACTAAAGCCCTAAATCGAAGCGCGTTGACTGGATTTCGCGGGAATTGACATGCCGATAGCTCTCGTCGAAGGTGTTCGATGTGGACAAATCATCCTCAAAAAGACTTCGTGATTTACTTGCATCACTCTCACCAGAAATAAGGCCGGGCACTTTTGTATTTGTTTCAGTCCCTCACGGGTCCCAACAACTGACCAAGCTTGATCCGATGGGCTGGTTTCAAGAGGATGAGGGAATAAGTGCTATTGTCCCCGAAGAGAACGCTCGAGACATGGAATTCGATACTGTATTTCGGTGTATCAAACTCGGAGTAAATTCGAAGCTGAACGATGTGGGTCTTACGGCAGCAGTCTCCACAGCGCTAGCGGAGGCCGGGATTTCTGCGAATGTCGTCGCTGCTCTACAGCATGACTATATTTTTGTTCCAAAAGCGAAAGCCGAACAGGCCCTAGCAGTCCTGATGAAGCTATCTGAACACTCGTGGTCCTGACAGCCTGGCGAAGGAAACTATTTTATGCCGTTGGAATAACAAGAATCGATTCACGGACTGAGCGCCACAAAACGGGCCTCCCGTTCCGGCTTCAACTACAATTATTCAAAGAAATCCATAAGTTGCTTATCACCCCGCCAGCCTTGACAGAATTCAGCGCGGGGACGTAAATAGAAGCTAACATTGAGCGGGCCGTTAAAAATATTGCTTATGCGACTACTCGCCAGTGCGTTCATCGTACTCGCTATCGCGCCCGCCTCCTCGATCAGTGAGACCTTGTATTTTTGCGCGATGAGCGACGGCTATCGCGAGCAATGCTGCTGCAAGCCCCAAGCCTCCTCTGGAGAACTTGCCCAAATAAGCGCCGGTCAGTGTGCGAAAAGTATTGATATCGAAGGCTTTCATCGAGTGTTCTCTTCTGAACGAGCTGAGAGAGAAAATCGAGGCGACAGCACAGCGAACATCGCGCGTGAGAGCATCGCGTTTCCTTCAACGCCTTCGATTAGGGCGACCTTCGCGCTTTCTGCCGAAAGGCACAGAGCAGATAAGCAACATCTACGAATCCTGCAGTGTACCTGGCTGATCTGATCATTACTTCCCTCAGCCGCCAGATGAGTCTGGCCTTACTACAGACAGAAATTTGAGTCACCGGCAAGATACGAGAGTTCGCCTGTGGCTTTACGGAGACATCAAAAATGGTAACGAGAAGAGAAATTCTCTCCGCGGGCGCAATTGTGGCTGGTGGATTGACGGTAAGCAAGAAAGCTCAAGCTTCCGCAAATGGTAAATCGAGAAAGTGGGAAAGTTCGTATAGCGGCCATAAACGTGAAGCAATGCGTCCTGGCAGACCAGGTAAGGACTATCAACCAGTGGTCACACCCGGCAACACCACGTTGCCCTTCAAGATTGTTGATGGGGTAAAGGTATTTCATCTGATTGCAGAAGAAGTAGAGCACGAATTCTGCCCGGGTTTGAAATCCACTTGTTGGGGATACAACGGAAGGGTTCACGGTCCAACGATTGAGGCCGTTGAAGGAGATAAGGTCCGCGTTTATGTGACCAATCGTCTCATTGCACCTACGACCGTTCATTGGCACGGCGTGTTTTTGCCTAGCGGGATGGATGGTGTCGGTGGTCTCAATCAAGCCCCAATCAAACCTGGCGAAACATTTATGTACGAGTGGACGTTTCGGCAGCATGGAACATTCATGTACCACTCCCATCATGACGAAATGACGCAGATGGCATTGGGAATGATGGGTATGATCGTAGTTCATCCTCGAAGACCAGCTCGAAATTACCGAGTGGACCGCGATTTCGTGATCATGCTGAGTGAGTGGAGTATCAAGCCAGGAACGTCCAGACCAAACTCAATTGCAATGAATGACTTCAATGTCCTTACAATGAATGCCCGTGCATTTCCGGGAACTGAAGCACTGGTATGCAAAAAAGGTGACCGAGTTCGTATTCGCATTGGGAACCTCAGCGCCATGGACCATCACTCTATTCATCTGCATGGTCATTACTTCAAAGTAGTGGCGACAGATGGAGGACAAATTCCAGTTTCCGCACAGTGGCCAGAAACCACTGTGATCGTGCCTACTGGTGCAAGCAGAGATATCGAGTTCATCGCCTCAGAAGAAGGAGACTGGGCCTTTCACTGCCATATGACCCATCACGGCATGAATCAGATGGGCCACGATTTTCCAAATATGATCGGCGCGAACATTGCAAATTTAGACGAACAGGTTCGAAGACTTTTACCGGGATACATGACGATGGGGCATGACGGTATGGGTGAACACGTATTGATGGAGATGCCCGCTCCTCCGAATAGTATTCCTATGCTGGGCGCAAAAGGTCCGCATGGGGGAATAACGATGGGCGGAATGTTCAGCATCGTCAAAGTCAGAAAAAAAGTCTCGGCAGACTATCGCGACCCGGGCTGGTATCAAGCACCAAAAGAAACGATAGCAAAACAAGCGACCGCTGAAGCGTTGGAGAAGGATGGCATCATAACATGAAATATTTGATCCTCGCTGTGCTATTCGGCGTTTCAGCATGTGCAGCTTCCACCGTGCTTGATCAATCAGGCGATAATCACCCAGCGAATAGTGCGTCGGGAGGAAACGCTAAGGTCACCGAACACACTAAATTAGATTTTTCGAGTGATCAGTTTCGGTCCAGGGCAAGAGTAAAGTCTGGACATCATCACCATCACCATCAGCCATCATCGAGACCAGCATCGCAACCATCATCGAGACCGGCATCGCAACCATCATCGAGACCAGCATCGCAGCCTTCGTCGCAGCATCCACATGGACATGAGGGACACCACCATGACTAAGTTGAACGCATTACCCATTCCAATATTGTTCCTCTTATCTTGTTCTTCGAGCCAGCCTCATTTCTCGAGGATAACAAGTCATTTGCCAGATCAAAATGTTTTCAAAAACGTGGCTGCAGCGACGTTACGAGACAATGATTCAAAGACCACCAGCCGCCGGATTGAAGAACTCCTCAAAAAAGGTTTGAATCCGAATGACGCCGTCACAATCGCGCTACTCAACAACCGCGAACTTCAAGCGAAATTCGCGCGTATTGGCTTAACGCAGGCGCAAATTCAGGGGTCACTGCCTGAAAACCCAGCCGCAGGTACGACCCTTATCGTAGACGGGCACGACTCGCTTTCCTATGAAGCTCATTTCTCACACAATCTTGCGAGTGTTCTTCACGCTACAAGACAGCGCGCAACACTCCGGCATCAACTCGCCGCGGAGCATAAGCTCGCCGCGACTGAGGTGATGCGCCTGGCCCTTAATACCCGAAAGGCCTACCATGCCTTCGTAGCTGCACTCGCTAAGCGTGAACTTCAACGTGAAATCATGAGTTCCGAAGCAGCCGCTCAAGAACTAACAAAAAGGCTCGATCAGGCGGGGAACATCACGAAACTGGATTTCATGCTGTCAAAATCTCAATTTGAGACCGCGAAACTGAAGTTTTCTGAATTTGAAAACGCGGTTGTGAGAAGAAAAGAAGCTTTGAATCGACTTATGGGACTTTGGGGGGAACAGACGAACTGGCAGGCTTCAACCAACTTTGACGAATTGAAAATCACCATCCCAAAGTTCGGCAAATTAGAGTCCGCAGTTGTGGATTCGAGTCTCGAGCTCTCACGAATCAGCGACCAGATTCGCTTTCAATCCGCTCAAGTGGGCCTCGCTCGCCAGAGAGCTTGGTTACCTAATTTCTCCGTAGGTTGGAAAGCTTCAAATGATAACGACATCGCGCACAACGGCCCGATGCTCGGTTTTACTCTCCCGCTTTTTAGTTCAGCTGACATCATGACTGGAATGGCTCAAGTACGTCTTCAGCAGCTTGAGAACATCTACTATTCAAAAGCAGTTGAAATCCGCTCGTTCGCACGCGAGAAGGCCTTCCAAGTCGCCACCTTGCGTGAGCAAACCGAAGTGTACGAAGCGCAGATTGTACCACTTAGCCGATCTATCGTAGATTTTGCGCAGCTCGAATATAACGGAATGCAGATCGGCTTATTCAAACTCGTCGCTTACAAGAAAGCGCAATTCGAGCATGCGATACAATTTATCAACAGGCGACTCATGTTGAACAATGCATCTTTAGAACTTGCGGCAGCAATCAACGGTTACGTCGATGTTTCCTCCCCTCCTCCGCAGACAATGCCAGCAATGACTCAGCAGCAGGTGAATATTCAACCCTTGCACGCTGGCCACTAAATTGGGCATCACAGCCTCGTGCGGGCGAACTTATCAACAGAACTACTTGCAGTCGTTTACGGCAAGATGCTCAAGGAATTGCTCTATCGCCCAAGTAGAGATTTGCCCTGAAGGGCCGTTTAGATTCGCGTCACATCCATGAGTAGCCCAAGGCAGGTGAACCAAAGCGGTTTTGACATCCAAAGAGTTCAGTTTATCTACTAAACGACGGCTTTGACGAATACTGACGAGTCGATCCATACCACCGTGAATCAATAAGGTAGGAGGCACCTGTCCATCCACAAATTGATAAGGCGATGCCAGCGCGTACGCTGTCGTTGCCGTCGCCGGTGTTCCTCCCAAGAACTCGGAAAGTGTCTTAGGTGTGTCAAGAATATGGGATGGCGCAGGATTCTCCCAGCTCCAATTCATATCGTTGGGCGCGTAGTACGCAAATACCCCTCGGACATTTAGCTCAGGCTGTCCGTACGCCGCAGTCAATGCGAGATGTCCACCTGCAGACCTTCCGCCGAGTACCACGCAACTTGGATTGAAACCAAACTGTACGCTTCTCTCTGTAAGCCATGTAAGGGCGTCGCTGATGTCATCTAATTGCGCGGGAAAAACAAATTCAGGGGCGAGTCTGTAAGTGAGAGCCGCCACTGCAAAACCTTTGCTCGCCAAATAATGATTAATGGCCGGCAATTGCGTGTAATCTCCACTGTTCCACGAGCCACCGTGAATCATTACAACCAACGGACGTTGAGCGTTTGCTTGAGCGTTGTAAAACTCCAATTCTAAAGTGACTTGCTCTTCGTTCTTGTACGTGTGCCTTTCGATGACCTGCTTTTTAGACGAAAAATCAAACAGGTCTGCCAAGCGGAATGCTGAATCAGACGAATCATTTGAAATGAATACCTTCAACGCCATTCGAGTTTTGGGCGCTATTAGCACTGCATTTAAAACCGGTTTTACGAATAGAAGCGCCGAGACAAGAAAGGAGGCGGTCACCCATAAAGGCACAGGCGATATGCGCGTGTACAGTGCCAGAGCAATGCATAGCAATGCGACGAAATATCCCCACTCCGATGTTGCGACCGACAGCTTCCAAAAGATGCCATGAGGTAGCGGAAGTATATTCAAGGAACTGACTATGAGCGTAATAATCGCGACAATCTCTATCCAGCTCAATCTCATATGTGTGTACCAACAGCTTCAATCATCATCTACGGATGTCTCTCTGCATAAGTAAAAGTGTTAATCCCAAGACTTATTGTAGCACCAGAATATGTTCCGTTGCTTGTGTGTCACGTTCATTCTTACTTTTAGACCTTCCGCTCAACTATTTTTAAGCCGAGGTAGTATACCTAATGAGTATTTCGGATTGAGTGTGAATTTGTATACGCGTAAAAGCGAGCAGAAACATAAGTCAATTTAGCTTGACCCAAGAATTTTTTACGAATCTTATTCTTCAATCACAGAACCGCAAGTGAACCGAATACGGTTTTTCTCTAATTCGTTGGCCCTGGACGCGGATCGAGTGGTTTTTTACCTATATCGCGGCACGCACAAATCTCGCATCCCTTCCGGTCGATTTCACAATCACGCTCTTGATGGGCACATAAAGGCTTATATTCAATACAATCACCGCGACCAAAGTCTTTTACGGTTACACACGCCTGCAAAGCGAGCAGCGCCGCAAACATCAACATTCTTCTCCAAATCGATCTCAAGCTAGGTATTCCCGAGTAATCCACACCTCAGTTATAACAAATGTAAGATATTTCGAAACGGTGCAATTTGAGCGGTTTTGAAATTTCTCGGTATTGTGGCATCATCTCGTCCTTACCAAGGGATACTCATGACGTTAGGAGCCGCATTTCGATATTTTGTCACGCATCCATCGCCCTGGTTGCTGTTAGCGATATGCTCTTCGTTTTGGGGCACTCGTGCCTACCTCGCACTTACAGGACAAGATCCGTTTAACTCCGTCGAATTGTATGTTGCTTTCGGCATCCTCATTTATTGGCCCTTTCAAGAATGGTGGATGCATAAGTGGCTTCTCCATTTCGGTACCATAAAAATTTTTGGAAAGACCTTTGAGCCACACTTCGCAAAAACCCACAGATTTCATCATGAAGAACCGGAAAATATGAAGTTCACCTTCTTGCCAGCGGCCCACATCCTAAGCTCTCTCGTTGTCTTTACCGGCGTTGGCTATTTAGTGACCTCGAGCATTGCTCACACCGCTGTATTCATGGGTTGCGCTTCTCTTTCAACACTTTTGTACGAATGGACGCATTACCTCACCCACACTCGTTATAAACCAAGAGGAAAGTATTACCGGCGAATTTGGCAGCTCCATCGCTGGCATCACTATAAGCACGAAGGGTACTGGTTCTCATTTACCGTGCCCTACCTCGATGGTTGGTTCGGAACAGGTCCAGACCCAAAAGGAGTAGAGCGTTCACCTACTGCACGAACTCTGGGTGGGGACCCACACGAACAACTTTAGTCTATTCGGCTTTCAAGGATGTTCTTCCTTTACCGAAACTTAGACTGCAAACTTTCGAATCAGAGCTCGGCCGACCACACCAACGAGGAGAACCGCTGTGCCCGAGAGCCAAAACAATGGCTGGACCCAAAATGCGAGACCAAGACAGCTGAGAAGACCCGCATAAGAAATCCAGCGAGGAAAAAGGCGCTCTTCCGCTGATAGTTGTAAAGCCGCCGCGTTGGTCAAACTATAGTAAATGAGAACCGTAAATGCGCTAAAAGACCAGGTTGTCTCAACACTACCGAGACAACTCAGCCCCGCGATAATGATACCCACAAAAAGGACCGCTCGAGTCGGTGACCCGTTGTTTTCATTCACCCGCGCAAGTTTCGCGGGCAAGTCATTTCTTCTGGCCATCGCGAGTGCAACTCGAGACAGACCCAAGAGTAGATTAAGCAAAACGCCTAGCATAGCGGTAATCGCACCAATGACGATTAACGTCGACAGCCATTCAGCGCCAAGCGCCTCTCCAATTTTCTGTAGCGGAGCCGCCGAGCTCTTCGCAGCGTTTCCTAGATTATCTGCTCCCAACACTCCGACAGCGACCCAAGATACTAACGCATACAGAATGCCGATAATCGATAAGGTTGTGATCATCGCGCGAGGAATATTACGGCGAGGATTTTTGATCTCTTCGCCTAAGGTCGCGATGCGTCCATAACCAGTATAAGCCACAAACATGAGTGCCGTAGCCCGCATGAAGGATTTGGCGACACCATCATTATTCGCACTGGGTTGCCAGAGCTGTAATTGCTGGGAGAAGCCATCGAGCGCGTGTGGAGCGCCCGATACCACGAGAGTTATCAAAGCGATTAAGGTCACTGACACAATGACAATATTGGCTTGGTTTGAACGTTTGAGGCCGCCGACCACTATCAAAGTAAAGAAGCTGATAATTGCGAGCGCGATAATGACTCGATCGCCGGCAAACGAAATTTGACTAAAGGAGAGCAAATAACCAGCGAAACCTAGAGAAGCTGTCGCTGCCGAAGCCGATTTCGCGCACAGAAACATCCAGCCCGCAGAAAATCCCAATGTAGGCGATAGGTATCGATAGCCGTATTCATAAGTGCCACCACTCACCGCATGATTCGCTGCCAACTGCGCACTAGAAAGCCCGTTGAAGGTTGCGACGAGAGCGGCCAGTAAAACAGCATAAACAACGGACGGACCCGTGATACCGGCAGCAATTCCGATGCTTACAAATATTCCCGTTCCGAGAATAGAACCAAGGCCCATAAATATGGCTCCTGGTATTCCTACAACTCTTTGGAGTTGACCGCTTTCTTTCTGATTCACGAGCCTGACCTCGACGTTGCCGCAGCCCGTTGGCTGCGCAACATCATATTCTCGTGTCTATGACAGTCCCCAGAGTTACACAAGCTACAGAGTTTTATACTGTGGTAAAAATCTAGTTCGGCAAAGAGGGCTTTAGACTCGAGATAAGCGTCTCTCTTTCTTTTTCATCCGGAACCACAAAGTTATAACCATGAAAATCATTGCTGCCGTCTTTGAGCCAGAAATCCCCATCTACGTTGCAGTGAAATAATCCTTCCAAGTGACCCGTCTCGCCTCTCAGAACCGGAATTTCAAATTCACAGTCCGCTGCCCCAGAGAAAGTTTTCACATTGCAGGATAGCTCCTGTGAGTTTTCCCAGCCATCGGTTGTGAATCGATATTTTAGGCCTTTGAGCTGTTCCAAAGTAAGTTGAGGATTCCCAGGGATAGCGAGCTCGTATCTGTCAAAATCGATCTTACGTGCTTGAAGCTTCACAGACAGCTTTCTCTCGCCGCCCTTTTTCGCTTTGACCGCATAATTCACACCATTCACCGTGCGTTTTTGCGATAGAACGGTCGTACCTTTGACCGAGTTCTCTCCACTCGCACGGAGGGCATCAACGTTACGTATAGAGTTTGCAATGGTGATATCTACAGCCTGCTTAAACACGGCGGGATCATTACTGTGCTCATACCACTCGATCGCTTGATCGAGATTATTGGACAATTGAGCTCGGTATAACAAATCCATTGGCTCATTTTCAAAACGGGCACGATGGGTGATCGACCGTTTCATAGATGGAATGTCATCGTAGTGCTTATCTGCGAGATTTTCGGCCTCACTCATCAAGTCTTGATAGGCCTGATCAAAGTCTTTGACCAGCTGACGAATGTCGCGTTCCATGTTCACACGTTTCAGCTTATCCTTCGCCTTTATCACGGGTGAAAACGCTTCTTGCACTTGACGGAGTCGATCTGGGGCATCAACTGCGATACCAGGCATTTTACCGAGCGCACCGAAAACGTCTAAAACGGAAACCTCCGAGACAACGTTCTTGTCTGCGTCGATACTGCCCTTGTTCGTCTTTTTCATCATTTTGACGATGACATTACGAAACCGTTCGGCCGCTTTCGATGTACCACTCTGTATATCCTCAACCACCTCTCCTTTGAGCCCCGTCGCGCAGGCGAACTGGTAGGCTAAAGCGGACTGATAAGCACTATTGAATGTCCTGAAAACATCGAGATCACGAATATTGTATTGATTGATTTCTTTTTTGGATGCGTTCGTACGTAATGCGTTTGAAACCTCAGAAAGCGCGTTGATATGAGAGACGTGCTCACTACCAAAAGTGTAGCCTTTCCAGTCTCTACCTTCGATGCTTGAAATCGGCGCCGTTCTTGGTTGCGATTGCATCGTTGCGAGGTCAAGTTGTGATCCATCGAGTTCCATATTCGAAGGACTAGGCGCACCATGCAAAATCCTAAAACGTAGCTGTTCGGCGACCGTATTCGCATGTTTTTTGACAATATTCTCGAAAGTCTTATGGATGTCGGGACGCGGGCCGTTTCGTGATTTGGACTCTACGAGGTCACCGGTTACTCGAGTTGATTCAATGAACATCTTGGTCATTTCGCCGCGAGTCATGCCATCATCCAAAAAGTGAGCAGGTCGAATTTGGTCGCCTGCACGCACAATCAAAGCTCGACGCTCTTTACTGCCGTCTTCCCATTCGGTGTAGTCTCCGGTGTCAATAATCGCGAGAATCCGAGTGGAACCTTCAGTAAAAAGATTGGTTCCTACCTCGCCCCAAATGGCCTCAAGAAAACCTTCACGCATCGGCGCTCCACCATGAGAGTGATGGAAGTCGTTTTTCGTTTTAGAGAGCGGCGTTTGGCCTATGCCTTTGATGTTGAGATTTCCATAAGGCAGGAAGGCTGCCCGCCCGGCCCCTTCATTATATCCGATTCCAAAGCCGCCGTAGCGGTCTGCGTACCCTGTGAGTGTCTTCGCACCATCTGGGACTTCAGAATCGTAAGGAAGAATTCTAAATGACAGCTTCTCAAGCAAGGCCTGTTCGAGCCGTTCATCCATTTTGTTGGAAAGACTTACCGGAAACCCAAGTTCTCGTGCCAGTTCAGGGTTGGCCCATACAACCTTCCCTTTTACTGAGGCCAAACGAACGGTCGCGAACCTCGAAGGTTCAAACGACTCAAGAATTTTTGAATTTCCACTCTTTTCGTCCACGCCGAGGCGCTGCATCGCTTCGGTTTTAGTTATGGGCTGTCTGGCCCATTGGTCGACGGGACTCGTTGTCGGCGCTGGTGCGGATTTCTTCTCCTCTGAAGGCGTTGCTGGTGCTGGTTCATTCCGCAGGAATCGAGACCATAGAGGATTATTTGATTTTACACCGGGCATTCTACAGGCCCTCCCCGCGCGACGAATTATCCTTGAGAAGGTCGTGCGCTCGGTTTTGGGAGTCTTCAGAGAGCGGAGTCAGGCTTTCGCACGCTTTACAGATGGCCACAATGTTCCCGGTTTGCGGATCGATTTCTAGTTTCGCAGCGACAGCTTCGTGGCAAGCAGAGCATTTCCAGTCTTGAGTTAGTTCGTGCACCCAATCGTCGAGATTTCCTTTCAGCCAACTGTGGGTTTCCAGATTTTTTCGGTATGAACGGAATTCACTCATAAGCGCAGGAGAAACTTCATACTTTCCTTGCTCAACTCTTCGCGAAATCTCCAGGTGGGTGTTCGCCATGATGCGCAGATGTTCGCGCATCAATTGTTGTTTATTGATACCGGTTCGCTGTGCAGCGCCCAGGAGTGACTCGACGGTGCTTTTCGTCGCACCGAGAAAAGCCTCTAGCAGTTTGTCTGCGTCACTCACTCTCATCCCTCATTCCACCGTACGAATAGTTCCCACGACAGCTTCCACCAGCTCTACCGTGCTTACTCTCCGCCGACAACGACCATTCGCGCCGGGACATTTTGCTCGGCTACCGAAACCTCATTTTCTGTAAGGTTCAGCAATATCGTTTCGCCAGAAGGAAGCTGCCACCGCTGGGGCACGACGTGAGTCGTCTTCTGATTGTATATATCGTCAACAATGCTCGTAAGTTGCGTCGGAGGAACTTTCGGGAAATTGTCCACAGGAACCGCAGGGGAACCTGAGAGTCCCAAACCGAAGATTTTGGGGTCTAAGTCCATGTTTTTACGAGATTCTTCCAGTTTTGGAAGGTTGTCAGATAGAAAAAAAGCGCCGCCCGCGAGAGCCGCCACCCAGGCCCCTACTTTGACTTCAGACTCAGGTAATCCTCGTAGTAAAGCCGGGTCACCATCGCAATAAGTGATGGTGCAGACGGGCCATCTGGCAGCTATGTTTCGCGCTTGGCCCGGTATAAAATGCCAATTCACTCCCGTCTGTTCGAATGCGATATCGGGTCCAACCCTCCACGCATCCACATATCTGACGCTCGGGATACCCGGTGCTCCAACCGCTAATAATTCCGTCTGTTCGCCCGCTGCGGAGCGAATAATACTCAGCGCAGTCTTGTACGCTTCGAGCCCAAGAACGTTGTCTACCTTTCGGCCGCCTACAAATGTTCCGGCAAACAAGAAGTCGATCTTGAGCATCCGGTATCCCCAGCCGACGATTCGCTGGATTGTTGTTTTGAGGTGTTCGGCCGCCTCCGGATTCGTCACGTCGAGGACGCGGAGATTGCCGTGAATCGGATGAAGAAAGGCAGCTCCCATCACAAGCCAATCGGGATGCTCTGCCGCTAGATCACTTTTTGGGTCCACGAGCAACGGAGCCAACCAGATACCCGGGCGCCAGCCCTCTTGAGCAATGTCCTGAGCGAGAGACTCCATGCCCTGAGAAAATTTATCATTGGGGAACCATTCTCCCCACGCCTTTTGCCAACCATCATCGATGACCATCGTCAGTTCAGACTCATAGTTTGGAACCCAGTTACCGAGCATCGTCGCAGCAATACTGGCGTTTGCAACGATGTCTTCGCTCGAAACTTTATCCCAAAGGTCGTACCAAGAATTCCAACCAAGCGCGGGTTGAGTATCTGCAGAGTGCTTGCGGTGATTTACCTTCTGCGCATAGGTCTTTAGGCTGGTGTTCAGCTCCGCCGTGGCTTGAACAAACCAAGGTTCGCCATCGACGATATCACCAGCCTGGAGGCTCAAGGTCTCATCTGCGCCTCCGTGATTGAGTTCCACAATAATGTCTTGTTCGGTACCCGCCGCCCCATAAACACTCACCCAGCTCCTCCAGCGGTCAACCGAGGTTACACCAGCCACAACACTCGGTCCTGTAGAGCTTCCAATAAAGCTATACCACCAAGAAAGCTCTGTTCCCTCCCTGAGGACTTCCGGGTCACCTTCAAGTCTTAGAGCTTTATTGATTGCGTTTTGTGTAGGCTGACGGCCAATTTGAATCACACCGCTTTGCGACCAAGATTGAAAACCGTTCGACAACCAAGCATTCGCGTTTGGCAGTGCACCCTGCCCTCGAATTCTCAGACCTCGTAGAGTGATTTGAGCACTTGATTCAAATGAAGAAGTCAAAGCCCCTTCATTCAACTTCAACGTGTACACTCCTGCGTCTTCGAAGGAACACTTCATTTCCTGATTCGTTACAGCGCATTGACCCGTCTTCCATTCTTGATCGACTTGAACTTGCCCTTCGAACCGTAAGTCGACTTTCAGGCAAGGGCTGCTCAACACAAGTTTTGTTTCGGTGAAGGCGAAACTGGCTGGGGCGCAAATCTCAGGTTCGTCGTCACTACAGCCCGCGAAAGCAATCGCCCACAAAAGCATAGGACCAAGCTTCGTCAATGTACGGCTAAACACAAAATCACTTGAACGAAGGTTCTCCCAGCTTGGCAAGATGAATTTCTACCGCTGAGCGTAGATATCAGAAGTAATTTACTTTTGTGTGAGCTTGATCACCGACACCGAATGGTTAGATTCAGATCAGGTGTTACGGAGCATGAAATCTAAAGTCTTAGCTCCCATGACGTCCGGTAGTGTCTCGTACACTTCTTTCGGAATGGTTAGGGCCTGCATCAAGGTGCGCCAGATGTCTCTTCCTGGGGTTCTCATGCCATTGTGTTCCGTGCCCATTGGGTTCGCGATTCCAGAAACAACATCCGGGCGATGATAGCTGAATTTATGGCCATCGAGCTTCGGTCCGGCAATTTTCACGTCACCGAAATATCCACCCTGAATCCCACCACCTGCCAGAATCACGGTGTTCTTTCCTTCATTGCCTGAAGAATTGGCAGCAGGAGAGCGACCACCGTCGAGGGAATAAACAGCGATGACTGTATTATCGAATAGGTTGGCCTCTTTTAGCTTTTCAATCAATCGTGCCAGCGGAATCGCCGATTGCAATGCCATAACGTCGATCATTTCAACGGGACGAGAATCATGAACATCGACATAGTCAAATTCGAGCGCAACGCTAGTGGCCATGTTGGATTCAATAAGCTTGAACGCGTACGCGACTTGCTCCCAGATCTGAAATTTTATTCCCCCTGGGTTACCAACTTGAGCAGGAACCCCCTGAGACCAATACTCAGTTTCTTCGTCGGTCAGCGGCAGTGACACTGAACCGCTCTGGCCCCAGTAAAGCTGTCGGTTCAGACCCTTCAGTTGCTCGGTATGATCAAGCGCTGATATTTCACTGTACTTCCGGCGGTCTAAGAACCGCGCATCTATCGTCTTGAGAAGACGACCAAGGCGTTCGGCTTCTTGGGCAGACTCCAGAATATTATAGGCGTTCGGATCCAAGGGAAAAGCATCAAAAAGTGCGGTCTTGCTTTGAATGCGATCTAGCTCTGCATCCGGAAAGCCGGCCGCGAAGTGATAGCAGTTGTGGAAGCGGCTGATACCCTTGAGTGCAATTCCGTTTCTCATCAGTCCACCCAGCTGTTTTTGCCAGTAGTTATGAAGTGAAGCGGGGGTTGGCGTAGATGAGTAATGCGGCTCGTTACCCTGCTCTACATAGCCAGGCTCGTTTCTCCACATGGGTAATCTGCCGCCGCCACCATCACTGTAACCACGCCCAGGTGAGCGCGTGGCATTTGCGGCTTCATGCCCATGAATTCGCCCAATGGAAAGTTCGCAGGTTTCTAAAACCGCAATATTATCCAGGTGAGGTGCTAAAGCTGTAGAAGATGGCGTGAGATAGAAACCATTGCCTTTGTCGATAAGCTCATCATGACGGTAATACAGTGGTAGCTTCCGCCCATTACCCCCGCGGATAATCGGGCCGGTTTCTGTCGCAATCCCCGGAGGGACGAATACGTGGCCAAAATCCCACTGGTCTCTAAGATTAATCTCAATGAAATTTATCGGACGACTCGCGCCCATGGCTTGAGCATACGCTTTGCCTAAGGACAGCTCTCGGCCCGCAAAGCGAATGTCGGGTGTCACCCAGGCAGCACCGAGAGCGGCAGTTGCTCCTCTCAAGAAGCTCCGTCGAGACAAGGGAATGTGACTAAATTTTGGATTGAAAAACTTCATCTGCATCCTCACCGTTGCTCGATATAACTTCGGAACACTTTCGGCTCAGTTACGACATATCGAAACAGATCTTGAAAAGTCGCATCTTCTTTTCCGTCTCTCTTTAAGGCCTCTGCAATGTTTCGATACAAATTCACATCCGTTCTAGCCGAGAGTGTCTCGTCTAAATTGAACGCATATTCAAAGGTCCTACGAACCGCACACGAGAGGAATTGAGGTTCTGCCACGATAACTTGAGCCGCCCCTGCGAGGTTGGGGACCTCCTGGCCGAAAACCTGAGCGGTTTCGTTTTCAGAGCGGTCGAGTTCTGCAAAATGGGAGGCAAAATAACGGCCAATACTTCGGCCAAGCTCTCCATACTCATCTTGAATACCATGAGCGTGACTTCTCCAAAGTCCCGTGGAATCGAATTTCACGTAAAGTTGGGCATGATTCGCAAACTGGCTATGGCAAGTATAGCAGCCGAAGCCGTTACCGAAACCATTTTGGGCCTCTTCTACGGTCTGTTCTTCTGGCGTCTGAGCTTGAAACATTGGAATCAAGCTTTCTTTATCCGCCGAAGGTTGAAGCCCGAATTCCATCGGATAGCCCCTGCACGAAAAAACGTTCATTAGGGTCGACGCTCTTCTCAGATTAAAGCGGCTTGCGTTGGCGCTGAGATAGGCTCGGGTGGTCAAAACGCCTGCGACATATGGCGCGCTAGTGTCACACTCTATCTTCGCTCCAAATTCATCTACGCAATAATCGGCCGTAAGCAAAAAAGAATAAGGATGCTCTTCAGTAACGATATGTTCAGCCAAATTACCGGGTAGATCAAAGTCTACGTCATCGTGTTTGCCATTGGTTTTGAGCAAATGCTCCATCATGTCTCTTACCGCTTTGCCAAACTTCGGCGACTGCAGCCAAGATTCAACAATCGGCACAATGGCGTTTACGCCCTCGGATTGGATTTGTTGCAGCTCACTGCTCACCAGCGGCCTCTGAACCAGTCTTGATGACAGCGCCCCAAGATAACTTTCTGCTTCTTCGGACGTGCCGTCGAGACTTAGTTCCGGTGCGCCTGTCGTGTTCGCTTGGGGTGGACTTGGGTCGGTCGTCTCATCACAAGCGGTCGAGATAGCCAAACCAGCCGCCAATAGCGCGAATAATCTTGCCCTAATCATCTCGCCACAAACTCCATAGAACTAAGGATAGCTAGGCAATAGCTGCGTTCAGAATCGCTCCCCATTGCGCTTTGGGACATGAAATCATCGAGAACAGACTGGTCCGCGGCATCCGCTGCTCTGCCGTACGCACTGAGGATAAATGAATCTGGAGCACTCGTTAGCGCTGGATACAACTCAGAAAGCCGAGTCGAACTGCATATGGGTAACAAAGAGCGAATCCATAATCCCATTTTCCTCGCGCTCCAACGCTTATCGGGGCGCAGCGCTCGCGCGTAGTTATGGTCGCCGAGAGCAAAGCGATGCTGCAGGAGTTCGTCGAACATCTCATCCTCGATCGACGTTTCAAACACGTGAGCCAGCTTGTTGAGGCGTACTGAAAATGGCAAAAGCTCAATGTCTGGAGGCGCGAGATCAATTTGCCTGACCTCGGCCGGGCCGACCGGAGGTTCCATGATCTCCGCCACAGGCTGACCACAACCGACCAGAGCCAGAATTAGAAATGCCACTCGTAACACGATGAAGCGCAGTATAATCTCGGGCAGCTAAACCTATCAAGTGTGACAATAATCACGACAAATTTGCAGCAAATCGAGTGGCCTGTAGAAGTATGTGTTCATTTTTCCGCTGTGTACCGTCAGTCTAGTTCATCGAGTAAACAAGGAGTTACGGCACGACTGTGACCAAAATCATATTAATTCGACCAAACTTACACAAATTCTGAACAAAATCCGTCCAATTCGCGCAACACCTAACCACCTTCTCCGATATTGTCGTACATTTGGTGACATTCACCAGGCGAGGGTAAAGCGATGAGTAAAATAATCAGTCAATTCATTCAACAAGGGATTCAACGGGACTTACAATATGGCGAGCCAGTCAGGCGCGCAGCCGGTGTCGCAGCAATGTTTGCTGTGACCCAACCGCAGATGACACAAGCGGCCGGATACCCTGGAAGCGATAGCTACCAGGCGCCCAGCCAAAGCCGTGTGAACCTCAACGTACCACGTCGAGGAACATTTGCATCTGATGAGTTCAAATCGTTTCCGAAGATGCCTTCTCAGGCTCAACCAAGCGCCGAGAAGACAGGAAATGCGCTCGAAAACTTCGCGAAGAGAATCGGCGCAAACGTTCGAACTCGTCGAACAGATATCAAACCCGGAAATTACGCAGGTAAATATACACGCGACAATACCGACGGTATCAAAAACGAAGTTCAGAAACACTTCCGTGTTCCTAACTTTTTCCGCTCAGGCGTAAACAGTGGGCACGAACAGAGAGATATTGGAACCGCAGGTCCAAAGGCAGATACGAAGTCAGCGAATTTCAATCGCTACGAACCTGCTCCTCAGGCTCCAATAGAGTAAACAAGAGAGAGTAAAGTGGGGAGAGAGCGGCCCATTACGGTTCGCTCTTCCCTCTCCATTTTCCAATAACGTTTTGTCATATAGGCAAATTAGGAAGTAGTCATGCTATCCACAAACAAGGTCATAAACGCAGGTCAAAATCCTTACCGAAACGATAAATCGGTTCCAACTGCTCAATCAGCGGCGTCGTCGATAGAGAGCAATATTTGTAAGGATTCCTTCTCCAAAAAAGAGAAAGATTTGGGCGCTCCGCCTCTTCAGGTTCCCAAAGGTCAAACGAAGACTTTTGTTGGTCGAGCGAATGTATCAAGAGCTCGGAAACGAGCAGGTGCGCCAGCGTGGCTACAAAAGCTAGAGCGACAATTCGCTAACCTGCCTGGCCTCCCAGAAGTCATTCGGCCCAACATCCCGCAGGTCAAAGAACCCGTCAATCCACAAGACCCCAAGACTCTTCCGGAAGGGGTTGAGAAAAAGGCGCTGATTGTCGGCGGCGGAATCGCCGGGCTCAGCACAGCTCTTGAGCTCGCAGATCGCGGTTACTCAGTCACGATTCGCGAAGCTTCAAACGTGCTGGGCGGTCGACTCGACACTCGTCAAAAAGAAACCGATGCAGGAACATTCGCGGTGGAGCATGGCCTTCACATGTGGTTCGACAATTATCACGTATTCCGAGAAATTCGTGACCGACTTGATATCAACGACGAATTCCGCGGATACAAGGAAGTGCACTTCCAATTTCGGACCTATAAGCCCGAGACCTTGAAGAGTGCTCCTCCAATTTATCCAATCAATCTATTGCGGTTGCTTCAGCGGTCTCCAAACATGAACTTACTTGATGGCCTCGCAAACACCTTCGGCTTGCTCGACGTCATGAACTACAATCACGACAAAACATTCGAGAAGTACGACAACATGAGTGTCGAAGAATGGATAAAAGAAAAAGGCATCACGAAGAAGTTTTATGAATTATTCATTCAACCCGCCGCGAGTGTGACACTCAATGACCCATCGAAAATGAGTGCTGCTGAAATGATTCAAATGATGCACGAATATTTCGTTGGACAACCTCGCGCCATGGACCGCGAAGTCGTCAACAACGACCATTACCGTTCGGTCATCGGCCCGTGGGAAAAAGAACTCAAGCGACTCGGCGTCACCATCGAAACCGGGGCTCCAGTACGCGGTCTAGAAATCAAAGACGGAAAAATCGTCGGTGAAAAAGGGAAGAACGAGAATTTCGACTGGGTTGTCATGGCCACCGAGCCAAAAGCAACAAAGAAAATCCTCGCGAAATCAGTTGCAAGCGACGAGGACTCTGTCCCGGCATTGCAGAGCGCACAAAAAATCGTTGAGCCAATGAAGTCTGCACCTCCATTTTCGGTGCTTCGCGTGTGGCTCGACAAACAAACCAATCCAGACCGACCAGATGTGATTGAACCACCTCAACACGAGCCAATCAATCTTGTCGCTCAGTTTCATCTATTAGAGAATGAGTCTGCGGATTGGGCAAAGAAGACCAATGGGTCAGTCCTTGAGCTTCACCTCTACAACACGCCAGAATACGCTGGGAAATCGAAAGAAGAAATCTGGAAAGATGTTCAACCCACATTTTTGGAGCTATTGCCTGAACTAAAGGACGCTAAAGTCCTAGGCAGCACAATCACTCGTGGCGACAACTTCACCTCTTACGAACCAGGTCAAGCTACGGCTCGACCCATGGCGGACTCTCTGATGGAATCCGGAAAAGTCGAGAACCTGGCCTTCGCAGGTGACTGGGTCAATACCGATTACCCGTGTGCACTGATGGAACGAGCGGTCGCAACCGGACGCGAAGCTGCAAACGCACTTTTGGTCCGCGATGGAGTACAACAAGTTCCCGTTCCCTTCACACGAAAATACGGACCAGGATTCTTCTAGGCTCCAATCCTTTCGCAGCAACGCAGCAACCCTGGTGATTCAGAGGACTGATTCACCAGTTTGCTGCCTGAAGATTCTCGATTCGACGGAGGCTTCGTATGCGACAAATCCCCGAGGCTAACCCTCGTCCTCGTGGTTTCACTCCAAAAACCTATGGTGCGTCTTCTATCTCTTGGCAGATAATTGGTTAGAAGCGACCACAAAGTAAGATTCAAAACGTGTTAGCTTGGAGATATCTACTCCATGACCGATTTCACCGTTGAACTCACGAATGCTCACAAGCAATACGAACTCGGAACTCAGAACGTCCCGGTCCTAAACGAACTCAAATTCCGCCTCAAAACGGGTGAAATCTGTGCGGTCATGGGCCCTTCGGGAGTGGGCAAAAGCACTTTACTGAATATCATCTCCGGCCTCGAGACGCTGAGTTCCGGCGAACTATACGTCTGCGGACGTGACCTGAGTGCAGCAAGCGAACGGGAGCGAACTCTGATCAGAAGAAACGATATCGGTGTCATTTATCAATTCTTCAATTTAGTGCCGAATCTTACCGTCAGAGAGAATATCGAACTTCCGTATCTCATCAACGAAGAGCCTCCTGACCCGAAAGCGGTCAACGCATGTATTGACCTTCTCGGATTGAAAAGCCGCACAGAGCATTACCCTTCGCAACTTTCAGGTGGAGAGCAGCAGCTTGTCACTATCGCAAGAGCTATCGTTCGCAGCCCGAGGGTCATTCTTGCCGACGAACCAACCGGAAACCTCAACGTAGCTACCGGACGTCGCGTTATGAAAAGACTTGTAGAACTGACCCGTGAACGCGGTACCAGCCTGCTCCTGGTCACACATAATCCAGAAGATGCCGCCCTCGCCGACCGCGTGGTATTCATGATCGACGGGACAATTGATCAGACCGTGTATCTCGAAGGCGCTGACGTTTCTATTAGTGCAATTCACGATAAGCTTAGCAGTTTGGAGATCTAATCTTGCGATTCGAATTCACAATGGCGCTCAAGAACCTGTGGACCGATAAGTTCAGTACCTTTTGCGCCATTCTTGGTATCATGCTGGGAACTGCCATCGTCGATGTCGTTCTTATCATCGACCAAAGTACGACCCAGACCGAAATACGCCAGGCTCGCCACAATCAACATCTCTCGGTGGGTTTAGTGCCCACTGTAAAATTTCGAGGTGTGCTCGCTGATGGCAGCTTCACGAAGCCTTCGACGGCCGACGAGGAAACTCAAGAAGACTACGAAATTATGAGGGCGGCCATTCGCGCAGGCGCGCTGGGGGCTTTCGCAGTCGGCGCGCTCATTGTATTTTTTACATTCTCGGTGGTTGTTGAACGGCGAAAGCGAGTTCTGGCCCTCTTGAACAGTATCGGAGGCACACGCAGTCAACTTATTCGTATCCTCGTTATCGAAGCGATTTTGATAGGCCTGGTGGGTAGTCTTTTGGGCTTAGTGACGGCATTCCCACTCAGCGCCATTGCCGCAATTAACGGTATTACAACAACTGGGCGAACCGTGATCAACCGTTTATGGATTCCTTATTCACAACTTGGTCTCGTCAGCATCATCGCAACGATTAGCGCGTTACTGGCGGTTCTTCGACCCATGTGGTCCATAAGAAAGCTTGATATCTGTCATCACCTTAGCCCAAGATATTTGGCCTCGCAGCAAAACTCGTATCTAGAACGTCAGTCCGCCGTTTCACTGTTGGCGCTACCTTTGGGCGCATTGGCCTATCTTCTGTTTCGACCTTTCCTTAGAAGCCAACTCACATCGCTCAACTTCTTCTTGGTTGAAGTAATTTTGTTATGTCTCGTATTCATCGCCGGGCTATGGCTGGTTCCTGAAGTCGTCTCATTACTTGGGAAATTCACTCGTAAAATAATCCTACAAAAAGCGAAGGCCTCAGATTTCTTAGTCCTACGAAGAATTGAAACCCAAGGCCGCGATGTCGCTTGGTCTATTTCCGCGGTCATGCTGGTGTTCGGAACCTTGCTGGGGCTTCACCTGATGGTCCTGTCACTCAAAAACGAAGTGAGGGACTGGGCACACAATGCGACTGACCCCTATTGGTTTGTTTATTCAAGAAACTCTTGGGCCGACCCGGCCGAATATTTACCAAGCACATCCGACTCTGTATTTGTCGCTCGTCTTTCTCAGCGAACACCTTGGCCAAATTCTGTCTTATCCATTTCGAAGGACGATATCGTCGAACTAGCGAAAAGGTCTAAAAGAGAAGACTTGCGACATCTCGCTGATGCGTTTGAGCCAGGAACGGTGTTGCTCTCCACAATGCTGGCGAAGCGATATGAGCTTGAGAAAAATGACTTTCTTGAAATCACGTCGTCCGAGAGAAAACGACGCTTTCGAGTCATCGGAGTCAGCGACGAACTCGGCTACGTTCCAACCGTTGGGCCATATCGCAATGGGCGTACCTATGCGCTCATCAACTCGGCGGAACATGACTTCATTCAGACCTATGCAGCCCCCCCAGGGAAGGCGCTCATCATCTCTGACCCAACTAACCTATTACGAAGCAAAAATGATTGGTCTTTTGGGATGAGAAAACTCGCCAGAACTCCGGGCGTTTTCTCTATTTCGGGAGAACAATTCGGCCGTATACGAGCAGAACAAACTGAAAACGATTTTCTCATTTTCGATTGGCTCTTGGCATTTACATGCCTTCTTGCCGGGATTGGTATCGCAAACCAAATGACACTCAGCGCGCACGTACGAAGAGCCGAAATAGCCCTCTTTGGCACTCTGGGCATGACTACTGCACAAATCGCCCGCATGTTCGTGTTCGAAGGACTCATCATCGGCCTTTTTGGCGGACTGTTTGCGATTGTTCTGGGCGTGCCCCTGGGCAAAACAGCCGTAGATACGCTCGAGTCGTTATCGGCGTTTGCGCTAAGGTTAGAACTACAGGGTGGACTTTTTCTGTTCGTCCTTTTTGGTTCCGCTATTCTTTCTGTCCTCGCGTCTGCGATACCGGCATCACGAATTGGGAAATCCGGTAAGCAACGGCAAAGGTATTCAGACTAGACAACGCCAGCCACTAGTTCTTTGAGTCGGAATTCAGCTCTTCAGACAGTCCAGAAATCGAGCGTACGTGCAAATCTCGCTGCGGGAACGGAATCTCGATAGAGTTATCTGCGAATGCTTTGTAGATAGAGGTATTCAATCGGTCGACCGCGAGCCCTAATTCAGCAGGCTTCGCTATCCAGCAAAGTAATTCACAATCTAGACTTGAATCACCGAACGCTCGAAATCGCATTTCAGGGATTGGCTCGTTGGCGACTAGAGGCTCTTGCTTGGCAACATCAATCAGAACAGAGCGAACAAGATCAATATCAGAACCATAGGCAACACCAACGGGAACTCTACAGCGAATTCTGTCCACGCCACGCGTCTCATTGACGATCATACCAGCCGCAATCACGGAATTGGGCACGGTGATTTCAATATCGTCGCGAGTCAAAATCCGAGTAGAACGCAAACCAATATGACGAACCATTCCGCGATGCTGATCGCCAAGAACAACGAAATCGCCGACTCGATACGGAGCATCGGCGATAATGAAAACACCAGCGAATAAGTTGGCCAAGGTATCTCGAGCCGCAAAGCCCACGGCAATACCGACAACACCCGCGGAGGCGAGCCAGCCGGTCGCGTCGAAGTTCCAAACCTCGATAAAGGCATAGACCCCGCCGAGAAAAATAATGAGCTTGCCGAGATTTTCAAACAGAGGAAAGGTCGCCGGCTGAATGAACGAGAAACGAGTTTTGTGATTCCTCGCGGCCTCCAGCAAGATATGATTCATCTGCAAAAAGAAGGAAAACCAAAGAACTGTAACTATCGAACCTATCAAGCGTCGAAGAGCGCTTCTACTTGAATCCTCGATGTCCAATTGTTCGAGAGCGAACAGACCTCCGACCAGGATAACGGTCCAGACCAAAGGTTTCTGAAATTTTTTGATAATTTGGTCATCCAGATTGGATTTGGTCAAGGAAGCCCACTTCTGAAGAAACTTTGAGGCAAAAATATCAACAAAGGCTCCCACGAAGACAGAAAGTATCAATATGCCACTCGCTCGAAACCACGAGCTGGCAATAAGTTCTTCGAAGAGCGATTTGACAGTTTCCAGCGACATCAGCGTAAACGCCTTATACGACATCACCAAATGGAAATCATCCCAGGTTTGACCGGGATGAAGGATTTCTCTTGGCTAGCTAAACTCTGGGCTTTAGGCGTCTTACGTCGATATCTCTATGTTCAGCCAGTTATCGGGGCCATCAGGAACAATCCCGGTCGGATTGATGGTTGGATGACTCTGGTAATAGTGATTCTTTATATGCCCAAAATGAGTGGTTTCAGCCACTTTGGGTAGGTCATAGATCATCTTGGTATACCGGCTCAGGTTGGGATAATCGCGGATTCTCCGGAAATTGCATTTGAAGTGGCCGTAGTACACAGGATCAAATCGAACGAGCGTGGTGAAGAGCCGAATATCAGCCTCGGTGAGCACGTCGCCGACTAAAAATTCTCGCCCTTCCAGGCGCTCTTCGAGCTGGTCTAAGGTACTAAAAACATCTCTGACCGCATCGCTGTAGGCTTCCTGCGTCGTGGCAAAGCCGGCTCGATACACGCCGTTGTTCACCGTGTGATAAACCAGCTCATTGATCTCATCAATTTCAGCTCGCAAGTTTTCCGGATACAAGTCGAGTTCGCGATTCACGCCATCGAGCTCATTCATTTCGTGATTGAACATACGAATGATTTCAGACGACTCATTATTGACAATGGTGCCGAGCTTTTTGTCCCAGAGCACAGGAACAGTCACACGGCCGGTGTAGGTCGCATTCGCGCTCGCGTAGACCTTCCAGAGATAGGGATGGCCAAAGAGATGATCTGTAGTTCCTTCTGCCTCCTGGCCAAACGTCCACCCTTGGTTGCCCATGTAGGCATCCACAACACTGACGTCGATGTGAGGCTCTAGATTCTTCAAAGCACGGGTAATCAACGTGCGGTGCGCCCAGGGACAAGCGTAGGAGACATACAGGTGATAACGCTGACTCTCTACGCCAAACCCATCATCGCTGACCGTAGAACGAAACCGTGCCGATTCTCGCTGAAACTTTCCGCCACTCGACTTGGTGTCGTACCATTGGTCGCTCCATTTACCCTCAACAAGTAAACCCATATGAGGGGGATGGAACCTGCGAGAGCATTTGACAAGGTTTTTGTCTATTTATCCGGGATTTTTGGGGTTTATTTTATACACGACCCCATCTCGAAACGCACCCACGTACACATTACCCTGGCTATCTTTCGCGAAGGTCGACGGCAAAATGGGATATCTTCCGAGCGCGAAGGCTTTCGCTTTTTGTCCAACTTTGCTGGGCAATGCAAGCGCCCATAGTCTCCCACTGAGAAAATCTCCGAACACATACTTATCCGTCAACGCTCCACCGGTTTTCGAGCTCACGACAAAGCCGCCGGTAATGGACCCACCATCGGCGCGACCGTATTCGTAGATTGGGTCAACCAGGTCGTCAGAGGAACAATTCGATTTCGGTGAAAAGCAGTGGAATCCTTCTTTCGTCTTCCAGCCTCCATTGTCACCAGAGCTAATCACGGAAATTTCTTCGTATGCATTTTGACCGACATCCGCGACGAGCAAACGCCCCTGGGGAGTAAAGCTATACTTCCAAGGATTACGCAGACCGAGTGCCCAAATCTCCGGCAAGAACTCTGAGCGACCCACAAACGGATTGTCTTTTGGAACCACGTATCCACCTTTTTGTTTCGACACTTTCGAAACGTCGAGCCTGAGCATCTTGCCCAATAAGGACTTTGGATTTTGTCCGTGGTTATGCGGGTCATCTGCCCAGCCACCGTCCCCGAGTCCCACATACAGCATGCCGTCGGGACCAAAAGCCAGCTGTCCAGCATTATGATTGGCGTAGGGTTGCTGAACCCGAATGACAGTATTAAGTTCATCGACTTCACCGAGAACTCGTTTCATGGTCGGCCTGTTCTGCAGGGCCGCGACCTGAGTCCAGTCCTTGCCATTATCCCGAATGGTCTCGTTGATGAAAAAGCGGCCGTTAGATGCAAACTGCGGGTCAAAGGCCAAGCCCAAGAGTCCCTGTTCGGAGGCAAAAAGAACTTTCCGATCAAACCAAAGCCCCGTCTTTTTCGTTTTGAGGTCGACCCACTTTGCCTTTCCGGATTTCTCGAGGACCACCAGCAAATCGGGCTGGCCGGGAACAAATTGTAAATCAGTGATCTGAATAAAGCCGTCGGCCGCAACCGTCAGTTTGACATCAATTTTTTCGCGCTTCGCATCGAGTTCGTCAAAAACTGGTCGAAATGCCGCTGTTTGTGCCAGGGCCGGCTGGTAACTCGGCTCAAACATCGAGAGGAGTGTCGCCCGTCCCCAGTTTTTGACCGTAGGATTGAACATACTCAAACCAACGAGCCCAATTACGGCGATGAGAACCAGCGTCACTTTTCGAGCACTCATACCCCTATCCTGACATCATCTGCAGTTTCTGCAAGACTGACTTGATCTGAAACCCGCACATTCTATCATTTTGCACGACGCAGCCTATCACCCTACTCGTGAATCACTGGTAGAGATGCCTTGTCTTTATGGTATATTTCTCAAGCCTTTCGTCGGATTCGTAGTCATTCCCCAGTTTGGTCCTGCATTTGGAAGTCGAGCGAAACTTCCACCTTCCGGTGATTGCCCCTCTAGCCAGTCCACACAATCAACTACCAAATCCGTCATATCATAAAGTGTGATTGCATCGTCGGATCCAACTCCGAAGCCTGAAATGGATGCACCAAGCTCAACCACGAAATATTCGCCAGGCGCAATCGTTGCAGAATCTGTCAAACGGTAAATCGCGTGCTCGGGGTTATCATCTCTAAATCCAAATCCTAGCACGTCGATAACTTCGGAACTTCGATTATATAATTCAACCCAATCCTCAGGTTCGCCTTTAGACGCCACTTCGTTGATAATAATCTCAGCATCTTGTCTCGTTTCGCAGGCTTTCGCACGCTCTACGTATGGTCCAGCATCAATAAATGGCACATTGAGTTCGCGACGAGAAACTTCATCGAAGTCCTCGGCAACTCCTCCGAAACAAGCAGAAAACGCCACGACAATCGCGGCCGTGAATAGAAATTTATCACTGCTCATTCATACTCCACATATTCGAAACCGTGAGTTCCAGCTTCACCTCTCCGCCGACACTGTTAAATGCTTCTGTCGCGCCCGCAAGTGGAGAGGCATTCGACTCGTATCGCAGGATTCTCGTACCCGCAAACAGACGAAGGACTTGCGTTCCATCGTAACCAAGATTTGTGTAGAGACCCGCGGATATCTCACGCAAAGCCGAATCTTCGAGTGAAATATCCGCTCTCCATTGATCGAAAACAACGTAGGTATGAATCCAATTTTTAATGACCCGTCCGTGTCCCCAAACCGTCAGGATGTCTGCAACTTGATCTCCACGGAAATTAACTCCTTGTGCTCGCAGTAGTGCTCCACCAATCGAGATCATAGGATGCTCCACTGAGACCTGCCCTCCGTATCTGCTTGATTCAACATTCGCAACGCCGACACTCCCTAGGCGATAAATAAGTGCAAGACGGACACTCAGCTTTTGTTCGTTCAGCGACATTTTTAGCGGAGTTGTTGACGCGACAACTGTGAGGTTTTTACTCGCGTTTTGTTCTACCTGGCGTCGACCTTCACCGTTCGTGAGACTCGCATGGAGTCGAAAGAGTTCATCATAGCAATCAAGGCGAAGACTGACCCCAAGGTCAGCAGTATCGAATAAGCGCGATCGCTCGTAGATGGTTGGTTGCAGCCCTCGTAAACCAAAACTACGTTCGGCAGTGACAATCCACGGATCAATAACCAAACCAAAATTAATTTGCCCGGTGACGTCATCACTGAGCTTCATTTGTACCCCACCCCACGCTCGATTCACTCTGACCGCGAATGAATTCAGGTCCAGGCCTATCAAACTTTGTGGTGTAGCAGAGCGAAAGCCCTCAAGTCGGATTTCTCCATGCCAATAGTCAGAAACTTTTACATAGGTGCCAAGTTCGGCCCGAGTTATCGCAAATTCATTGGACAGCACATCACCTTGATTTCGGGAACCATATTGAGTGAAAATCTGCCCTGCAAGCTGGACTTCATCTGCAAATGCATGCGGAATCCAAAGTAGTTGAATCGATACCAACAATAGAGTTCTCAAATTCATTGTTCTTATCTCCCCGAATAACCAAGTAATAAACCATACTCTTCAAGTAACTCATGAAAGAGTCTATAATCGTCTAGAAGGCGCGTACCAAGAATCATAGCCGCATCAACTGTTTCATTAATAAATGCATCTGAATCAGATTGAATAAGTTCGTTGATAGAAGATAAAAATGATAATTCTGAGCCGGGAACTCGCCCACGTGCATGACTTCGAGCAAGCAATCTCCCGGTTAGGTTCGCCATTGTCCAAACTTCGTCTAGCGACCATTTCCCTGACACGAAGCCAGCACGTAACTTATCGACTGCAAAATCCTTCTGAAATTTTGTGCGTTCGCGGATAATAAAACTCAACGGTTGGAACTGGCCGAATCCGAACCAAGGATCGGAATCATCAACTTCGTGAAATTTTCGAGCGAACCAGCTCACTCTTTCGCCATTTTCTGAGAAGCGCGGAAACTGAAGATAATTGACTCGAGGAATCAAAGTAGGGTCTGCGGCCTCTTTAATCTCTAAAATGACATCATCTGAACTACCATCATCCATATTTTCTACGAGCGCATAAAATCGTAGCAGTGGATAGCTTGCCACACCGCTTCCATATCGCCGTGAGGTCCCTTTCAGAACAACTGTTTTTTCGTTGATCACGCTATTCGTAGTCGTACTCTTGTAAACCTTATTGTTTTGTAGGTAATTCTTCAAAACCTGCTCAATTAACTCTTGTTCGTATTGGGTCGTTTCCAGCACACGATCATTGATAAAACCAGATCCATCTTCTTCGACTTTCCCGTAGAACATTCGTCTGAATCCACCCGCTGTTCGTGTGTACTCGTCCAGGGCCTCTCTGGCCTCACCATCTTCGATCGCCTTCAAAACGAGAGACTGATACACAACCGAATCGCTAATGCCGCTGCGGAGTGCTTCAGCTGCCAATTCGTAGTCATTGCTAAATTCCCTTATGCCCTCGACATAGCCAGAAACAGCGCCTTTTACCAAATACTTCAACTGAGATTCTGAAAGTCCCGAGGCAAGTTGATTGCTCGCAATCTTATCGGTAAACGCAACGTAAAAAGAAAGGGCCAGACGCCGAACATCAAAGTGAAAAGGTCCAACCGTGGCAGCGTCAAAATCGTTGAATTCTAGACGGATATCGCCCCGTAAATCACGATAGGTGCCAACATTTTCAATATGTGGATCACCGAGAAGAGCGGTATTCAGAAGGTTTGGAGAATCAAATTGGGTAGGAAGTCGATATTCGGTGCTCGTGACTTGATCTTGATAGAACAAATTCAGAGTAGCTCTGAAAAAGTTGTAGGCACTATAGGCCATCTTTGCGAACTTTTGCTCGACCAGAAGAGGATCCCGCTTAATCAGAAACTCATGGTCACGGACGAGTGTACTCCTAAGCCATGCTTTTCGATCGCGTCCGTGGTCCGTACATGAACTCAATAAGCAAACGAAACTGCTCAATATTAGCGAAACAACGCATCGCGAGAAACAAGTGCTTATCCTAGACATTACGGCGCCTCACGAAGGTAATTTGTGGAGTGCCTCAAGAACAATGTTTCTCGCGTTCCGCGAATCAGTCTGAGCACAGCCAGAAGGCCGCATAGGGTGACACACGTGAACATGCACCACCTGTTCAGGCTGCGAAATCAACCGCATGTAATGAGGCAAGAAGGGGTCGTCACCAATCCAACAGTTCTTCACATCCGCAAATTTGATCGCCACCGGTACAATTTCACAACCCGCGATCTTTGCTGCCCCAAAAATCCCTCGTTTAAATGGTAAAACCTGCTCTCCCGAAGTTGTTGTTCCTTCAGGAAACACAAGAACGCTACTCCCTTCCTTCACCGTGCGTATGGCCTGCCTGAGAACGGTCGCACCACTATGAGCAGATTCACGATTAACGAACAACACCCCCGCTTCTTCAGCCGCGCGACCGACGAGCGGCCATTTTCGAACCTCTGACTTTGCTATGGGTGCGGAGGGAATCAAAGCTGTCAAAATGACCGGATCTAGATAGCCAAGATGATTTGACACGACCATACATGGCTTCCTCGGAAGCTCACCGGTCACAATGGTCTTCGTACCGTTGATTTGCAGAATCAGTCGCGTTTTTTCGTTTAGATACTTGGCTTTCGTTAAGGCTTTAGAGCGAGAATTTAGCCCTTTAGGCTTGGAAGTCCCTACCCCGAGAGCTGCGCCAACAAAGCCAGTTGCTCTATACAAACATCGAAACGGAGTTACGAGGTACTTAGAAGACTTAACTTCGTTTTCTCGCAGCTGAAGCTCTGTCGAAGGGTTCATAATTAGGCCGCACGCTTGACGACGACTGTTGCGACCGGTGCCTGAATTTGTGGAACAACTGCCTTTCTACCCATCATTTTGCGTGAGAGATATCGAGCGAATGTTGCCAAACTGAAATGACCAATTTGCACAGCCTCGTCGCCTTCTTGAAATTGTAATAGAGATTTGTAATAGCTATTCAACGAAGATTCACGGTGGTAATATTGGGTGTCGTCAGCGTCTTTTTGGAAAACGGTTCCCTTGACGCTGCCTCGAAATACAAACGCGCTTTCATCTAAAGGCGCGTCTTCGTGGATATAAATTTTTTGCCTGTATTTTTCCGAGATCGTTCGCGCTATCAAAAGCTGCGTATCGCTCGGACTTGACCGAAAAGGCGATGGATAAACACTATCGAAGTTGAGTGCAACGTTACCGAGACTACTCAGCACGCAAGCCACATTAGAAATCCAAACGCGGCCAAGCGGGTTGTTTCTCAGCAAGTAACGTACTGCCAACTGAGACGCGAGTCGATGGGTGAGCCGCAGTCCACGCGCATCAGGATGAACGCAAGTCAAACCGAGATGAAGCACGCTGCTTCTGATGCCAGGAACATCCAACAGGAGCGCGGACGCAAAACCGAGTAGTTTGCCGTCCGGGCCTCGGGCAACGGTAAGTACTTTATCATCCAGACCGTCACGTTCAGAAAAACATTGATAGTCAGGAACTTTCCCAAAGCAGGCCTTTCCTAGCGCACGCAGGGACGCTGTAAGACGACTTCGTTGTAGGGCTGGTAGATAGATACCGGGGCATTCGTAATATTCGATTTTGACTTGAGAACTCATAGTTACCTCGCTGGAATGTGTAAGAAAGAGGCTAAAGCCACAATGTGACTATGTTGTGACTATAAGTTGAAAATTTTGCAGCTAGTCATAGACATTCTTGTTACGAGGTTGTGTCAAATGTTTCATTGTCCGCTATTTATTTCCCTTATTGTTGGTTCCGCGACATACATAATGTGTGCGGCACCTCTATGAATTACAACGAATTCGAGATCTCGCAAACACCAACGATGAATTGGTAAACTCACGAGTTCTTGGCGAAGTCGAAGTGGATGGAAACAAGTTCGAAATCATCAGTCTCGTTATCGGTCCACCTGATGAAACTCTTCCGGTTTTCGGAGTTTTCGGCGGCGTACATGGTCTTGAACGAGTCGGCACCCATGTCGTAGTTCACTGGTTAGAAAGTCTTCTTTCGAGACTGACCTGGGATCAACACTTACGAGAGTCATTCAAACACGCAAGAATCGTTTCTATTCCACTTATCAATCCTGGTGGGATGTATCTAAATCGGCGAAGTAATCCCAACGGAATCGACCTCATGCGAAACGCGCCAGTCGAAGCGGTATCAAAGGCTTCATTTTTAGTCGGTGGACATCGAATTGGGGCGGCTTTGCCGTGGTTTCGAGGCAAAGTAGGACAAGACATGCAATTGGAGAGTAAGACCTTATGTGACTTCGTCTTGCAGGAAACCGTCCACGCTAAAGCAATAATCACACTCGATTGCCACTCTGGTTTCGGGACCGAAGACAGGCTTTGGTACCCTTATGCAAAACAAGTTGGCGAATTTCCTCACGAGCAGTCGGCGTTAGCATTCGGTGATCTTTTGCGATCGGCTCATCCCAATCACGTATACATCGTAGAGCCACAAGCAAAGCAGTACACAACCAATGGAGACTTGTGGGATTTTATCTATGACACGCATCTCGCGAGAGCTACGGACGTTTGTCCTCCTTATGTTCCATGGACTTTGGAAATGGGTTCTTGGGCCTGGGTACGAAAAAATCCGAAACAAGCACTATCTTTACTCGGACCGTTTAATCCTGTCCTATCCCACAGATATCGTCGCACCATGCGACGTCATCTTATGCTCTTCGAAATCATGTGGGCAGCCGTGCGTAATTTTTCCTCTTGGGCACGTGGTCAGTGATAATTCGACCGTAGAAATGTGACGAATGTTATACGTTTCGTTTTAGACTCTTCACAAACCGTCTTCAAATCATCGCTTTGTAGTCACAATTTCGGCACAGGCGCTGTCTAGACTCATGCTCGAACACAAACGCTAGATTGCGGAGATTTTATGACCAAAGTTCCAAATACATACCGAACACCTTCTTCCTTGGAAATCCTGACATGTGATGTAGAACTCGGCGCATCCTGTAGGGGCGCAGGCATGGGGCCACAGGCTCTTTTATACGAGTGCAACCACCGAGGCATACCGATTCACACATTCCCCTTGACCCGTTATTCTGGTCCTCCGCTTACGTTGAACCAACTCAACTACTCGTCCAATTTTTTTATGGATACGTTTTTGGAAATCTGTGAGGACCTCTCAGAGCAACATAGTTCTATTTTGCGAAGAAATGCACGAAGCCTTATATTGAGCGGTGATCACTCAACGGCGCATGGCTTCGTCTCTGGTATGCGAGAGACGTTTCCTGACGACACTATCGGTTTAATCTGGATAGACGCGCATGGCGACATTCACTCACCGTTCACATCTCCGACAGGGAATCTTCATGGAATGCCAATTGCGGCCATGCTCGCAGAAGACAATCGCGGTTTGACTAGAAATGAAGTGTCGGAACAAGAAATCAATTACTGGAACGAACTAAAGAAGGTTGGCCCACGAAATATCTTTCCCAAATTGAACCACGAAGACATCCTATTTCTTGAGCTGCGTGACCTGGAGACGGAAGAATGGAGTTTGCTCCAGCGGCAGCAGATGTCCTATTTCACAGCACAAACTCGCAAAGAAGTTGGAATTTCACCCATCATCGAGATGACCTTGTCGTGGGCGAAACGATTTGACCATATTTATGTGTCGTTTGATGTTGACGCACTTGATGCAACTCTCGTTCCCGGGACGGGATGTCCGGTGAGTAACGGACTCGGTCTCGATGACGCCCGGCAATTGCTCTGCGCAGTATCAAGCATTCCGCAATTACGTGCGTTTGAAATCTGCGAAATCAATCCCCTACTCGACCACGGCAATACGGTCGCAGAACGAATGGCTGGCTTACTAGACCAAATCTGGGAAAATTTAGTTCCGCATGAATCAGAGAATGTAATTTTAGAGCTTCCTCCGAAAAGCAAGTCAGCGGCACCGGACAGACACCTAGCTGCCAGTTGAGGCAGTAAAAATTCCTTGGAGAATAAGAGATGACAACAAAATCAACCGCACTCGAAAAAGTACCATCGAGCCCTAAGGCTAAAGCAATGAACACGAACAATACAAAAGGCCGCATAGGTATATCTGGCCTCTATTGTTCGTCCCTCGGAAAGCCGTTTACAAACGCTGAGCTTTACGAAATCAACGAAAAACTTGTGTTCGATAAAATCGACGAATCATCCCGCAGACTTTATAAGAAACTTCTTCTAAATAATCCCGACCGAGTTCGTCATTTCGTCCGAGACTATGAAAAGATAGTGCAAACATGCAGTACAAAAGAGAAGGCCGACTATTTTCACGAAATCAGTTGTCAGCTCATGGAAGATGCGGCGGCCGGCGTACTCAATCAAACCGGAATTGACCCAAAAGAAATAGATTTTATCGTAGTCAACTACATGGCAGGCAAGACACTTCCGAGTTTGTCGAGTCATTTGGCCGGTCAGTTGGGACTTCGCACGGACGTTGTGAATGTCAACATGAGTGATATGGGATGCTCAGCAGCGGTCGCCGCAATGGATTTGGGGCTTAGACTTCTTAAAAGTGAGGATAAAGCTAAGAGGGTTCTCATGATTGCCTTAGAGCCTGTGAGCAACTTGTTCCAATCAGAGGATGATTCGGGAGCGATTGTGGGGAACACTCTATTTGGTGAAGGATGTGCCGCCGTGGTCATGTCGTCTCATAAAGAGGACATGCTCTATCACATTGAGGCGAGTCAACGTGTCCTCCACGCAGACGAAAAGAGCGTTGATGCGATCAAACTGGCGTGGAACGAACACGGTCCAATGATTCAACTGTCGCGCGAGATTTCGTCGGTCGCAGGAAAAGCGATCGAGGATAATCTCAGACGCTTAGTCCCTCAGTTTTTGTCCGTTTCAGATAAAGCGAAATATGTCGCAACAAAGAAAGTCCCCAAGTGGCAAAAGAAGATAGACTGGTGGGCGATTCACCCAGGCGGCACTTCAATTCTCAGAGGTTTCCAAAAACAGCTGAAGCTGGCGGACGCAGATTTAGGTCCTAGCTATCGAGTGTTTCAAGAGCGCTCGAATATGAGCTCTCCTTCGGTATTATACGCACTCAATAATATCGAGAAGCGAGGTCCAAAAGTCGGTGATCGAATCTTGATGGCGAGTTTTGGCTCTGGTTTTAAAGTTAACTCGATGATCCTGCGGAAAGGCAAAAAACGTATCTACGAGCGACACGAAAAATTTGCCGTCGTCATCGGTGGGACGTCAGGTATCGGCTTAGACTCCGCAAAGAAACTCATCGCTGATGGCTATCATACCTTTATTGGGTCACGCCGCGTCGCAGATCCAAAAGCAACTTATGAACGATTAGAAAACGCGACCTACATTCCTCTTGATGTCACCGACACCAAATCAATCGAGGGATTCACGAAACAGGTCTGGCAGAAATCCTGGGGTATTGATGCGCTCGTTGTCTCGTCAGGAATAGCGCCTGCTGGTGCACTCCAGGGTCGTCAAGATTCGCAAGAAATCATTCGAACAGTTCAAACCAACCTCACTGGCGCGATGGTCTGCGTAAATATGTTGATGCCTAAGATGAGACGCTTTGGAAAAGTAGTCCTGCTAAACTCGATTTTGGGACAAATCCCTTTAATGGGGAATGCCGCATACTGCGCGAGTAAAGCAGGCCTACGACATTTCGGCGAATGTCTCGAAATTGAACTCAAGCGGTCGGGTCGTAAAGTGACGGTTCACAATCTCTATCCCGCCTATGTCGAAACTCCAATGCTTGGAGACGTACAATCGTCATCGAAGACATTCTTGCGGCCCATTCAACCCGCGGTTGTCACCCAAGCAGTGAGCAGAATTGTCAACGACGCAAACGCCGGGACAGGAAAAGGTTTTGTTCTGTGGCGCGACCAAGTCATTGCGTACTTCTACCGTTACCTCCCTGGCTCATTTAAACAAGTTCTCGCTTCAATCTAAAATAAACCGTAAATTCGGGCACTTACAAGATATCGTGCATTTTCTGCCTCACAGCTGTCACACAAATGCCATATTCGTGTACACTTAGAATATGGGTATTGCTCTAAGGTCGGTAACTCTTCAGACCTTGAGCCTCGCGATACTCATTATCGGCTGTCACCCCGCGCAATTAGGCTCACAAATTGAATGCCCTACCCCGACCGCAGCTGTGCAGGCCACTCTTCAAACGGAAGGTGGAACATCGCCCTACTCGTTGGAATACGGTCAAACAAGCGCAGATGCCGAGTGCTGGGCCGGTTCAATGGCCGTCATCGACCAGGACAGCCATGATGTCCACCGCTTCAACGCACTCGACGGCAATATGCTTGAGCCACTTGTTCTGCACAATCTTGAACGGCAACGAATGTTTTCGAGCATCACTCTGCCGATGTCCAACCGGCGTTTTGTGACCGATTTCGAGAAAGGCTCAGTACTGTCCGTCGATTCCAAGACTGGAGAGTACCTCAAGCGGCGATTCGAGGACCGCAATATTCTCGAAGAGCCGGTCAAAATTCTCGCCCAGAACGACCTATTGTACGTCCTGGGGAACGATACTGAGAACATTGTGGTTCTTGATGACGAAGGCGACGTGATCACCAATTTCAAGGCCCCAGAAATCAATTATCCCCATGATATGACCTTTGGTCCCGATGGTTTCGTGTACGTCGCCGTTGAATCCTACGAGGCGATGCCCCATTGGGTGCAGGTTTGGAATCCACAAACCGAGACATTCGAGCGTTCGTATCCTGCGCCTAAGGCAGGTGACATCGCCATGAGCGTGGCTGTGAGCGACGCAGGTGAGATGTTCGTTGCGAACTACACGTCGAGCGAAATTATTCGCTATTCAGACATCAACAACACCTTGAACTATGAAGTCTACTCACTACCGCAAAAGCCGCTTTCGCTTGGGATTGGGCCGAATAACCGCGTTTACGCCCTTACCGAGCACTCTATATATTATCTTGAAGTTTCGTCGAGTTCGACCGAGACCATCGAGCTGGTTCGCTTACAAGACTATGGGATCAAGCAACCGCGAAGCTTAGTCCTCGGTAACTGAAGATAGCAGCCAATCATTCCGTTCGACACCGTCTGTAAGCTGTCCCGGATCGCCTATCTCGCGAGCACTCTTCGTGACACCAGCGCGACACTTTTTCGTTTGATTTCGACATCTTGGAGACACCCCGAGGCCCAATGTGACAACCAAGCAACATTACCGCAAAAAAAGAAACGAGATTGCCTTCAACGGCACGTTTGTTTTGCCGGTTCGTCACAAGGTCGTCACAGCTCAAATATAAACAGTTTCTCAACTCCAAGGAGAAAAAAGAAATGAACATAAAGAAACTTATACTCACTTCGGCCATTGGACTTGCAGGTCTCACTGGCTGTGACGATCATGACCACGATCATGACAACAACAACAACATGATGACCGGCGTACTGCCCTCGCAAATCGTATGCGAGAGCAACGGTCCTTGTCGCATTGCCGCGCCAAAGAACAATCCGATTACTCAGGATGTCACGCTCACTGCGGACAAAGCATGGATCTTGGAAGGCGGTGTATTCATCGGTGACGATGTTGCTGAAACAGTACTCACTATTGAACCAGGAACCACGATTTACGGTGACGCGGCCAGCAAGGCATTCTTGGTCATCACTCGGAACTCAAAGATCATCGCTGACGGCACCAAAGCCGCGCCTATCGTCATGACTTCATCGAAGAACGTTGGCGAGCGCGCTGCGGGCGACTGGGGCGGCCTCATCATCAACGGGAAAGCTTCTGTAAACGGATGTACAAACGCACCCTGTGAACCTGAAGGCGAAGGCGGAACTGGTCAATATGGCGGCTCTGATGACACCGACAATAGCGGTACCCTCCGCTACGTCCGCGTCGAATTCGCTGGTAACCCAATTACGCCAGACAACGAACTCAACGGTATTGCTTTCCAAGGCGTAGGCTCTGGAACCACTATCGAATACATCCAAGTCCACATGGGTAAAGATGACGGTGTCGAATTCTTCGGTGGAACTGCACAATTCAAGTACATCCTCACCACCGGAATTTCTGACGACAACCTCGACTGGACTGACGGCTGGCGCGGAAAAGGCCAGTACCTCATCGTTCAACAATACGATGGTTTCGGTGACAACGGTATCGAAGCAGACAATAACGGCGACGACAATGCCGCAAGCCCACGAAGCAATCCTATCCTTTCAAACGTAACTCTGGTTGGTGTCCCAACTTCAAAGCGTTCTGATAACGGCCTTCTTCTTCGAGAGGGAACTGGCGCGCAAATCTGGAACACCATCGTTGTTGGATTCGAAGACTCTTGTGTAGACATCGACCACACCGAAACCGTGAACAACGGCAAACCAGTATTCAAGAGCGTCGCAATCAGCTGCAACAAACCTTTTACTCAAGAAAAATGGGACTGCGAAGACGACGACAAAGACGACGACAAATGCAAGAACATGGAAGTTGCTACGGGCGACGCCAAAGAAGCTTGGACCGTTGAAGACTTTTTCAACACGATGGACGGCGGCAATCTGAACATCGCTTGGGACTCAATGTCACCCGACAATGTCCTGATGAAAGCCTTTGATACTGCTGCACCGAACTTCATGCCGAAAGCGGGAGTCACGCTACCAACAGCAGCAGCTGTCAACGACTCGTTCTTCGATACGACGAACTACGTTGGTGCTGTCGACCCGAATGCTACGACTTCGTGGACTGATGGTTGGACCACCAGCGAGATGAACTAGAATCATAGATTTATAAAAACAACGATAAAAACAGTGGCGTTTCGGCGCCACTGTTTTTGTCATTAGCAAAGGTAACCAAAATGCGAAAAACTTCTTCCTACATTGCACTAAGCATTAGCACTTTCATCTTAGTGAGCAGCTCTTTTACTGCCGATGCGAAATCTCCCCGCGAGCTGGCCACCGCCCTCGCCGAAATCAGAGGAGAAGTTGAAACGCTCGCAACTCAACTTGAGGAAAGCAAAGAGAACCATCGTTCACGAATGCGTTCTCTTGAAACCCAAAAGACAGACCTCAAACTTGAGCTTCAACGAGAAACACTACAGCTCAAGCAGCTTCAAGCAAAATTGCAGACGATTCGCGAAGAAACGAAATCAGTCAGCGTCGCACAAAAAGATCTCACGCCCGCGATCAAGGCCGCGGTAAAACAACTGAAAGCGAGCATCATTACGGGCCTTCCCTATCACCTGGAAGACCGGCTTCAAGAATTACAGAAAGTCGAAGACCAAATGAACGACGGCCTCATTGCTCCCGGCCAAGCCGCTGCTCGCCTGTGGGAAAAAGTGGAAGACGAACTAAGACTCACGCGAGAAAGTCAACTCGACCGTCAGGTCATCAAAGTCCAAGGCAAATCCGTACTCTCCGATGTCATTCATCTTGGAATGGTCATGATGTTCTTCCGGACCCCAGACAACGAATTTGGGCGAGCCGTGAAGAAAAACGGTAGCTGGGCATTCGAAATTGACGCGAAACCTGAAAATCAACCGCGCCTGACTAATCTCTTTGAAACCTTCGAGAAGCGTATCCGTGTTGGCTTCTTCGAAATTCCAAATGCATTGGAGACAAAGTAATGAATATTCTAAGCACGAGCCTCATTTTACTCATCGCGAATCCATCAACCAGCTTGGTTGATGCTTATAAGAAAGAACTCGCGTTTCTAGAAGCCGAGCGTAAAGCACTCAAGACGCAACTTAGCCGTTTTGAAAAATCGGCCAAAAAAGATATCGCAAAAGCAGACAGCGAAATTGTCAAGCTTCAAGGCGAATTACTGTCGATACGCAACAAAACAGATGCCTCAGAAATCACTCTTCGAGAAATCGAAGGTGAAGCGATCAAGACCCAAGATCGCGCTGACATCCTCTCTGATACGGTTTCACGAAGCTTCGAAAGTCTCGAACGCGCAGGAATCGAGCTTCCAGAACTGGCTGAAGGCACCGAAGGACAAGTCAAGCAATTCGATTTGGCTGTCGGTCATGGCAAAACGCTTATCGAACAAGGCGGGCAAATTCGCTACGAGGACTCAGAGTTTTTTAGTCAAAACGGTCAATCGCTCAAAGGCAAAATCGTAAAAATCGGCAACGTCGCCGCGTACGGGATGAGCGGAAATACTGCCGGTGCTCTTTCTCCTGCAGGTTCAGGGCGACTGCGAGTTTGGCATCAAGATGCAAAAACGACCGCAACAAGCCTTTTGGCCAAGCAAAGCCCCGAAACACTCCACATGTTTGTGTTCGCTGACCTTGAAAAACCAATTGAGCAAAAAGTAGAGAAGACGGCGCTTGATTTGATTGAAAGCGGTGGAGTCATCGCTTGGGCTATTGTTTATATGGGTCTTCTCGGACTGGCTCTCATTTTCTGGCGTGGACTCTCCCTTGTTCGAATCCAAGCGTCGACAAAGTCCCTCACTAACCGAGTTGTTCCACTGGTTGAAAATGGCAAAGTAAAAGAAGCACTCGAGCTATCTAATCAGGACTCAGCCGCGGCGAGCAGTGTCATGAGTGCAATTCTCGCAAATCTGCATCGAGACTACCAAGCGCTTGAGGATTTGGTTCATGAAGCAACCTTGGGTGTTTTGCAAAAAATTCAAAAATTCTCGGCCGCGATTACGGTCATTGCGGCCGTCGCCCCTCTGATGGGGCTGTTGGGAACAGTGACCGGTATGATGTCTACCTTTGATGTCATCACCGAACACGGCACGGGGGACCCCAAAATGCTTGCCGGTGGTATTTCAGAGGCTTTGGTCACCACTGAACTCGGCTTGATTGTCGCAATTCCGACCTTGCTCCTTGGAACCATGCTGATGGCGGTTGCGAACCGTATTGAGAGCGATCTCGATAAGGCCGCGCTCACCGTTATGAACAGCGGAAGTGCTGCTACATCCGTAGAAGCCTAGGAATCAGTCATGTTGATGTCAGCCATAGAACAGCTAGGAGAATACATCGCGGGAGGAGGTTTCGTTATGCCTCCTCTTGTCGGTGCTGCAGCTCTTCTTTGGTACGTCTTAGGCTATCGGTTATTCACCCTACGCAGAGGAAGTTCAGAACCTCTAAGTCGCCTCCTTTCCAGCAACGAGGAAGCGGCCTCGAAAAGAGGGATTATTGTCCGAAGTATCCCCATGGGACGCGCAGCACTGAGCACATCTCCAGAAAGACCGCGCGTCGCGCTCGATTTGGCTTTTTCTAAGTTGGACGATGAGCTGGCACGCTTCGATACGCTCGTTGTTGCAATCGTTGCGGCGGCTCCGCTCGCCGGCTTGCTTGGAACAGTCGCGGGGATGATGGAAACTTTCGACGCGCTTGCCGACATGGCCCTTTTCTCGCAATCGGGTGGCATCGCTGGCGGTATCTCACAGGCATTGCTTACGACCCAAATGGGTCTCGCTGTCGCAATCCCCGGCCTGCTTATCGGTCGATTGCTCAAACGGCGACAAGACCGGCTTTCGGAAGAACTAGAACAAGTGAAAGACCTTTTGTGTCTGGAGCAGGAGTCTTAATCATGAAAAGAAGAAACAACAAAGAAGTCGTCAAAGACATCGATATCTCACCACTGATCGATATGGTCTTCATTCTCCTTATCTTCTTTATGGTCTCAACGACCTTCGTAAAGGATATGAAGCTTGACCTCGAGCGTCCAAGTGCATCGAGTTCAAAGCGCGCATCTACGAAGGCGATTAGAGTTTACGTTGAACGAAGCGGCGCAGTGTACTTAGAAGACGCGCCCGTCAAAGCCTGGATGTTACAAAGTCGAGTTCGCGATCTAATGAGCGCGGGTAGTAGCAAATCAGTGCTGGTAATTACGGACCGGTTGGTCCCCGCTGACAAACTTATCGACGTAGTTGATCAGTGCCGTCTCGCCGGCGCGGAAGACGTCGGTGTCGCAACAGAAGCTGAAGCTGGAGGTTGAAATGAAACGAGTAATTTTTTGTATTGTAAGTATGTTCATGGGAACGAGCGGCGTGCTCGGCGCAATTCTCACCATGAATCTTCATAGCCGTCCGGTAGAAAAAGAAAAGGTTGAAGCACAAACCAGCTTTCAGGTCGCTAAGAAAAAGAAGAAGAAAAAGAAGAAGCAACGCGTTCGTCAACAACAACGTCCCAAAGCAAAGCCGAGATCTACGCCAAAGGCACCACCTCCGCAAATCGCGAGTAACCTGTCAGGCGTTGACTTCAGCGCACTGGGCGTTGGCGATGTGGACCTAGGAGATGCTTCCTCCAACCTTCTCGGTGGCGCAGAAAGCACAAAAGACCTAGTCATGACCGAAGCATCTGTGGATTCGCCTCCTCGTAGATTAGAATCTCGAGCACCCAAATATCCTGCTCGTGCTCGCGCCAAAGGCATCGAAGGAAAGGTCACGCTGAGTCTCCTCATCGGAACAAATGGTCAAGTCGCCAAGGTTCGAGTATTGGATGCCGAACCCGCCGGCGTTTTCGAAGATGCGGCAAAAGATGCCGTTATGGCATGGCGCTTTGATCCCGCTACCTATAGAGGCCAAACCGTAAAAATCTGGGCTGAGCAAGTCGTAAACTTTAGCCTTCTTTAGTCGTCATCATGAATGTTTTAGCGATTCTATTCACTGCCTTTCTCGCGGTCCCAACGGCCGAAGAAGAGCCTGATCATCTTGCTCTCGCAGCAATGATGCTTCGTGACGGTCATCCTGACCGAGCCGCGGCCGCGTTAAAGAGTGTGAACCTAGAAGATGAAGAACTTGATAAACCGAGATTTTATCTTCTCAAGGGTCTTGTATCGCAAAAACAACTCGACCACGAACGAGCGGTCGAAAACATGAAATTGGCCGTAAAGCACGGACACAAGGACACCTTGATTTACGTGTTTATGGCACAATCACAAGTACAACTAGAAAAATACCGAGATTGTATCAACTCCTTGTCAAAAGCCGGAGAGTCCGCTCTTAAGATGCCCGGAGCCACCCTCATGGCTTCTTATGCGCACAAGAAGCTCAACGAAAAAGACCAAGCCTATAAGGTCCTTCTCGATGGCGAACGTCGCTTTCCCAAGTCAAACGAAATTGCCCGACAACGGGTTATTCTACTGGTGGAACTCGGTCTTTACCAAGAAGCTATTGAGGTGGCTTCTGGGTTTTTGCAGCGCGACGGTATCAAAGTGCCAGACTACCTTGCTCTCGCTGAAGCCTTACGAAAGAGTAAAGAGTTCAAAAGAGCCTCAGTCCTACTCGAAGAGGCCAAACTCAGGCACCCTACGAGCAAAGATATCTATGTTCAACTTGCACGAATCTACTTAGATGCCGGTCATCCGCGTAAAGCCGCCATGGTTCTGGAGCAAACAATTCCCCGACATCCAGAGTTGGCCATTGAAGCCGCAGAGCTATATCGACGTGCGGGTGCATTAAATAGAGCTTTATACCTGAATCGTCGAGTTCTCGATCAAAAAGAGAAGGCAAAGCAGCGTTTGGGGCTACTGGTAGAACGCGAAATGTTCGAACGAGCCACCGCCCTTGAATCTCGGCTATCGCGTCTGGGGCTGCTTAAATTGGACTCCGTGCGTTACGCCCTCGCCTACGCTCATTTCCGGACGGGCAACCACGAAGAAACCATCCGATTAATCAGCAAGATCAAGGACACTGCTCTTTTTGACAAAGCGACGGAACTCCGACGCATTATCCAGATTTGTGAAACGACGGGTCGAGGCTGTTCATGATTTCAATCCAATTACTCAGCTTGGCATTGGTCACCCAACCAAGCTGCGCTGACGGCCGGATAGACGGCTTTGTCTTTGAGCAAAGTACTAATCGCCCGATACCAGCCCTTCAGGTCAAAGTCGGGGGCGAGAGCAGGAACACTGATTCTCGCGGAAGTTTCTCAGTGACCCTCCCGTGCGGCAACTATCCGATGTTCATCTCGGGCACAGATTTCGTCACGGTAAAAACATCGTCGGTTGCGGTCATACCTGGCGAGGTGAGTGAAGCCTTCGTCACCGTGACCAGCACTGGAAGCAAACCGCTCCTTCAGGTTGAGTCTGCGGGCCCAATTTTTCAGGTGGCAAAAGACGAAAGTAACGCACCTCGAGGCACCATCACGGGAACAATTATCGACACAGATAAGAAGAAACCAATATCCGGTGCGAGAATATTCGCTCGGGGCCGAGCTGAAGAGGTTCTCTCTGACGACCAAGGAAAATTCTCACTTTCTCTACCCGCAGGAGATTATGACCTTACGTTTATTCACTCTCGTTTCTCAACCTTCACTTTACGTGGACTCAAAGTTGAAGGAGAAAAAGAGATACGGACCGATGTTGAGATGTCGCCCGCCGCACTTCAACTGCAAGCACTGACGGTATCGGCTCCACGAGTCGAAGGAAGCATGACTTCGGTCCTAAGCGAACGTCGAGAATCTGGAGCGGTCAGTGACATCATCGGCGCAGACCAAATGTCGAAATCCGGTGACTCTGATGCCGCAGGTGCTCTCAAGCGAGTCACTGGCGTTACAGTTATCGGCGGAAAGTTCGTCTACGTTCGCGGTTTGGGCGAACGCTATTCAAGCACCCTATTGAATGGCTCTAGTCTTCCAAGTCCTGACCCAGAACGACGCGTCGTTCCTCTCGACATGTTCCCCACAGACGTCCTGGAAAGCGTTCTCATCGATAAAACCTTCCGCCCTGACCTCGTGGGAGAGTTTGGCGGCGGCTCGGTTCAATTACGCACCAGAGGCTTTCCTAAAGGATTTCTCGCCAACTTCTCTATATCTGGTGGCATAACCCAGGGAATCACTTTCGACACGGGTCCTGCATCCGTATCTGGTCCAACTGACTTTCTCGGCATCGACGGAAGCTTTCGTAACCTTCCCCCTTCTGTCGCAGAAGCGTCGCGAAATGAACCACTCATTCAGACCGACCGTTTTTCTACGCGCGGTTACACCGCGGAGGAGCTTGAACAATTTGGCGAAGAGCTGGCCGAAAGGTATGAGCTACTCGAGCAATCCATTCCTCCGGGTCTTGGGCTCAGCGGCTCGATTGGAGATAGTTTCTCACTATTTGGCGGAAAAGGCGGCTACTTCTCCTCTCTTGCCTACGACAACGGCTATGGGCAAGATGACTCCACGGTAACCATTTATACCGTTGGCTCCGGGGACCTCGAACAAGCGCACCGATATGTGTTCGATGAAATCACCAATACAATTTCACTTTCCGGTATTTTCACTACGGGTCTGGACTGGGAAAGCGGAGATCAAATCCGCCTCACCACTCTTCTAAATCGTATTACTGACGATGAGGCCAGAGTCTACGAGGGCCCAAACCGAGACCTCGGTGAAAACATTAGAGTCACGCGATTTCGCTGGATAGAAAGGATGATGATTTCGCAGCAGCTCCGTGGCGAGCATCCTTTGAAATTTCTGAACTCGACCCTCGGATGGAGATATACCTTCGCGATTGCAACTCGAGACGAACCTGATCGTCGTTCGATTCGATATGACTACGAACCTAGTGTTCAGCAATGGTATCTATCTGACCGCCCCGAAGGCAATCGCCAAGTCGTAAGTGACCTGACCAATGTCAATCATGACGTCGCGGCGGACTGGACTATTCCCTTTAGTTTTTTGAAAAAAGAAGACTCCAACATAAAGTCTGGGTTTAACGTTATCTTCAAGAATCGAGAAGTCGACACTCGTCGTTACAAGTTCCAAGACCGTGGACCTCGGAGTATTCTGCCAGAAGTGCTCAGTCTGCCGCCGGAGCAAATTTTTGTCCCGGAAAACATTGGTCGCGATGGCTTTCAGTTAGAAGAAGTTACTCTCGTCACCGATAATTATCGAGCAGGACAACGCGTATTCAGTGGCTACGTGATGACAGATATGGCGCTCTTAGAGTCACTGCGCTTTGTCGGTGGGCTTCGCCTTGAGTTGCCGAGACAAACAGTAGAAACCTTCGAGCCTTTCAATCCTGACGCCACGCCAGTATCCGCAGAGCTGACCAATGTAGATGTTCTCCCCGCAGGTGTATTCTCCCTGAATCTTGCAGATGACATGGTCTTACGAGTTGGCGGCAGTGGAACCGTCTCACGACCCGACTTCCGCGAATTATCGCCCGCCACCTTCACAGACGTTACGGGCGGCCGCTTATTGTTTGGTAATCCAGACCTTCAGCGAACACAGATCTATCACTCCGACGTAAGATGGGAGTGGTATCTCAGTGATACCGAAATGTTTTCCGTAGCGGGCTTCTACAAGAACTTCATCGACCCGATTGAAATCGTCGTTGTCCCGAGTGCACAACTTTCACTCACCTACGAAAATGCGGAAAGCGCGAGTAACTTTGGACTCGAAATCGACTTCAGAAAGAACTTCAGCTTTATATCTCCTGCGTTAGAAGACTTATCCATTTCTGGAAATGTCGCCTTCATCGAATCCCAAGTTCGGCTTCGAGAGGGCTCTACGATTCAAACCTCTAAAGAACGCCCCCTGCAGGGCCAATCTCCTTATGTGGCTAATGTTCAACTGGCTTACGACAACGTAGATCTCGGTGCCACTGGAACGATTGTATATAACGTTTTTGGGCCCCGCATCGCTGAGGTTGGCGCCCTAGGTGCACCTGATGTCTATGAAGAACCTGTACACCTTCTCGACCTTGTATTCAGTCAAAATCTAGGCAGCGGCTGGAAGCTCAAATTGAAAGGAAGCAACCTTTTGGACCTTCCTATTCGGATGACTCAAGGAACGAACTCCGTCACTAACGAACCCAACCTCACGCGCGTACGAACCAGAGGTCGCCGAGTGAGTCTGGGACTCAGTAAATCTTTCTAATCTATTTTTTCACGGCTCTGACAAGACACCGAGTCGGCGCTGGATAGCCTTCAATGGTCTTGTTTGGGTCATCAGGGTCCAGATAATTAGGCAAAGACTCAAACGTCATCCATTCTGTGCGATTTTGTTCTTCAAAGGTCGTGCGGTTGATATCAAGAATCTCAACGTCCGAAAAACCTGAATCACTCACCCACTGCGTGAGCTCATCGGGGCACGGAACATTCCAGACATTCCGCATCTTTGCGTATCGACCTTCCAAATCTAAAGATTTGTCTCCCTCAACAATCAACGTTTCCAGAACGAGTTGTCCCTCGGGTTTGAGGCAATTCTTGATATCTTGAATATGCTGTTGCGGGTTTCGTTGATGATACAGAACGCCCATGCTGAAGACAGAGTCGAAACGTTCTTGGGTTAGCTCGGGACGAACCTGTTCAAAACGCAAAGGAAGAACCCAATGCCTATCGCTTTGCAAATAACGATTCAAAGCGAAATATTGCACGCAAAAAAGAACCATCGGATCCAAACCGACGACTTTTTGGGCGCCTGCTTCGAGCATTCGCCAACCAAAATAACCGTTGCCACAGCCAATATCTAAAACCGTGTGACCGTCTATCTCGATATGAGGCATGACCCGATTCCATTTAAAGTCAGACCGCCATTCCGTTTGAACTTTGACCCCCAAAAATTCAAACGGACCTTTTCGCCAAGGGTGGAGTTCCATGAGATTCATTCGAATCTCAGATTTTTGCTTATCTGTACTCCCTGGAGTTGCTTCCAATGTCACCGTATCGCCCGCGCGAAAATCCCACTCGGCGACGGAGGGAAGCTCACGAACAGCGTTGCACCATTTCGGGAAATTGCCGTTTGATTCGAGTCTATGGTGGACCTGCTCTCGAAGCTCATCCCAATCTGAGAATTGCTCCCAAAATGACTTGTAATTTTGCTCGATCATTTCGTGACCATAAATGACGCCCAGTTGAGGCACTTGTACCAGGTCTTCACATCATGAAACTGAGCTTGTGCGAAGCGTTCATAATGTTGCTCATGCGTATCAATCACCATGACATTTTCAAGCGCTGTTCGCTTCTGAGACACTTCAAGCTCAGTGTAGCCATTTGCTCGCTTGTAATCGTGATGAATCTCGGTAAACAACTCATCGACCGCTTCATCCGTAAACCGAATCTTTTCAGAAACAATAAGCAAACCGCCTGAGTTCATTTGCTCCTGCATCCGCGTCACGAGTTCAAGGCGCTTTTCTGGGGCAATAAATTGGAGGACGTAGTTCATGACAATCACGTCTGCCCCCGTAAAATCAGTCTCTAAAATATCCGCACAGTAGAACGCACACCGAGAATCTGAGATTTGTTCTTTTGCGCGATCAATCATGGCCGGAGAATTATCGACCGCATGGAGCTTCACGGATTTTTCGCCTAATTGATGGAGGATGGCTAATGAGGACGCGCCCAAAGAACAACCCAAGTCGAATATTTTCCCGTTCTCTGGAGCGTGACGCGCCGCGATCAAACCCGTCAGCGGAATGACTGTTTCATAGCCAGGAACAGAACGACGAACCATGTCGGGGAATACTTCTGCGACCGACGCATCAAAGGCAAAGTCTACAATCTGAGGCGATACTTTGCGGTAAATCTCGTCCTTCTTATTCATGAAAGAATGCGTCCTCTATAGTCGATAACGAAGCTTCGCGACCATCACCCAGCTTTAGGTCTTCAAAATCAATGCGATATACACGCATAAGTAAACAAAGAAGAGAAAATTACCCACAGCTGGGGAGAAAACTCGCCAATTTATGGTCCGATACGACACCAAACGGTTCAGAATTGTTTGGCACTCATATTGCTTAGGTTGTCACTGGGAGTATTCGCACAGCGATTACACCTAGGAAAAACGTGCACACTAGAATTGCCAGAAATACTTCGACATCCTACTCACCAAACGAGCATAGAAGCTATACCGTCGTCTCCGGAGATAATCTTCATCACATTGCGCAAAGGTTCGGAGTCTCTTTTGAGGCCCTCCTCGCCCACAATCCACAAATTCGGGACCCGTCCATTATTTCTCCCGGTCAACAAATAACTCTCCCCTTGCCTCCCCGAGGCGTGCAAGTTGTCAGCACGTCGGCATCACACCCGACTTCCACGGTCTCAATCGGAGATCGTGGAGGTCAGGTTCGTGATTTACAGAGCAGACTTAATGCTGCTGGTTTTTCTATTGGCCCGGTAGATGGTGTATTCGGTCCTAAGACGAGACGTGCGGTCATACGATTTCAGCGCTCAGTGGGCCTCTCACAGGATGGTATTGCCGGCCCCAATACTCAACGAGCTCTGCTAACACGGGCACATGAGCTAACTGGGACCCCAGCCCCGAGTGGTTCTACCCGGACTTCAAACGAAACAAGGTCAGCCCCATTTCCGGTCATGAGTCGCGGCAGCCGCGGACCTCAAGTGCGGACACTTCAAGAACAACTTCATGCTCTTGGATTTGATGCTGGCCCCGTCGATGGTGACTTTGGCGCTAAAACACAATACGCCGTCCAGCGGTTTCAGACTTCACAAGGCCTATCTCCCGATGGAATTGTCGGAAATCAGACCATGAGCGCCCTGTTGCGCCCGTCTGCAACTCGAACTGCTTCAGCGCCAAGACTGCCTGTCTATCCACCTCACTCTCCTGAAGCGATTGCTCTTTTTCGGGAGGCAGCAAGTGTTGCAGGTGTCCCCACCAGCTGGGCTACTTCAAATGGATTGCATCAAATTTTAAGTCGAGAGTCTGGTGGCCGGGTCGGTGTGCCAAACTACACGTATGGGCGACGCGCGCAAGATCCTGGTCAGTGGCCAGAGATTTGGTCAGAGTTGCGTAATGGCACTATTTCAGCGCGGTCTTCAGCGACAGGGCTGGGCCAATTACTCCTCAATAATGTAGACACGTATTACCCGAGTGGCCGCAGCGGCATTGGGAATGCTGTTGAAGAAGCAGCAGGAATGCTCAACTACATCCAGGCGAGATACGGCAACCCCGAACAAGCTTGGAGAAGTTACGGGCGTATGGGCTTCGAAGGTTATTAGGTAAACAGAACCTAACGCTAGCCGCCTATCTCCCCACCATCACTTCGGACGACTGCAATCACGGATGGACGTGGTGGCACGTCAGGTGAAAAATCAGGCCATCTGGTGCCTGGGTTATTAAAGGTGCATCCTTTTCCGAACCCTGGATGCTGTATAGAAACAAACAATGTTTTCGCATCGGGAGTAAAACACGGGCCGCAGGCTTCTGCACCAGAAGGCACTCTGAGAAATCGCTGGACCAGGTTTCTCTCTTCTTCGCTTGTACCGCATACAAATATTCCATCGGCGCTATTGAGCGCACCTTGGATGCCATCTGTGGCTATCCAGAGTCTCCCTTGGTTATCAAACGTACAGTTGTCCGGACAAGCAAAGGCGTCCTTGGAAAGAGTGTCCGCATGATACGCGCCCAAGGAAGCTTTACGGGAGACAGGACCACCAGCGATCAAGACCTCCCACTTAAATTCCGGAGCCGCATGATCGACTCGGCCATCTTTGTCCTCGGGAGGCGAAATTTCGAGTACATGACCGTATCGATTGTCTTCGAAGGGATTTGCAGCGTCGACCATGCTTGCTTTCCTTCGGCCGTTTTTCGTAAGCATGACATAAACCTTACCGGTTTTTGGATTCGCTTCTACATCCTCGGGTCGGTCCATCTTAGTAGCCCCAACCGTATCTGCCGCTCGTCTTGCTTCAATGAGTACGTCTGCTTGAGAGTCAAACCCGTTTGATTTATCAAGCCCGTTGAGTCCGTGTATGAGAGGTATCCAGCGAGCGGTGCCATCATCATTGAATTTTGCGGCATACAGAATACCTTCATCGAGCAAGTCGGCGTTCGCCGCTTTAGCATTTGGGTCGTACTTATCTTTAGAAACAAATTTGTACAGATACTCAAAGTAATCGTCATCACCTGAGTATACAGCGACCTGACCTGAGCCACTGACCGCCACCGTCGCAGCTTCACGGCATGCACGACCGAGCGCTGTTCTTTTTTTCGGGACGGACTGAGGGTCGTACGGATCATATTCGACCACCCAACCGTAATGATTCGGTGCTCTGGGTTCATCATCAACTCTAAATCGAGAATCGAACCGGAATTGACCAAACGTCGCAGGTGTATCAATGGCGTACCTTTCGTAGGCCAATTTTTCTTCTGCTGCGCCGTGTTTTACTTCGAAGAAGTCTGCAAAATTCTCTTCGCAAAAAAGTACTGTACCCCACGGCGTCACGCCGCCTGAGCAATTGGCCATCGTGCCGCGTGACCTCATTCCGTCGGGGAATTGCGTGGTTCGAAGTCGCTTGTGGCCCATCACCGGCCCGCTGAATTCGATCTTCGTCTCGAGCAACGAGATGCGGCGGTTTCGTTGACCTTTGATTATCGTCCAAAGTCCATTTACTTTGCGAATCTCAACAACCGAATGGCCAAGCGCAGCCATTTCTATTCGGGCATGCTCCTCAGTGATTGCGTCACGCACCCCACCTTGTGCTTCATATCCAGGGAACATCATCGATGCCCAATTGAATTCATGGTTGACACAAAGTAAGCCATGCTCGCTTCCCTCAATCGGAAGGTAGCCGACAAAATCACAGTTGTTACCAAACTGGCGAAGCTGTGCCTGTTCAGTTTGTTTGTGAGCATCAAAGTTCTCTGCCGCGTCAAATAGTGGGTCGCCCCAGCTGAGCAACACTTGCGCCTCATAGCCGTTCGGTACATGCAATTTGTCATCAATGCCGGGTTCAACAGACTCAAACCATCGACCTGGCCGGCCAGACGCTGCGAGTAGCGAGTCTTTTTTTCTTTCCACACCGGCGCAGTTAAGGCTGAGTGCTAACGGCGTGAGTCCCGCGATGAGCGATGTCCGCCCAAATTCTCGACGCGAAAGACGTCGTTCGAGGGTCTGCTCAAAAGTATTAGAATTTCCGACATTTTTCATAGCCATCTTGATTATTACCGGTTTTCTTATCGGCCCTTGTGAAATGATCGTGACGTTCAAATCATCTTATTAACTGATATTTTCTTTTCGACGATTTAGCGCTCTGGTATTCCCTAAATTAAAAACGATTCCGTTGGGCTATAAGACCGACGCGTCGAAGTCATTGCTAGAATCTTGAATTGTGGATTGCTTTGCTACCAGTCGCGGTCTGTTGCTATTACCTCCCTCCAACTTTCGTGCGACAAAGGGCGGAGCTCAGCTCATCCTACTTCAGTTCCGCAAATAGATGCGCTGTAAACGACAACCTGGGGTTTTGGTGTACGTCAACGACAACTATGAGTGTAGGAGATTTTTGAACTCCGGGGCTACTAAACGCTAATTGTCAGTAGCTTCGACATCTCAACGCGTAATTTCTTCCAAAAACCTGCGGCTCTGATTTGCCTTTTCGTCGTGTTTTGTGCGGTTATATTCCTATGAAGTTTAGGGCTCTTTCAATCTTCATGATGCTTGTTTGGTCATGCAGCGCTGATACCGATGGCGACCCCTCCACGGTGCCTGAAATCACAGACGTTCAATTTCGTTCTCAAAGTGGCGACGACGGTGAACAATTTAATTTCACTATCTCGTTTCGTGACTCCGACGGAAACCTTTCAGGCGGAATTCTTACCTTTAAAGCCGGAAGTGAGGAGCCTGCAAGCATTCCTCTGCAACCCATTTTTGAAAATCAAACCCCGCCTCTGCCGAGCGACAGCGTAGACGGACAGCTTGATATCACCTTGAGTTATCAACCTACGGGCGGCATTAGTAGCGGTGAAAGACTGAGCTTCTCATTCACACTCACGGATGCGTTGAGGCAATCGTCATTGCCTGAAAACCTCACATTGGTCGCGGTTACGAGTGGTGGCCCGTAAACCGCAGGCTCCGAGGTAACTATTTTGCGATAAACTGACCTTTGATAACAAAGTTTGGGTTCGCGCCTTCTGACCAAGCAGCAAACATTCCTCCCGGTAGGTCGATAAGTACTGGTGAATATGGAGGTGCAGAGTCCGAATTTAGCGTAACCGTATCCGAAAGACTCAAAGGGTCGGTCTCAAAGCGAGCAAAAACAACCTGGTTATTCAGGCCGCGCACGTTGCGATAATGAATGAGGCCTTGCTGAGAAATCACCGGGCCGAAGTCAATTCTCCCTCGCGAGCCAGTCGAAATTTCATTTTGAGGATCTTCGGAATCTAAGAGCGTGACGTCGGTTTCACCATTTTGTTCATGGGCAAAAGCAATAAAACGACCATTTGGTGAAAGCGTGATCGAAGCATTGTCGCCAGTCGCAAGAATCCGCGACGATTGCGCGACAGTTGACCCTTTGACAAAGTTAGCTGTGACAATTTCGTCGATCGCAGTCGTTGAGTTCACCCAGGCGAGTTCAATCCCTTCGTCGTCTCGGCAACCCACGGAAGAAAACACCTGCGAAAACTGAGGTTGCAGAGCACCATCCATTGCTTCTCCGATCAGCTTCCCGTCGAGTGAGATTCGTTGAGCAAACACGGCGAATTGAGGAGTTTCTGAATGTCCCCAAGAGCCACTCACGACGAAATGATCAGACATTGCACATACGGCAGGCATCCAGGCGTTACCTGACTCTTGAACACCCTTTCGAGTCATTTCCAAACGTTGTTCATCAGTAATCGGAGTGCCATCAAATTCAAACATCCGATACCAGATATCCAGATTATTTGGTCCCATGGAGTTGTCTGACTGCCAAACCACAATAACCCGATCAGCGACAACCGTAACCTGTGGCTCAATATCGTTTCGGGTAGAAGATTGGCTAATCTTTAGGGCCTCGAAGAGTTTTGAGCCGTCACAATTGAAGGCGGACGCGTATACATCAAACTTGCTGTCGCTACGAGGTCGGTTGTAAGCAACCCAGACATAGCTCCCTGTAAACGCAGCCGAGGCATGGATTTGAGTTCTTGAATCGACGGTAGTGTCGATGTCTACGATCTCCCCAAATGGAAGCTCAGAGGCGCAGGTGGACACTCCGCTATCGCCCTGCCCCGCATCAACGTTTGATACTTGATTTGAGTCATCGTTTTTTTGGGATTCAGAGCAGCTAATGGCTGCTCCTAGTGCAAAAGGTAGCGCCAGGTAGATTGGTTTCATTTCGCAGAGCATAGCACAAGGCTGATGGTGTCGGACGTGAGATCACAAAGCTAATCGTTTGGAGAGAGCCGTTTTTCATGGGCCATCTGAGGCAATCCTCTATATTCGAATCTTTTTTGTTGAGTTCGCTGCTGCTTGAATCTATTTCGGGGTCATGGACGGCGGAAAAGAACTCGAGACCATGAAGTACCTTTACGAAGGCCGGACAGAGCGCCCAGAAATCCCGCTCAGCGATGATGTCGAATTCCGAGACCCCTTGGTCTTGGTGAAGGATCGTAGCCGGGTTGAAGAAATGTTCAGGAAGTTGAATAGTTTCTACCCAGCAACAGAAATCAACGTATTTGAACCGATCGAGGGTGAACCTCTATCGTGGACCATGCATACGCATTATCGGAAGACAGAACAGAGCACGCCGAAGATCTTCCAATCGACGCTCGAACTCGAAGTCGAGAACGGCTACGTGAGACGAATTACCGAGCACTGGCACAAACCGCTTCCTTTGCGAGGTGACGGTAGTAGCCTGTTATCACGTGGGATTCGCAAAGGCATAGGGCGCCTTTTTTGCTGATGCAACCGCCGTCTCTGGGTCGGCCGACTGACCGTCCAGTTCATTGCAGCGCGACACCACGAACGTCCGATTGTCACACGGCCAACGTTCTTATATTAGTGGTGCCATGAAAACGGAGTCCTACGACGTTATTATTGTGGGTGCCGGAATTTCTGGGATTGCCGCTGCCTATCACATCAAGCGAAAATGTCCGAATCGACGAATCCGAATCATCGAGGCTCGGGACACTATCGGAGGCACCTGGGATTTATTCAGATACCCGGGGATACGTTCAGATTCGGATATGTACACATTTGGGTTCGCTTTTCGTCCCTGGACAGACGGTAAAGTATTTGCCGACGGCCCGAGCATTCGCAAGTATGTGAACGAGACGGCACAAGAGAGTGAAATAGAAAAAGACATCCAATTTGGCTACCGGGTGACTGCTGCCGAGTGGAGCTCCACGGAGGCTAAATGGAGTCTGCGGGCTCAAAGCTCTCATTCCGAAGAAGTCATTCAATACACGTGTCAGTTCGTAGTGATGTGCTCTGGCTATTATCGCTACGACAAAGGACATCTTCCTGCGTTTCCCGGCATGGAGAACTTCACAGGAGATATTATTCATCCTCAATTCTGGAAAGAAGGGACAGACTACAAAAATAAGAAAGTCATCGTCATCGGCAGCGGAGCAACTGCCATCACACTCGTTCCAGCGATGGTCGAAGACGCCGCCAAAATAACCATGCTTCAACGATCTCCAAGCTACATTGCAGCCCGCCCGAGTCGAGATGCCATGGTTGATTTTCTGAGTCCCTTTCTTCCGCCAAAACTCACACATGCACTCGCTCGAACTAAAAATGTACTGCTGGCTATTTACTTCTATCAAGTAGCGCAGAAGTTCCCAGAACTCGTTCGACGAGAAGTGAAGCGTCGAATTAAAGACGAGCTCGGTGACGACTTTGATGTCGAAAAGCACTTCAATCCTCGATACGCCCCGTGGGACCAGCGTTTTTGTCTCGCACCTGACGGAGACTTTTTCGCCGCGCTGAAGTCGGAAAAAGCAGAAATTGTCACCGATACCATTGAAAGCTTCGTCGAAGAAGGCATTCGATTGAGTTCGGGAGAGGTCTTAGAGGCCGACCTGATTATCCCAGCAACGGGACTTGAGCTGCAGCTGTTCGGCGGATGTGAACTATCGATTGATGGTGCACCGTTCGTCACTTCGGATAGTTTTACCTATCGCGGGATGATGCTGAGTGGGCTTCCTAATCTGGCCATCGCTCTCGGCTATACGAACTCATCGTGGACACTGAAGGTAGACCTAACCTGCGAGCGAGTTTGCCGAGTCCTGAATCACCTCGAGAAGACGGGCTCAGATTATTGCGTCGCTGAGCCCCAATCGACGGTCAATGAGCGGCCTCTTCTCGACCTCAGTTCCGGTTATGTCTCTCGGGCCAAAGAGATGTTACCCAAGCAATCTGACGAGTCACCTTGGCGAACATATCAAAATTATATCCAAGACATGCTGAGTATTCGCTTCAGCCCGATTGACGATGGAACACTCATCTTTCGAAACCGATCTCAATCCGAAACAACGAGTTCGGTAGTCGATGAGCTGCCTACTCAGGAAGGATTGCCTCGCCCGACGAATTCGTAACGACGATCATCTGCTAAGTATTCTTCGTAATTCTGTGCCAAATCTCGGTATCCAGATACTCCGAGTTCAAGGATCCTATCTGCAAGCGATGAAACGAATTGAACGTCATGAGACGCAAATATCATAGACCCTTCAAACTTTAACAACCCATTGTTGAGTGCTGTAATGGATTCCAAGTCGAGGTGATTGGTTGGACCATCCAGAAGTAAGAAATTAGGATCCGCTAACATCATTCGAGCAAGCATGCATCGCACTCTTTCACCACCCGAGAGAACATTCGCAGATTTGAGTGAGTCGTCTCCCGAAAACAACATTCGGCCAAGAAAACCACGAACGAAGTGTTCGTCTTGATCCGGGCTATCCTCTTTGAGCCAGTGAATGAGGTTCTGTCCGTTCGCGAAATATTCTTCATTCTCTTTGGGAAAATATGCGTGGTTTACGGTGCGACCCCACTTCACCTCGCCTTCGTCGGGCTCAATCCTTCCTGCCAAAATATCGAGGAGCGTGCTGGTCGCAAGATCATCTCCTACAACAACCATTTTTTCGTCCTTACCGAGCGAAAACCTAAGGTTTGAGAAGAGCGTAATACCGTCAACGGCATGCGTGAGATTCTCAACAAATAGAACCTCTCGACCGAGCGGTTTTTCAGGTTTGAACATGATATATGGGTATCGTCGGGTTGAAGGCTTGATTTCATCGAGCGATATTTTGTCCAATTGAACTTTACGCGAGGTTGCCTGCTTCGATTTACTCGCATTCGCGCTGAATCTAGCGATAAAGTTTTTGAGTTCCTTGATTTTGTCAGCTTTCTTTTGATTTTCCGCCTGTCGTTGACGAAGCGCCATCTGACTCGTTTCGTACCAAAACGTATAGTTGCCTGTGAATAGGGTCACTTTCTGAAAGTCCACGTCCGCGATGTGTGTACAAATCTTATCTAGGAAGTGCCGATCGTGGCTGACGACGACAACGGTATTCTTGAATTCAAGGAGAAAGTCTTCGAGCCAAAGGATAGCATCCACATCGAGGTGATTGGTGGGTTCGTCGAGCAATAGGATATCTGGATCACCGAAAAGCGCCTGCGCAAGAAGGACTCGAACTTTCTCAGAATCTTGCAACTCCCGCATGAGTTTATGATGCTCTGACTCTTTGATATTCAAAGCGCTCAAAGCCTGCGCAGCTTTCGTTTCTGCTTCCCAACCTTCGAGGTCTGCGAATTCCGCTTCCAGTTCCGCAGCGAGCACGCCGTCTTCTTCTCCAAAATCGGGCTTGGCGTAGAGCGCATCCTTTTCTTTCATAATGGCATGCAGCCGCTCGTGCCCCATAATGACCGTTTCAAGGACCGGTACATCATCGAATGCGAAGTGATCTTGCTTCAAAGTACTCACTCGCAACCCGTTTGGAACATTGACTGAGCCGGAAGTCGGCTCAATAAATCCTGCGAGACATTTCAAAAAAGAGCTCTTCCCCGCTCCGTTCGCGCCGATGAGTCCATAGCAATTTCCGGGTGTGAACTTGATGTCTACGTTCTCAAAGAGGGGTTTAGCGCCAAATGCGAGAGTCAAGCCTTCGGTGTGAATCATGGGCTTTGCGCTAGCAGATCACTCTATGACTGGCCATAGGATAATGTCCTCATCAGAGGTGCTCGGTTGATTATTTGCGGAACTCGATGCGTGACCCAGCTAGGCTAGTGATTAACCAAGGAAACAAATCCATCAGATTGACATCAATAATGATCAAAGCAATGGAATACTTATGCCGAGGCAACTCGCCACAACAGATATCTCGCTACAATTGAGTGACGCTGAGACGCGTTTCATCGTGATTTCGGATACGCACTCCTCACCCCACAAAAATGCCTTATCTTTCATTTCTGGGCATAAACCTCATTATATTCTTCACGCCGGAGATATCGGTTCTTTGGATGTCATCGACATGTTTTCTGAAATTGCTCCGGTCATTCATGTACGTGGGAATATCGACGGAATTGGCCATGATTTGCCTGATTTTGTGCGGCTAAAGATTACGTCTGCGACTCAGTATACGCAAAGTTGGCTCTTGACCCATATCGCTCTTCGCGGCCCGAAACTGCTTTCACGAGTTGAGAAGCGAGCACGCAACTTTGGTGCTCAACTTGTAATATGTGGACATAGCCATGTGCCTTTCATGAGTAAGCAAGATGGTATTGCAGTATTCAACCCAGGTTCGATTGGTCCCAGGCGTTTCAGACTTCCAATTGTCTTTGGGCTAATCACGTTTACGGATCGTGGATGCGAGCTTCAACATTTTGACTGTGAAACAGGCGCCCCATGGAGCCCGCTACCCACAAACTCGGCTACATAGTTTACCAAGCGATCCCTAGGATCATAACGAACAAAAAAAACGTTCAGCCTCCTCCAAACAAAACCTATACAAATCTAATACAAATCTCATAAAAACCTAGACAACAACCTATACAAAACAGGTATATTTCACTCAAACCTGTACAGCTTTTTGCAGAAAAAACAGCATTCAAAGATAAAAAACTTCCCAAATTCATAAAGATCCCATACACTTGTACCAGTCAAAGGCCTTGTACAGGTAATGTACAAATTACAAGTCTTCCCTACTAGACATGTCCAACACAAAACCTCTACAGTCTCTATACATTCGATACAGACATCGGATGAGTTGGAGACTGACATGCACAGCGTAAGAGAAGAGAACATCACCACCGAGACAGCGGTGAAAAGCCCTAAGCAAAAGGCAACCGCTTCGAAAAGTTCGAGCTCAACCAGCCGCGACACGCAAGACGCGTACCTCGCCGCCGTCAAAAAGCTCGAAAAGCTTACCCGGACGGAAGAAATAAACATCGCCCGTGGGATTGAGAAGGCAGAAGCAGAACAGCTGCGGCTCGCGCTTCGGTCACCGGGCGTTCGATACGAAGTACGAAAAGCATGCAATCGTTTTCTGACGCGCGACCTTCGCTTGCGCGACATGTTAGAGCGGAAGACCGAGCGCCCTCTTGCGATACGCAACGTTGAGAAGTTCTTAAAAAGGCTCGATCGTATCGACCGCAATTTCGAACAATCTCAAGCTCAGCTGGACGAAACCTCTACAGCGTCTCGAGAGGCGTATGAAAATGACCAAGAAGCGCTGAGCAAAAGGCTGTTGAAAGCGGTTCAGGACCTACAGATGAATCGACGCCTCTCCGCGAAGATTATCGAGAAGTTCACGGTGGACCTGGACGACCTGGTCAATCTGCAACGCACGAAAGCTCACTGGAGAACTCTCCCGCGAGCTGAACGAAAGAAGCAGAAATTGGTGCAACTCGAACAGAAGCACAACTTGAATTACCCAGACACAAAGATCGTACTTCGGAGCATCCGCAGGCATCAGCGAACCTCGCAGAAATTGAAGCATAGGCTGATCGAGTCGCA
>JAYZDF010000125.1:0-15098 GCA_036337945.1 Myxococcota bacterium
GCGTCAATTCGAATCGACTGGAAAAAAATCTTTCCGCCCAGTTCCTCAAGTCGAGCCGCTTGGGTCTCAAGTGACTTCGCAATTTGTCGATGAGAATCAGACATATCAGTCCAAAATACGGGATAAATTTCAGAAACAAACCGTATATCGCTCAAGCATGCAGAAACGACTCTCTGTCGTAATTTGGGTTCGTCAGGCATCTGTTTTTCACATTCTGACACGCGTTCTAAGCGTGCAATGGTCGCACTCAACAGCTCTTGATAACCTTGCGATGCGCAGACTTCTTTGCCCTTTTGGCTCCATTCGATATTCAAAAGATGGACATCAGATTGGATACTCAATTCTTTCGAGATTTCAAATTTTTCATCTTCTTCGTTTGCACTCTCTTTCGATACAAACGAATCGCTGACACGACTAGAAATCGTTTGAGAGAGCAACTCCAACGCTTCTTTTCGATTCTTTCCGCAGGCCGTAAATTTTTTTCGTGCCTTGGGCAAGGGCTTACTTTGTTCTGAAGTTCCAGATTCACTGACATACTGAGGAGCGCTTTCGGTTTCGCTCGTGAACGTACGTCGAAGAAGTTTCTTTGTTTGGACCACCAGTTTTTCGAATTTGCAGGAACTCGATAGTTGTTTTCGGTCACCGACTCGAAGTCCTTTTTTATTACGCTCCTCAACAGAGACCACACACCGCGATCCCAAACCGAAAATGCCTTTTCGTACTAACTCGAGTTCGATGAGAAACCAGGTATTCTCCGGAGAGGCTCCCAGACGACGACTAAAGCAGTCCGACGACAAACAACTCTCCATCGCTTTCGAGCGATTGAGAACCTTCTGACCATACTGGAGCGCTAAGGTTTTCACGACTGTTCGTTCAAGTCGTGAAATATCGACAGCATGAGTTTTGTCGCCGACATCTCGAACCACGACCACTACCGAAGAGGCTTGAGCAGCGGTGATACTCAGTTTGAAAGAGAGAACAAACACACCAAGGGCAGTCCAAAGCTTCACTCTTTCTCCATAGACGAAGAGGAGGCAGCGACTCAACCGATACGAACAGGAATTGCTCTTGTTAGTCATACCGGACTAATTCAAAGGCCGTCGAGATGCACAGCCCGGACAACTCATTATCAGTCTTTGCACCTTCAAACAGATTACTCAAAACGAAATGACCACTATTTGGAGTTTTCGATTGCACGGTCTTTACGAGAAAACCTGAGCGGCAAACATCTAAAGCTCCGTAATTGATGGTTATTTTCGATCTTCCAGCCTGTTTATCGTGCAAAAGCCCAGGCATCTGAGGCAGGATTTTTGTTGATCTCGACCTACATTTTACCGATGAGGCTGCCGTGACCACTGCAGCACCTACCCATTCGCAAGCGTTTCGAACCCGACGATTCCTAAACTGGTTTCCTCTCGGGCTCGCCTACGCTTTTCTCTATATGGGACGATACAATCTTACAGTCTTCAAGCGAGTCGTCCCCGATGACGTGATGACCAAGCAAGAATTCGGTGCCATTTTCGCCGCAGGTGCGATCGTTTACGGCTTTGGCTTCTTGGTGACGGGGCCTTTAGTAGATAGATTTGGCGGCCGCAGAGGGATGCTTATCGGAACAGCCGGTGCCATCTTCATGAATGCAGGAATCGGCGTTGCACTTCTTGGTACGCAACAATGGGGATGGGAACTCGCCTTGCTTCCTGTAGTGACCGCTTTGTTTTGCGGGAACATGTTCTTCCAATCTTTCGGAGCGATATCCATTGTCACAGTGAAGGCGCCTTGGTTCCACGTAAGAGAGAGAGGGACGTTCTCGACTATTTTTAGTTGCATGATCTCCTTAGGTATTCTGTTCGCCTTCGATTGGGGCGGTGCGATTGCTGATGCTACAGCTCCCAAAATTGGCGAACTCACAATTATGGCCAAGTTCTTTCACGCAATTCTTCCCCTTGGCGATGGTGGCATAGATCAGCGTTACTTCATGTTCTTTACACCGGCTTTCATGCTCACTCTCATGTGGATTGCGATGTTCTTCTTACTACGAGACAACCCCAGCGAAGCAGGCTTTGATGACTTTGATACCGGCGAAGAAGCTCTGTCGGACGATGGAGAGCGACTTCCGCTTGGGACACTCATCAAGAAAATTTTTAGTCATCCGATTATTATCATCATCATTGGAATCGAGTTCTGTAGTGGAATCATGCGCAACGGCGTAATGCACTGGTACCGGATGTACGCGAAAGCCGTGGGATCGACGGACAATATCGTTTATGAACACTGGGGACTCGTCCTATGTGTTGCAGGTATCGTTGGTGGCATCCTTTGCGGGTGGTGCTCAGATAAGTTCTTTCAATCGAGACGCGCGCCAATGGCCGCTGTACTGTACGGTACGATGCTGATCTTCACGGTTGTCATGTATTTCACCGTGTCCGGTGGGCCTTGGTTACCCATTTCTGCAGTGATTATGTCCATGGCTGTGATTGGTGTGCACGGAATTTTGTCGGGAACCGCCACGGTTGACTTTGGTGGCTCAAAGAATGGCGGGACCGTAGTGGGAATCGTAGACGGCTTTGTATACCTCGGCGCCGCTATCCAATCTGTTTCTATTGGTGCCTTAGCACCCGTTGGAGAGGCAGCGAAGAACGCAGACAACTGGTCAAACTGGCCACTCTTCCTCATGCCTTGGGCTTTCGTCGGTTGCCTGCTCGCCGCGAAAATCTGGAATGCCGCTCCTAAAAAGAAAGGCGGCTGAGGCATACCTCACACCGCCTTCAAGTTCGAAGTAGCATAACGCTACATTCAAACAAACTTGCTCAAATCTTCTCTCAGCTTTCTGGACCGAAGTTTAGTCCCGGACATTTTTCTTCAAGCGTTAGGCAAGCAGCACCTGGTGTTGGTGTCGATGTCGCAGTCATGCTCGTATCGTTAAGAAGTTCCGAGCAACTCTTTGATGCGAACTCTCCAATCGTTTCTTCGTACTCTTCGTATCCTTCATTGATACAGTCCTCAATTTCGGCGATCGTTGCATCACACATCGTCAAGTCAGTCATCTTACATGAGGCGATAGCATCACCACCAGCCATTGCTGTCGCTGCAGTACACTCCATAACCGACGCTTCACAAATCGCTTCACCGTCGGCCATCGGATCGAATGCAGACGCGAACGCACCTGCAAGCGTTCCAGCAAACTTACAAGTTGCTTCTCTATTGTCTTCGGCAAACTGTGCTTCAAAGTCGACGAGCGATTCACAGAATGTCGTGAAGTCGCCATCAGATAGTTCGCTTGCGACCTGGTCGCCGGACACGCCGCTTGAGAAAGAGCTTGAGCAACCAGCAGCCAGGGTCAGACCTAAAAGTAAGCTGGGTGTAATTGTAGTTAGTCTTTTCATGCTTCAGGTCTAGCAGAACTTAGCAACTGTCGCCAAAAGGCGGACGGGCTGTGATGGCACTCACTCAACCGCGGCTTAGAGAGCACTGAGGTCAACTGTTTTGAGCAGTCCGGACTCTCCCTTCTCCCCCAAGAGTTCGAAACGAACCTCTTGTTGTCGCCAATCTATCGTAATCATTCCGATATTAGGCTTAAAGAATGCCTCCCCTACTCGCGATTTACTGGGTTCTAGAATCGTGCCGACCTGGTTGATTCCGCTGGACGTTAGGTCATAAATTTTTCTTTTCGATGGTCCTCGAAACATGGAAAGTTCGCCGTGGTGAACATCACCGCTAATAAAAATTACCGGATTTTCGGTTTGCTGTTCGATGAGGTCGGCCATTTTCGCTCTCTGATCTGGCGCGTTCGCCCAAGCTTCGAAGCCATGATAATCTCCACTAAATTGAATCGAGCTCGCAATAATGTGCACGTCCGCTGGCTTAGCAAGAGTCACTTCTAACCATTTCCATTGTTCCTTACCTAGAATATTGTTTCCGTCTGCAGGCTTGTAACGATGTTTATACTTAGCGTCCTGACCACGCTTCGTCCATGCCCCACGAAATGTTCGCGTATCGAGAACAATGAGCTGCACAATCTTGCCCCCAGACTTAACTACTTTCGAATAGTAAATACCTTCTCGCGTACGACGAACGTCATCTGCCGATACCTCCCAGAAATCCAGAAACACTTCCTTAGCTTTTTCTTTCAGCGGATATTCACGACCCGCATCATTGGCTCCATAGTCGTGATCGTCCCAGGTCTGAAGAAGCGGTATCGATTTGCGCAACATTTGGAATTCTTCTTTTGACGCCAGCTTCTCATAGGCTGCGGTCATGACCGAAATATCATCGTTCGTATCACCATAAATATTGTCACCGAGATAGATGAAAGCATGGGGATTTTGGCGGACCACTTCACGCAAGATAGGTTGCGGCTTATCTTGGTGGGCACACGAGCCAAAAGCAAGTCGAAAGCTCGCGCTGCCCTGTACTCTTACTTCCCCGCTAGTACCCTCCAATGCAGGAGTCGCGGCTACACACGACACACAAAAGCTCAACAATAAGGCAACTCGCGTTTTCACACTCAAGATATCGCTTATAGCCACTCCTCAAATCAAGGTTGCCACTTTATATGCATTGGTTTCGGCATCGACGTCTGAGCACGCCACGGAAAGAACAAGTGTAAATCAGGTTTCTGCCTAGCTATCTCCTTATTTGTGTTTCTTTAAGTCCGTATAAGGAAGCGCTTGCAGATGAATACCCTAGTATCAGCTTTTCCAGACGGTCAGCCGCCGGGTCTTGTTTCCGCAGATTTCCATCACAAATTTCAGGTCAAGGCGGCCAAACACGAAGTTTGGGCTTGGCTCAACGACCCTAGAACATTTATCGACAAGCAGCCGCCCCCCTATCGGGTGGAGTTCATCCCTGAAAAATTCGACGTGGGGGTATTCAATAACCACCACGGACCTTTTTTGAACCTCCCAGCCGTCATCACGGCTATGGAAGGAAACGATTATCGAGAGATGCGCTACTTGTACGGCAGCTTCGTATTGGGCCTGCGTCTGATCCGGCCGACTGCGATCAAGTTTTGGCTTGTCCATACACATGAAGGTGGAACAGAACTACAGCTCGCTCTCGAAAGCCTCGTTCACCCATGGATACGGACTCCCTGGCTGTTCGCTCAGAAGATATTTTGGAAATCATTTGGTGCGACGATAGAACGCGGCATTCAACAAAGAAGTAAGGAACGCAGCGCATGACCGAAAACGAGCTAGAGGCGTTGCGCAGAGATATATTCGCCCACCTCCGAATGGCAGCGAGGCGGAGAAAGCATCCCTGGCGAACACCGACCTTATCTACGGTCGACGCGGAAGGCTTCCCAAAAGCAAGGGTCGTCGTACTAAGACAAGCAACGATGGATCACATCGAACTTCACACGGATGTTCGCTCGGATAAATACAATGAGCTACAAAAACACCCTAATGTAGCATGGACTTTTTGGGACCGAAGTCGTCAAACGCAGGTTCGTATTCGCGGACGAGTGACACTTCATCATAAAGACGAAGTAGCGTCGGAAATATGGAAAAATTTATCCGATGGGGCCAAGCGAGCGTATCGAGTTACGCCTTCGCCAGGAACTCCAATTGCTACGCGAACTGATTACACACTCACTGAGGATGCTGAAGAATACTTTGCTGTGATTCGATGTCAGTATACCGAAATTGATTGGCTACATCTGGATCGCAAAGGGCACGAGCGAGCGCTCTTCAGGCGGATGCCAGATGAAGAGTGGGTGAGCCATTTTATTGTGCCCTGAGGCATCTTGTGTGGAACGCAACGTTCAGCGACATAAGTCCGAGAAGGAATTTTCGTACTTCTCTTTCGCGTTGACGAGCGCCAAGTTCACGAAGATATTTCCCATTCCACCCATCCGCTTTAGCTTCTCAGGGTTTGCTTCAAATCGCGCCCTGCAGGTTTGAAGTAGACCTGGGTCCACGCTTTCCTTCATAGATGATTTGTTGCTCGAACGATCGAGAAGTCCGAAGATAAGGCGCCCTCTCCCAGTCGTGCCCACTTTACCCTGGTGTGCCCGTAGTCCGTTTATTGTAACGTTGTCTTTACAGGCATATGCCGTCACTTCACGAGGCAATTGGGCGCAGTTCGGACCACGACAGCCTCGGCAAGGGTCCTCAATCGTCAACGCATAATATTCTCGAGACTGGCGTGTAGGGTCCCTCGGAAGAACAATATTCACCTTTTCTGCACGTGCATATTTCATGAGGTCGCAAGCGCACGGCCAACAGCAACGATGATAGCGGCCAATTACGCACTTCCCTTTCTCGTCTTTCACTTTGACAACTTCGAAGGTTTGCTCACTTCCGGGATTCACGATCGAGCCACTGACGCCGCAATAAAATCGATTATACCGCGCGAAAAGGTCATGACTCGTCGCTAGTTCCTCGAATATGTATTTGAAGAACTGAGGACCGCCGACGTTACGACCACCGTTAGGAAAAATCTTTCTCCAATGATTATCAACAAGGTCATCAAATAGCTGTTGGTCGCTCCATGTGTCTACCTCTCGGTTGGTTCGATTAGGTTCTTGTCCAAAGGAGAGGGAACTAACCCCGAGTAGAAAAAAAGAAAGCGATGATATGATAGAAATATTACCGATTTTCACGATCAGGATGTGAATCCATTGCATTACGGCAGCAAGACATTTTCGCGGGAATAAATCGTTCGATTCGTACTCAAGTATCGTTTATGCCGATAGAGATTTTCCGATTAGACATTACGCTGCGCTTTCCGGCGTCGTCCGTTTCTCAGACCAAAAACAAGTCCCAATACTCCGAGCAACCAGAAATCATCGTTCGAGGGATTAGTCGTCGTCGTGAGGTGGCAACCGCAATCACTGGCGATCACCGGAGCCGCAGCCAAACGCGGCGGCCCCCCCATATCTGGTATCATCGATTGTGAAGCATCAGCCGCTGCGTTACCTACACCTCCGTCAGTAGGTATGCTGTTTCCGCCATCCGAATAAGGGGGAGTTACGGAGGCGTCATTGTCTGGCAGCATTGTATTTCCGGTATCAGTTGAACTTGGTGTACCAGCGTCTGCAGCAGGAACCCCAGCATCTGGCGTGAAGGACGGGTCACAGGCATCACCTGTTCCATCACCATCGACATCTGACTGGTTTGGATTCGCAATACGTGGGCAATTGTCTGGTCCACCCCGACAAGGTGATATCAAACTTACCGACACTGAACCGTCGCAGACGCCATCACTGTCCGTATCTGGATTCCTCGGGTCCATACCCGTCGACGTCTCGACAATATTCGATAAGCCATCACCATCAATATCGAAATCACAGTCATCGCCCTCTCCGTCCATATCGATATCGAGTTGCATGGGATTGGAGATCAAAGGACAATTGTCACTCACGTCGTCGCAAACAGCTGTCGATGTCAGTACCGGACCATCACAAATGCGATCACCGTCAGAGTCTGGATTGAGCGGGTTCGTCTCGTTCAAATCAACCCTTCCGTTCGTGTTTCTATCTTCGACAGAATCCAATAAGCCATCACCATCGCTATCGTCACACGCGTCACCAATGCCGTCTTGATCAAAATCCGTTTGATATCGATTAGAAACCAAAAGGCAGTTATCTGGACCGGCCCGGCATGGGGTGATGATTTGAACCTGGATGGCCCCATCGCAAACCGAATCAGCATCAGAATCGGGAGAGCGCGCATCCGATCCAGAAGACGTTTCAACAGCATTTGATAAGCCATCGCCATCAATATCATTGTCACAAATATCGCCTTCGCCATCTTGATCAAGATCTTCTTGCATGGGGTTAGATATGCCTGGACAATTATCACCAGCCATCGTGCAGAGCGCCATGGGAGGAATGATTGAGCCTTCGCAAATACCGTCAGCATCACTATCAGGGTCAAATGGATTGAGCTCGCCTTGGTCGACTTGGCCATTGCCATTCGGATCCTCTTGCGCGTCCGTCAGTCCATCACCATCACTATCCTGGCAGGCATCTCCAATCCCGTCGTTATTGATGTCGGCTTGCGTTGGATTTGCGTCTAGTGGGCAGTTATCGGGACCAGCCTGACAGGGTGCAATGATGTTTACGTCCACCGAGCCATCACAGTATCCATCATTGTCGGTATCTGGTGATAATGGATTTGTTCCAGAAGCCATTTCGTCGACGTTATTGATTTCGTCAGAGTCACTATCGTCGTCACAGACATCGCCGTCGCCATCGCCATCGAGATCACTTTGTAAGGGGTTCGAAATGGCTGGGCAATTGTCACAAACATCTCCAACCGCATCGACATCTCCATCTTCTTGAAACGCGTTGGCGATATTTACACAATTGTCACAAGAATCTCCGCGATAATCGCTGTCTGCATCGAGTTGCTGCGGGTTAAAGAGCCGAGGACAATTATCTTGGAAATCTGGCACGCCATCAGAGGTGACTTCTCCCAGCTCTCCAAAGAAGATTGTAGTTTGAATACGAAACGTAGAATTGTTGGTGTGCCTCTCCGCGTGAAACATATCAAACGCGTAGATGCCTCCAACTTGGAGACCGATGCTTGAGGCAACCGCGTCAATGTCCACCGAAGCGCTGCGCGGAGGATGCAAGCCTCCTAAATCGATAACCAAATGACCATTAATGAAAACCCAGACGTCATCATCTCCCGTAAAATTAAAGGTCTCGCCGCCCTGATACTGAAACCAAGCGTGGATTTCCGACGTGAAATGAAAATTATTACTACGGCCTTGATTCCCGAAAAGCTGATTGTTTATCGGAAAGAAGGTGTTGTCTAGAAAACTGTAAGTGCCAGTGCCATTGGGATTAGAGAGCGTAAGCGTAATTTCGGTCGACTGGTTTATGCCTGAAACATCTCGATACCATTGATTGAATGCCGCCTCGCCATGCATGTTTGCGAGGTTACCCATAGGATTGTAGATAGGCTTTCTCTGAGCATCGAGACGGTTTTGAACAATACCGAGCTGGGGGTTGTTACCTCCTCCATTTTCAAAATCAATATGGCTGTCTCTGAAGTCTCGAATGGTGGCACGGACATCGACCGTCGTAGGCAATTGAGCATGAGCGACCTGTCCGATCGCAAGAACGGACAAAAGGCCTGAAAGGACCAGGCTGCCAAACCAATTTTGTATTCTTAACTCGCCGGGCCCGGACATGGCGAGCAATATACCATAGTGGGACAAGATGTCTTCTAGAACTCCTAAAACTGCGATGCATTTTCGTGCAGGTTTGACAAATATTAACCGCGAGGCCCATCACGCAAAAAACAGTTCTAATCCCGCTAGTTACTCCCATACCTCGCTGGGGTGAAGCCGTAACCGACATTCTGTACCGGCGGGCAAAGACCACAGAACTCTACAAGATATGTACAGACGCATTCAGCACGAAACGCGAACCCGAATTCCGCGATAACGATAAAGAGAAGAGAGGTAAAGTCGAGAACTAAGCCGAGCCTAGCGGCCTGGCTGCGTGACCGAGGTCACAAAACTCGATTTTGAAATGAGAGGGAAAAAGAAGTGACAATTACAATGAATGTTCCGCCGCCACCGCCGAGCTCGGCCAATGTCCGCGTGAGTGCCGCACCTGACGCGACCTACACCTATACACTCAGCGCAAATGCTTCGGTTATGCGACTGTCCTCCACTGGACCGCAAGTTCGAGGACTCCAAGAGCGACTCAATGAAGCAGGATTCAACGCTGGACCAATCGACGGTGACTTTGGCTGGAGGACGCGGCGTGCCGTAATGGATTTTCAAAGAGCTAACGGCCTAGAAGTAGACGGTATCGCAGGTCCAATAACAATCAATCGATTACTTAATACGAATACACGGATGCCTAGCGGTGACCGGTTTGAGATGAATTCAACAAGGCCCAATCGAGCGACAACAGGTGCGCCGCCAGTCATTTCAGCGATAGCCACTCGTACATCGGCCAACACTGGGTCATCAAGCGTAGCCGTTCGAACAGACGGAATTGAACGCGCAACAGGTGGGTTTGATAACGTCAACCAAGCGAAAGAATCTATCGCGAATATAAAGAGTTTCCTCGACAATAAGACTGTCGTGCGAAATGGAGCGTCAGGAGAACACGTCGAAGAGATTCAGCGACTGCTTGGGATGAATACAGACGCACGTAACGGTCAATTCGACGCTGCCACACGGACCAAGGTCATTGATTTTCAGCGGAATAATAATCTTGCCGTTGATGGCGCCGTCGGGCCCAACACAATGAGAGCTCTGCTTCAAAATTCAACAGAAGTCTCTATCAATAATGGTTATGTGCTAAGCCGTGGTGCCATCGGACCTGATGTTTTGGGAGCACAAATCGCACTCGGCGCAAGCCCTGGTGGACAAACCGGAAAATTGGGCCCTACGACTGAACGTTTAGTGAAAGACTTTCAGTCTCGTAACGGAATCCAAGTCAACGGCAAGATTGGTTCAACAACCTGGCAAGCTATAAAGAAAGTGACGGCCAACGTTGGACGCTATATTGGGAAGTTTGATGCATGGCGTAATGGGGTCCGTATTGGCCGTATCGATGTTGTGGAAATAGACGGTAAAAAGGTCGCCGCGAAGACGGCTCGAAAATGGGTAGAATTGAAAGAAGCGGCGGCAAGAGATGGAGTCTACCTTCAATTGAACTCCGGATTTCGTACACACGACGAACAAATCCGGCTTTACCGCATGTATCAAAATGGAACCGGAAATCTTGCTGCCTACCCGGGCTATTCAGCTCATCAAGACGGTACCGCTATCGATGTCGACGTCGTCAGTGACGCCGCCTACAACTGGATGCATCGAAATGCACCAGCCATGGGATGGCGCAAAACTGTTGCCATTGAGCCGTGGCACTGGGAGTATTTCGGAAACTAGTCCTCTCGAGACCAGCAAATTCTTTATAGGTATTTGATAATCTAAGAGAAATAACCTAACAAAGGCCTCGGCTCTATGGACTGTCCCCGCTGCAAACATCCGCTCACCCCTACTCCCGTTCAAGAGGATTTAGAGGTCGATGCATGTCGGCATTGTTTAGGCTCGTTCCTACTGCCAAAGCAAGCTACGGAACTTCTTGGTCCATTGTACAACCCGGACCTATGGATCGATAGCGAAGTCTGCCATGACAAAGGACCTACCCATCTCCTAAGCCCCGTGTCCGGACAGCCGATGCAAGAATACGAGCTGGTTTACAAGTGCAGTGTCGTGCTCGATCGCTGTAAACAATCAAACGGTATTTGGCTGGATGCCGGTGAGGGAGATAAACTTCAAGATATCATTGCCGACGCCAGTCAAACCAGGGTGAATTTCTTCGAAGGGAACAAATCAGAATTCGGAGTGGGTTCTTATCTTATACAGCTCTTTTCTGGGATTCCGTTGGAAGTTTGGCATCCAACTAAAAAAATCGCCTGGGCAACGCTGATACTCGTTGCGATGTGCATTTTAGTCTTCGTAGGTCAAGTCTCACTAACTATGTCTTCTCCAGAGGCGATCGAAGCTTTTGTCGGACAGTACGCTGCTTCTTGGCAAAGCATCGCTCAGCTGAGACCCTGGCAATTGGTGTCTTATATGTTTCTCCACGGCGGTATTGGTCACCTCTTCGGAAATTTGGCGATTTTGTATATTCTGGGAGACAACGTCGAAGAGAAAGTAGGCACCAAGAAGTTCATCTTCCTGTATTTTGCAAGTGGAGTTGCGGGCGGCATTGCTCAGGCCTTCTCTCCCAATCAGTTTGTACCAGTCATCGGAGCATCCGGTGCCGTTGCGGGCATAATGGCAGCCTATTGGGTAATGTTTCCATTCGTACGTGTCCGGATGGTCATCGTCTTCGCGCCGTTCTACTTTGGAATCAAATGGTTTTTTGGCATTTGGTTATTCTACAACGTGGTGATGTCTTTTACGGGCGTAGGAAACGTAGCTTGGTATTGCCACCTCGGAGGCTTTGTAACCGGGCTTGTCGTCGCTTGGCCCTATCGGCGGCAATATTACTCAAAGTTCGTCGACGCTTCGCTCTCGACGAATTGAGCCCTTTCAGACCCCGACCTCGTAGTTGTTTTATTTAGCGGGGTTGAACAACGTTGGCCGAGCAAGGACCGAGTGAAACACAGCCTTTGGACATAAATTCTGTTGCACCGAAAACAGCAAATGCGGCGATCGCACCGACCGTACCGCCGATCAAAAGACCTATCGCAGCCCCTCGACCATTCACACGGGCAGGAAACTCCCGAACATAAGGAAGGTCTTCGCCTTGGATATAGGGCTTATTGGGCAGGATATAGCATTCGTCGTACTGCGGCTGTCGTATCTCGTTGTTTTCCTTAGCTTTTTGTGGGGCTACAGATTGAACTCGCTGACTATTTCCTGAAATATTTCGCACGTTTATGACCTACCTCTCCCCTCTTTATCGTCATAAGCATTTTTTTGTTCACACTTTATGCGACATGTAGGCAAGCGAGAAGATTGCGAGGGATAAGGTCAGCGGATATCGGTATTTGAACCAACCAACAGCCTAGCTCAATCTGACGAGCTATCGTTTCGCTGAAAATCGTAAATGCTGCCTAAGTCGAGTATTTGGGTCAATTCGTCAAGTGCCGCGAAATTCTCCATCATCAGTTGAGGGTCACATAGGTCCTCTGGCTCCACACTTTCTCGATAGTGCTTCTCCACCCAGGACACCAGATCACCGTATAAGTCATCGGTAAGAATACTTCGGCTTCCCATCGCAAGAAGATCATCATCACACAACACGACTCTCAATCGTAAACAAGCAGGCCCGCCACCGTTTCTCATACTCTGTCGAAGATCAAAAAAGTCTGCGTGAGAAATAGAATTGTCTTTCTCTAGGAGACGCTGGATGTATTCGCGAGTAGCAACATTATCCTGAGCTTCGGATGGAAGAATAAGCGTCATCCCCTCGCGAGCCGGCGCACTCACCAACTGACTATTGAAGAGATAGGTTGATACGGCATCTGAAAGGGACACTTCGTTTGCGGGAACCTCGATGAACTCCATTGGCACTTGTCCCATGGCCGTCTGGATATCTGCGCAAAGCGATGAGGTATTCTCAAAGGCTTCTTCGTGAAAGAAAAACACGTTCTTGTTACACACAGAAACTACGTCGTTGTGGAAAGCCCCGGCATTAATCGCTTTCGGGTTCTGGCGAACGAGAATCATCCTTTCGGAAGCGACGCTATGCTGGGTCAACACGGCTCGACAGCTTTCTTTAGTTTGGCGGCCAGGAAACTGAAGATCATCCGAGCGCCCAAAAGCTTCACGACCATACACGAATACCGCGACCCCGCTGTTTCCGTAATCACTACAAAAACGATTGTGATTGGCTGCGCCTTCATCGCCCATATGAATGCCACCAGGGATATGAGGGTGATGAACAAAACGGTCATCATTCGAAAACATCGCTCTCAATATTCGCCCGGTAGTGAGAGGCTCAATGCTTCGGTGATACATTGCCGCAAGATTGGCAGGCGTAAAATGCGTCTTCCCATCTCTCGTATCGCAAAATGGGGTCACGGTGGCTGCATTGGCCGTCCACATCGTGCTTGATGATGAGAGATTCGCAACCAACTCTGGGCTCGTTTCGTAGGCTTTGGTCAGAATATGAATATCAGTACCCTGAAAACCCAATGCGCGTAGCGTCGGCAAATGAGGACGTTGATGAGGAGGTAACACACCTTGCGTCAGTCCCAACTCCCGCATGTGCTGCATTTTTCTTAAACCCTGTAACGCGCCTTCTTTCGGATTCGAAGAACGTCCTTTGCTCGCTGCAGACGCAACGTTGCCGTAAGAGAGACCTGCATAATTATGCGTCGCTCCGACCAACCCGTCGAAATTTACTTCCTGAACCCTCATTGTCTCCTCGAAACATGTCTGTACCAGAAGAGATATCGAGTCCGCTAGCCGCTTCTGCTAAAAGGACTAAGATTACTCACTCAGCTGAGCAATATGCGTAAGCACGCGATCATGGATTTTGTGAATGATGGCATCGCTCCAAAGTGTCCAATACCAATACGGGGCCATATCGAAGTCATACCAGGTGGTTCCGATGAGGAGAGTCTTATCTGAGGATATTCGCTTCAGTAAGAACTCGCCTCGCTGGCTACGCAAAACACTATCTTCGATGTGTGGTGGAGAAATATGTCCAAAAGGGCTCCATTCTTCCATGGTTGGAGGTTGAGATGCTACATCAAACGCCAATCTCGTAGGCGGCTCCCACACCGTAATCGGTTCTACAAAACTCCCTGTTGTGAATTCGCAATGTCGAACAGCACCCACGCCCTCCCCTTCGATTCGTGCACGCAGAGGCATTGCAATTCCCGTTTGGAAATACCAAGGAAGCTCACCGGTAATTTCCGCGAAACCAATCACGTTCGGCCAAACTTTCTCAGGAGAGGCATTGATAATTTTCTTCGTCACTACGGGGCGCAATTTCTGAGTCAACTGTGGTGCCTCAGCGAAGGCCAAAAGCGGTAATGCGAGTGCCATCATTGAAAGAGCCTGTTGTCGGTTTGAGTCAATATTACGGCCGAGTAAAGCGCCCAGGATAGAAGCGGCTAACACAACCGGCCCAGCCATAAGGATGCAAATGATACCTTCGACAGCTAAGGTGAGAAACAAGCCCACTGAGATACCGTTCGCGATCGCAACCACTTGAATCATTTGTCGGCGCGTATATTGTCGCTCTCGATTCAGAACGACAGAAGCAGTAAATCCGGCTAAAAAAGGTGTCCCCATAAACAAAGCAGAACCATAGGCATTGATGCCGTAAACTGAGGCACTCATCATTACGGCGACCACTAAATGCCATGCAACGAGCGCTTGCATAACATCTTTGAGGTCGAGCTTCTCTTTGGTTCGTTCCGCAATGTCTGGCACGTCATCACGTAGAGACTTTGACGGAACCACCGATAAAAGAATCATGGTAAGTAAATTCAGAAATGGGACGAAGAATAAAAGCCCCCATCGTCTAGAGAGTCCCGCATCGCGGGCGCGACGCATCGACAGATTTCCGCCTATAAACGCAAATGGAAGAGACCAAAAGAGGTAGCCAATGAAAAAAGGCACTGACGTATTCTTGAATAAAAGTTCTTTTGCTTCGACGAATG
>JAYZDF010000126.1:0-9062 GCA_036337945.1 Myxococcota bacterium
TTCTCTTTCGCTTCTTCGCTCACGTTCTGAGAGCTGATCAATGCTGTAAGCTGAAAATAGCTTTTGTCACGATTCTTAAGATCCTGAATAGCATTTTTCGCGAAATTCAATGGTTCGCTGAAATCATAAAGATCTGGTTGAGAAGCAAGCGCGATTCTCGTTTCTGGTTGTGCTGAAATCTTACTCCCGCATTTTTCCCCAACGCGTCGCAAGAATTCGACGTTGAGGGGCTTATTCGTTTCTAGAAAATCCGAAAAGAGGTTTTGGAGTTGATATACGGTCAGGCCAAAGGTCGGACGAGTCGAGGAGGAACTAGCAGAAGCGTCCTCAATAACATCCAAAATCTCAGGAGAAGTCATTTGCAATAAGGTTTTTGCGTGCGTCTTCAGAATATGTTGCTTGAGTTCAGAATCGTTCGGAAGCGCAGACAGGGTTGCAGCAAGTGCCGTCGGGTTCTGCTGAAAACCTTCGTTCGCTTCAGTCATAAGGTCTAGCAACTTGTGGGTGTGAATACGGTCCGCTTCTAAGATTCGGCGCTCGAGTTCTTGTCCTTCACCACGCAGCGTTTTTTGCGCATAATAAAGGAGGAACTGAGGCGTAATATCTTTCTCCTTAATAAGTTTGTTCAACTGTTGCGTTTCCCAACGTTGCGATTTTGACATCCCGACAACATCACTTTCTTTTAGCAGCTGCATGAACAATTTATCTTTTTGTTGCAGGAGAAATAGACCTCGCTCATCCATGACGAGCTCTAAAGTGTTGCTCCACTTGGAAGACTTCTGATCAGCGACGATTTCACTGATAATAGAGGACCACTCCCCGCGAGGAATTCCATAGGGTCTATAACTAGAAACGCTTTTTACATTCGATGTGAGCATATCAAGCACAAAGTCATCATTGGCGCGGAGAAAAGCTGGCGCGGAGTTTTTTACTAGGCTGTTAAATGTCTTGCGTGTGTCTTTCTTCCTGCTCTTCTTCAGCGATGAAAGAGTTTTATGGAGAGATTTTCCGGTTTGAATGAATCGGCCTCGTCGCTTCACGGTAAAACAAGCGATTTCGGAGAGCTTAGGCTCGTTTGATAGCAACAATTCACCTTCCAGCTTACTTCTTTCCGAGGAGTCTGGCCCTTCTAATAGATACCACTTCAGTTTGTTGGCGTTGCCAGATTTAGCTTCGTCCTTTGCGATTTTGATGAACTCTTTTGCGTTGGTGAATTCGTACGGGGACGGACCGTGAAGTAGGAAATTCGGGGAGTAAACAACGAACTTTTCGAGCGACATACCATTATGCGGGACATAGTCATGCTCTCTTAAGAGCTCGATGAGTTCTTGTCGTTCCGTAATATCGGTGGAGACGACGCGGTCGATATTTTTGGGATCGTTGCCGGCAGTAAAGACGACTTCGTTCGTCGCGCGATAGTTACCTTCGTTGTCGATTTTAGCAATGAGCGATGGCCCAAAGTTTTCGTCAGAGTTCAAATCCCAGCGACGACCAAATTTATCGCTGTCCCATCCATACCAGTCGGTTCGAGCAAACTGCTCATAATTTTGAACCAACTTAAAGGTTCGGCCGGTCCATGCGCGATTTTCGTAAATCGAGTCCTGAGTCACAACGCGCGCGAAGACACCGACAGCACCGCCAGTAGCAAAATCAGAATTGGTGCTCATGCCGTTGATGATGGCCCCTTCAAAATACCTTTGCATCGAGGATTTTTGGCCCGTTTGAAGAATTGAAAGCACGTGCTCAGCATTCCCGAGGGTCGAATATAAGTACCGAGCACCTGCCTGCGCCATTTCTTGCGACTGCATCGGGTCGATGACCGTGAAATGACCACTAAAGACTTCTGCGTATTCCATGTTGTCCAAACGAGATTTTGAAATACCGGCCGTTTCAAGAGCTTTTTCCAGATCGCTCACTTTAAGCTTACTGAGGTCGCCTTTTGAAAGTTCAATCGCTTTGGCATGATCATGTTGAAACAAAACTCGCATCAACATGTTGACTCGTTTAGATTTTGGAGTCGGTGGCGCAAAGAGAAATCCTAGGCCAAGGGTTTTGATCAGAGAATCTAATTGTTGGGTGCACTGCTTGTCAGTGCCTCTCAGATGAACACGCACCAGCCCGCGGAGCGCGTGAGCGGCTTCGTTGGTCGCAAGCTCGATATGGCCGCCTTTTTTACCTTCCACACGTAAAGCCCATTCGTCGGCGTTTTGTTCTAAGTCCGTGGGGGCGTGAATGACGCTGTGCTTAATGGTTTCTTTTTCCGCAGTATAGTTACAAATTCCGTCGTCATCCGTTTCGGTACTGCGGAAAGTCAGCTGCTGAGATTTTGCACCGCTTTTTTCAAATCTTTCTTCTAGCGCGTCAATTTTCGAATCAGTCAGACGAAAAACGATCTCAAAACCTGGCTTTCCTTCGTCCTTGACTCGTCGAACTTGAAGTTTGAGACCGCGAAGTGAGCCTGCGTCTAACATCAATGTTTGACCCTGAACGCCCTTCGCTTCGAGTTGAGACAGATCCGCGAGCGGGAAAGACTCTTGAATTCCAGGAATGGTGGTTGCGGCTAAAACTGGTTTGGCTGCGCCGACCGTAGAGGCGTTTCGGTCCATGGCGTCCACAGACGACAACCCGGACACTGTAGGCTTAGCGGGAGTCGCTCCAGATGGATTCACTGGATCAGCAAGGCTGGTTGGTAGCGCAGCAGACGGCTTAATAGGTGTCGGACACATAAATTGAGCGGTTTCGGTTTTCTTTCCTTGAAAAAACCTTCTGTAATGTACTCCGGTGTAAGCAAAAATCAAATCGATAAAACCCTAGTATCGTTGATAAAACGGAGGGTAAAACGAGGTAAACCCTAGGTGATATTTTGCATTTTTGTCATGAGAAAGACGACACAATGTCATGAGTCTGACCGATGCTTGACACGGTTTCACTTGAAACCTAGGAGCAATCCCATGTCGGACAACCGCACAAACCCTAGCGCATTTCGGGTCGTTCTCGCCGCAGCGTTTCTGTTCGTGTTCTTAATTGGGATTTCGACCCTGTCCGGCGGAATCAAGGGCCTAGGAAAGGACTCGATTGATTCGTTCATCACTGCCGCCAGCAATCCGTTTTTGGGGCTCGTTACAGGTATTCTCGCAACCACGCTTGCACAGAGTAGTTCGGTCACCACTTCACTCATCGTCGCTATGGTAGCGAGTGGCAAACTACCATTTGAGATCGCCATTCCAATGATCATGGGCGCGAACATCGGAACAACGGTAACCAACACGATCGCGGCACTCGCCCAGACAGGTCGAAGAACAGAGTTTCGGCGCGCTTTTGCCGCTGCGACATGTCATGACTTTTTCAACTACTTGGTTGTGGTCCTGCTGCTTCCCCTCGAAATCGCAACGGGCTTCCTCGCTAAATCTTCGGGATACCTAAATAAGCTCCTTCCGGCGATTGAGAGTTCCTCCAACTATAAGAGCCCTTTCAAGATCGTACTTAAATTCTTTGTAAGTAGCATCAAAAGTGGAATTTCAAGCTTCACTGAAGATAAAGCGATTGTTTCCGTGGTCATGATTATCGCGGGCATCGCACTTATTTTTGGCGCGCTAACCATGATTGTTCGAGTCATGAAATCACTCGTTCTTTCAAAAGCCGAACGTGTGATTAACAAGCTACTCAATCGCGGCGCGACCGGTGGCCTCTTCTCCATTATTGTCGGTATTGTTCTGACAATATCTGTCCAATCATCTTCGATTACCACTTCGCTCATGGTTCCTCTCGCGGGCGCTGGACTCGTAAGAATATGGCAAGTCTTTCCTGTGACCGTCGGTGCCAATATTGGAACTACGGTCACTGCGCTGATTGCGTCATTAGCGGTGACCGGCGATAATGCGAATGTTGCCCGACAAATTGCTCTCGTTCATCTTTTGTTCAATCTGACCGGAATGGCCTTTTTCTATATACCGAAGCCAACTCGCAAAATTCCCATGTACGCTTCACAACAGCTCGCGCGAGTAGCCTCAAAGTCTCGACGTTGGGCGTTGATCTACGTGCTTCTTGCATTCTACGGTGTTCCCGCCTTATTAGTATTCGTGGGGCGATAAGCAATGATCCTGAAAGATTTACTTTCAAAATTCCGAGGCGAACCTCAATTATTGAGTGTGGGAGATGAATTCTCTGGGATGCTTGAAATGTGTGAATCTATGTTTCTCGACATCAACACGGCCTTTTGGACAAGCACCATCACAGAAGAGTTACGAAACGAAACCTACAAACGCGACATCAAGCTCAATAAAGCCGAACGTTCAATAAGAAAGCAGGTGTTCGCCCACCTCACTCAATATAGTGGAAGCAACAGCGACACGCCCTATTGCCTCGTTTTGATGAACGTCGTGAAAGACGCGGAACGTATTGGTGACTACGTCAAAAATATTGCTGAGATTCCAGTCATGGCCTCTAGCGACATCCCAGAAGGCGATATTCGCAACGAGCTCAGAGGAATTGGCGTAGAAATTGAGAAACTTCTCGCGGAAGTGACGCCCGTATTTCGGGATAGCGACCGAGAACATGCGGAACTTCTCATTCGTCTCGGTCGACAAGCTACGCATCGCTCAGAAGGACTACTTCCGCGAATTGCGAGTTCAGATTTCTCTAGTCAAGCTGCCGTTTCCGCCGCTCTCGCTGCACGCTTCTACAAACGAATTGTTTGTCATGTTGTGAATATTCTTTCGACGGTAATTATGCCGATCCACAAAATTGATTTTTTCGACGAAGACGAAATCAAAAATATGGCGGACGAGTAAACTTAACCCTCAGCTATTCTTAGCCGAAACCAGAAATTGGAGCCACCGCCGGGACGAGCGTCGTACCCGACTTCGCCATCCATCGACTCTACTAGATGTTTGACGATCGCTAAGCCGAGTCCCGTTCCACCCGCTTCACGAGACCGCCCGGTATCAACTCGATAAAATCTTTCAAACAATCGCGAGCGGTGCTCTTCGTCGACCCCTGGTCCATTATCGAGCACTGACACGGTCACAAACTGCTCTGATTCTTGGTTCAAAGAGACATGGACTGTTCCGAGTGTCGGGCTGTATTTAATGGCGTTATCGACCAGATTGGTGACGACATGAACCAATGCTTTCGAATCGCAAAGTGCAATCATTTCAGAATCGACTAAAGAACGAAGTTCAATTTTCTTAGCGTCTGCAGCGTTCTGCAGTGAGGAGAGCACATCCTCCACGATCGTCGAAAGCTGAATTTTTTCTAAATTAATTGGATATTTATCAGCTTCAATTTTCGAAAGGTCGAGAATGTCATCGATAAGAGCAGTGAGGCGTTTGGCATTTCTGAGCTGCGCTTCGACAAAACGTCGGGCATGTTTTTCATCTGACAGTCCGCCATCGAGCAAGGTCTCAGAGTTCGCACGGATAATACTTACTGGGGTTCGCAGTTCATGAGACACATTAGCAATAAAATCTTTACGTAATCCTTCGAGTTTACGAATTTCACTCATGTCATGAAGAACCAGGACCAGTCCATCCGACGATTTTAGCGGGCGTGCGTGCGCTAGGACAATATGAGCGTCAGAATCACCCAATGGAAACTCTGCGCGCGATGGAACGGACTGACCTTGCTCAATCAAACTAATCAGTTCAGGGTGGTCGATGTAGTTTGCTAGGTTTTGACCCACCGCTGAGGAAGGTAAATCGAGCATCAATCGCGCTTCCTCGTTCATAATTGTAATATCTCCGGCGCCGTCTAAGGCCACAACCGAATCATTCAGCTCGCGTAAAACCGTCTCGAAACGGTCACGTTCCCCACCTAAATCTGAGACAAACTTTTCGAGTTGTTGACCAAGCAGATTAATTGACCCTTCGAGAAGTCCGATTTCATCTCGATCGATTGTAGTGGTTGGCCGCAAACTTTTTGATGATTTACGTGACATTAGCTTGGCTTTCATCACCACTCGTCGCAGGTCCGTCGTCATCCAATGAGAGGCTAAAAAGATCATCATGGTTGTAAGCAGCAAGCCGATCACGCCAGCAAATCCTATCAAAACCCAAAGTCGATTGGTGAATGCGCCAATCGCCTCGAGAGGAAGCGCCGCGCGCAAAAATCCTGCCTGTCGTGCACTTGAAAAAGGCACGGCGACATACAACATCATTTGGTCAAGAGTGGTGCTGTATCGACGAGACAGACCGAATGGCTTAGATTGCGCGGTTTGAATTTCTGGACGGTCGATATGATTCTCAATTTTTTCAACTTCAGCAATGTTGAGCGCTGAGTCTCCTACGACCTGACCATTGGTGAGAACGATCGTGATTCGGGCCTCGGTCGCTTTTGCAAGACGGTCGGCAATTTTATCAAACTCTTTGATATCGGTGGTGGAGCTGGTCTCGGACTCAACGACGTTACGAGCCGCTTTTGCGAGATGAATAATGTGATTTTCTGCTTGAGACTCAAGTAAAGAACGAAGCTCATTTTGAAGATAAATCGCGCTCAGACCGCCGACGATCGTAATAACACCAACTGAGGTGAGGAATAGACGAGAGCGAATACCTAGAGACACGAGAAATTATGTTTTGGGATTAGCGCGGAATCGGTATCCTACACTTCGGAGGGTTTCAACGGCATCTCCCATTCTTCCGAGTTTCTGGCGAAGGCGCTTTACATGAGTGTCAACTGTACGAGTGGTGACGTCCGCCTGAATACCCCAGACATCATTGAGAAGTTGCTGGCGAGATTGAACTCGGCCTCGTCGATTCATAAGAACTGACAATAATTTGAATTCGATAGCGGTCAGGTTGAGTTCTTCGTCATCTAACCAAACTTGATGTCCCTCAACATCCACGCGAAGGGCACCGAAGGTCAGGCTTTGAGTTGTAGCCTGGCTTTCCGTTTGCCGGCGGCGCAAAAGAGATCTCACACGAAGCATCAGTTCACGAACGCTAAATGGCTTTACCACATAATCATCTGCGCCCAGCTCAAAGCCGACTACTCGATCGATCTCTTCTCCTTTCGCAGTGAGCATGATGATTGGGATAGACTGGGTCTTTTCTTGAGCCCGAAGCTGACGACAAACCTCCGTTCCCAAAATATCCGGCAACATCACGTCGAGAAGAATCAAGTCGGGAACCGGATCTTTGCTGGCTTCTTTTAAAGCAGAAGTCCCGTCGAAGGCAGTACGAGTTTGGTACGCTTCGCGTTCAAGATTATATTGCAACGTGGTCACAAGATCTTGTTCATCATCAACAACGAGAATCAATTTAGACATGACTTGGACCTCACTATAGCAATGACCTCATGACACTCATGTGACAAATATTCCACGTGTTAGAGACCCTACGTTCAAGACGACCAAGGAGTCCAGCCCGAAAGATAAAGACCATAACACCCTAATATTGTTATAAAATAACTCATCGCAACCATGGCGGAAGGCCAACGAGAATAACGAAGTTGGTCCATTGGTAAATGATCTGTCCGGACCGGGCGTAAAATAAACCAATAGGCCGCCGTAGCCATAAGCCCACCCGCGATAACGTCTGCCAAAAAATGCTGCTTTACGAGCATAGTGGATGCGACGATCAAAATGCCCACAGCAAAGCTAATGGCGCCAACCCATCGGTCTACTTTTAGACATGCGAGCGCGCCTAGCATCGCATTGGCGACGTGCAGGGACGGAAAGCAGTTCACTGGTAAATCAACAAAATAGCAGAGCTTTAGCCCCCAGGTGATAAAGTCATCTCCGACCAAACTCGAGATTTCCGGCCGAAGGGTCATCTGCACCGGGAGCAAAAGAAATATCAACATCGCCGTGGACTCAACGACAATGTAGCAAAGGGCAACTCGTCGAAAGACCAAGCGGTCTTTCACCAAGAAAAGAGGAAGAAAAGCGGTGTAAAAGATTGCGACATAGATGAATATCCAAGAAGGCCAAAGCGGGAGTGCTTGGTCAAACGCGGTAGAAACGTCGACCGGCGACAAATTGATGACATAATGTGAAATCGGAAAATACAGGCTGTAAATCCCAACTTCGACCGCCAATATGAGCGTCCGTTCGGTCACCCGACCAAAGCGGTAATTGTGGGCATCCATCGAGAAATGAGTGTACCGCGCTTACTTAGGGAGGTCTATATCGTACTAGTATGTACAATCCCTACTTGTTTTGGCACGCTCTTCGGCCTTTGGAGTCATATTTTTCTGGGCAAAACAGACATACTTCCGGCATGTTCTTATGGAAATCATGACAAAACTTTCTCAGAATCACCGACTTCTATTTGGTCTATGCGCAGCCATGGCCTTCTCCGCCTGCGGCAAAGGTGGCCTCGCTGGTCTGAACCAGAACGAAGCAAACAACAACACGCCTGGATCCAATGTTCCAGCCAATGCTTCGATCACGCGGATTGAAGTCAGCCCCGCGGTTCTCGAACTGATCGAAGGTTCGAGCGTGAGCTTGGTTGTGACTGGTTTCGATAATGAGGGCAAGGAAGAGACCCTCACCACTGGACTCAGCTTCACCAGCAGCAACGAAACCGTCGCCACGATCGATGCCATGGGGATTGTGGTCGCGATAGGACCGGGCGAAGCGGACTTGAAGGTCCAATACGGAGATTTGACGGCAAGTGCCAAGGTATCAGTTCCAGATGCGAGCTTGGTTGAAATCACGATCTCGCCAGATACCGTCACGACGGCCATCGGAGGTTCGACTCAGCTACAAGCATTCGGCGTTTTAGATGATGGCGCGAAAATCGATTTGTCCAGTGTCGCGACTTGGAAAAGCTCAGATGATTCTGTAGTCACCGTAGATGAGCAAGGCATGACCCAAGCTCTGGCGGGCGGCGAAGCCGTCATCACAGCTGAGTTCTCAGGACTAACAGCCACTGCGAACTTTCAAGTTTCCGAAGCGAAGGTCGTCGGGCTTCGTTTAGAACCTAGCGAATTAACGCTCGCGCCTGGTAGCAGCGCGCAACTGACTGTCACCGCATTTCTTGACGATGGAACCCAAGCAGATCTGACCCAATCCATTAAATGGGAAACGAGCGACGACCAAATCGTGACGGTCGATGCCGGAT
>JAYZDF010000127.1:0-25770 GCA_036337945.1 Myxococcota bacterium
TTGTCCGACCATCGCCAGTCACCGATGCCATGGTTCGGTCCGGCCAGACGCCACCGAAGATTACAACGAGGCCAATGATGCGAATGCCGGGGAGGAAACCGAGAAACCGTAGACCTTTCCTGGGCGTTCGCAGCATCGCAGGTTCGTTTCTTCGAATTCTAGGAAGCGCTTCTACTCATCTGTGCGACTTAAACCCGACTTTCTTTATTCCGATTGACCGGATAACTTTCATTTCAGTGTAGGCATCCAGGATGGAAGCATCGACTTGCTCTCTGGTGAGAAGCGTGTCCTCGCCCTGAGTGACCGCAGTTTGGACGGCGGAAACGATAAGTTCCAGATATAAACTGGGCTCCCATGCTGGGTCATAAGTGTCTGGTTTGTCTTTCAACCACTTTTGAACATCAAACCAGCCGCGAATATATAATTCAAGTGCCTTTCTGGCGCCGGCATGTCCCGCAGGGCAAGCAACCAGCCAGACATCTAACAATTGCTGAAGTGGTGTCGAATTCGAAAGGACAGTGACTTGGTCCTTTAAAGCTGACCTTTCCAAAAGTAGCATACTTGCGCGTATGGTGGCTCGCATTTGATTATCCGGACTCGTTTGAAAACGAATACGACACTCGCGGGTCGATTGTGTCCCGCGTGCAAATAGAGCCGGAACCATGAAGGTCGTAGGTTCAGCAAAGTTAAGACTCGTTCCTGAAGGAAAAGGGTAGCAACCGGAATCTAAGTGGTAGCCTCCAAATTTCCAAACCACAAATAAAGACCAGAGGTCTTTGACGAAGGCAAGTTTCTTGTAGGGCAAAAGGCTGGCATCATATCCTTTGCCGCGGACCTGAAGCGTCTCTCGAATAATATAGTCGACACAGGCATCAATGTTGTCGAGGCTAGGTTGCGTCATAACAATCGATTGAAAATTGGCGCTCGTAAAACTCGTCTCGACGGGCATCACATCGACGTAATCCGGTAGCTCTGCTCGAAAAGCCGTTTCGAATTTTTCGAGGACACAGAGTGTAAATTCGGGCGGTGGATCATTATGAAACCGGGATTTTGAAACTAAATTAATTCCGAAAAGGTCGGCTCTCTGCTCACCGGTCACACCAGGAATTGTTTTGTTCTTTTCTTGAGGGGGACCCAGCCAGGTGAAAAATACTTTCGTCATTTTGTATGATCTTGCCAGTTAATGACGCTAAAAACTAGTTCGTTGGGGATAGTTAGTGGTGTCAAAGGTCATCCAGAACGATATTTACTGGTCCGCACATAAGCTGTTTCAAGAGACTTCAATTCGTGTGTCGTTGTCTGTCGGGTTCTTTTAGATATCCGAAGACCGATTTTCCCTAACGCAAGCCACAAAGTTCCCCAAATAGCTACCCGTCTCCATGTCGAGGCCAATCCTTGAAATAATGAACACGGCAGGAGAGGAGGGAGGGGATGCTCCTAATGCTCACTCGGTACTCATGCAGCCGTCCGAACGGTTTGTTTCAGGAGTTTGCTAGCTATGTGGCATTTGGGTCTGGGGCTTTTCTTGAGAGAGTCCGGTAAAAAATACGAGTATTATTTTAGCTTTTCTTGGTCCTCTTTTATGGTGCGTTTCCGTTCGGAATCGGAGCAATCTTGACACAGCGTGTGTACAATAACCGAGCAACACGGTCTGTAGTTCTAATCAGTCTTGTGCGGCAGGCTTTTTGTGTATCGCTGGAACTTGTCAACGCGAGAAACTCATTTCGACCTGCCGAAATGACTTGGATTGTAATCTAGACCAGTATTGCGATCTGAATCTGCAGCTTTGCATCAACTTGGATTCGGGAATGCGGCCCAGTTTTTAATCCCATAAAGGTCCGGTTCGAGCGCAGCGAAACCCTATCGACGGGGTATTAGGAGGTTGAAGATCACCGAGCGGGTCAAGCGGAGTAGAATAATATCCCGATTCTAGAAAATTAAAAGCATCTTTGAAGCTCCTACCCGCAACATAATGATCCGGTAAAGGAGGCTCTTCGGCGGTGAATTCGGCCACATTTCCAATCAGATCACAAAAATGATTTTGGTTGTAACCCGCCGGCAAGCTGCAGGTTTGAATGGTGGCTGGTGCCACTGCGCTTCGTGCACAAGCTAAAGATCCTTCTAGAGCCGTCAACCAAGCGTTGGAACAACTGCCCGCATCGTCACCCCACGGGTAGTGCGAGGTAGACTCAAATCCAATACTGTCATAGTTAGTTATTTCTCGTTCCAATTCCATTGCAGATGGCAAACGACCGGGGTCTGAATTTGGCGAACCTGGCGCCGCCCATTCGCAAAATTCTTCTGCGGCGTCTGTGGTCAGACAATTCATAGGATGCTTATCCCGTGCAGGATCGCCAAAGTTACACTGAGGGTTGTCTGAATAAGCTAATTGCGCACTTGAAGCGATATGACATTCACCATCGTCAACGCACCTTTGATATTCACCCACTGTAACTTCATTTTGCATCAGATGGCCATCACCTGTTGAATTCAAAAGCCACGTCATACCGCCGTATCTCCCCATCTGACAGTGAGCTAGACTATTAGGCCGAGGTAGTAGGGTCGTATTATTTTGGAATTTGATTTCGTAGTTGCCGTGAGGCGCATCTGGCCTTTGCGAAAAGATTTGGCGGCAAGACCGAGCGGGGTTAGTAGAATAGATTCTCCCTTTAGGTACCTTCATACAACGGATACCCTGTTCGGGTTCTCTATCGTCGGTGAGCAAAGTTAAGCTTGATTGCGTAGATAGAAAATCACTTGGGGCGAAAGAGGTGTAGGCACCTCCGATCGTTCCATAAGAAGCCGTCGCAGCATCGTGAAACCATTCACTTACATTCCCGCCCATGTTGCATAAACCGCTATGACTTAAGGGCCTAGAGCCTGAGCAAACCTCACCTGGATGGCTATCCGCAGGATCATTCACACATCCAGGAAACGTCCCCCCGTTAGGGTCAGACATGATCGCGTAGTCGCAAGAAGGTGCTTGGTTTCCCCATGGATAAGTCTGCGTAGCGGACCCGTTGGACGCCCTTGCTTCAAGGCGCCATTCCTCTTGGAAAAGAACGTCAGCACCGTCATCCTGACGCTTACAAAAATTGTATGCCTCATCGGAATTCACACAATTCATTGCTAAACGGTCTGCTGGAGGTGAACCGGAGGATGAAATTCGACCAAAATTGCAGTCGGCTAACTCGGTATAGGTGCGGTATTGCGTGGGTTGCGAACACACGAAGTTAGAGTCATTAGGGTCACAAGTATTGACCCAGTTTTGAAACTGACCAACCGTGATTTCGTTTCTAGAGAAAAACACCTGGGCAGGCTCACTCCACACCCACTGTACACAAAGTTCGGATCCCGAATCGTCGCAAATTTCAGTCGGGCTAAGTGCTCGGTTCCAAACCTTGAAATTATCCATCGCCCCGCGAAAAGGGTCTGTACTCCCCCAACCGGCACCTACTAAAAGAAAAGTCCTTCCGTTCCTACGTCCCATCTCAGAAATAGTACTGGTCGCAATATATTGGTTTTCAAAACCTAAAATACCGCCTCGAAAATCCTCTTCGATAATTTTAAATCCATCCATCCAAGCGCTGATGGTGTAGCCGTCGTAGCGCGCACAAAGATGTGTCCACCGGTCTTCTAGTGCAGCGCTTGAAGAGGGTGGAAAAAAGCCGGTGCGCGCGGTCCCGTGAGTCGAGTCGAGACTCCTCCTAACATAACTGCGCGTTTGACCCAGTGCAAAGCCGACTGGACTCGTCTGAAGCGAAAAGTAAGGCTGAATCAAAGTAGAGGAGGATTGACTGCCGGTAAGACCAAACTCAAAGCCCCTCAAATCAGTCATTTTTGGAGGGGATACCGTGGAGCTATACACACTGATTAAACCTTCCACGTCGCTCGTACTGAGGTCGTAAGTTTCAGAGACACTCACCCAACCGCAAATGGTCACTTCGCTCAGATCGTCGAAGGGAGATTGCGTCGTGACTAATTTGTGCGGACAGGCATTCATTTCTTTTGCGCTATCTATTTGGCCGCCCACAATATGCCGGTCCAAAAATGCCGAAGCGCTCCCAGAATTAGAACACGGTTCTGTATCCATCGATTCGCTGCGAATAAATTCTTTGACTTCACTGGCCGATTCAAATTCTGAATCAAAAGGAAAGAAGGCTACCAAGGAGCGATCAGCAATGTCGTTTCTGGGCCCATAATTGATCAGATGAGTATATTTATAACTTGAAGTCCTAGCGTCTAGGATTGGTGAACCACCAGCTACAGAGTTCGTACTTGTGAAGGTTGCAAAACATTTATAGGAGCCAGGAGGCTGACCCAGGGTATCTAAGGTACTACTGAAAGTTTGAGGTGTCGCTGCACTGGTCGAAGTCATAGAGTCAGACTGAATCCTCTCGTTAAGAAATTGACCGTAACGGGTCCAACTAATCTGGCCTTCAACGATTTGACCAATATCAGGGTCTCGATATTCCACTTCACAATTCACCTGAGAGCTTTGACCAGGTCCGGTGGATGTAAAAACATAGGTCGGGGCCTGAATCGACCGAATAGTTACTGGGTTATCGAGCAAAGTAATATACTCCGAGCGCAATGAAGAGCCCACCGCACCTTCGTCATCCTTTGGCGTGGCTGCACAGCTGAGATGTACTCCCGCGTAAATATATTGCTGAACCTCAGGATTATTGCCACTGAGCGTATTGTTGGAATAACTGTTAACCGGCGACTCAACCCTGTATACGAAACTAGACCCGTCAGGCATTTCAAAATGCCAATCATATAAAATAGTCCAATTATCTTGATCGGGGTCCGTTACAAGCCCTGATACCAGGCACGTAAATTCAGTGCTTTGATTGAGCGATGAATTATTGCTTTGTACTTGTACAGAAGGCTGGGGCGAACTTGTGTTCGGCGCGAAATTTGGCTCCGAGTTTACAATCAGGATTGATTGCCTTGAGAGCTGCTCTACATCATTCGCGATCGACTTGACTTCACAGAACCACGTCTCTCTTTTCCGTTTGGTAAAGGTATCATCCGGAAATAGAATCATATCGCCGGGGACCACATTGTTGGTAAATTCGGGGTCGTCATACGGCTCGGGACCCATCCATCTCGCGTGATATGTCACCGGGGCTTCGTTCAAAGCAGTGACCCCGCTAAAACTGCAGCTAATACCTTTGCTATCTTGATAGGCCACCGTGGCCGTAATAGTGATTTCGACTCCCGGGGTCGGTGGGGGGGCGGATTGAGGAAAGCTAAAACTCGGAGAACCGGATTCAGGATCGTAATCATCCAGCTGAGAAGCATTCACTACAGGTGATTCACAGCCCTCTTGGCCGCAGGTTTGCTTGGGGGCCTCATCCTCGCAAATCCCGCTTTCGCCCACACACCGATGAGCCAAAAAGATGGGAAGGAGTTTTCTTTTGCCTTCGACATATTGGGTCCGAACAGAACGCTCGAATAGATCTTTCCCGTCCCTTCTGGCCGTAATATACAGCTCAAATTCCCCCTTGAGGCTTTCAGGACTTTGGGGTTGAACCTCAAAAGACAAAGGTAAGGTATAAGATTCACTGCTTTCGGTCTTCGCCCGGAGTTTAAACTCGATGACACGCGATCGCACACCTTTCGCGTTGACCCCATTGATATGAATTTCATCCAAGTCGTTTGGAATATCCATGTCCGTATCAACCAAAACGACTAAACTGGTTAAGGGTTCGTCGGTGCAGGCCGCGACCAGGCACAAGCTCACGGCTAGAAAACCACATGAAGAGTAATGAGATAAACGATTCAGCATTAGTTTTATGATGGATAGAGTATGTTAGGTTGGTCACGAAGCCAAGCCAGACAGACGCACGAGAACAGGCCTGGTTTGATATTTCGTCGATTTCCTAACCCCTAGATTGGACTAAGTTTTAGACTGGATTTGAGAACATCAAGAAATCGGACTAGACTACGGATACTTAGCGTGAATACATCTTTCAAAAACCAAGCGTTCGCTCGGATGAAACTCGGTAAGAAAGGACTTTGGTACGGCCTGATCCTGTGGATCCCAGTTATGCTACTCAGCGCGTTCAGTGTGACGACCTATGCCCAAGAGATAACAGCCAAAAAACCAAGCAAAGTAGACCAAGACGCAGCCAAAAAGGCCTACATCGAAGCCAGGAAACTTTATAATGCGGAAGAATTCGGATTAGCCTTACCCTTGTTCGAGAAAGCGTATGCACTTTCGGGCAGAAAGCCTGTTAGCATCTTGGCCCTGGCTCAATGCGAAAGAGCACTCAAGTTGTACGACCGAGCCCACGCTCGATTAGTGGAGTACAGAGCCACCCAAACTGAGCCGAAGCAAATCAAACGTACTGACGAGACCTTGAAGATCTTAGTTCAACTCATGGCCAAGGCCAAAGAAGAAGCGAAGGAGCAAAAGAAAAGGAAAGCCGAGGAGCAAGAGGCGATAGAAATCGCTTTGGTTAAAAAGTTACAAGCGGAAGCAAACCTTCGGCCACCGCCTTCGCCTCCGGTGGTCAGTGCGGCGCCAGTCGAAAAAGCGAAGAGCGATAGTCTCTTTTCTAGTCCTTGGTTTTGGATTGGAGTAGCTGTAGTCGCCGCCGCGGGAACGGGCGTCGGTATTATGGTCGACCAAACTTCTGGACCAAATGCAAACTATTCAAGTACCGGAGTGAGCCTAGAGCTTTGAGGACAGGCGAGCCCAGTCCATGGTGCCAATAGGACCACCACCAATACGGGCTCTTGACCCAGATGCCAAACTACTCTAAGACCCGTCATGGTAGGTACAAATCGAGATGAACGAGCAAGATTCAGGGGCTTCATATGAGTTTTCAACCGAACAGAACAGCGTTTTTTCGTCTCTCGCTAGCGCGATGAAAGTCGTCGGAATCGTGAGCTGTATTCTCGGCGCACTATCGCTTCTTCCAATACTCGCGAACCCTGGAATTATTTTCATTAATGGGCCTCAAGCCATTATTTTACTTGTTGTCGGCGTCTGGACAACCCGTGCTTCGAACTCAATCAAAGCAATTGTTGATACGCAGGGTAATGATATTCAACATCTCATGGATGCCATGAGTGGCTTATCGAAACTCTATCGGTTACAGCGCGCTTTAATGATTCTTTGTTTAGTATTGTTCGTCCTTCTTGGCCTCTTCCTCGTGACGGTCGGAGGAGCGTTCCTTAGCCAAATCTCTCAAGTGGCGAATTGATCTGTGGGTCACGCGCTGTTGCCACCCGCTTTCGCCCGTTCGGGGGACCAAAGCCCTTTGTAAACCTAGCGAGCAAGCTCACAAATTAAGAACGCCTAGTAAAGTCAGACCACTCAAGGCTGAACTCGATCAAAATCTGCATTTTGCTTTTCTTGCGTAGAAGCAACCCTGCTGTTTTCGACTGAATGAGATTTGTTTCAGTGACTTTTACGTCCTTTGGCAAAAGTAGTTGTTCTCATTCTGAGCACGATTGTGCTTGAGGCGAATAAATAACTCCGGTTGTCACATTCCGACGGTGGATTGCACTGAATAAAGCAACGCTCCCCTGATGAATACTAAAAAGCAGTACTTGTCCTGGAAATGTGTTGAGGAACACGAATACTAATGGAGAACCCCTCATGCATGAATATAAATACAAAATGTGGTCTCAGCAGCTTTCTAGAACTTATCTATTCGCCTTCGCCGTTTCGTGTTTGATCGGATTCTCAGTCTTTTTCTCTGCGACAACAAGCTTTTCCAAGTCGGATTCAACCACAAAACTTCTGTCCCAAGCGTGTGAAACCGGCAACGGCAGTGCCTGTTCTCGTTTAGGGAAGCGATACTTTAAGGGTGAAACCGTGGAAGAAAATATTGAAACCGGATTGAGTTATTTCAAGAAAGCCTGTGACGGTGGTGAAGCTCTGGTTTGTTTTGCGGTCGGCAGCGAGTACCTAACGGGTCAGCTTGTTCCTAAGAATTTGAAGCAAGCAGCCGTCTTTTTCGAAAAAGCCTGCGAAGCTGGAGAAGTACGAGGTTGTTATTTTCGTGGAAATGCTTACATGAAAGGCGAAGGTCTCAAAAAGAATCTTCGGAAGGCCGCATCGTATTTTGAGCGAGCCTGTAGACGAGACATGCTGTTGGGTTGTCTCGACCTGTCTGTCTTATACGCAAAAGGTCAAGGCGTGCCAAAAGACGACAAGAAAGCCGTAGAATTGGCCCAAAAAGCTTGTGACGGCGGGGTTGCGAATGGATGCAGTAATCTTGGGTATTTTTTCGACGCAGGCCAGGGCGTGAAGCTAGATAAAGAAAAAGCGCATCAAATCTATAAGAAGGCTTGTGACATGGGAAGCAAGCAAGGCTGTAAGGCTTCGAGACGAATGAAGTTAAGTACATGGATTGTAAATACTCTCAAACCGGTGATCCGATGGTCTCAAACTCCATAGTAATAGAGTAGGGCGACCTTGATAACTATTGCCTGTAGCTGCTGGAGTTAGAGGGATTTCAGGTAATAAACGACTTTAGGCTTTGTTGGTAAATACTACTTTGAGGAGACTCAGAAGCCAATGTTGTTCAAAAAATTGAAAACCGACGAGGTCAATGACCCGGAAACGATGTTAGCCTAGCCGCAATCTATGGCACGCACCACAATCGATGATTTTTCAGAGCTATCGCAATTCAAAATTGTACCAGCAGCTGTTCGGCAACTACCTTTACCTTTCGCAACCCAGAAGCGGGTAGTCATCCTAGGCGAGTTCAATCCTGGTAGTGAAGAGGAAGTTACTTTGGGAATGGCGAACCCCAATGACCTGGAGACTATCCATTTGCTCAGCTCAAAGTGGCATCGAGAGATAAAACCCGTTCAATTGACGCCTTTTGAAATCAATAAAGCACTTGATCAGGGATACGGAGACGGTCTTGCGTACACAAATGAGCATGTAGTGAATATGCGAAGTTCACTCGTGACCCTTGAGTCTACGATTCCGGAGCAGGTTGATGATGTTCTCCTACGTGCTGTGGGAACCGGCGCTTCTGATATTCACATTGAAAGCTATCAAGATGATGTCGATGTTAGGTTGAGAGTTGATGGTGTCCTTCATCAACTCCAGACTTTCTTGAGTCCTGAAAATATAGCCGCCGCAGTGAGCCGAATTAAGGTTTTGGCTCAACTCGATATTGGTGATCGTCGTATCGCGCAAGACGGCCGCATCAGCGTGGTCGTGGTGGATGGTGAACGAAAGAATCCTGTCGACTTCCGCGTTTCCATCTTACCCGGACCCGCAGGGGAAGACGCTGTCTTGCGCGTGCTTAATCCTATGACCGGGTTGATGCCCATGGATAAACTAGGATTTTCCGAGGAGCATTCAAAAGATTTTCAGGCCTTAGTAGAGAACCCTGAAGGTGCCATTTTTGTGACTGGACCAACCGGCAGTGGCAAAACAACGACTTTGTATTCTGCGCTCATGCACTTGAATAATGGCCGCCGAAAAGTGCTTACTGCTGAAGACCCTATTGAATATCGCCTGGATAAGATAAATCAAAAGCAGGTCACTCCTTCACTCACGATGAGCAACCTTGCTCGCGCATTTTTGAGACAAGATCCAGATGTTATTTTGATCGGTGAAGTTCGTGATCAAGATACGGCGGAGACGGTTTCAAAGGCAGCCTCCACGGGACACCTTGTACTATCTACTTTGCACACGGGAGATTGCTTTGGTGTCGTGCCGAGACTCCAGAGTCTTGGCCTAGAAGAAGACGAGATTGCAGAATCTTTGGTGGGCGTGCTTGCGCAACGCTTAGTGCGGAGAAACTGCAAATATTGTAAGGCCGAACAAGAGGTGTCTGAGCGTCAGGCCTCCTTGCTTGGCACCACCGTTTCGGGCGCGACCTACTATGCTGGCCAGGGGTGTGAGCACTGTTTTGAAACAGGATACCGAGGACGAGCAGGATTGTATGAACTTTTGGTCGTGGATGAAGAATTGCAAGACGCAATTGCCCGTTCTGAACCGACTACAACTCTGCGGACCTCGGCACGCAACCATGGTTTCAAGACTTTATTTGAAGATGGAATCACCAAAGCACAAGCCGGTGATACCAGTTTGGACGAGTTGATAAGAGTTGTTCCATTTCGCCAAATAAAGGCAATGACCGAGCAAGGATAGATACTAATACTTTCTTTTTGCCCTCTGCGGGACCTGAAATTAGTGGAAAAACGAAGTTCAACTTTCGCAGTTTTGACCCGTGTCAACCTAGATTTCTTATTCATTGAATAGCAACAACTTTCATTACGGGCGTAAGGTCAATGAAATGTATTGGAGCGGTCTCTGGCATCGTGAGCAGCGCCGTTGAGTATCCTCTTCATTTTTCGGTGCCGGTGCCACACGTGATGCGATTATCGATCTCTACGTGCCTCTACGAGCGCCAGGACGCGCTTGATGGAGACGGGTTTGGATTCATAGTCGTCGGCACCAGCCCTTAGGCATTTTTCCCGGTCTTCGCCCCGGGCGAACGAGGTGAGCGATACGATGTGCAGGTGCTTCGTTCGAGGGTCTGCTCGAAGCCGGCCGATCGCCTCGAGTCCGTCCATCTTGGGCATTTGTACATCCATGAAGATGATATCAGGTTGTTCTTGCGCGCGCTCGATGGCTTCGAGTCCATTCGACGCGACCGAGACCCGATGTCCCTTCATTTGCAAGAAGTCACGAATATGAAGGATATTCGTCTCGGTGTCGTCGACCAGAAGGACATGCAGTCCTCCGTCTGAAGCCTTCTCTTGTTCTGCCGACTCTTCCTCGTTCGGAGTCTGTCTCATCCGAGCCTCCTCTCGTAACGCTGCTGCAGCGGCTACATCCTGCGGAGGTGTATTAGGCAGAAGGATGGTGAAGGTACTCCCTTTGTTGGGGGTGCTGCTCGCCTTGATTTCTCCGCCCAAGAGCGTTGCAAATTTAGCCGTGAGGCTGAGTCCCAACCCACTGCCAGCGTGTTGTCGCTGGAGGACAGAGTCCAATTGTGTGAAGGCCTCGAACATCCTTGGAAGTTCCTCGGGAGCAATGCCGATGCCCGTGTCTTGAACGTGAATCGCGACCATCTCTCCCTGTGACTCACAGGTCACCGTCACGGAACCACCTTCGGGAGTGAATTTGATCGCGTTCCCAATCAGGTTGAGAAGCATTTGCCGGACACGTCTGGCGTCCGTTTCAATCACGAGGACTTCGAGTTTCGGACCGAACTGAAGGCGGATGCGACCCTGGTGTGCTTTGTCTCTGAGAATTTCGAATACTTCTTCGACCGTCTTGGAGAGTGAGACAGCTTCCAGATGAGGCTCGAAGCTGCCTTTCTCGATCTTGGTCAGATCCAGCAGATCATTCACCAAGGAGAGTTGGTGCTTCGCGGTACGGTCCAAGGTTTCCAGCGCCTTCCTCTGAGCATCCGTCAAGGGTCCGTAGATGCCCTCTCGAATGGCCTCCGACGAGCCGAGAATGCCATTGAGCGGCGTGCGCAACTCATGGCTGAGCTGGGCCAAGAAGCGACTCTTGGCCTCGTTGGCCGCTTCTACCTGGACTAAGAGCTTCTCTGCGCGATCAGTCGAGTCTTGGAGCTCCGCTTCGTGAATCTTCAGTTCCTCGTTGGCCGCGATGAGCTCGCGCTCAGCCTCGAGACGCTTCTCCATCGCTGCGACCCGAAACATCTCCAAGGCGGCGGTCGAACCCAGGATGGCCCCCAGCAAAGCGACGGTACCCGTTCCGAAGACGAAGAGCGTGGCCTCGGACTCCAGACTGCTCGTCAAGTGAACCCAGTTTGCAACCTCGACTGCATAAATCAGTAATACGGAGATGGCCGTGATGCCTCCCCATATGAATCCATGGGAGATACCGCCCACCAGCATCGACACAATCGGCATGGCCGCGAACCACATCGAGTTGGGTGCATCGACGCCGCCCCAGATGATGCAGAGAAAGAGATGGCACTGGAAATAATTGGCCGCCAATAGATGGGCGAGAAGGCCGGGTTCGACTTTCCTGCGTGCGAGGAAAGGGATGAACATGAAGAAAAGCCACGACCACAAAACGACAGCGGCTTCCTGGAAATGTCCCATGAAGAAGAACAACACCATGAAGGGGAATCCGCTGCTTCCCACGAGCAAGCTGACCGAGATGATGGCCTGGGTTTTGAATGTCTGGTCAGACTCGGGTGTCATTCCAGGCGGCATGAAGCCGGAGACGATGTCTTTGAATTTGCGAACAACGAACACAATCGAGCCCATAGGAACTATAAAGCTATTTTCAGGTTATCACCAGTCAGTGAATGGGCCTCAGGATTTGAGTGAGCGGGGAGGGTGGCGTGTTTCTTGTTACGCGACTGACCTACTGCTCTGGCTCATGGCGCGATGTCTTAGTCGACCGTGCTTTTGTGGCGCCTGCGGCAACGTTTGCAGCGGCGGTAGCTGCCAATAATTGTGTTTTGCGCTTCGCGAGTTGAAGTAAAAGACTTACCCTTCCCTCGCAAACCTCAAAAGGTTTTCAAAGCATCACTTTCGAAGCTCGAGCGTCACAACGGTTCTGTCCAGGTAACGCTGCCAAGGACCGTTTCAATCAAATCCATTCCAAGCAAAAGCTCCCTTAATGTGAACTAAGTTTAGTCTATAGGACGGATTGGAGGGATGGCGGCCAAGACGTTGTTAAGAGTAAGTCTCGCGCCCGCAGATATTCTTGGGTTGTCGCGGATGGATTCTAGGGCCTCCCGTCGTAGATTGTTTGCGATTCGGTCAACCCGCCCGAACCCACCATTTCGTACAATGTCTTCGGTGATCCTTTGTTTGTCGGCTTCTTCAGAACAGCCAGCCTTCGCGGAATCGACAGTTGCCGTGAGCGTCTTTTCCATGAGTTGTCGCAATTCCTCCGGGGAACGGGGCCGTCCCCCCATTTTACGCACTCTAAATTTATCGTCCATGGCGGCGCTATCGAGCAAATCTTGTAAAAACAAGAACTCTACTTCTGCATGTACGCGGTGTGAATGAAAAAGCTCATACACGCACCAAAGACGATCCCATACATTACCGAGGTTCAGCTTTTGACCGAGCCGGCTGGGGTTCAAACGGTTCCCCCCGCAATTCACAAAAACCGCTGTCTTTCGGGTGAACTCGATCACACGAGCGAAGGGGCTCCGTTGCGGGTCGTCGGCGACCTGCTCTGCGATCATGGCTTTATCGCTCGTTTGGTGGATAGCAAAAGTACACACCCACACCACAGTCGTGGGAGGAAACCTTGCCGTTAATGCATCCACAAACTCGAAGAAATTTTCACCCCACATATGGGAGATCATGTAATCACAGTTTTGATATGCGGTTTGCTCACGATTGAGCAAGGTCGCATAACCATGGGGCCTGTGCCCCTCTAGGTGCCCCCTCAGCCACTTCTCTTCGAGGTCATAGAACGACCAATCTTGGGCTACATTGGGGAATAGATCTTCTATTTTGGTTTTCAGCTCATTGAGCTGTTCAATGCTGAGTCCCCATTTCCATGGCTCATCGGATGGGTGTGGTAAGGGCATGGTTCGATGCTTTCCTTTCTTGTACATTTCTAATTTGGCGTAATCAATTTTGTCAAGATGAGCCTCGGTACTGTGTCAACAAATGGATGAAAATGGGACTAGTTAATAGATGCTTTTGCATACTGTGAAAGTGTCATCAGTTCTTTCGGACGCACCTCATTATCGCCTTAGCGATACAGGATTCAGTTAGCGGGGCCAGGGACCTATAAATGTCACCAATAACTAATTGGGAGTATTCAAGAATCTATACACTCGAACATGGCCAGAATTATTTCCATTACCGTCATTCAAACGCGCTCCAATTGCTATATTCAATCCATCAGAACTTAAAGAAACAGCACCACCTGACTGGTCATTCATCGCTTCACCGTCAATGTCCTGTCCTGTTTGTGTCCACGCACCGGCTACGTTTTGGTAAATGCGGACGTGACCTGCTTCAATACCATTATCGTAATTATATACAGCTCCTATACCAACTATAGAGCCATCTGCACTTAAGCTTACCGAGTCCCCGAATTTGTTTTCGGCAGCTTCGCCATCAATATCCTGTCCCACTTGTGTCCACGTACCGGCTACGTTTTGGTAGATACGGACGTGACCGGCATCAAGACCTGCGCCATCATTTCCAATCGCGCCTATTGCTACTATTGATCCATTTGAACTTAAGCTAACGGAATGTCCGAACTGGTCATTGGAAGCGTCACCATCGATATCTTGTCCTATTTGTGTCCATGTGCCAGCTAGGTTTTGGTAAACACGAACATGACCAGAATTTGAACCATTCCCATCATTATATTGAGCGCCAATGGCGACTATAGATCCATCATCACTTAAACTTACTGAGGAACCTAATTCGTCACCTGAAGCTTCACCATCTATGTCTTGACCTATCTGAGTCCAGTTAGCTCCAATATTTTGGTAAATGCGAACATGCCCGGCATTTCCTCCATTGTCGTCATTGTATCTAGCTCCTATTGCTACGATTGAGCCATCAGCATTCAATGCAACGGAATTTCCAAATTGATCTAGTCCATTCTCACCATCAATATCTTGGCCTATTTGTGTCCACGTGCCAGCTGCGTTTTGGTAAACACGAACATGACCATTCTCAAAACCCCCATTCCCGTCGTTATAGATCGCTCCTATTGCTACAATCGAACCATCAGCATTTAAACTTACGGAGTAACCAGACTTGTCACCTGCAGTTTCTCCGTCAATATCTTGCCCGATTTGCATCCAGCTACCAGACACGTTTTGGTAAATGCGGACGTGACCCGCACCAGAACCGCCACCATCATTTTCAATGGCACCAACAGCTAGAACAGAACCATCTGCGCTAAAGCTTACAGAGCTCCCGGATTTATCATTTGTGTTTTCTCCATCAATATCGCCACCAATTTGAGACCATAGCCTATTGGCAGAAGGAAAACCGGCATCTTGACCGACTTGCGCATCTTGAGCGAAGCCCGCGTCGAGTTCCACGGTTGAATCTTGAGCGAAGCCCGCGTCGGGTTCCACGGTTGAATCTTGAGCGAAGCCCGCGTCCTCTTCCTCTGCTGTGGCATCGAGGAAGACTGTTGCATCATCCGCAGGCCGAGCATCACGGAGAGCCGCGTCAGGGGACGTCATCGAACCGCCGTCAGGCATTGGCTCAGCGCCAGTGTCAGCCACTCGACCACCGGCGTCTTTGGGGACGGTGGACTCACCACAAGCTAGACCAAACAATAAATAGAAGGACAAAATCGTGTAGCGCACAGGACGACAGTAAATGCGAACCCCGGTAAAATCTAGCATCAAGAACCCTACTACGGCTTTAAACCGTCTCGGGCACCGTTCGCGATTCAAACCGTCTCGGGCACCGTTACCAGGCAATGACTTTCGTTGTCGACAGAAGCTCAATGAAATGGATTCAAACGGTCCTTGGCATCGTTTGCTGGCTCAACCATATTTGCCATTGCGTCTGAGCACAGCGAGGTTCTTTTGGGTCTTACTCTGTGGCTCTTTTGCGCTTGCGACGGGTGAACAATCTGAGACGCTACAATTTTTTTCTAGGAATGGCCTAGCCTAGTTAGTTAAAGCTGCCATGGACTTAGCAGCGCCGCTTCGGACTCCTGTCCTCTCGCGGCACTTCCTACGTCCTGTAGGCCGGCCTCAGCGTTTGAGTGTGAGGGAAGGGGGAGGAAGCACTTTTCGTATAGCGGGGCAATCCCAGTTAGTCAGTCCTGCTTGAGCAGCAGCGTCTGTGACGACGAACCATTTTTGACCGGGCTCAGCGGGGCCTAGATTCTGGAACATCTTTATGCCTTCGGGCGTGACCAATGCGCCTACACTCTGGTCCATGAGCCAGACTGATTTGGCTAACTCATCTTTGAAATCTTTTTTCTCGGCTGTCGCAAAGACCTTGCACAACCTTTCTAAGTCATGAGCTAGTGTAGCTTCGCCTTTCGCCGCCGCCTTGGCTAAGTTGGCTCCACGGCGTGCGGCTATTTTGGCCTGTTCGCCACAAGCGCTCAAGACAAAAACAGCAGCGAGGCAAGCTATCGTGATGCTAAGATTTTTTCGATGGTTTACAGATTTTCGCATTTCTCTCCAATAGGTGCTCTTCCGCTTATAATTGTGACTCAAAAATAACGATGTTTTCTGAAACAAGAATTTGTTCGTGGGTTCAAAGTTGTACTGTCGGCAAGTGGTTTGATTCCGATTGTAGCGTGGTCAGTGCGAGGTGTGTGACTCGCGACAGCCGCGTATTTTGTGATCTGCCGTGACATTACAAGGTTGATAGCTGTACGAGTTCCCTCGGATTAAAACGGTCCTCGGCACCGGTAGCTGGATGTGCCCGAAGTAATTGGATACGCGGGTAATCTTGGTGGCGCTGAACATTCAGTGCAAAGTCTATACATGTGTCCCAAAGAGGAATCTCAGCCGAAGCAAGTTATCTTTTTTTGGAAAGTCTCGTTTATGCTTTGATTGATTTTTTGCAGCGAAAAATCATCGTCTGGTTTTTTTGTGTGCTCACGAATCTTTGTATATTGGGCCTTGGAGCTTTCTTTTTGCCCATCCTAGTGTCGGCACGTCATTGGAAATGTTGCCAAAACCACAAGTCGATGATTTGCGCGAATATGCAACTGCCTATCGCACCATCACCACATTTTTATGGGACAACCTTGCATTTTTCAGCTTGAGGATGACGCTTGACCATCCGACAAAACCAAGAAGTAAAGTTAGGGTACCGGCAACAATAAATGGATAAAATCTAAACTCATGAGGAACGGTTACGAATTGACTAATCAATGTTATCAGGGGAATCGAAGAAAGGACTACCAGGGGCCAAACTGCAAACCGAAAATCATATTCGCGGAAAACGATAGCGAGATAGATAGGGCAGAGTATTGCAAGCGCCGGTGCGCTCCAGCTAGCAAGTTCAAATACTGAGTCTGAAAGAAGCCCTACGTTTTTTAGCACCACTGCAAACGTGGGTATGAGCGCGAGAACAAAAACGGCAGCTGCGAGTTTACGTGCAAAATTTGATTTCCAGCTCATGATGCACCAGCTGAGTCCGCATAGAAAAGCGATGATGGTTGAAGCCAATGTGAACCAAGGAACAACTTTAGGGCCAAAGGCACTACTTGCAAGCAAGCTCGCATGAATAATGCTCGCGATGACACCTACCAGCTGTATGGCGGAGCCCCATTGCATGCGGCGTAGCCATTTTTGATTTTGTCTTTCATAGCCTTGATTTATCATTGTTGTGTGATCGCTACGTAAAAGTGAAATATGGCCAGTGGCTGTGACAAGGTTTCACTAGAATATTGTATGATCCGTGACTGCGGTTCGTCGAAATCAGCCCGTTTTTGTTACTCTGGTTTGACGGCCGTGTTGGCTTGGCTCGCGTGCTCGTTGATTAGCAATCACTAAAACCCCTCTCCGTAATCTTAGTCTGAACGACTAAAGTATAAACAATAACATGAACTTATAAGGCGTACAGAGAGAGTGGTAACCGGCATTCGTCTCGTTTCCTGTTTTCTGGCAGAGGTATTTTAGACATTGATTGTCACATACTCTCGATAGCGCTCACTCAAAGAGCGCGGGGTTGAAACGGGCGGCTCTCGGAGACGCGTTTCTCAAAAAGCAATAATTTAGCTCGAAGCGAATTTTATCGCTCACGCTTATCGGAGTGTATTTTGCGTAGTTTTTTAAACGTATTCTGTTTATTTATATCTTTATTTTTTGTGGCCGCTTGTGCAGCTGATATTTCATCTGAGGAATTAGCCGAGACAGCCGGTCACGCGGTTCATGCACAGCTTAGCTTTTACGCAGTGCCTCAGGCCATTGATGCCGGATGGTATCACACTTGCGGCCTCACCAAGTCTGGTCAGGCGGAATGCTGGGGTCTTGATAATCACGGCCAAGTATCAAATACGAGTAATAACTACTTTAGCGCCATTGGCGTGGGCGGGTATCACAGCTGTGGACTCACGGCTTCGGGCTCGGCAGAATGTTGGGGTCGAAATAACTATGAACAGCTGAATGCTCCCCACGCAGCCTTCAAGCAAATCGCTGTCGGCGGTTACCATAACTGCGGAATTACCCAGGATGGGAGAGCTGAGTGCTGGGGTTGGAATCGACATCAGCAAAGCGCAGCTCCGGCTCGCAATGATCTCGTGTCTGTTTCTACGAGTCTTTACAATTCTTGCGCGATCAAAGAGACAGGAAAAATTGTATGCTGGGGTTCCAATCGCCACGGAATCAGTACGCCCCCGCAAACCCTTTTTTCACAGATCAGCATGGGGTCTTTTCACGGCTGTGGTGTGACTCAGACGGGTAGCATTGAATGCTGGGGTTATCGCGGTTTTGGATTATCGCAAGTTCCATCAGGGAATGACTTCGTAGAGATTCAATCGGGTGATTATCACGCTTGCGCGCGTTCGAAAGATAATAAGGTCAGCTGTTGGGGTGCGAACTGGTTCGGTCAGACTACCTCGCCTGAGAATAAAGAATTTGCCCAGATTGCTTCAGGCTATGCTGTTTCCTGTGGTGTTGATCACAACGGTGTCATCGAATGCTGGGGTTCAAATGCTCAAGGTCAAGCAGTGCCTCCAAACGGAGTAGAGTTTAGCGTACCAGTGCGAGGTAATGTCTGCGAAGACGCGATCGCCATTGACGTGATCAATGGCCGTCAAATTATTACTGGAGATACCTCTAATGCAACCAATGACTACTATCCTGGTTGTGCTTACAGTTTTGCCCCCGATCAAGTCTATTCCTTTACCTTGGAACAAGAAACCGAAGTCGAAGCTCTGGTCAGCGGTTACGACACCGTCATGTTCATTCGCTCGACCTGCGAATCTAGTCGGACTCGAATCGTGTGCAATGACCAAAGCAACCCGCCTGGTCGTAATGGCTCACGGGTTCAAGCGCTTCTGCAACCAGGAACTTACTATCTGTTCGTTGATGGTTACCGTAGCTATCGTGGAGCATACTCACTCGACATCACCTTCACTCCGAGTGATGTCGATGAATGTCAGCTAGACCTTGATAACTGTAGTGCAGATGCGACTTGCGTGAACAATATTGGTGGCTTCACCTGCGAATGTAATGATGGCTTCGAAGGTGACGGTGTGGAGTGTTCAGATATCGATGAGTGCGCGATCGAAGCTGATAATTGCAGCGAAGACGCCAGCTGTGCCAATACGCTCGGAAGCTTTTCCTGCGAGTGTAATGACGGGTACGAAGGCGACGGCGTCGCGTGTAGCGATATCGATGAATGTACTCAAGGGACTGATAGCTGCGGTGCGAACGAAGTTTGTATCAACCGTGAACCCTTCATCATTGATCCTGTGATCAGCTCTGGGGGTGGCCGTGCGTGTCTTTTGCAAGGAAACGGTGGAGTATTGTGTTGGGGTCAGCTTCCCTATTTATGGCCGAGCAATACGCCTTACAATCGTTCAATGGGCGTCTTTACCCAGATTAGTGTTGGTGCAAATTTCTCGTGTGGCGTCAAAGAGAATGCGGCGGTTCAGTGTTGGGGAAATCTTACAAACTATGACACGGCCGAAGATATTGAAGTTCCTTATGCAGCTTTCAAGCAAGTGAGTGTCGGTGACTTTCACGCTTGTGGAATAACGCTTTCGGGAGACGTGTCTTGCTGGGGTGCGGACAGTTCGGGTGAAACCCGTGCACCGGCAGGGGTGACTTATACTGAAGTTCACGCAGGCCGTCGCGTCAGCTGTGGTATCCGGGAGGACCGGACGGTTGATTGTTGGGGAGAGATGTACCAGGCTCATCGGTTCCTAGACATGGGCTTTGGTGTCGACCCGCAAACGTTTTCGCAAATTAGCCTAGGGGAGTTTGGCCGATGTGGTATTACGACCAATAATGAACTTCTATGTGATGGTGCGTGGTCTTGGCCTGAAGATCAGCCGTACATTCAAGTCAGCGTAGGTCGTCAACATGCCTGCGCATTGAACGAAGCAGGTAACGCGACCTGCTGGGGTGCAATCGCAAACACACCGCAGACGGCCTTCACCAGTATTAGTTCTGGTGGTGACCATAGCTGTGGCGTGACCAGTGCTGGAGAGGTTGAATGTTGGAGTGCTAACGGCGCGCGTAATCCAGTCATCCGGGACCGTGAAGCTTTTGGAATTGGCACTGACATCGTCTTGGAAACTCAGACTCAAGGATACATGTGTCACTGCGGTGACGGGTTCCTAACGGAAAGTTGGGTTGACGCTACCGGTGAATTGGTTCGTAGATGCCTTGATTTATCAAACTACCCAGAAGGAAGTGGCGCGAGTCAACAAAACCCCTGGATAGGTGAGCATCAGCGTATGACTCAAGAGTGCGAGATGAGCTGTGATCAAAATGCAAGCTGCTCCACCGAGCAATTTAGCCCGGTGTGTTTGTGTGATGAAGGTTTTGTGGGCGATGGTCTCACTTGTATCCGTGAGTAAGGCCATTTGAAGAGTCTTCCTGAGGGGTATAAGCTTGCCGTTCGTGTCCTTTCAGTCCGAGAGACAAGTCCGGTAGCTTGCGGGAGTGTCTAGTTCGGTAAGCGTGTAGGATTGGAGGTGTCAAAGGCCGTTTGAATACATCCTATTGATGCAGGCCTAGCCTATACCGCTACGACGAAACCCGTCAGATAGAAATCGGAACCGATCTTCTAAGACAGACATCCGAAGTCGCTCTCACCGTATAGCTTGGTCCAAACTGCACCGGCCTCGACGATTAGTTTTAGCGTTCCCGGCTTTCGCGTTTCGCAGGCGTTAACACCAAAAGCCTAAAATCTCTACCAGGGCGTTGATTACGGTATCAGATATAGTCGTCTTCCGCGGAAGCCCACACCTGTAAACCGTAAATTTTCAGCAAATCCCCAGTTGAGATCCACATTTTTGTTGGCTAACTTGCGCCTATTAGAGCCTATAATCATACTCTCAAGCGATGAACATGAATATGAATAAATTAGATCGAAGGCAAATTATTGATGCGGCTAAAAAGACCTGTACCCTCGATGATCTCGTGGGTCATAGGTACTGCGCTGCAAATGCGAACTTCTTATTCGACTTTGAAATCACTCCAGAATGCATTATGAACGGCCGCGAAGATGTCCTGCAAAAAAACTCAAACATCTTTCGTCACGGCGTATGTCACGGAAACTCCGAAGTAGTTGGAATCCTCAACTTATCTAAATGTAAATTGAACCATCATCCGCCGGGCGTAACAATCCCTTTTTTTTGGGTGTTACATGCAAACGGCGTCATAAAGTTTGTGCTCGACCCAGAATTACCCGAAGAGATGGCATTACGTCATACTCGCTTGGACAGTCTCAACGAAGAAGACACTCAGAAGAATATCTCTCACACGAATCGCCACGGCTGTTTCTGTTTAGGTATCTTACGTCCAGACGGCAGTATTGATCGTTATAACCGATGGGCAGAAGATCTCTATTTTTATTACACCATCTTCAAGCAAAACAATTACGAACTCTAAACTATTGCCTTAGGTGCCTAGGGAGTGCGCCGGAACGCAGGCTTTGAGCATTCGCGTGTTTCCAAAAAAGTTCTGAAACCGATATAGAAGGAACATCAGTCACAAAAGATCGAGCTTTCGCTAAATTCCAGCTGGGTATTTGCGACCACCTGTGATGTTCAAAATGGCACCAGGTATTATGAGCAAGGAAAAAGAAACGTTGCCACCAGCTCGCCGTAATTCGATGAGTTTCATGTGTATTGATATGCTCGGTCCATTCTCGAAGTCGAAAAGAGGCCGGTGCAACTGTAAGCAAGGCCAGGAACCAAATGGCGAGCATCCAATGCCAGCCTTGACTCCATAAAGTAAAGAAGACGGTAACCAAAAGACCGCCTGCGATCAGCTGGTCCTTGCGCGAAGCGCCCACCACACTCCAAATCAGATTTAGAGTATTACGGGCAATGTGAATCCCGATTAAGTCCCGGAAAGCGAGTCCAAAAATGCGCCATGGAGTTATCGGCAGATCCCATTGAGGCGCATTCAGCGCCCTGAAATGCAATTCAGGATCATCTTTCGTTCCAACGTACCGATGATGATCAAAATGAGATTGCCGGTAAGCTTTTAGGTCTCGGCCGAAAGGCCAAACACAGAAGATATTGGTTAGTAGGTCATTTACTCTCCGGTTTCCAGCGGCACGAAAATGACCACCATCGTGGGCCATGATGAATAGTCCATGTTGCCGAACCCCAACAAAAAGTACCGCAAGCACATAGGCAATCGGGTGCTGAAAATACCCCGCAGCACTCATGGCCAAGCCAATGATAAGCCAATCAAAGCCCACCGCTATCAAGAACCGAAGAGGACTTGGCCCAGATAACTCGATCAACCGTTTTGTATTTGAAGTTCCCGCCGTCCTATTTCTGGAAACGGTACTTTCCGGAGTATTCTGCTTCATCCACTAAGCTCAACAAAAAACGCGACCGTCCGTAGCCGTTGAGCTCTCCTTGGTCTAGATAACATATCTTCTTTAGTTTGTCCCGGCGTATACGAATGCTCCATCAAGACGTAGCTTACGGTGTAGGCTGATACCAGGTGTCTATATCTTCAAGATCAATCCGGTTGTCATCAATGACATGGTTTTCAAGAAACCACTCGCACTCTTTTTGGTACTTCTCTGAGAAAAACTCATCCGTCGAACGCATACGCTCTACTCGCTCTCGTATTCGCTGAATCACGCCTTTCGTCCATTTGAAATGATGAACCATAATATCCCACTCCGGTCGGGTCCAACGCTCTTCATCAATGATTCGGTGGAGGCCTACGCGATACTCAATCGCAGGCTTAGATAGAGGAGTTTTGCTTTGCAGAGCTCCGAGCGCATCCCAAGAAAAGTCAGAGCACACTGGAAACTGGCGAAAGAGGTCTTTATCCATCGTTACGGCAGCCGTTTCTCCTTCATGAGCAAACCGGTCAACCAAACGTCCCCGCACGTAATCGTAGTCATCCGTGCACGCCGCTTCATAGATATCGCCCGGATGACTGACGAATTCATCGGCATCAACAGCAAATACCATCCGGCAGTTGCTTAGCTGCTGTTGTTTGTAGGTGGTGTAAAGTTGAACTCTAGCTTGCTCCGTAGCGACAGCCTCCTTGAGCTGAACACAAACGACATCCGGCTCCTTTCTAAGCATGTCATAAACCTCTTCTTCATTAGGTGCCGCTGGATTTTTCAGTAAGAGTAAATGAAATTCTTTGATGCCTTCCTTACGATAATAGGACAAAAAGTGACGAGTGAGATTATCGCAGCCATCGCCCGGATATATGCTGCACAAGAGTTTCATTGGCGCGGACGATGCCAGACTTGATTGGTATATTCAAATCAACAAATGTTAGGAGACCTCAGCCCGAAGCCTCCCTCTGCTCTCGCATAACAAGACTTTGTCCTCTCAAGTACCAACTAAGAATCCTTCCAACCCAGCCGTAAGGTCAGGAGCAAAGCCCCTAGCTATTGTCCGCACTTACCCCTAGAGTGTCTAGTCTCAGACCTAACCGACTGGCTATAATCAAATTAATTACAATTGCTTGCGCCTCGGGTTCTTTATGGGAAACGGTCATTAATCTTCCCCATGAAAATGGCGTCTATGTGCTATGATGTGCGGGTTCGTTTAGATTATGTCGAAGCTTACATCAGAGGCAAAAGCGCTGAAGAAGCGAATCAGTGCACAGTTACCTGAAAAAGTCTTCAGACGATACACACCCGATTTATTTTATTTTTGTAGCTTCTGGGGATTGTCTGTTTCCGCAGGTCTTATTGCGGTTTCGAGTTCGAATTTATGGGTGCACCTCGTTTGCGGAATCATAATGGGAACGAGTTGGGGAACTCTATCCCATCTCACTCATAATATCTTGCACGGTACGGTGGTCGGCTCGAAACGTCTTCAAAACTCCTTAGCTTTTCTTGGGTTCCTCCAGCACCTAATGCCGCCTTCATTCTACCGATATTGGCATAATTATTTGCACCACGGGTTTACACAAAAACACATCGTTGATCCAGACGCCTATCCTTCGACCTTTATGTATAAGAACTCAAAGTTCTTTCAACGGTTTTACAAGATGTTACCGGGTTCCGGAACATTCTTGAGTTATATTTACTTCTTTCATTCTTTTACCACGCACGGCCTCATCAATATGTTCTACCAGCGCTATCGAATGAAACAATACCGAAAAATCAACCATCGCAGAGTCAATATCGAGTTCATTCTGCAGGCGATAATTCTTTTACCCGTGCTCTTTTTTCTAGCCAAAGCAAACTTCCTGCTGCTGGTTATTCTGCCTTACGCGATCTGTAACTATATGATCATGAGCTATATCGCGACGAACCATGCACTCTCTCCGTTGACTCGAGACCTCGACTCTCTCGCTAATACAGTGTCCGTGAAGTCTAACCCCATTTCAGACTTTCTATGCCGCTACATGGGGCACCACGTGTGTCATCACATTTACCCAAACATGAACCCTCGCTACTATCGCCTTGTCCACGAAATCCTGATGCGCGACCACAAAGAAAACTATCGCTATATCAACAAATGGACGGCCATCAAGCTCTTGTACAGCACACCTCGAATTTATCACGACGACCAAACCTTGGTGAACCCAGACTCAAATCAAACCTTCAAGATCTCCGAGTTATTACATTAGCAATGTCTAACAAGCTAAACATTCGTCCCTACGAACCAGGCGACGAAACTCAAATAGTCGAATTGTTTCGGGAAGTATTTGAAACAGATACTCCTATCGAACACTGGCGTTGGAAGTATAATGAAAATCCCGCGCACGCCAGCAACATTATCTCGCTAGCTTTTGACTCAAATCAAAAGTTGATTGGACATTTTGCAGGGCAAGCTCACTTTCTGAATGTAAACGGCAAAACCAAGAAACTGATCAACTGCGTTGATGGCTTCGTAGCACCGGAACATAAGAATTCATTTGTGTTTGCTGCCGTAAACAAAGCCTTCAGAGAACAGCTCTCACAAACTGCGATTAAGCTATCCCTAACGGTCGCAGGTGACGAATCGTTAAAGTACATCATGATGCTTGGAACTAATCTGGGCCAGCTAGAGCGGTATGTTATTGACTTTGAAAACTCGTATGACGTCACCAACTTTAATTCTATTTTGGCTTCGCAGCAAAAGGGTCAAGACAAATTAGAACTGAAGACTTCAGCCCATTATCTTGATGAGTTTGGTTCTATTTGGAAAACGATGGCAAGCAAGGAAATTCTCTCGTATCGCCGTGATGCCGACTACCTAAAGTGGAGATACGACAGCAATCCAAGCGAACAATATGAGTACCTTTACCTCGTCAGAAACAACAAGGTTGTCGCTTTCCTCGTCCTTAAGAAAGCAAAGCAACAATGTTTCATTTGTGACATCCAATCGATGTTTAAATCGACCGACCTCGCCCAGATTCTACTTTGCGAGGCGGTCAAAGCACTTCGCGATGACTATCGACTCGTAAAGTTCATCTCAATGGACCAATACTACTCTCGTCAAATCTTTCGTAATGTTCGAACCGCAAACACTTTTGACAACCATGTTTTTGCACTTTCTAACGACACCGAAACCAAGTCTCTTTTCGAAAACGATAAAAATTGGTCGATTCTCCTATCAGACCATGACATGATTTAGGACCTAGATTAGATTCGTTTACGAACCAATCGCGATCACGATAAGACTCATGCTGATTGAGACACAGACAAACATCGTACAAGCCTCTGCTGACC
>JAYZDF010000128.1:0-15478 GCA_036337945.1 Myxococcota bacterium
CTATAATCACGAGCTATTCACGGCAGTTCGCTCTCTTTATGAGAAACACATTGAAGGAAAAAGTTATGGTGATGAAGCCCTCACTTCTATCTTTCCTTTTGCCCATCCGAACTGGGCACCCGAAAAAGAGAATGACTAGCCGCCAACTTGAATAAAGTATCGGCCTGTGACGTTACTTCTTATATGTTGAGTTATGGTTTGCTGTCCGCATTGGTCATAGCACAAGTCCCTTCTGCTTCATTACGGGGTTATGCGGAAATACTAAAGTCTAACGTCAAAAACGGCTTGGTAGACTACCGAAGAATCGAAAAGAACGATCTCAGCAAACTCGACGATTTTATAACTGCAGTTGGAAAAGCGAAGCTACCGAGCCAAAAAAACGAGCGAATCGGATTTTATGTCGATGCTTACAATGCCTTCGTTTTACGTGCGGTCATCAGATTGAAACATCCTAAATCCGTTTTAGATGTAAAAGATTTTTTCGACAAAGAAAACTACCTCATTGCTGGCCTTCATGTTTCGCTAAACCAACTTGAGAAAAAGATGCTCAATCCATACGCCAAAGATCCCCGAACGCATATGGTTTTGGTTTGTGCCGCAATGGGCTGTCCTGTTTTAGACAATAAACCGTATTCGGGGAGTGATATAAATGAGAGGTTTAATACAGCGACTCGCCGATATCTTGCGAGCGAGAATGGCGCTCGAGTCGAGGCAGGTGTCCTTCAATTATCTCAGATATTCAAGTGGTACATAGATGATTTTGGAGGCCCTTCTGGGCGACGTAAATTCTTAGAAAAGTATCTACCTGGTGGGCTTCGTGAAAAAGCGGGTGCTAACGAAACAATTTTATTCTTCGATTATGACTGGCAGCTAAATAAGCAATAATCCAATAGTTCTGGCGAAATTTCTCCTGCGTTGTGAGCTTGTTTCAAGAGAAATAGAGCCTGGACTGACTCAGGCTATGCACGCATTCATCCGCCTAACCTAAAAATTTTGGTATAACAAAAGACGTGAAACACTTACCGAAGATTTTCGCGTTCGCATTGCTTCATGTTTTGGTTACACATCCCGCGAAGGCGGAGCAGCTGTCGTCAGGGGTCACAGATCTGAGCTTGTCTCGATATGTAACGGGACTCAATTCACCTACGGGTGCGGAATTTCTTCCGGATGGGCGTTTGTTGATTATGGAGTACGGCGGGAGGCTCAGAATGAAAGTTCCGAACCTTTCGAACTTAGTAGACGCAGGAAGACTGCCTGTTAGTCAAAATCCGATAGAACAAGGCGCTTTAGGGATTGCCGTTGATCCGATGTTCAATACGACAAGAAGAGTATACTTCTATTATTCGCGAGGAAATGACACAGAGGATCGACATACAGTGGGATGGACGACAGTTGATCCATCCAATCATCAAGTCGATGTAGGAAATATTCGCCCAGTTTTGAATGGCCTCTATGGACCCAGAAACCACAATGGAGGCGGCATAAAATTTGGTCCTGATGGATATCTTTATATCGGAACTGGCGATACCGGATGCAACTGTGGTTGCGCACCTGGCCAAGCTGATAATTACAATAGTACCTGTCTTACAAACCTTCAGGGGAAAATTCTTCGTATAGGAAGAGACGGAGACATACCGGCTTCCAATCCATTGGTGGGCGTAAGCCAAGTAACCGCCTGTCCAATTGCGACTTCTCGTCCGTGTCAGCGTACAGAGCCAAATCCTGCTACGACTGGTCTTCCACGTGAAGAAATTTATGTTTGGGGCTTTCGCAATGCTTGGCGGTTTTCATGGGATGAACTCACGGGGAATCTGTGGATTGGAGACGTTGGGGAAGGGACATTCGAAGAGATCACGATCTCGAAGGGAGGAGGAGAACACCATGGTTGGCCGTTCCGAGAAGGCGCCGCTGGGCAGAATGTCTCGCGGTGTGGAGATAGCACACCCCTTTCAGGTTCAAATTGTGTTGAGCCAGCTTATGCCTATAATCACAATGAGAGCCCTGCGTTCGGGCAAGGGAGCGTTACGGCCGGTGTCTTTTCTAATCATTGTAGCTGGCCGACAAAGTATCGGGAAAAGTATTGGTTTGGGGACTACAATAAGGGTCGCGTCTGGACGCTAACGCCAAATAGTGCTCGAGATGGAGTGGCAGAAAACTCGCGGGAAACCATCGTGACCGGGGCAGGTGGACCCGTTCATTTTTTTAACGGTCCTGATCGGGCAATTTATGTCACGGATATAGATAACGGACGAATTTATCGCATCGCACCAAGCACGCCTATTCCTTGCGACGGCGAGGACGCTGGAGAAGACGAGCCCGACGCAGATCAACAGCCTGACGCAGAACCGAGTGCGGATTCGGGGCAAAGTGAAAGCCCAGACGTGATGCAGCTAGATGCCAGTGAGGTAGCGGATGCTGCGACAACGACCGAGGATGATGCTGCGGCAGCAAATCCAGCTGACGCGAGTAGTACAGCCAGAAGAGCGCGCACCCCTCAACCGTCCGATGGATGCGGGTGCCAATTGAAATCCGCGGAGCCAATCAGTCCATCAGGTTCGAATTGGTCGGTACTTTTGGGGCTGATGAGCTTTTTGGCCCTCGGTCAACGTTCGAACAGGCGTAAAGGATGACAGAATATGTCACATTTGAATGAAAGTCGCGTCAGCTTTGATTGACTCGGACAGCGGGACATACGAAGAGAGATCACAACGGAGAAACGCATGGCGAGTATCAACAAAGTATTTTTGATCGGAAATCTCGGCTCGGACCCAGAGGTTCGTTACACCCAGGGCGGTGGTGCCGTATGTAATTTCAGCATTGCTACCACGGAAGTGTGGAACAGCAAGCAAAGCGGCGAGCGACAAGAACGCACCGAATGGCACCGAATCGTGGTCTGGGGCAAACAAGCCGAACATTGTGGTGAGTACCTCAAAAAAGGTCGCTCATGTCACGTCGAAGGTAAATTACAAACACGAAACTGGGACGACCGAGACGGCAATAAACGCTATACTACCGAGATTATCGCTGACCGAGTGACGTTTCTAGGTGGTCGTGGCGAAGGCGGTGGCGGAAGCTACGGCGGCGGCGGCGGCGGCGGCGGAAGCTACGGCGGCGGCGGCGGCGGCGGGGGGTACTCTAACGAGCCACCTCCACTCGGCGACGACGATATTCCATTCTAGGAAGTGTTAGTTTTGGGTTTTGGTCGAGGCTTCTTGAGTATTCGGAGACTCGATCTCAACCTCGGTATTTCCGGTTTGAGCATTCGACGGCAGCGCGCGTTTTTTTGCGAGTTCTGACTTCGATAGTGGATCAATCAAACGAATGGAATTCTCTTCGGCTTCCAAAAGCCACTGATCACCAATTTTTACCCAGTACTGAGTCAGCTTCTTTTTTTGAACCGTAACCGAGGGCAAAAGCATGAATCGAGTACGAAGCGTAATCTTCGCTCGATCCTGCGCTTCGAGCTCTACTCGTACGACTCGAATGTCCTCGATTTGCAGCGAAGACTCGTCTTCTTCATATGCCGCCAAATAGGGCTCTCTAAGGTCGGGCTGTAACATCAAGACCGCGGAATCGTAGTTTTTCCAGCGGTAGGCGTGCGTATAGGATTCAACCGCCTTTTGAAGTCGATTCATATCGCTTTTTTGTCCAACGGTGGCACATCCCGCAAAGCATAGAGTCGCCAAAATTATCAAGCGTCGCATCATTTTATTATCCTTTAGAACTTCCACGAAACTGTTCTTCTTTGTCGCGAAACAAAACATTGAAAGTAGTCAGGGAGCCATACACTTTTGTGATGTATTGCTGAAGGTCGACTTTCTCAGCATCGGATAGCTTACTGCTATTTACCTTTTGCTCCATCACTCTGAGCTTGTCTCTAATCATCACAATTTTATGAAAGAACGTATCAATAGGTATCTCTTTCGATTGTAGGCTTTCGTCTTGAGGATGAAGAACGATCTTCCCACCAGACCACCGAGGCGCCAAGTCTACATAACCAAAAGAACTCTCTTCTTGAAGCACGTCGCGAATAATTTGCTTCAGCGATTCCGTTTCCACGTCGGTACTATGCCTTTGGGCCTAAGACAGGGTCAAGGCAGGTTCACTTACGGATGACGATATCAAACGATTGATGGTCTGAGCCACCTCGTCCGTCCCGAACTACGGTAAATATGCGCACCGTTGTCTCGGCAGATTCAAGCTCCGAGGCTGCTGGAGCTTGGTAAATGTTCTTTGGGTCTTTTAACCGGCTGATCTGAGAATTCAGTTGGCCAAGGTTCGTGAACCAGGAAAATACGGGCTTTTCAGTAAAATCCATCAAGTTACAATTTCCATCGATGACTTGATACGATTCAGCGGCATCTTCGTTAATCACGGGAGTAAGACTGATTCGCTCGCCAGGAGAAAGCACGATCGCTGTTGAAGATGTCGCACTCAAGGTCGATGAATCCGTCCTTAGAAGCCGCCCCAGTTCAATCATTTCGATACGAGGATTCTCATTGGGTTGACGGACTCTTAAAAAATCAAAGATTTCTGCAATCTGCGTGTCGGAAGCGGTCGTACATAGACTCGGCAAACTAATTCCCTCTAGGTTCGGAATTTGCGAAGTGTCCGTTTCACGTGCGGTGAGAATCGTCTGCGCTACCAAGCGAGGCTCAAAAAGAATTAATCTTTTCTGCCCCTCTAAAATGGGCGTGTCCACCGAGACCGCAGCATCTTGCACCCGAATTTCGACATTTACGTTAGCAAGCAGACCGCCTAAAAGTTCGCGAGGATCATTTGTGAACCCGCCTGCCAATTCAGAGACCTGCTGTTGAGCAATTAACTCGTCTAGGAGTATCTGAACCGGCGTAAATTCAAGAGTAGACTTCGGGTTGTTCGACAGTCGCTTGCGATCGTTTCCATCACAGGGAACGGGCCCTAAACCGGGGAGACATTGGATCCAATCGTATTGAAACGTCGCGTTTAAGTCTGGATGGGCTGCAACGACTGTGACCGTAACGGGCCGAAGGTCCGGCGGCGGCAGCTGGTCGAGCGCAAGCTCCAACTCGCCGTTTTCAGCCGCAATAAAAATGGGAACTTCAGGAGGTTCAACTTTGATGTTGAGAATACGAAGATCTTCTATTCGGTACTCATCTGGAATGAGATCTGCGCAGGAAACCGCCCCGCCGCAAAGCAAAGCTAAAGCGGTCGGTACTATTGAACGGCCAAAGCGCATGGGTATTTTTATTTTATACCCAAATCTTCCGATAATGCAGCCACTTGTTCGGGCTTTAGCTCTGTATGGATGGTCAGATGAGAAAAATCGGCACCAAGGGCGACTGGTTTACGACCCTTGAGGTCGAATTTCAAGTACTGCACTGACGAAAGTCGACCACGGCCAATTTGACGTTCGTCGAATTTCGGCCGGATACGGTCGCCACCTTCAACTTCAAAGTACAAGTGATAGATCAATTCAATCCATTGCTTCAGCTTGATACTGCGGTCTTCTTCGTCGTCAATCTCTATAAGGAGAGTGCAACCCAGCTCCCCTTCACCACCGAGAAGCTCATTGTAAGTATGGAGCTCGTGTACGATATCCGCCTCTTTCACAATTCGTTCGGTGCGCATCATTTCTTGGACTTGGTAACGAATGGTCGCTGCGTTTTCGAATAGGAACGTCAAGTGCTCACCGACGTGGATTCGACGCGGGCGCTTTATTGCAAGTACTTTAGCTCGGTACTCATCCCTTTGCTCCTCGTAAGTCACGTAATCGACAATATCGCTTCTAGGTACATGATTCATTTTATTCTTCCTCTTCTGTCTCCGTTGATTTTTCGAAGCCATCTGGGCGGTAGGCTTTCGCGAGTATCGTCATCGGATGCATAGGTTTTGTGTTCGCGTGTTGCTCAAACTGGATGGCTGCCAACGGACAGTCTGTTGCCCATACTTCAGTTTCCGTTTCCTTCATCCCGTCAAATGATTTCTGGCCAATTCGGATAGACGGCTCAAAACCCTCGACAGTCATAGCGTAGGTACCATCATGTCCGCAGCATTCCATGACCGTTTTTGGTTTTACACCCGGGATCTTCCGAAGAAGATCTCGGCTCTTGAATCCGACGTTTTGTGCACGAAGATGGCAAGGCGCGTGATAAGCGACCGCGGCATCGGGCGTGCTCTTGAACTGGGTATTGAATCTTTCTTCTTTCCGAATGCTCCACAAAAATTCACCGGGGTCACTTATAGCTTCCGAAAGTTTCTTGGCTCGTTCTCGGTCCTCTCCCGTTAGTAATTCCGGGTATTCGCGGCGCATCATCATAGAACAAGTAGGATTCAATGCGACGACCTTTGCTCCGTTTTCAACAGAAGGCATAAGGACATCGAGGTTGTTCTTCGCTTGAGTGCGAACTTGTTCCAGCTGACCTCTCTCCCAAGCGGGCATTCCACAGCATTGAAGGCCTCGCGTGCAAGTCACGTCGACCTGGTTTTTTTCGAAAACCTCAATCGTATCTTTTCCTATTTCCGGTTCGTTATTTTGGACGTAACAAGTCTGGAAAAGAACAACTTCAGGGTCAGAGGTTCGCTTAATTTTATCGTTTTTTTCCGCCCAGGCTTCGAAAGTCTCTTGGGCAAACTCTGGTAGCTGTTTGTCTCGGTGAATACCAAGCACTTTCTCCATGAGCCAGCGGTGGGCCGAGACCCGATTTAGCGTATTCGCCATACCCAAGCTGAGTCGAGCAAGTTGAGCGGGGGTATCAGGATTAGAAAGAACTTGGTCGCGCAGAGAAAGTTCACCTTTTTCTTTGGCACGTTGCGCCCAATAGCGATGAACGATTTTAGGAAAGTCGAGTTGGTATTCGTGATTTTCTCGCGGTGTATACGGACACTGAACATCACACAGCTTGCACTGAAAACACTGATCCATGACCAACGCTGTTTCAGACTCATCGATCTTCCGAACGTCCCCGTCGTGTTTGTTGTCAATGAGATCGAATAAACTCGGGAAGCTGTCGCAATATTTGAAGCACATTCGACAACCGTGACAAATCTCAAAGGCGCGCGTGATTTCTTTTTTTAGCGCATCTTTATCCCAGTATTTTTCGTCTTCAGGATCATACGTGAGCCCGTCGGTCGGTTGATATGAGATATTCTTATCCATTGGTTACAACTGCTCCTCGTTTAATCCACGTTCCAACAATGTCAATGATGGATAAATAAATGGAAAGGTGGATGAGAGAGAAACCTCCACTTCCCAACAAAGTGGAGGCTCTCAAGTTTTGTTATTAGTCGATTCCGTCGAGTAGTGACTGGAAACGTCCAGCGTGAGACTTTTCAGCCTTCGCAAGCGTTTCGAACCAATCAGCGATTTCTTCGAAACCTTCTTCACGAGCAGTTTTCGCCATTCCTGGGTACATATCCGTATATTCGTGGGTTTCTCCGGCTACTGCCGCTTTCAAATTTTCGATCGAATCACCAATCGGCAACCCCGTAGCAGGATCACCAACCTTCTTGATGTAATCGAGATGTCCATGAGCATGTCCTGTTTCGCCTTCCGCAGTTTCGCGGAAATTTGATGCAATTTCAGGATAGCCCTCTACATCAGCAACCTTTGCAAAATATAAGTAACGACGATTCGCCTGTGATTCACCGGCGAATGCTGCCTTCAAATTATCATGGGTCTTGCTTCCTTCTAAGCTAGCCATTTTTCTCCTCCGTTGTGTTGTAAAACGTCGAAGGCATAGTGCCTTCTCCGTCACTCTTGTGGGTTTGCAAAGCTTTTTGACAAAGCTCGCAAAGTCCCAAGACTTGAACCTGGATCGAGTGCGCACGAAAGCCCGACTCCGTGTGTTGCACTTCCAAGGACTGAAATTTTTTATCGTTGAAGTCAGTAATTTTCCGACAACTGGTGCAAACCAAGTGGTGGTGAGGCTCTAGATTTGCGTCATATCGTTTTGCTTCGTTTGGAAGCGATACCTGGGAAATTAAACCCGCGCCTTCCAGGGCATCCAGCGTTTTGTAGACGGTCGCTAGGGAAAGCTTTGGAAGATCATCTCGGACAGAATGATAGAGAGACTCGGGGCTAGGATGGTCGTCTCGTTCGAGCAGCTCGCCATAAATCGTTAGCCTTTGCGGAGTGACTTTGAGATCGGCACGGCTAAGGCGAATCGCTATTTCATGGGGGTCGACCAGTTCCACACGGGTTATTAGTCACAAAAGAAAAACCAGATCAATGGAGAATGATTATTATCTGGCCGAAAAACTGATTGTTTTCAACATTGTCTGTGGGCCATAAACAAAAAACAGTCTTGTAATTAACCCTATATATTGAGGCGTTTTGTCGAGTTATCAACAACACATTTCTGAGGTCAGCTGCGCGCAGCTTTTCAAGCGCTTGACCACAAGAGCCGTGTTCAGGCATGCAACGGGTCTGCTTACCATGGCAGGAGAACAAAAGTGCTTATCCTTACTCTGGTTTGCTCTAATGGGCTTGGACATTACCGTCGCTGTATCGAAATTCTTTCCCGTATTCAACAAACCAGACCCGAGGCAGAATTCCTGGTTTGTTGCGAAGAATGGCAAATCCAACGGATGCAAGACTGGGCATTATCAAGAGAATTCTGGTCGGGAAGAGCGAAAGCCATCCACGACGTAATGCAACCTGGTGTGAGCTGGTCAAATGACCCGAGTATTTATGGCGACGGACGACTCTTTTCTTGGGAAGATCGACTTGAAAAACTTCCTGAATTGGAAACTGCCGACTTGGTCATCAGTGATAACTTGCCTGGAATCCTCCGGTTTCGGCCCGACGCTATTCTGATGGGCTCATTTTTGTGGGGAGAACTTCTCGCCTCAAAACATCCAAAATCAGCCGAAGCCCAGCGATACGCAACCTATGAAGGTGAACTGCTCCTTGAGCACAAACCACCGATGGTGTGTGTTGACGCCTTAGCGATGCCTTCTATTTCAGAGCTGTGTAAACCGGTGAAGACGGGCTTTATGTGTCCTAAATCGTATGCACCAGCTGCTGATGAGTATTTTCGACGCGATCGAATAGCAGTACTGGTGGGCGCTACACCGGCTTTGGTGCCTGAGTTACCAAGCCTCTTTGAAAGCCTATTAGAAAAAACCGATGGACCAATTTGGACCTCGCAAAATCTGATCGAACAGCAAGAAAAGCGGATCGGGAAGCACTTGAGAGCATTTGGCTTTTCTGCTGAAGACTACGCTTCTTGTTCTGTCATCATTTGTCGCCCAGGCGTCGGCACAATTACGGAATGTTTAGCGCAAGCCACCCCGATGATAACGATTCATGAGCCAGGGAACAAAGAGATGGAGCATAATTCACGAATCCTAGAGCAGCTAGGAGTGGGGATTAACGCCGGCCCGGAATTGTCTTGTAACCGGATGCAAAATGCGCTTGTAGAGTGCTTGAAGCGTTCCGCAGAAATGCAGTTGCGAGCCACTACGCTTGACCGAAACGGGTTTAACGAGGCGGTATCGTATTTTCTGGATAGAATCGCTGAGGATTAAGTTTAGTAAGCCCTATCCCCGGCAGCAAGCGTTTTTGGAAACCTAAACATGAGTCAATTACTAGAGAGTATTACAGTTCGAGCGACCGATTCGATCGATACTGTACTACGATGCCAATCTTCAGCTGTCGATCGAGGACTTCCCGCTGGCATAGTAATCGTCAGCGACTCAGAAAACCAAGTAGAAGGCGTCATCACAGATGGTGATATTCGCCGTGCTCTGATCAAGGATATTTCGCGCGCTCATAAACTCACGGCAGCAGATTTGATGACCCAAAATCCGATCACATTTCCGGATACGTTTAGTTACCGACAGATCATCGATGCACTTCCACAACGACTTAGCGAACGCGGAAGACGAAGCCGAAAATTCCTTGGCAAAGTTTTGATGGTTAATGAAAAAAACCAAGCTACCCGCGTGATTAATTATCACGAACTATGGGAACAACGAGTTGCTTCACACCGTCACGTCGTCGTTTTGGGGTTGGGTTATGTCGGTCTCACCTTAGCACTAGAACTCTCTCGCGAAGGCTTTCGCGTAACAGGCGTAGATGTTTCACAAGATCGAATTGCCAAACTCAAAAATAATGAGTCGTATGTACACGAGATTGGTCTTCCTGAATTACTCAGAGACCAGTTGAATCGAAACTTTTTCCCAACCACCCAAATGCCTGAAGATGGTGACGTCTTTATTGTTAGTGTCGGAACGCCTGTTCTTCAAGAAAGTGAATCAGGCATTCCCAAACCGCAGCTTTCGCAAATCACAAGCGCAGCTACAATGGTCGGTAAGAGCCTAAAACCGGGCAGTCTCGTCATTCTTCGGTCAACGGTACCAGTTGGCTGCACTCGAGATATCGTGATTCCAATTTTGGAACAAACAAGTGAGTTGAAAGCTGGTCGAGACTTTCACGTAAGCTTCGCGCCAGAACGTACCGTCGAAGGTAAAGCACTGAGAGAACTTCGAACTTTGCCTCAAGTTATAGGCGGGATAAATAAAGACAGTGTTGAAGCGACGGCGGCACTGTTTCGAGACCTCACACCGATGTTAGTCCGGGTCGATTCGCTTGAATCCGCAGAACTTGTAAAGTTGATAAACAATACATTCCGAGACTTGGTTTTTTCTTATGCAAATCAACTCGCTCAAATCGGTGCACACTTCAACATCGACGTAGTAGACGTTATTCGCGCAGCCAATCACGGATATCCAAGAGATAAAGTGCCCTTGCCCTCTCCTGGAGTTGGAGGACCTTGTCTAACAAAAGATCCATACATCATGCACGAGGTGTCCAAGCGAGCAGGTATAGAGAGCACGCTTTTCCTGCAGGGTCGCGTCATCAATGAATCGATGTGCGGTACGGTTGCTGACAGCTTGCTCGAAAAATTAAAGAGTCAAGGCTATGACAGCGGGAATACAAAGATTCTCGCCTGTGGACTCGCATTCAAGGGAGAGCCTGAAACGGGAGACTTACGAAGTTCAACAGGAGCGGAAATCGCGTTAGACCTAAAGGCACGTGGATGGAACGTTGTCGGTCATGACCCCGTAGCAAGTGCAGAAGATATTCGACAGATCGGTCTGGAGGCTGCAGAGTTCGACGACGCTATCGGCGAAGCCGCCGTACTCCTTGTACTCAATAACCACCGCTTCTATCGAAATCTAGATATTGCGAAATTTGTCCGACAGATGCCGGAGCGCCCTATCATTTTCGACACTTGGCATATTTTTGAGCCCGACCTCATTCTGGACTCGAAGCCATGTACTTACATGGGACTGGGCTTTACCAGAAGCTCCCTCGACCATACCGACCCTTAACGATGGGTAAATGCCGATCGTTGATTTGAATAAGACCTAAACAAGGAGAAAACATATGCGACCTACTCTGATTGCTGAATGCTGCCAAAACCACAATGGTGACAAAGATATTCTTCAGCGCATGATTCATACCGCCGCCGAAAACGGTGCCGACTACGTTAAGATTCAGGCAATTCGTTCTGAAGAAGTAGCTTATCGAGAGCGCTTCGAAGAGGGGATAAAAGATGACAGCGGTGAAATTCTTGCTATCAAGCGTCCCTATCAGGCTGAAGTGGATCGTCTCTCAAAGCTAGATTTAGACCCTTCGACGGAAGAATGGTTTGTTCAAGAATGTGTACGCGCAGGAGTCGCACCAATGACGACAGTGTTTACTCGTGCGGGCGTCGAACGCGTGAAAGACCAAGGCTACGAAGCAATCAAAATCGCAAGTTACGACTGCCGATCTTATCCCTTGCTCCGAGATGTAAAAAAATACTGGTCCACCATATTTGTTTCAACAGGTTCATCATTCGATGATGAGATTGAACGGGCGGCAGCAGAACTGGACGGCACCAACTTTACGATGCTTCATTGCGTGACGATCTATCCTACGCCGCTCAATGAATTACACCTGAAGCGCTTGAATTACCTTCGCAGATACACTCATCAAATTGGTTACAGCGATCACTCAGAACCAGCAAAGGACGGACTCTGGGCCAGTAAATTAGCGATCGCGTTGGGGGCTAGTTGCGTAGAACGACACTACACTATTCTCGCTCCCGAAGAGTCACGAGACGGAAAAGTTTCAATTACCCCGTCCATGCTTAAAGAACTCAGAGATTTTGGTAACCTATCGCGGCAAGACCAAATGGCTCACATTCGAGAAGGTTGGCCAAAATGGGAAGAGGCTCTCGGAAACGCGCAGCGTCCGCTCAGCAAAGCAGAACTACTTAATCGAGATTACTACGCAGGACGATTCGCATCGAAAGTTAATGGCCGCGATGTCTTCAACTGGGAAGACCGAGATCTCAACCGTTAGAACCCAAGAGCTCGGTGGTCAGTCTTATGGGCTCTGCAACGAAGACTCACAGTAGTCCGAGTCCGAACACCTTATGCTTCAAAAAGGAGCTAAGTAAGTTCGAAGATTGATTACCGAAAGAAGAAGGAGAAACAGTTTATCATGAGAGTTCTAGGCGTGATTCCTGCTCGGGGAGGCTCTAAAGGCGTCCCCAACAAAAACAACACACCGCTCGGTGGACGACCCCTCATCGACTACACGATCAAGGCGGCTACAGCATCGAATCTTGATCGCGTTATCGTATCGACAGATAGTAACGAGATTGCATCAATCGCAAAAGAACTAGGCGCGGAAGTTCCCTTTTTACGCCCGGCAGAACTCGCTGATGACGTGATCAGCCCCATCTATGCAGTTCTCAACGTCTTAGACAGAGCACTCGAAGCCGGAGATGAACCGTACGATGCTGTTATGATGCTACAGCCTACTACCCCCATGCGCACCGCAGAGGACATCGATGAAGCGCTGGCGCTGCTGAAAAGTACGGGCTCTGATAGTGTGATTAGCGTCGTAGACGTGGGCGCTACGCACCCAGCTCGTATGAAGTACCTTCGAGACGGCAAACTCATTGATCCACCATTTTGCGAAGCCTACGAAAATCAACGTCGTCAGGAATTGGAGCCTATGTACATTCGCAACGGAGCGATTTACCTGACTCGAACGTCCATTTTGCGGAATAAGTCATTCAAAGGTAACGATTGTCGCGCGTTGGTCATGCCGTCTGAACGGTCTGTCAACATTGACACCATCGAAGACTTTCAATTTGCCCAGTGGACAATCGGGGGAAAAACTACGTGAACATTCTTCACATCGAACCCAAGCAGATCCCTTCTTCTGCCAAAGAGAAACTCGAAACACTAGGTTCGGTAGATTACATGTGGTGCGAAAATCAGGAAGACCTTCGAAAAGCGTTGCGCTTGAAAAGCTATCATGCGGTCTTTGTTCGACTGGGCCTCGCATTCCACGCTAAAGAATTTGCGCTCTGTCCTGATTTGCGGGCCGTGATCACGCCCACCACTGGTCTGGATCACATTGACCTGAAGCTCGCCCATAAACGAGGGGTTGAAGTGCTTAGCCTCCGCGGAGAACTAGAGGTCTTAGAGAAGATCTCGAGCACGGCCGAATTGACGTGGACTTTATTATTGTCGTTGGTCCGAAAACTTCCCTTTGCGTTCAACAGTGTCATTGATGGGCATTGGAATAAATGGCCTTTTGAAGGTGAGGAACTGATCGAAAAAACCTTGGGTATTGTAGGGTGCGGTCGACTAGGCCGAATGGTTGCCCGTTATGGACTCGCTTTTGGAATGCGGGTCGTTGCATATGACCCAGATGAGATAGCACGAGAGAACGCTCCCCAAGGAGTTAGTTTTCTCGAATTTTCACAACTTCTTGAAACCTCAGACATTGTCTCTTTACATGTGCCGCTGAACGAAAAAACGGAAGGCTTCTTTGGACGCGATTGCTTTGCAAAGATGAAGGAAGGCGCCTACTTTATTAATACGGCCCGGGGAGAACTCACCGATGAACAAGCTTTACTTGAAGCATTGACGCGGAACATTAAAGGAGCGGCAGTAGATGTCGTTCGTGGGGATAGTCGCTGGGACGATGGCGTCCCTGAGAATCATCCACTTGTTCAATACGCGAAGAAGCACCAAAATCTTATTATAACACCGCATATCGGTGGCTGCTCCAGTACAGCGACGTTTAGATCGCGCGAGCATGTTGTTGATATGTTTACCTCGTTTGTCCAAAGACCAGCACGAGGTTAGAAACTACTCGAAAAAGGAATTAATCTCATGAAAAAAACAGCAGTCATTCTCGCGTCAAGCGAAGGTATCGGATTCTCGTCAGCTAAGAAACTCATGGAAGACGGCCACAGAGTCGTCCTCTTTTCACGTTCGGAAGAAAAATTGGAACGCGCAAGTAAGGAGCTCACAGAGGCCGGTGGCGAGGTCCACGCTCAAGTCGGAGACATTGGCTCACAAGAAGACATGGATCGACTATTTTCGATGGTGGAAGAAAAATGGGGTGGATGCGATATCCTAGTTAATAACAGCGGTGGACCTGCGGGCGGTGGCGCATTGGGCTTTGAAGACGAAGACTGGATGAGTGTAATGACAGGCTATGCTTTACCTATTTTTCGGGCAATTCGTCGCGTTGTTCCTTATATGCAAAAACAAGGATGGGGACGTATCATTACAGTTGCCTCTATTGCCGTGAAACAACCTATTGACGATCTGGACCTTTCTAACTTTCTGCGCGGCGGACTCGCGGCTGTGCACAAGACTCTCGCTCGCAAACTAGCGAAGGATGGGATCAACGTTCACATGGTCTTACCGGGCGCGATTTTGACCGAGAGATCAAGGAAACGAATACAAGCGCGAGCGGATAAGAACAACATGACGTTTGAAGAATCGATCAAGGTTTCCGAAAGTCGCATTCCAAAAGGTCGATTAGGCCATCCGGATGAAGTGGGTGACGCGGTAGCATTCCTAGCGTCTGAGAAAGCGGAGTATCTAACTGCGCAATATATTCAAATAGATGGTGGAATGCTGACCGGACTGTATTAATGCAACCAAGCGTCCCAAACTCTGCGCTCAAACAGATTATCGCAGCTGAGTACGCCCATTTGGGCAACGTTAACGAGCTGAAACAACTCTCGTTCGATTTCACAGTGTGTAATGATCTTTCCTTCCTAAGAACAAAAAGCGGCGGATTCATTGTCAAAACCATGACCGCTCCGAAGGCGTTTTTTGGGACAGACGATAGTCGAGGCCGACTCGAACTTGTCGCGAAAGTTACGAGCCATCTCCACCAAACGGGCCATCAGGTCGAAGAAGTGATTCAAGGCCAAAATGGACACTTTGTTCAAGAGTATGAGCACAAGCTGATTCGGGTGTTCCGGTACATTGAAAACCGGCATTACAACGAAAGTACGAATGATCAGATTGAAGCAGCCCGCGCCCTGAACAAGTTACATTCGAACGGACTTACTGATCTCGATGAGGGCTTAGTGGAACAGATTCGTAAGATTGAAGTGGCTTATCCACTTCATGAGACCGCGAGTAAAATAGATGAGGTTTATGACTTTCTAAAGAGGCAAAA
>JAYZDF010000129.1:0-9931 GCA_036337945.1 Myxococcota bacterium
GCGCCATCTTCTTCGAAAGCGGTGCTCCACCTGAGATAAAAAATCGAAGACGACCACCAAAAAGTGCGGTCAGCTTTTTTTCAATTTTTGAAAAAATAATGGATTTCGCAATATTGAGTTGGAGCTGAAACCACCAGTCGCCCTGCCTTCCTTCGTTTGCGAGAAGCGCCTTTCGTTCGTTGAGGCGGAGTGTCCAAGAGAATAGCTTACCGGCCAAACCAGGTGCTGAAGTGCCCGCCCCTGCAACCTTCGCGTATACCTTCTCGAATATCCGCGGAACCGAACACATGACGGTAGGCCTCACAACCGACATATTGGGAACGATCTGGGTAATATCACTGTCGATCGCCATTTCGTGTCCGCATGTGAACCAGTAGCACTCGAGCACTTTGGCAAATACGTGCGCCAAAGGAAGAAAGAGCAACTGCACATCATTCGTCTCGATCATACCGTCGATGGCAGCGAGAGAAGTGCATTCGTACATCATGTTGGCGTGAGTCAAAACGACACCTTTAGGCTTCCCTGTCGTTCCTGAGGTATAGATAAGGGTAAGGACATCGTCCTTTTTCAAACTTGAAATTCTTTGCGTAATATCTTGTTTATGCTCACTTATCTTGGCCTTACCCAGCTTTATCATTTCTGACCAGGTCATCATCCAGTCATTGGGGATCGAATTGAGATACTCGCCGGGACGAAGTCTGAGATCATCATCCATGACAATCACCTTTCGAACGTTTGGCAACTGCTCATAACATTTGGCGAGCTTCTCGAGTTGTTCTGAATCTTCAACGAACACCAGAACACCTTGGCTATCATTGACGATGTATTCGACTTCGTGAGGGAGACTCGATTGGTAGATAGCTACGGGTTCTCCCGCGACACTTTGGGTCCCCAGGTCAGCGAGAATCCACTTGTAGCTTGTATTCGATACGATGTTCACGCGCTCATGAGGCTTGAGGCCGAGGGAAAATAAGGCCGATGCGACGACTAAGCGTTCATCACTGAGCTGACGCCAGGACTTACTTTGCCACTGACCATCTCGTTTGTAGCTCGCGGCTTTGCGCGAACCCCATCTTTCGACTGTTTGTTCGAATAATCCAACGATACTATCCGTCATGGTTCGGGTCTCCTATACTCAAGGCGAGCACCCGAAATAAAAATTTTTGGGGTGCTGTGTCAATCATGGATCGTAAGTCTATTCAACAACGGCCCACAACCGCCCCTAGACCTCCAGCGCTGGAAGCTCTTGGGTTGTCCAGAAGCTATGGCGAACATCTCGCCGTCGATAATGTTTCTTTCGAAATTTTTCCGGGAGAGGTGTTCGGACTTCTTGGGCCAAATGGCGCAGGAAAAACCAGTTTGCTAAGAATGCTTTCTGGGATTCTCGAGCCAGACCGCGGTCACGCCAGGATCAACGGGGAACGCGTCACCCGGGACGCGCATCATCTACGCCGCGGTCTCGGTTATCTTTCTGGTGATACCTCACTGTACGGTCGTTTATCGGTCGTCGAAATGCTCACATATTTTGGGCAACTCCATGGAATGACAAAAGAACAGCTCGATTCTCGAATTGATCGAATGGTTAACGATTTCGGACTGGAAAGCTTTAAGGCTCAACGGTGCGGCGCGCTATCATCTGGTCAGTCCCAACGAGCTAACCTCGCGCGAGCTTTCATCTCCAACCCAAAAATTGTTATCCTCGATGAACCTACCGTGGGTTTAGACGTCATCTCCGGTGAATTCGTTGTTCAAGCCATTGAACGGGCACGAAGTGAAAGGAAAGCAGTCCTCTTTTCCACCCATATTATGAGCGAAGTCGATAAGCTGTGTGACCGCATAGGGCTGTTACTCAGGGGCCAGTTAAAGGCGGTAGGCTCCAGAGCAGATTTACTCAAATCGTTCAAAGTATCGGATTTAAGTGAGCTCATCCTGTCCTTGCACAAAGAGGACCATCGCCCTTGACCACCTCTAGAAATTCATCCCGTTTGATTAGTCGCTCTATTGTCATGACGATTGCCCGAAAGGAACTTATCGATTCCTTACGTGACCGCCGAACACTGGTGACGATGCTGCTCTTGCCTATGGTCATCTATTCTGGGGCAATTCTGGTCTCCGCTGAAGTGGCTATGTCTGAGCGAGAGGCCATATCGAATCATACTTTCCGAGTTTCAAGCACCGAGCCTCTGCCACCTAAACTAGAAGCATCTCTTCACAACACAGAAGGTTTTCAGTTCCTTGGGCAAACGCAGCGGCTCACCGCGCCACTCGTGAAAGACTCCGATTTTCGAGGATATCTGAAATCACAAGAACTCGACTATCTAATTATCCCTTCTTCGACTGCATCTCATGCGCTCGACACGTTGGGAACTGCGCACTTGTCCATTGTATTTGATGCCACCGAGCCGTACGCAGAGGCCGGGAAAGACAAACTTCGATCTGCAATCCTTGAAGTCTCAAAAGAGATAAAACTGGAGCGTTTAGCCGGACTCGGAATCGATGAGGCCACTATCAAGCCGCTCCAGCCCGAATTTCGTTCCGTGTCGAGCAACGCGGACCTAGGGGGACAATTTGCGGGCTCTATTCTCCCCTTTCTTCTTTTATTTTTTATCGCGTTGTCTTCTTTTTATCCTGCGGTTGATCTGACGGCTGGAGAAAAAGAGCGAGGGACAATCGTCACTCTACTGACAACACCCGTGAATTCGATTGAGGTTGTCGCAGGAAAATATATCGCGATTGTGGCCATTGGTACCCTAACGGGGCTTCTAAACGTTGGAGCGATGGGACTCACTTTCTGGAGGGTGCTCGGTTCGGGCGGTTCGAAACTCTCGGTCCCCCTACCAGAAGTTACCGCTGGAAGTAGCCTAGCTATGCTCATCGCCGTGCTGCTTACAGCGATGCTTCTCGGCGGGATTATGTTAGTTGCGTCAACGCTCGCTCGTTCGTTTCGGGATGCAAATAATCTTCTTAGTCCTGTCCTCTTTGTCGCTCTTTCGCCTGGAATTTTCGGCATGCTTCCAAGAAGTGCTCTAACTGCAAAATGGGCCGCGGTGCCCATAGCGAACTGCGTCCTCCTCATGAAAGGAATCTTACAAAATGACTTCAAAATGAATCTTGCTTTTGTAGTGGTTTTCTCGACATTCGCGTATACGGCCTTACTTATCTTTGTCGCCGCCAGACTATTCAGTGATGAAAGCGCCCTGTTTTCGCAGACGGGGCCAAGGGCAGACTTTCGTTCGGTCCTTTTGTCGCCACCTCAACCCGGGGTCGCGCCAGCCATCACCTTGATCGCTATCGTCTTTTTGGGGAATTATTACGGTGGGCTGCTTGTCGAGAGTTGGTCGGTTATTGGCGGTATCGTCGCTAACCAAGTCCTGTTCCAACTGATCCCAGCACTCGTTTTTGCTCGATGGATGGGCGGCTCTTCGACATTCACCAATGCACTTGGAATGACGCGGCCTCATAACCCTCACGCAGCAGCCATGTCTGGTTTACTCATTGGCGCCGGAGCGTGGCTAGGTATATCATTGCCTATCCTTTGGGTTCAGCAGGCCCTATTTACCGGTATCGGTCAGGCTTCGGAGTCACTAAAGGACTCCCTTAGCATCGAACACACCCCACTTTTGGCATTGTTATTTGCGACCGCGTTAGTCCCAGCCATCATCGAGGAGATCACCTTTCGAGGAGTCATTCTAGGTCAGTTGCGAGCTCGGCAAGGTGCAATTACGACCATCGTCATTCAGGCCGTATTATTTGGACTCGTTCATGGGAGCCTTTATCGCTTTTTCCCGACGGCAGCACTCGGTGTTCTATTGGGAGTCATCGCGTGGAAAACGCGCTCAATTTGGCCAGGAATTGTCGTGCACTTCCTGACCAATGCCATTTTGGTTACCCTTGAGAGCCAAGCGTCAGAAACATTCATGAAAACCTTTAGCGCTCCCACCGCTTGGAGCTTTCTGGGCCTTGTACTGGTCGGACTAGGGATTACCGCAGCGATGCGTCCAAAGTCCCCCCAGCAATCTTCGCTTCGAACGTCAGAATTTAGTGACAATTAATTTACGAACCGTAAGCATGATTATTAGTGACAAAGTCAAAGACGAACAGAATTGGAATTTTGACCGGCGGCGGAGATTGCCCCGGCCTCAACCCTGTGATCCGCGCCGTCGTCAAACGCGGGGTCACCCAGCTTGGGTGGGAAGTCGTAGGTATTAAGGACTCGTTTTCAGGACTGCTCGAGTCTCCCCCAAAAGTGGTAAATATGACACGCGATTCGGTGCGCGGCATTCTTACTAAGGGCGGTACAATACTCGGAACCAGCAACCGGAGTCACCCGTTTCGCTATCCTCAGAAGCAAGCAGACGGAACAACGAAGGAAATTGACCGCTCGGATGAACTCATTGAGAACATGCGCATTCTTGAGCTTCAGGGCTTGATTGCCATTGGAGGCGACGGAACGCTGAGCATCAGTAATAAACTTCACCAAAAAGGAGTCAATATCGTTTCGGTTCCAAAAACGATCGATAATGATATCTATGGCACCGATTACACGTTCGGCTTCAATACTGCTGTGGAGATTTGTACTGAGGGCATCGATCGACTTCACTCCACAGCTGAGTCGCACGATCGAGTTATGGTCATCGAGGTGATGGGCAGAGACTGTGGTTGGATCGCCTTGCACTCCGGCTTAGCGGGTGGTGCAGATGTCATCGCAATTCCAGAAATCCCATACGACATTGAAAAAATATGCGACAAAGTTCGAAGACGACAAGCTGCGGGCCGATTCTTCTCGATTGTCGTCGTTGCCGAAGGCGCTATCGAAAAAGATCAAGATCAAATCGTTCAAGCGCCTGCTGGACCGGGAGGACGAATGGCGCGGCTTGGCGGAGCGGGTGCACATATTGCTCAACAGATCGGAGAACGCACAGGCTTAGAAACACGCGTCACAGTGCTTGGCCATCTTCAGAGGGGTGGAACGCCCTCTTCTGCGGACCGTATTCTTGCGACTCGTCTCGGAATGGGTGCAGTAGAATTGGTACAGCAAGAAAAATGGGGTCATCTGGTTGTCCTGAGAGGAGACCAAATTGAAGCCGCCAAATTAGCAGATTGTGCCGGCAAACTGAAAAAAGTACCTGCTGATTGCGATGTTGTCCGCGCAGCGAAGAATCTCGGTATTGAGCTTGGAGGCTAGGACCTACTAGTGCGCAAGATCGATATTGAGCGCTACGAAGTAAAAGAACTTCTTGGACAGGGTGGTATGAGCGTCGTATATCGCGCTTTTGATCGCCAACTCAAACGTGATGTCGCGCTCAAAGTACTTCATGATTTTCTCGCCGCTCGCGAGGATGCAAGACGCCGATTTCAACGCGAAGCTATTGCTGTCGCACAGCTTCGACATCAAGGTATCGTCGAAATCTACGACTATTCGGGTGATGACTCAAAAGAAGCATATATCGTAACCGAACTGATCGAAGGTCCAACTCTAAGAGAATATATTGATAACTTGGGACAACTCAAGCATCCAGAGCTCGCCGTTATCCTTACTATCGTCCTCACCGAAGCCCTTCATCACGCCCATGAAAACGGTGTCATCCACCGCGACTTAAAACCAGAAAAAAACATGGTGACAAAATCTGGCAATTTGAAACTCTTGGACTTCGGTATTGCGCAAATCAGTGGCGGTCCACGACTGACGGCTACTGGCACTCTACTGGGCTCACCAGCTCATATGGCTCCAGAGATCATTGATGGTGAACGTTCGGATGCGCGGGGCGATATTTTTTCCGTCGGCACTATTTTGTACTGGTTGGCGACCGGACGACTACCCTTTGAGGCAGCCAACCCTTCCGCATTATTTAAGCGAATTCTCGATGGCGAATTCGAAGACCCACAAATGCTGGAACCTAAGATCGGCAATAACCTATCTCGCACTATCAAACGAGCCCTTGCCCCTAACCGTGATGAGCGATTTGCCAACACATCCGAATTATTAGACGCCTTGTACCAAGAACTAGAGCTTCTTGGACTCGAATTGCCTGATATAGCCGCTCGTGAATTTATAAAACACCCAATTGCTTATGGCGACATGCTCACCGAAGACCTTACAAAGCGTCTCACGGAGCTCGGGCAGAAAGCGGCAAATGAGAAAGAATTCGGTAAAGCAATGGACTATTTCAATCGGGTTCTTGCGATTGAACCAAACAATGAAGACATCCACCGCGAAATTCAAAAAATCACTCGAACACGTGAGTTCTCACGGTACAGCAAGCGGGTCATTGCGGCAGGCTTTATTGCATCTATTGCGGTCGCTGGTGGATTGGGTCTTGCTCAACTCAAAGCCCAAGAACCCTCGTCATCAAAGCCTAAGGCAGTTTCAGTGGTAGCACCCGCATCCACCCCTTCAATAAAACCTAAATCAGCCGAACCTATGGCGCTCAAGACCACGGTCACGGCAACCAGGGCCGCTTCAACCGTGCAGCCTCAACTTCAAACATCTCGACCTCAACGGCCAGCTAAGCTCCCGAGAAAGCCTCCTGTTCCGCAGACCATTATCAAGTCGAAGAAAGTGGGTTCGCAAAAAAAGCTCACGAAGGTCCCGAAGCAAACAGTCATCAAATCTGTTGATGTAGAAATAAAGGTCGGCAACTCATTTGCGGACATTTACGTGGATGGGAAGCTTTACAGAAAAGATTTCTTCAGGGGAAAAATAGCCCTCTCTCCGGGCAAGCACCGTTTTGAGGTCATCAAGCCAGGCATGGGCCGGTTTAAACCGAAAACCATTGTTGTTAGTGCAAAAGGAGACGTAATGCAGGTGTCGGAAACAGGCGAAACAAAACCTGTTTATAATGCATTGCTTTTTTCAATTCCCAAACAAGAAGGTAATGAACCACCAGATTGGATACCTGAGCCGGTCAAATAAAACTCCCAGGAATGGATTTATTCAGTATGGCCTTCTTACTCGACCGTAATGTCGACTGATGCAGTTACATCTGGCTTGAGAAAGGCGTGAGAATCATCATTTAGCCGAACAATCAACTTGTGGGGACCAGGCGAGGTTGTCACAACGAACTGGATTTCTGAATCGTACCCCTGCGTCAGTGGATTTACGTCTGTTGAATCTAGATAGACGTGGTAGTGCCCGGCATTCGAAAGGTTCTCGTTACCCCCGTGGTCATGATCATGGTCGTCTGCGCTGGCAACTCGGAGATGTTGATGGCCTGCGAGCGCAGGGTTTCTTATATCAAAATCAGTCGTAGTCACCGTTAGAGTCAGGGTCGACCCACTCACAAATGTGGAGGGAGAAACAGACGCTGACACCGTTGGAACGGGATCATCACCACAGCCAACCGCAAACAGAGTAGGAATTATAAATCCAAGCAGAACAAACGCTAATCTCATAGCGATAGGATCCAGCACTTGCATTACGTCGTCAATACCGAGCAATCCGCTCAATGATTATTTCATACCCCTCATTGGACAGGGACGCATGGGAATAGTGAGTCACCCGACCATTCAAGAACAGTACTTTTGAGCGTAAACTGAGGAATTCTATCGATGATTTCAGGTGCCAAGTCTCCGCTATCAATGAGGTCCTGAATTACGTCACGGCCCATCGCTCGATAATGCACCTTTGCTACAACTCGGTCCGGGCGCTTATCAACCTTATATCTATGAGTGATGTGCGTGTTGACCCAATCAGGCTCCGTGGGATTACGAGCCGCCTGTCCCGGAAGTTGAATGCTTTCGACCCGAGCGACATCCCAAAAGAAATGGGCCGTATTGTCATCTTTGTCGTAGGCAAAATCGCCCAATCGCCACAGCTGATCGTCTTCGAGATCTTTCAAGGCCTGGTCCGGTTGGATGACACCACTTTCAAAAACAACGACATCGCCCTGATAGGCGACGAGCTCTACCCACGCGCGTCGATCATGCGCTGCACCACTTGGCCAGCCATGACCTGCAGCAACATTTTCTAAGGTATAATCAATATTGGCGCCGGTGGTGGTTGTGAGAACACATAATTGCGCGAGCAAAGTGTTATCAAGCTCGTATTGGATAGCGTTTCGTTGCGCTTCAAGCTCAAAAAAATCAGTCACAGCGACGTCGACTCCGGGCATAGAATGGTCATGAATTCGACGTTGCATTACACCATCGTAGTTCGCAGCAAGACCGTTTGAGCCACGCATGTGACAACCAGAACAAGTGAGCTTTTCCGCCGGCGTATCATGTGCGAATAAGGTCCCTTTCCACTCTTCAAAAGTTCGTTCGAGGTGAACACCATTTTGAGTCACGATGTCGTGGCAACTGCCACATAGGGCAGCAGATTCAAGGCTATTTCTGTCGTGTAACGGAGAATACTTCGATTCATGTGCACTGTTCTCAACCGGGTCGGCTATACCTCCACGCATAACGTCGTCGTCGGCGAGATTGAGTTTTGCATTATGGTCGCCAACAATTTCGTCCACTTGGTGGCAAAAGTAACAGGTGACTCCTTTGAGATGGTTCGGTACCTCATCCAGATTCAGTCCGTCCGTAGTCGCGCCCGTCAGAAGTGCCATCGGCGCGTGACACTTTACGCAAAAGTCACCCAGTTCACCGTTTGTTTCACGTTGACCGCGCTCATTCATTGCAATGAACACGGGGTCAAACGCTGCGTAGGCGTGCATGCTGCCTGCCCATTGTTGGTAGTGCTTGGGGTGGCAGGACTGACAGGCCTCCGGTTTCATGAGTTCCTCTGTTGGGAGCTTGTTAGAAGAACAGGCCGATACCGTCGCGAACAACACGACAATTAGAAATGCTCGTTGACCGCGTAGTCTCATCGTTTGGCACCTTCGTTAATCCATGCTTGAATCGCACAGCGTTCGGCAGCAGATAGCTGCATTCCCGGCGGCATCGCTAGTTCAGCGTCTTTCGTTTCGGTTCGAACAACTAACGGACTGCACGAAGCGTCATTAGGAAGAACTCTAGCTTCGTTAATCAAAGCACTATATGTCGTCTCAATATCACTCACGACAAATCCGCCTTTTTGACCTTCCGTGGCGTGGCACGCCACACCGCCCTGCCCGCATGACGGAACAAGCGTGTTCTCGAAAACAGCCTCGTACGTGGGTTCGAATAGAGGGAGGCATCCTGCGGGCTGGAGTTCGGCACACTGCTCCTGTGTGTCGCATCCACAAATTAGGATGGCTAAAGATCCGAGAAACAAGCAGCGAAGCATTACCCCTCCAGACAGAACCCGAAAACAATTTCTTTTTCAGTCGCCCCATCAACGACAAGAAAGGTGAATGTCCAAAGCCCGGGCATTATGAGATTGAATGGCCCTACTTTATACCGTTGCTCCTGCTCAAGATAAGCTGTCTTCCAAAAAAGCGGGGTCGTTCCATGTCCGTGATCGGGCATCCAAGGCTTCATGCTTACAGTGGCGGTATCAACCGCGTCTGAGCCCCGAAATATTTCGAAATCCCAAGTATTGGGCCCAACCTCTGGCGTAGTGGGATCTGCCGACTTCAGAACTACGCGATAGTCATCCACAGACTTTTCAAGCCCTAGACTGAAAGTATCCGCGCGCGTTTCCGCGACACAAGGCGATTCAGCCGCCGTCTGGGATTCATCTCCTCCGCATCCCGTGAAGGTTACGGAGAGACTAAACATCAGAAAAGCAACAAGAATTCTAGCCGGAATAAGGGAGTTTCGTTGGTTCACGGCCCCCTCTTTTTGACACACGTGGACACCGATTGCCAAAACAATCCGACTGAGGCACCCTTGAATAGCGTGAGAAGTAAAAGGTTCGCCCATTCTGCCGCTACTCGTTATCGGCAGGATTCGGGCAAGAAAAGTTCAGTATTTCTAATCTTGTTTTCTATTTGCACTGCTTTTTGCGTCTTTTTAGCACCTCCAGCCCTCGCGAAGCCCTCCACTTCTGGCGGGACTCCGAAAG
>JAYZDF010000130.1:0-7376 GCA_036337945.1 Myxococcota bacterium
TCATCATTGAATCCGTCAGAGTCGCTGTTTCTTTCGGAGACATACCTTGGAAAAAGACAGCCATTGCGAACGCCGCCATTTGATCGTCTCTTACTTCATCATGGGTGTAGGCTTTTATTAACCACTCAATCTCTTCAGTGGCCAAAACGTTACCATCTCGTTTTTTTCTAATGAGGTCCACGGCTCTCATATTCACCTGAGAACCTAACATGGTTCTATCCTTGATTGCGAATACTCAGGTATTATCCTTGTGATAGCTCACGGACTCGCCGGCGAGTCCTGAAGAACACGACAAGAACAACTCCGCACCCTAATGCAATGCTTATGCGACCAAGTTGCTTTCGCCAGGCGTCCACAGGCCGGGATGTGACAGGGATACGCTCGATCGACATCGGTTCTGGAACGTTAGCCAGCCTGTCAAGAATCGCAGTTCTCGCTAATTCGTACGGTTCTCCGGAAACCGGCCAAAGGCCATATTTATTGTCAGAAGAATTCTCGATGAATGTCTCCGGCAACAATCGGGCAGCAATTTCGGCTGCAATCTTCGGCTCTTTCTTAGCCAGCAATCTTAACAAAGCAACATCTTGGGCTCCTCGTCTCAAGGTCTTTAGTCTGATTGATGCGACGGGAACGTCCGGCTCGAGACCAAGCTCTTCACCCCGATAGATGAGGTTTGCATCGAGGTTAAGCATATCACCCGAGCATGCAGGATTCTTCACACAGTTAGCACGGTAATCAACCTCCCAATTTATCGCACCAGAAAAACCATTTCGATATACGAGCCAACCCCATGCCCGCATAGCTGCCAGAGGCGAATCAAGGACCAAAGGAGGAATCGTGGGCTCGCCAGCAGTGTTTGAGGCATAGAAGAAAAGTCTATCGTTACCATCCTTGAGTAGTTGATGAGGCAAAAGCCGGAGCGGCATCCATTGTTTTGCTCCGCATAAGTTCCAGTCATCGACTAAACCGCCGAGTTTACGGATAACCTCCTTGTCGTCCCAACTAGGAATATCACCGCCGAAACCACCATCCATCCGAAAATGGATGTGGTCTCGATTTTCCAGCTGCGCCTGGTTAATCAACGCCTGATAGGAAAGTAGGGATTCGAACTTAGCAGGAGTGTTCGGTTCATCGAGACTATTGATAAAAATAATGAAGTCAGTCCCGTGAGGTCTCTTCAGCCAACCTCTAGAGAGAGCCAATGTTTCCCATTGCTTGAGTTCACGTGACCATACTTTACCACTTGTTGGTCGGTTATCTCTTGTCTCATCGACTGGCCACCAATCCGTATGAGGCAGTACAAAGCGCTGTATGGGCGTACCCTTTCTCGGCCCATCATAGTCAAACTCTTTCGTGAATGCTCGTCCATCGAATAGAGGTCCCATTTCGTCAGCCCACTCTTCCCATAGAATCGTTCCGTTTGCGTCTTTACCCGGTCGAGAACGAACAAACTCGATATTGAAATGATGCGCGTGAGCCATTTGTATCCACTCAAGAAAGCGTTTTTTTGACCGTTGACGTCGCTCCAATAGAGAACCGAAGTTAACAGCGCCCAACCCAGCAACATCGACAAGAGGAAGCGTTTCATCGACCACCTCAATTTCTACTTCAATTAGGTTTTCGTCTGCCCCCACTGAGAAGCCACCGAGCATTTTGCCTGCTGCTGCTTCGGGCTTTATCCAGATGTCGACCCAAATCGCTGAGACCTGCGGCTGCTTTTTAATCACGACGGTTGAGGTCGGAATTAGTGGATCTGGATAGAGGCCTGGGCCAAGACTGCGAACATAGTCATTGAGCGAAGGTTCAGACACTCGAACTCCGACCTGCTCGTAAAATTTAAGGCTAATCGCCTGAGCTTTGCCATCCTTTGTTCTAAACTCACGAGATTTTAGGAGACGTGGGCCTGGTTCACCGGTGACCACCAGCTGAAAGGATAAGACTTCGTCTCGTACAGCTCTTAACTTTACCGGCTTCGCAGGGACAAGAATTTCTCCTCTTTCGTTGGGAGCCCCTACACGATTTGCATCAAGTCCTTGGCTCGTCTCCAAATCAAGCCGCGCCGAATCTTTGACGACAAACACTTCGGTTGGCTGTGCGATTTGTAATGAGACTAATAGTCCGAGAGCAAAAGCAGTCATCTCAGAAAAGGATCAGTATCCGCCGCTCTTTCCTGCGGGCACTTTACATTGAACAATTTGTACCGAAGATGAGGCACCGATGCGGTCTGCGCCTGCTTCAATAACCTTCTCAGCGTCATCTATCGTTCTTATTCCGCCGGATGCTTTCACGCCCATATCAGCTCCAACCGTCCGTCTCATGAGCGCAACATCTTCAGGCGTGGCACCACCTCCACCAAACCCGGTCGACGTCTTTACAAACGCCGCACCGGCGGCCTTAGACAAAGCACAGACGAATATTTTTTCTTCATCGGTCAGCTTACTCGTTTCGAGAATTACTTTAACCGGAGTCCGACCAGCTGCTTTAACCACCGCACGAATGTCTTCAAGAACGTAGAAATGGTCGCGTGCCTTGACTGCGCCAATGTTGACGACCATATCAATCTCTTTTGCACCGTTACGAATTGCTTCTTTTGTCTCAAAGGATTTCGCACCGCTCGTTGCTGCTCCAAGAGGAAAGCCAATAACCGCGATCGGCATCGTTTGTGAGCCTTCGAGGCATGCTGCCGCAAGTCGGACTTGTGAGCTATTCACGCAGACTGAGGCAAAATTGAATCGACGAGCTTCCTCACACATCTTTTTGATGTCATCTCGCGTCGCCTCAGGTTTTAGCAGCGTGTGGTCGATATATGAAGCAACATGTCCGCACGGTGCATCTTCAATTGAAGCAGTCGAACCAATCCGAACGGCACCCTCATTGAGACTTCCAATGACCGCTTTACTGTCGCACTTGTCAGAATTCACGCACGTCTTACATGGGGCTACCGAGTCACCAAGGCGGCGAGAGAGTTCTTTCTCAACGCGACTCGCGATCACATCTACTATTTGATCAATATTCGTCACTGATTTCCTCCGAGTATCTTTTTCAGTTCTTCGGCCACAAGTGGTCGTATCGCAGAAGCGATGTTTGATGTTTCCACGACGCGGGTAGTTGCTGGAGTTTGCTCTTCCGGTGCGCCTAGGCCCGCTTTTGCCCTTAGTTCAAGCAAGCGTGATTTCGCGGAAGCATCGAGTTGGTGAGGACCACCCAGGGATTGGGTCAACATCGCGATTCGAGCATAATGCTCGAGGACTTCCAAGCGCAGATAGGCCTGCTCGAGGTCGGTTCCAAAGGCGAGAGCTCCGTTTCCCGCAAGTAATAAGACATCCGATTTCATTGCCCACTTCGCAAGCACGTCGGCGGCCTCAGGAGCTTTGGGAAGAATGAGTGGAACCATTGGGATGTAACCTCCCAACGACACAACAACTTCAGGCATTGCCACTTCACCCAAGTCTTTTTGAGCGAGTGAGTATGCAGAGGCATAGGGCGAGTGCGCATGGATAACGGCATTTTGATCTTTGCGTGCTCGATAACCGCCTAAGTGTAAGGCAATTTCACTCGGTGGGCGTTTGCCATTCAGAACCTTACCGTCATAATCAACGTGCACAATCGTGTTTGGAGCACAGACTCTCTTACTTACCGCTGTTGGAGTAATCCAGAACCCCTTACGTTTATCGCGGCAAGAGACGTTTCCATCGTGGTTCGCAACCCATCCGCGCTCATGGAGCAGGAGGCTATACTTCGAGACCTCTTTGCATATCTGTTGAGTTGTCATTAGCCGCTGACCTCAACCGTATCAACGATTCCTACAATTAGCTCCAATATAGGTGGCGGAGTAGACGCTTGCAGTATTTGGCGGACTCCGTTGCCTTCCTTCAGAACAAGTACTGTGTCGCCCTCGCCCGCCTGCGCATTATCGACAGCGAGAAAAGGCTTACCTGACGATGCCCCATCTTCATCAATCGGCTGAACAATTAAGATCTTATGCCCGATATACGATTCGTGTTTCGCCGATGAAACGACATTTCCAATCACTCGGCCAAGAATCACTTTGCGTTCTCCGATTCATAGACTTCATCCACGATACCAATAATGGCGGCGTCGATCGGTACAAACGATTCAGGCATCGCGAGAGTCGCCTCGCGTTTATCAACACAAAAAACGTGATCTCCAGGACCAGCCTGTGCCTGGTCGCAAGCCACAAGTGGGCTACCGGCTTCGGCACCATCGGGTTTGAGTGGAACAACAAGCATAAATTTCGCCCCCTCCAACCCTGGGACTTTTTGTGTAGCGACCACTGTCCCAATCACTCTTGCGAGAAACACTACCTGTTCAGTACGCCCGAACCAATTCAAGAGCAATGGGTGAAACGAGAATTAACACTTGCGAGTACCACGTACACACCCGATTTATTTGACTGTTTGCTCAGCACTAAGTGTTTCCACTTACTCTAATGAATAGTGCTAGTACGTGTTTCGCTTCTGCAAGACGAATGGAACGATGATCTTTTGCGCCTGCCCTGAAAACTCCGGAAATCGCCATGACATAATCTTGTCAGCAAAGCACTCTGCGAGTCCTGAGCCTTTAAATTTCTCCGTTCTCACTACCGATTTTGACACGGTACCAGAAGGCTCCACAGTGACCAGGAACTCGACTTTACCACCCAGCTTCGAGTTTCCTCGAAGTTCTCGCTGATAGCAAATCCCCATCGAGCTCTTTCGTTGATTGACAACCTGACGAATCATTGACTGGTCCAGACGACCCGTACTCGGCACTTCCATGCCTGAAAGGTCAGTATCTGGAACCATTGGCTTAATTTTTGGCTTAGAAAACTCACTAGAGCCCTTCGGGAATTGTATTGATACCGCATCCTCAGAGCCGCCTCGCACACCCTCAGACGTATCTTTATCTAATGCTGCTGATTCTTCGCTGACTGTCCGTGCACGTGCCTTTTTCTTACCGCTCCTCGCTAATTCTGCGATTGATAAGTTCTTTTTCTTCGACGTCAGCTCCTGTCTAAGGCGCTCTTGCTCTTCAGCCGATAGCTTTTGAGTTTTCGCCTGCTTTACAGGCTCCGCCTTTTTTTCCTTTTTGGCAAAAGGACTCTCAACCCTAGCTCCAATTGATATTTTACCACTGTATAGGCTGTAGACTCCGACGGCTAGCAAGGCTGCCGCAGCCACGCCTATCACCATGCCCAGTTTGCCGCGGCTCTTTTGAGCATTTACGCCGGCTGCCGCTACAAACACGGCCGTGCTTTCGCGCGGGCCCTCTTCAGCCTCGGCGCTTGACCCAACGGCGCGAAATAGAGAGTCCGGATCAATATCGGAACTTTCGTTGCCAACAGAAAAGCTGTCCGCAGAAAGCGCGCTTTCCGCTTCGCCCATCTCGTCAAACTTCAAAGCACCAAGAGGCTCGGAAATGGTCTCGTTTGACGTCTCCGCGTCGTCCTTTGACTCGTCGTCGTCTTTGAGTTTCGCTTCTTCCTCCGAGGTCGGCGCCTCTTCTTCGGTTGGCTTTTTCTTATCGGCTACGGTCAGAGGAACAATTTCGTCCTCGGCGTCGATTGGAGGTGGCGGTGGTGTGGTAGGCTTTTTCGCTGGCGCTGGAGTCTTGAGAAAATCCTTAAGGTCTTCACAATCACGAACGCGAATCCAAGGCCCAAACCCATCATGCCAAACATAATTTCGTCCGATCAGTTCCTCGGCGCGGATTTGTCGCAGCAATTCATCAAATGAAAAAGGCCCGTGTTGATTCCCGTCGATTGCCGTGAACCATTCAATCCCATCCGCCGAGGCCTCTGAATTACTAGCTACTGTTGCGCTCACGCGAGTGGGAGAGTCGTCGTCGGGGGTGGATGCCATCTCCGATTCGAAGGCTTTCGCAATTGAAGACGCCTTTTTCTTTTCAGCCTTCTTTTTTGCAACGTCCGCAGCAAGAGGAGCGATAGCAGTCTGCCCTTTTTTGGCTAAACTCTCTTTGACGATGACCTTTTCGCCGCACTTTTTGCAGCGAATCGTAAGTATCTTTCCACGGACTTTTTCGTCCGCAATCTGATATTTTGTACGACAATTACCGCAGAGAAATTTCATAGGTCGTAGATTCCCGACACGCCCGGTTCAGGGCCCTTCAGTGAAAGCTGAGGGGAGTCTGCCGTTCATTGGAATTGTTCGCAACACCCCGCGGCATTTTCCGGATAATTCTGATGATTTAGAGTAATCCTACGAGATGCGCCTTAATGGTTTGCCTTACAGCTTGACTGGGGCAGTTCCCCAAAGCTCGAACCCACATCTCAACGGACTTACCTGTAAAACCCTGTCTCTCATAGATAATCGCAAGGTTCTTTAGTGGGTAGAAAGCGGTAGGTGCGATCGCTACGGCTCTCTCGTATTGAGCGATCGCGGCGAAGGTATCACCCAGTGCATTCAAAATTGTTCCCAATACGAAATGACCACGAGCATCAAGAGGATCCATCCGAACCGCTCGTCGCGCAGTCTCTACCGCCTCCTCCAAATCTCCCGCCTCGTAAAGCGCTATCGCCCGCCGAGATTCCTGCGCCGAGTTCTTTATCGCCGCAGCCAACTCAGAGGAGCGCTCTCTACGCCCAGTGTCATGAAGCGCATCCTCAATCCATCGGACCAAATACGCCACCTGGAATGGCTTTGCGATGAATGCGTCCGCGTGAAACAGCCTCTTAACGTCTTCAGCGATGTTCCACCCATCTGCCATCGATGACAAAACCGCGATAGGAATATGCTGATACCGCGGAGAGGTTTTTATTTTTGAGCACACTTCTAGACCAGAAACATCTGAGGTCATTGAATCTAAAACCAAAATATCCGGACGATGCTTTTCGAGTTGAGCGATGACCGCAGCACCTTGATTACCGGTAATAACTTCGACATCTTGGGACTCTAACTGGGCACGTAGCAACTCAACCACCTCTTCATCTTCATCGACAATGAAAACAAGAGGGGACGCTGATAAATCACTTTGCGGCAACGATTGAGCTACCCTTTGAGCGTCCAAAGGTTCCGCAGAGATGTCGAAATCGATGGGAATCGTTTTCCCACTGTTTACGGGATGTACGAACTCCAGATGTAGCTCATCTTCGACTCTTCTATCCCCCATCCATTTCTCTTGACCGCTCTTCTTGATGGAATAAGCAGCGTCTATCGTTCGACTGATTCGAGCTTGCAGACAAACAAAAGGCACCACTTGCAGACCCGAAGCAAATGCAATCTCGTCGAGTACGGACTGTTGCCCAGGGTCAGCAATCGCACATAAAAGTTCGTTTCCTTTCCGGGCTAATGGAAGCACGCAGTGACTTTTCGCAACTGGTCGAGGAAGAACCGAAAGCTGCGATGTTGATATAACAC
>JAYZDF010000131.1:0-39488 GCA_036337945.1 Myxococcota bacterium
GACGAAGTTATAAAGGGAGGTGGATGGCCTCACATTGATTGCGAAGGGAGACTCATCCGCGCCGACTACGGAAACCTTAGTATTCTGTCCTTATACATGCCCTCCGGCTCCAGTAAAGAAGAGCGGCAAGTCTACAAATATGGAGTTATGGATACTTTATATGAATATATGGAGAATCTCATTCGTGACGGTCGAGATTACATAATCTGTGGCGACTGGAACATTGCCCATAAAGAAATCGACTTAAAAAATTGGAAATCCAATCGAAAAAACTCGGGCTTTTTACCAGAAGAGTGTGCCTGGCTTGATAGGGTGTTCGACGAGCAAGGGTGGATCGATGCCTTTCGGGTTGTGAACCAGGAGGCAGAACAATATACCTGGTGGTCAAATCGAGGACAGGCATGGGCCAAAAACGTAGGTTGGCGCATCGACTATCACATCGTTAGTCCTGGGCTAAAAGACAAGATCGTTTCAGCATCAATATACAAACGAAAGCGCTTCTCAGACCACGCGCCTCTCATTCTTGATTATGACTACGAGTTAGAGACATCACGGGACAATTCGTAATCTTTTTCGACCCCATTGTCCGGGGCTTTCAGCAAACCGTCCGTGTATTGATTCCCCACAATTCGGGCAGGAATCGCCGATTATGCGGTAGTCCGTGATTTCGTACCAATCTCGAATGACGAGCTCTGAATCACATTTCGGGCAGAAAGTCGTATCGCCGGATCTATCATGAACGTTTCCAGTGTAAACATACCAAAGGCCCTCTTCCTTTGCGATTCGCCGAGCGCGTTGAAGAGTGCTCTTGGGAGTCTTCGGTATATCTCGCATACGAAAATCTGGTTGGAAAGCCGAGAAATGAAGCGGAACCGCTGGTCCAAGAGCCTCAAGTATCCAATTAGACAACCTTCGTAATTCGTCGTCGGAGTCATTCATATTAGGAATTAAAAGCGTTGTTATTTCGAACCACACATCGGTCTCATTTTTGAGATACAACAAGGTATCGAGAACAGGTTGTAGTTCGCTTTTGGTCACTTTGCGATAAAAGTCATTTGTGAACGCCTTAAGATCAATATTTGCGGCGTCAATCTCTGAGAAGAATTCTTTTCGAGCTTCATTTGTGATGTATCCAGCAGTAACAGCCACCGTTTTGATGTCTCGTTCGCGACAAGCAACCGCGGTATCTAAAGCGTACTCTAGAAATATCACCGGATCATTGTAAGTAAATGCGATAGAATGACAGTCATGCTTCACACAGGCTTCGGCCAGTTGTTCTGGGAGTGCGATGCTCGAGAGTGTATCCATCTCTCGTGATTTAGATATGTCCCAATTTTGACAAAAGTCGCAAGAAAGGTTGCATCCCGCAGTTCCAAAAGAAAGAACACTACTTCCAGGGTAAAAGTGGTTCAATGGTTTTTTTTCGATCGGGTCGATAACAAACCCGCTACTCTTCCCATAGGTGGTAAGTTTCATTTGTTCGTTTTCATTTTTCCGAACGAAACACATACCTCGTTGCCCAGTATGAAGTCGGCAAAACCGAGGGCAAAGGTCACATTGAACTCTACCGTCAGAAAGTTTATGCCAGTAGCGAGCGGAAACGCTATGCATACAAAGACCATAGATGAGTTCCCAAAAGTTAGTCGACCTGTAGCAAAAAAATAATGATGAGATTATTTCTCTTGGAGTAGTCCGACAAGTTTTGCACGACCCATTGACTAGAGGGTCTACGTTTTCGAGAAATATAGGGCCCCGTAGATACAGAATCGACACGTTCAGAATTGACAGGAGGAGTACGCGATCCGGCGATAAGATCAGTTGTTTCGCAAAATCGTACGAGACTTACCTCTTCAGCTCGTTATCTGACCAACTGAGTAGGGGATGGTTCGACAGGCCTAGGCTGACTAGAATATGGGAAATACCACTAATCAGAATGAGAGCTTCGGGCATTAAGTGGGACGCGTTCCAAGTCCAACTTAAGACGGAAAATATACTCCAAGAAAACGACGAACAATTACCGTATTTACCCTCAATCAGGCCCGATTCATCATGGTGTTTAACCCTGTAAAAGAGCCAGACTTGAAGAGGAATATTTGTCGACAATAAAAGAGCGATTTTGGTCAATTATTTAAAGCATAACCACTCGTGAATACATGGATTTTCCGCGCCGAGATACTTATGATAAATCGATGTTTTCGCGCAAAGTTATTGCTCAGTTGTTACTGGCGTTTGCTATTCATGTTTTCCCCTTTTCGACAAGCTATGCTCAAGACTCCGGAGGCCCCGATCTCGCAGGGTATGCTTGGGAGACAATCGTACACCGGATGGACACGCTCAGCAGTGGAGCGACCGGCGTTAGTCTGGGAAATGATGAAGTTTCAAACGCGTTACCAATTGGGTTCACGTTTCCATTCTACGGTCGCAATTACACTCAGTTCTATATTAGCTCTAACGGATTCATCACATTTTTAGCGAACCAAAACCACGGTTGTTGCTCGGGGCCAGTTCTTCCTCAAGCCGGAAATCCAAACGGTTTGATTGCAGGATATTGGGAAGACCTAAATCCAAGCGCTGGCGGTCAAATCAAATACGAAATGCTTGGCAGCGCACCTAGCCGTCGAATGGTCGTTCATTTCATTGACGTTCCACACAACAGCAACGCCGCGACAGCAAACTTTCAGATCGTACTTTTTGAAGGTCGAGGCGATTTTGAAATTCGCCATCAAAACTCGGCGAGCAACGGGGGTGATCACGTCATTGGTTATGAAAATGACGTTGGGCAAGACGGGTTGACAATTAGAAATGGCGACATAAGTCTCACGAACCAAAGCTTTCGCATAACAGCAAACAGCAACTCTGACGGCCCAGATACATATGGTTATAGTTGGACTGAAGTACAAGGAACGCCAGATACTGCGATCAACGCGCACCAACTTATTTTAGGTGACGATAGCGTTTCGTCTGCAGTGGACATTGGCTTTCCGTTTACGTTCTACGGTGAAGAATTTTCTCAGCTTTACGTTAGCTCGAATGGATTTGTAAGTTTTGTGTCGAATCAAGGAAATGGCTGCTGCAACGGAAGACCATTTCCGAATACAGCAAATCCAGATGCCATCATCGCGGGCTACTGGGGAGACCTAAACCCGAGCGCCGGAGGTTCGATCTGGTATAAACTTCAAGGCAACGCGCCAAACAGAAAATTCATTCTCGAATTTGTCAACGTCCCTCAAGCGGGTGGAAGTTATCCTGTCAGTTTTTCGGTAGTGCTGCATGAAGGACGAGGTAATTTTGAAATACAACACAGAAGCTGTGTTGCTCGAAATGATCGTGCCTATTACAGCACCGGTTTTCAAAACCGAGACGGTAGCTCTGGTCTTTCTATCCGATTCGGAAACTTCAGTAGTCAAGGCAAGATATTCAGAGTCGATGCGCCTGTTGGCAACTCGAACAACGGCGGTCCCGATAGTTATGGATATACTTGGGAACAGACGGCTGGGAACTTTAACCGTATCGACGCCGCAACTGGAGCAATTCCAGTTGTTCTGCAAGACGATCAAGTCACCGACGCCATCGGCATTGGATTTGGCTTCACATATTACGGTGTAGAATACGAAAACGTCTACATTTCTTCCAATGGCTTTCTGTCTTTTCTTCCTAATCAACCGAACGGTTGCTGTCGGGGAGTTGTGTCGCCTGATACGAGTGGGCCCAATGGAATTATCTCGGGATATTGGTCCGACTTAAATCCTTCAGGTGGAGGAACAATAGATTATCAAGTTCTGGGAAATGCTCCGAATCGTGAGTTCGTGGTTCAATTCAACCAAATTCCTCACAGTGGATCAAATTCAATTGCGCTCGTAAGTTTCCAAATTGTCCTTTTCGAAAACGGGAGCCACTTTGAGATTCGATTTGACAATGCAACAAGTGACGGAACGGTTCACAGCACTGGCTTTGAAAATGAAACAGGTAACTATGGCTTGCCCATCAGGCAGGGGAACTACAATCTCCAACAAATCACTTTCCGAGTAACTGCACCCACAGCCGGCGGAGGACCTGACGCATTTGGTTATCGATGGTTCCCCATACCCACAAACTCTGAGGATATCAGCAACACAAACTCACTTACACTAGGCGACGATAGTATTTCAGACCCGCTACCTCTTGGATTCACCTTTCGGTATTATGGCGAGGAATACTCCGCGCTAAGGGTTGGATCGAATGGTTTCATAACCTTCCTCGACAATCAAAACCAAGGTTGTTGCAGCGGAGTGGAGTTTCCAAACGCGAATAGCCCCGACGGACTAATCGCAGCATATTGGGAGGACCTCAATCCACAGGCTGGCGGAAACATATGGTACGCTGAACGTGGAAACGCACCAAACCGACGGTTTATTGTTCACTTTGACCAAGTTCCGCACTCTTCGAACAGCGGCAACCCGTCTAGCGATCTCGCATCATTCCAAATTGTTCTCTTCGAAGATGGAAACAATTTTGAGATTAGGCTCTTAGATGTTCAAAGCGACGGCGGCACTCATGCCACAGGATTTGAAGACAATCTCGGTCAAGTTGGGCTCACCATCCAACACGGCAACTACAGTGTCCAGCAGAGAAGTTATCGGATTATTGCACCGGTACAAGACGCTGGTGGTCCAGATAATTTCGGATATCGATGGAGCGCGACGCAATTTGCATACGACGATATCCAAACGAGCAATGGAAGCGGAATTACTCTCGCCGATGACCAAATCTCTGGCGCGATTCCAATTGGGTTCCCCTTTTCGTTCTACGGTGACACCAAAAATCAAGTTTACGTGAGCTCCAATGGTTTCTTAAGTTTTGACCCCACCGCTTCTGCTGCATGTTGTCAGCGACTTGGGGCACCAGACAGCACACTACCGAATGATATTATCGCGGGTTTTTGGGGCGACCTGGATCCGTCTGCAGGCGGAAATATCCGTTATCAAACCCTCGGCTCAACGCCAAACCGACAGTTCGTCGTTCAATACACGGACATACCACACGCAAGAAGCGCAAATACCGCTAGTTTCCAGATTGTTCTTTTCGAAGGCTCGAACGATTTTGAAATTCGTCACCTCGACTGTGCGCACGATGGTAGTTCGCACGTCACTGGATTTGAGGATGCTCAAGGAAGTAACGGACTGACAATTCGCCAGGGAACTTTCGATAGCCAAAATACGTCATGGCGAATTCGTGCTCCAGCGGGAGCGACGGGCGGCCCAGACAGCGTCGGTTACCGTTGGGTTGTTGCGAATCATTCGTTTGAAGATATCTCCAACACCAACCGCATCACTGTCACCGATGACGGCATGTCATCCTCAATCAATATTGGTTTTGATTTCGTCTACTACCGAAGACTTTACTCACGCGTTTTTGCGAGTCCGAATGGGTTCATATCATTTTTGGCAAACCAAAGCGGTGGATGCTGCGCTGGGCGACAGTCTCCGGACATCAATAATCCCAATGCAGTCATCGCAGCTTATTGGGAAGATCTATCTCCTCCGACCGGAGGAACCTTGTGGCACGATACCCGAGGAACCGCACCAAACCGCCGCTTTATTGTTCAATGGCAAGATGTTGCTCACTTCGGTGGCGGCAATGAAGTGACTATGCAGATTGTTCTTTATGAAGGTCGAGGCGATTTTGAAATCCGTATAGTGAATGCGCCAAGTGATGGTGGAACGCATGCCACTGGCTTCGAAAATCATCTAGGAACAGTTGGATTACCGATTGCGCAAGGCAACTTCTCGCTGGCGAATCGAAGTTATCGAGTTCTTGCCCCCGAACCCAACAGTGCTGGAGGACCGTACTCTACGGCAGAAGGTCAGGATATTCGACTAGAAGGTTTTTGCCTCGGGTGCACAAGCTACGCGTGGGATTTTGATGGAGATGGGGTCTTCGACGATGCGAACGGACACAATCCTGTGTACAGCGCAGCGGCGGTCGACGGACTCGCAGCGCAAACGATAAGTATGCGAGGCTGCGTCACCACCAACAACTGTATGGATCTTACAACGACCGTGTTGGTAACGAATGTCGCTCCGACGATCACAAGTTCCCCACCACTTTTCGCGGGTGAAAACCAAGTTTACTCCTACGATGCTGAGGCCTCTGACCCGGCGGGAAGTCTAGACGATTTATCTTGGACTTTAGTGCGTGGTCCTCCGGGAATGACCATCAATCGAGTCACAGGTGTAGTCTCCTACACTGGCTCAATTGGAAACTACCCGATTATTATCCGCGTCTCAGATGATGACGGCGGGCAATCTGAGCAATCTTATAATCTTCAAGTGATCAGCCGTGGTCCAGATCAAGAAGGCTACGTTTGGGAAAAAAGACCACACTCTTTTGCAACTCCTCCTTCTAGCGCAACGTCTCTAACCTTGACCGACGAACTGATAAGCGATGCTGTGAGCTTAGGCTTTTCTTTTCCCTTCTACGGAGTTGATTACACGACAGCTCGAATATCTTCGAACGGCTTTATTACGTTCGCAGCAAATCAATCAACCGGTTGTTGCAGTGGCCAAGAGTTTCCAGCGGCAAGTGATCCAAATGCGCTTATTGCAGGCTTCTGGGAAGACCTAGACCCTAGTCGAGGCGGAAGTGTGAAATACCACACGGATGGTTCTGCACCGAACCGACGGTTCTACGTAAGTTTTGAAAACGTACAACATGCCGGTGGCGGCAACCCAGTAACATTCCAAATCGTTCTTCATGAATCAACCGGTGACTTTGAGATTCGTCATCAAAGCTGTCCAAGTGATGGTGGTAATCATTCTACCGGCTTTGAAGATCCGACAGGCGCACAAGGCTTATCGATCGGCTATGGAAACTTCAGCAGCTATAGCCAAACCTGGTACATAACGGCGCCAGACAATTCTGGCGCTGGCGGACCTTACGCTGTAGCCGAAGGCGGTACCGTCACATTGAATGGAAGCTGTAACCGCAACGTGTGCTCTAGCCTAGATTGGGATCTCGACAATAATGGCCAATTCAATGATGCTGTCGGTGCAACACCTGTTTTCTTAGCTGACGGCTACGACGGTCCTAGTCAACGCACTATCCGGCTACGGGCCTGTCGGCAGCCGACGGACTGCTCAACGTATATGAGCACAATTAGTATTCGCAACGCGAATCCTGAATTTGTCTCAAACCCGCCGACTGTTGTCGGACGTGGCGAAGCCTTATCATACCGCGCCGTCGCGACAGATCCCGCGCGAACGGGTGACCCTATTGTTTACGAGCTTATTGCTGGTCCCAGCGGGATGCAGATAGAAACAACGGGTCGACTTAGCTGGATTGCGAACACAACGAACACCACCGAAAGCGTAACCATACGAGCTCGTGATGATGATGGCGGACAAATCGACCAAACCTTTACCATCAATATTGAAGATCGCGGACCAGACGATTTCGGCTACTCTTGGAGTCCAACGAATCATGCCTGGGAAGACATCGAACAAACGGGAGCCAACGCCGTACCGCGAGGCGATAACCGCGTCGGTTCCGCGATTCCGATTGGATTTACATTTCGATATTATGGTGCCGGCTACACCGACGCATACGTCAGTACAAATGGTTTCCTCACTTTCCTATCTGGACAGTCGCAAGGGTGCTGCAGTGGAAGGCGCTTACCCAATACCGGTTCGCCGAATGCAATCATCGCCGGTTACTGGGAGGATTTGGACTACCGATCTCGAGGTTCAATTCGATACGAGACACTTGGAACTGCACCAAATCGGCGCTTCATCGTTCAATTTAGTGATGTGCCTCATCGCAGACACCTGAATCAAACCGTAACCATGCAAATCGTTTTATTCGAACGTAGCAATAACATCGAGCTACGGTACCAAGATGCGCAAAGCGATGGCGGTAATCACGCAACCGGTCTTGAAAATGTGAATGGAAGAGATGGGCTGACAATCCGTTATGGTGACTATAGTCTAACCAATACGACCTTTAGAATAGATGCACCTCAAGAAAACTCTGCTGGCGGACCCTACTACGTAGCCGAAGGTGGAAGCATAACCTTGTTTGGTCAATGCAGCGCCTGCAACACTTTCAATTGGGACTTTGATAACGACTTGAACTTTGATGATGCGGTTGGGGCAACTCCAACTTTCGACGCAGGTAGCCTAGACGGTCCGATTGTAGGGAAGAAGATTGCGCTTAGAGCCTGCGAGCCTTCCGGTGCTTGCACTGTCCTTGAAAGCACAGTCGACATATCGAACCTTCGGCCAACAATCATTAGTCAGCCGAACACCACGGTTGCCGCAGGCGACCCGTATATTTATCGCGCGGTGGCAACAGACCCAGCCAATAACAACGGACAAGAGGGTGACCCCATAACTTGGAGTCTGATTCGAGGACCTAATGGCATGAACATTCATCCGTCGCGAGGTTTTCTTGTTTGGAACAACACAACGGGTTTTGATGGACCTCAGCGAGTTCAGATTCGAGCCACTGACGGTGATGGCGGTCGTCACGACCAGACTTTCTGGTTGAACGTCGTCAATCGCGGGCCCGACAACTTTGGGTATACCTGGGAAGAAGTCTTTTTCTCTTGGGAAGATATTTCAAGCAGCGGGACCCGACTCAATCTCGGTGGTAACAGTGTTTCTTCTGCGATACCTATCGGATTCGATTTCCTATATTACGGACGCGACTTCAGTACGACTCGAGTTGCCTCGAACGGGTTTCTCTCGTTTCTGAGTGGACAAGGAAGTGGTTGCTGTTCGGGTGCATCATTCCCCAACACCAATAATCCTAACGCAGTTATCGCGGGTTACTGGGTCGACCTTGAGCCGCGACGAGGTACTGTTCATTACCAAACGCTCGGTAGCGCACCGAATCGGCGATTCATTGTGCAATACAGCGATGTCCCTCACCGAGGCCCAAATACCCATCCTGCAACATTTCAAATTGTACTCTTCGAAGGCAAGGGAGATTTTGAGATTCGACACCGTCTAATCACGCGAGATACCGGAATCACTCGCGCAGGTTCCACAGGTTTCGAAAATCACAACGGAACTGACGGTCTCGTTATCCGTAGAGGAAATATCACGTCGAGAGATACTGCATGGAAAGTCTTCGCTCCAACTACTCCTGAAATAACGACCGCAGAGTTCACACCAGTAGCCCAACCAGAGCGTGTGGATTTTACAGTCGCGGCCGCAACACCTTCACAATGGACAATTCAGCTTAGGCATGTGCCTCGAACTGGTCGATGTGAAGACGAAACGGGAACCTTAATTGCGCATCGCGTATACACAACACGTACCTCCACGAACTCAACGATTGGTGGACTAGCTCAAGACACACGTTACTGCTGGTACGCAAAAGCGTCTAGCCGAGCGCAGGTATCTGCTGAACGCGGCGTCCGGATTGATGGTCTCAATGAATATATGGAAGTGGCAGATGATGCGAGCTTGGACTTCACGGGAAGCTTCTCCATGTCTACATGGATTTGGATCGACAGCTACCCAGCAAACGGTCGGTTTGTTCCGCTCATCGCAAAATCACACTCCTCTGAAGCGCAAGGCGTTTATAGCATCCAGCTTGATAGCAATGGCCAAGCGGGTCTGATGCTCAGTGACGGTAATTCCGCCGCAGCAATTCGCTCTGGTTGGACCTCTCCTTTGACCGTAGGCAGTTGGCACAACATCACGTCGGTCTACGATCGACTTGCTGGTACTGCGAGCATTTATGTAAACGGTAGTTTAGCGACCACAGGTAATTGGTCTGAAACTGTTGCAGTTTCCGATCGTTCCCTCACGATTGGCCAAGGAAAATGGGGCGCCTACGATCAATATTTCCACGGGACCGTAGACGACACAGCTTTATGGAATCGGGCTCTCACGGGAACTGAAATTGCAACAGTCTACAACTCTGGAACACCTCCCGACCTGCAACGCCAGTCAACGTCTTCTGGTCTCGTTTCTTGGTGGACCATGGGCGATGCGCCTAGCGACGACTCGACAGCTGACTCGGGACGCATTGCTGATCTCATAAACGGTCAAAACGCGACCCCACGAAACATGGAAGCGAGTGACATTATCGTATTTGATGCGTCAACTGGTGGAGGAACGACACGAATCGAATCCGGCGTCCTGCGTACACCTGCTCTACCTCAGTTTAGTTTTGACTCCCCTAGAACGGATACACCAACTTTAGGTGCAGTAATTATCACAGCCACAACAACTGCCGATGCTACTGCGGTTGTTCAGCATACGTCAGCAGTACCCTGTCAGCCCGCTTCGAGTGCAGCTCACTTTAATGGGAACAATATTTCTACACTGATTGGAGATATCGTAAAAGCGGATCAATTCTCAATTGAAGCCTGGATTCGGCCAGAAGTTCCTAATCAGTCGCGGCAGATACTTTCCGCACGCGACGGTAATATCAGACTCTCGTTGGTAGATGGCAGGTTTAGATTTGAAGTGACAACGTCTCAAGGTTTACGACAGCTCGATAGTCCGAACCGCATCCCAGAAGGCTACGACACTCACTTCGCTGTCACGAAGTCTCCAACCGAACTCCGTTTGTACATAAACGGTGTTCGTGTAAACAACTCACGCCATTCAGGATTGGTCGAAGGAGAACTCCCTCGATTACTCGACGTAATCCTCGGCGGCGAAGCCAACTCTGGTTTCGTTGGACTCATCAGCTCGCTGGCGATTTACTATCGCGCAATTTCAACGACCGAGATTAGCCGACACGTCAGTATTGGGCCCAATATTGAATTGACGCCGCTCCGCTTTTTGACAGGCAACTGGTATTTCCAAGAAGCCGACGGCGTGCAATCGCTGTACGAAAACTCTGGAACGCAACTCGCGGGAGTTCGAGGCCGCCATTATGGGGCTGAATCAGTTGTAGATTCCGGTCAATTCGACTGGGAAAATAATCTGGCGATGTTCAGCAGCAACCCACGGAACCATCACCGCTATCTCGGTGGCTTACAACAAGGATACTTTTATTGTTATCGAGTTGTGGCGACGATCGACGGAAAACAAATTACAACCTCCCCGCGAAGTATTCGAACCACGGAAGATCGCTTCCCACCTACCATTACGGCAGATGCAAACGTAAGTGTTGAATGCTCAGGAAACGCAAACGATATTGGCTTTGGCCAAGTTGTAAGAATGTTCCCAGGCGCTACAAGCATGTATGATTCTGCTGTTGTTGGTTTCGTTAATACCCCAGTGGCGAGTGATGATTACGACCAAAATCCTACGATTCGCGCATACACTGAAGACGTTGGGACTCGTACCCCGATCACTGAATGGTTTCAGCCTGCTAGCAATGTGAGTTGTTCGAGTCACGCCGATTGTGGGACCGATGAAGTTTGCGATGCGGGTCGCTGTGCTGCTCATCCTGAACCTTCGCGTTTTATTCTCGGGAACAATCCAATTATTTGGGTGGCCACAGATGATGCTGGAAACGAAGGCATTGATAACAGCACGGTCATTGTAAGAGACACTATTCCTCCGGAAGTCGTTGGTGGACCAGATCTTGTTCGCCAAGCATCAAACCCGGCGGGTACTCCACTGCAAGTCAATCCGCAAAGGGCAGTCGACATTTGTGATAATGATCTCGATATTGACGGTGCACCGCCCACCTTCCAACTTGGAAATACTACGGTAAACTTCACAGTGCGCGACAATGCTGGGAACGTGGGTAGAGCGAGCCGTAACGTAATCATCGTTGATACCACAGGGCCGACCTTTGAAGGTACTCCACCTTTACCGGAAACCACGATTGCCCATAACGATACTCCTGAAACAACATTACCTGGATGCTTTCAATTCATACCGCCGACGCCTACTGTTTCTGATAACGGTTATCCAGAAAATGAGCTCACTGTTGAGTTGTCAGGAACTCCAGACTGCTGGAACTTAGGATCCAACGGAGAAAATCAAAGCTATACAGTGACGTGGACTGCGAGAGATCCCGCCGGTAACGAAACGGTACAAACACAAGTATTCAATGTTGTTCGCGGTACAATCGATGTAATCCACAGAAGTAGTACATCTCGAAATGAAGAAATCGTCGCGGGCAAATTCTACAACGCAGCCGTAACCACGGTTTTCGACCTTTGCGCGGGTAACGGGATGTTCGAACTACCAGAGATTCGTCCCGCACCTGATCTTCCAATTCAGGACCTGGGAGCGCCATCCGGACCAGGCTTAGGCGGATGCAATCGATACAGTGCGACATTTACACGTGAGGGAAATTTCGCAAACATCCTTGTGCTCGCCCTCGATACCAGTGGAGGCATCGGTTCTGGAACGATTCCAGGTTTTGGTATCGACCTGACAGGTCCGGTGATCTTATCGCCGATTCTTGACCAGACTGATGTGGTCCTTACGGATCCCGCGACATATCCGTACAGTTTTAACGGTGAGCTACTCGATCTCAGCCGAATTATTGCCGCTGACGGTGCTTGGGAGCCAACGGCGCTCTCTAGCGCAGTAGATTTTGCTGGTCGCCAGCAGGACGCTGAAGTTGTAACAATTCCGTTTGACGCAGCGGCAACCGGTCTTGGGAATACACTATCTGTCGAAGCATGGGTTAGACCTGGCCAACAAAACGCTGGAACTATCCTATCGAAAGCCTTAGCAAACAATGAAAGCAGCTTTAGTCTTGTAATCAGAGATGGACACGTCGACTTTAGCCTAACTACTGATCAGCGATCACGTGTGGTGACCTCAGAGAATATCGTACCGCCGTTCGCAGCAGCGAATGCAGGATGGCATCATATAGCTGGCGTCTATACTGGCAAGTCGCTTCGACTTTATATCGACGCGAATCCTATCGCACAAAAGAGTCTCGCGGGGCCCGTTGCGCTGGATAACTCGCCTATTCAAATCGGTCCTGGTCAATTCAATGGCTCGGTATCAAATGTGGTGTTCAATAAGGATGCTGTAAACTCAGAGGACCTTCGCAATCGTTATCGAGGCGGAGTTGGCCGCGCACTTGTGCCCACCGCAAACACATTCGGCCTTTACCGATTTAATCGTAACGGACAAATTGTCGAAGATAGCTCAGGAAAAAATAATCACGGGCAATTGGGAACCGATAATACTCAAGAAAATAATGAGCCGGAGAAGGTTGCGCTTACTCAACCACTTAACAATGCAAGCAGCGGCATGGATAGAACCGAAGTGTGGCTCGTTCCTGACCCTTCTCAATCGGCGACCAGCTCAATCGCTATTATTGTGGAGCAAACACCAGTGACCGGTACACCTTTGGCTTACGGGCAGCGACTTCATGGCGGATTGGTCTGCGGCGGGTCGAGCCTGTGTAGCCAAGGCAAGGACATTCTTGAAATTGAACGAATTCGCAGCTGGAATAATGTGGGAGACAGTCCTTATCGGTTAGCAGTGCACGCAGTCGACGCTGCAGGTAATCGAACTATCAAAGAAATTGGACTACGCACTCAAACTTACGAGACCGGTTTACGGTCGGTCATTGCGCAAATGGATAACTTTGCTAATGACCCTACATCAAACGTGCCAACAGAACTCCAAGATGCTCAGGTCGAGTTAAGAGTAGCTCTCTCTTACGCAGAACAAACTCGACCGTATGACGATGGTTCGTATCTAAGAAATCACAGGGCAATTCAAAAAGCGGTTGATGCTGCCAGTATGGAAGATGGCCTCGAAGATTATCCTGCTCGACTTGCACGAGGGATGTTTGCGGACATTCGCCGTTATCATACTGAGTTGAACTCAATTGTCGCTGTTCGTGACCAACCCATTTTCGACAGAGCAAGTGAACTTCTCGAAGAAGCCTCGTTTGACGCCAGGATTGGGAGATGGATGCAAGTGGGGAATACGGCACGAGAAGCGTACGACGAGATTGCACTGCTTCACGCCGACTTCGTCCAACTGCGGTCACGCTGGCTTGAAGTTCGATCAGATTGGAACCAAGCGATGCAAAATCTTGCAACTAATCCTGGATATCCTCTGGAATCAGGCGTTCGACGTAACCCACAGAGGCTCCTCGGCGTCATTCGAATGATCACAGAGACCAGAAATGTCCTAAAAAATATTGTTCACAATGAAATCTCGCTCAGCTTGTCGAACCCATTCACAACCCAAAGGCGCTCACTCGAAGAGATCATGGACGTGATCGACAAAGGTTCTTCCTCAGATCCGGACGAACAAGGTGATTTGATTTCGATTTCAGATGTTGCGGTCACGGATGCGTGTCTAGATGTCTTAGCGGACCCCAACGGCCGACTTGCCGATGATGTTTTTGCACGATGCTACTTACGACTGAACGATATGGCGCAAAACTTAGGCAACATCTCTGAGGCACTGGTTCATACGCACCGCTGGCGTGCAGCCATGGCTTTGGCTCTTTTCAACATGCTAGAAGTAACGATGTATGCATCCGATACCGGCCTACCTTGGGTTACTTCCAACGCCGCAATCGGAACAAATCCACCGCTTGTGCTTCCAGACGCCGAAGCCGCGAACGTTCCAGGAACGACACCCTTGTCAACGGTTGATCGACCCGACGGTGCTCTGGCGAATGCCTACCAAAAATATAACCAAGCAGTGGCACTACTTGATGCCGGCGATGTAGACGGAACGTTCAATCTATTTGTCCAAGAGCGATGTCTGTTGCTTAAGCTTTACAATCGGTATTACTCGACCAGTAACCTACTTCAGAACGTCGCTGATCCCAAAGAGATGCCTATCGACCCGGTTACTGTTGGCTGTTCGAACTAGCATCGCCTTCTAAAAAATTGCGTCTAAATCTTCAAGTAACGATATGTAGCCCACAGTTCCAACCACGAGGAAACCGGTCACCAGTAACAGTCTGACGGCAATCCTGTTGCCGCTTGTCACCTTTGATTCTGTTTTGTTGCTGTCTGCCGCAAGTCTGCGCTTATTCTCGAGACGAATCTGCTGCGAGATGGGGTATAGTTCTACACATCGACCCTGCCCCTCATTGATGACACAAGTCGCATACGGTCCACAGTCTAGCTCCCGTTCACACGTTTGAACCCACTTTTGAGAGGTAACAGGCTTTCGAACCCCCGAGTTTAAAAGTGTTTTTTGTGGGGATATCGTGGTGGTATTGATCCTGGAGTTTGTTTCAATATTTTGTGCAAAGCTAATTCTTGGAGAGAACGTTAATGTGAAGACAGCTACCGCAGCAAGGAGAATGATTGTCTGATGAATAATGATATTTGATACGTTGGATAAAGGACTCTCTTTCATGGCTGCATAGTTGTGCAAACCTTGTTCCAAGTGACTTATGACCTGAACTCAATTAGTTAGAAACTCGAACGGTGAAAAAGGTTTCGCAGAACCAGCGTCACAACGAAAATACTGAGAAATTTATTTCTCATGTTTTGGATCACAGTGTGACGATAATCACCTGATTCTTATCGCTCACCATCGACAATCTTGATGGCTGTTTTTGGGTTAGCAACATCTGCGGGGTCATGAAAAATAGCGGCCGACACAGAAACAGACACCGCTTTAGAATCTTCGGCCAAGCAAAGGTGAACGTAGTTATCTGGGTCATCATCCGCAAGCATGACGGGTTGAACTCTGCGACCGTTATCGAGGAGGACCGTGACCCCTTGTCTCTGAGCTTCTCCCAAGTCTGCGCCGTTGGGGCCAGACACTCCGCCCTCCCAGATCGTTTGGATGACCTGTTTTGTATTTTTTGGACATTCGTCTTGAAGGCCCGGCGTCTTTGGATCAAATCGCTCGGCCATAATGAGTCTTGGTCCAGCACCAGAAAGTGGCCGGACCTTTTCAATTCGCAAGCCCAAGAGACTGCGGCCGTGTATATCTAATAGAGGACCCACGACCTGTACCGCTCGCGGAGGCAACAACTTTGTTCCAAAATCTCCGGCGAGTAATACCGTTCGGCGTTCCAATTGTTCCATCGCCGGTCTCAAAGTTGCACATTTCGGTGTAACCTTTTTTCCGGAGGCAGTCTCGACGACAAACTTTTCGGACGACAAAGATTCGTTGTCCAGCTGCACCGAGAAGGTGACCGGCATACCGTCTTTTCCTTGAACCCAAGATAAACAAGGGACTGAAGCTATAAATGGAAGCTCATCAAGACCGTGATAAGCAGCAAGTATTGTTGGGGGCGGTAATTTCTTTGGGTTGATTGTGCTCGTTACCGTTGTTGAAGATCGTTTTTCGTTTTGAGTATAGATTCGCGATGTTATCTTGGAAGATCTTGACGATTGACCACATGAAAAAGACGAAGATAAGCTGAGCGTTGTCAAAACTGCCGTCGCGAGTCGGCCTAACATATTTTCATATTACTCCAGCTGAAGGTGAAACTCAGCTTGCACGCCGTATTTGTGATTTGACCTAGAGCTTATTTTGCACCCTAAACAAAAAAAGCCGTTCGCCTAACTGAGGTGAACGGCTTTTTTGGTAGAAAGTCTATTCGCGACTAACTTTTGAACATGGCTTCGATGGGGCCTACGCCTAGTTCGGCATCATCTCTCTGAAAGCCAGCGTGATAGAAAAGCGTTTGGTAGATGTGATCTGGTTTAGGCACAACTCCGTTCTCGTAATCAATCTCACCGGTCTTCAAGTTCATTGGCTGTGGACGTAAACCGACATCGGAAGCACGTCCATAAATGCCAGGTTTGAGACCGCCTCCCAAAAGCATACATGCATTCGTAATATGATGATCACGACCCATGTTGCCATTAAGTAATGGCGTCCGGCTAAATTCGCTGAATGCCACAATTACCGTATGGTCCAACCAGGTTTCACCTGTTTCTTTGTACTCTTTCGAGGCCAATTCATCGGCGAGGTCAGCAATGACATTGAAGCCTTCTTGCTGCCGAGGGCCCTGGCTTCCGATCCATGCCGCACCACCATGGGTATCCAGTCCGCCTGTTACAGACATACTAACTACGCGACTCACTCCACCGGTAATTGCCTGAGCAGCAAGTGCACCGCGAGCACGACCCCCGCCCATGCCCATATTATTTCCGCCTAAGCGAAATCGGTCACGAAGCGCCTCCATCTCTGGCGTATCAGCTGAGAAGTCGAATCTACGGGCTAATGAACCGGAAGCAATTTCACGAGCACTTTGTCGTGAAATTTCTGCTGTCTGGAGGGTCGGCGACCCTTTGGCGTATTCGCATTGTGATTGCCGATTTAGAAATCGATTAAGAATCGATCGTTGCGCCATCTCAATGTCTCCACCTGCGGGCTCAAGCGAGGTCAACAAGTCATCGACTTGGTTCGCTGCAAAACCAGTAGCATACGTCGGTTGATCGACGTTGAACGTAGGAACGTTCAGTGCGAGGTTTGGAATAATTTCTTTGTGACCCCACTCTGCCGCAAGCCAGGTTGCGCCAGATGAGCCTTCAGCCATGTTGCCCATGGGCTGTCGGCCAGTCAAAAATCGATTACGCCCTACTCCGTGGCTCACCGTTTCCATACTCATGCCGCGAACAACCGCCATTTGGTCCGAGTAGTTTTGCAGACGTCCAATATAAGGACCGAAGTCCGTTCCGAATGGAGTTCGGATCACATTACGGTTCCCGGGTAAAAATTCATAGCCGGCCTGGATCCGTGTCTGCCGCATATTGGCGCTACCGAACTGAACAGGGTCGCGCGGGTCCAATCCTAATAAAATGTCCCAGCCGCCACCAAAGTAGCAGAACACATAATAAGTATCGGATTCTTCACGTTGCGCAGCATGCGCGAGTTGATCGTGCCGTCCTAGACCACTAAAGGCGGTTAGTGCACCTCCAGCCGCTAGAGCGCCTCTCAAGAAATTTCTGCGATCACATCTTAGCTTTGTCATCTTTCTTTCTCCTATTAGAATGTAAAGAAATCCGGATGGGTCAGGAGTCCGACGCATACGGTTGTCCATGCCGTCAACGGAACTGCTCCGTCGGCCGCTTCAGCTTGTTGATAAAGAGCTAGCCACGAACGAAGACGTTGAGATTCAACATCATATTCGCGACCGTGGTAACGCAGGAGCAACATCTGCAGATTTTGGGTGATTTTTTCAGGCTGTGATGCCCAATCATCGTCCCAAGTTGCATGAACAAAATAAATTCGTTCGTCTCGTGCTCGTTTTTGTTCTTCCTCAATGAGTTTGCGACAAATAGATAAAGATGCTTCATCTAGAAAACGCTGAAACGTAGTCGTAGGTGCCAATTCTTCATAGGTAATCCCGTCGAAATCTGGCTTTCCTAAAGTTTCTGCGAGTTCGTCAAATCGATTAATCGTTTGTCCGTCGCGTTCTTCGGTCCAGGTCATACCTGTTGCATCAGTCAGAGCAACTTGAAGTTGATCGAGGTCGAGACGACGTCGGCTTCGTTGCCCGGCCGTTGCGACAGGTTTCGTCGGATCAATGTCGGTCATTTGACCAGGGTCAAGTTGACCATTTCCAGGTCCTGGATTCGTGCTCGGCGTGTTGTTCATGTTTTCAACGGTTTGTTCTTCCGCTGAATCCATAACCTTGACGCAGCCAACTGACATAGCGCCAATGGCGACGCTGCAAATTGCGGTCTTCAGGAAGTTCATTATTGGACCCTCCGATAATTCTCGCTTTTGAGAATCGCTTTTACGAGTGACTTGTAGCTGTAATTTGACGAAACAAATGTTTTAGCCAATTCTTGTAGCCAGTCGTTCTCTTCTTCAAGAAGTTCTCTTCCCATCAACCTGGACGCGATCTTGCGAGAGACGCAATCACCAAACCGAGAATCAACGACGGAGTTTATGACGAGAAGCTTTGGTCCCTCTTCGACGTGTCGTTCGTGCACGGACTGTCGGAATTGATAAGACTTCAGCATCCCGAGGTACGGTTCTTCTTCCACCGTCAAAGCATCCATAATGTAAAAACGCCGGCACTCTTCAGAACACTGTTCGCCGGTACGTGCACATGCTTCGCAATCAGCGCGACGTGGAGGGAATTTTTGTGGGTCGAGATAACCGGCACCGAGTTCGCCCCATCGTCCCCAAAATGCTGCGGTGGGTTCGAGATTCGCGTGACAGTACTTACATCCATCTCGACGTTGAAGGTCTGGATTAGGACGGGTCTGATTGAAAACAAGACCACCAGCGGGCGGAATCAGCGGAGAACACATAAATGCGTTGAATAATCGATCAGCGCGAGCTCGATTGGTTGGGAATCGAAGAAGATATGCTGGGCTGGTCAAAATACCTGCGTGATGCGGCGGAAGTTCAATTTCCCTCCAGGTGTCTTTCGCTGTCGCACTCAAGTTTGGCAAACGTTCGACGTCGACCGGGGCGGGCTCTAATGAGACGTCTTGAGGAAAGCCAGTTTGATAACGATAATAATGTACGAGCGGGCCGTTGACGTAAGCACGGCGGCTTGTGAACAGCTCCGTGTACGGTTCATCATTGAGAATGACTGCCTTGATCCGTCGGTCAACATCGTGCTCAATGGCGCGATTGACGTCTTGAACGATAGACTGAACAACGCAGTACTGCAGTGAATTACCGCATCCACACCGCGGGTCATCATAGCCAGCCATGCTCGAGCAACTCGTTCCGGAGCCTGTCGTGACCGCCTGCTGAGCGTCAAAAGCACAAACCTTGATGGTTGTACCTGGTGCCCAATAGGGTTCTACCTCAACAAAACCCTCGCGTTTGGTTTGTTCCGTGACGCGCATATTGTCGACCATGTAGGTTCTTTCGCCTTCTTGGTACTCAATTTCACCGGAACTATCCGTCGTGGACGGAACATTGCGGCATCCCACGTCTGAACCTCGATAAGTCCTCGCAGAATCGGGGCGCCAGTAGATACCATTATTGTCGGTCACCAGCAGCGCTTTCGTGTTCAGCAGAGGGACACTGCTCAGGTTGTTCCAGATGAGAGAGCGGTGATGACGAATCATCCGGTCGCCAAACTCATCGGAAGCCAGCCACTCGTCGAGGAGAGCATCGAGGCCCTCTTCGTCGGGTGAAACCCTGGCATACTCTTCGAGTGTCGGCAGTTTCTGCCGAAGGTCTAATGACATGGCACGCAAATAGCGGCCCTTTTCCAGCCGCACGTCTTCCGCGCCGCAGCTGTTTATTTCATCTGTTTTTCCTGATTGGTCTTGTGCCTGAGAATAAACGGGTGCACATAACACCCCAGTCGCGATCCAAACTTGAAAAAACGAACGCATCGTTCTTCGCATTGGAGTTCCTCCCGAGCCATTGACAAGAAGCACGTCCTTGTTACCCTAGAAGACGAAGGCCGATCAAGTCCTATGCAAAGATTTTTTCTCAAAAAGGGTAAACACCTATCTTTTCTTATCGGAACGATTTGGGCGATCAGCGGGTGCGAAAACATTGCCCTGCCCATCCCTGGCCCGACTCAATCCGGAGGCAGAATCACGCCTGGAGACCGTGTGAGCGACGCTGGCTTTCTACCGCCCGACGCTGGGTGGCCTGAGCGAAACCCAGGAAAAACGGCTTGCAGGCCGCCCCTGGAGATATCACCGAAAAACCTCACGACCACTCCAGTCGCGCTCACTTCATTTTCGGTGACCGGTGGAACAGGCAACTATGTTTTCGACCTTTTGAAATCAGAATCAGGCGGACGGATCAACGAAACCACAGGGGCCTATCTCTCGGGCCAGCTGCAGTCCACAAATGACATCGTACGCGTACGAGACGAAAACTGCATCGGGACTTCGAGCGCGGCCATCGAAATCGTATCTAATATGAACGTGCTGCCCACTCGAGCGGATGTGCCTCCTTATACAGAATTCCAAATTCAAGTTGATGGCGGCTCTGGGGAGTTCAAGTACGAAATGTATCGGAGCCCTTCGGGCGGAACTGTATCTCTCGAAGGCTTTTATTCCGCGGGTGATCGAGATGGAGAAGACATTATTCGAGTCACCGACACGAGCTCAAACGAACTCTACGATTTGTTTGTTCGCGTCGACATCAGCTCAGAAATTACTGCGAACCCCACTGAGGTTCACGTGCCAGTTGGTAACACTTACCGTCTTCGCATAACCGGCGGGTCAGGCAGCTACCGTTTGATCTCTGATAACCCAAATGTCGAGCTGTTAGACCTAGATGTATATAGCAACCTTCCAGGCACTGTCGCCTTTCAGATAGAAGACGAATTCACAGGTCAATTCGGTGATGCATTCGTCACCTTTGTCCTTCCACAAACGGTCACAACGACTCGAGGAGGAGACCTTACCAATCGAGCAGATTTTGACGCGCCTGGAGATATCGACGGCGATGGGCATACAGACCTTGTCTTTGGCTTGCCCGAAGCAGACCACACAGGAAACAACGCGGGAGCAGTATACATCTATCGAGGTCAAGCCGATGGCCTGTCAACGCAACCCGAACTCATTTTGGGTGGAACAAGTCGCGGTGATGAATTCGGTTCTAAAATCGCAACCGGCGACCTCACAGGAGACGGCATCGACGATCTCATCGTTTCAGCACCGAAAGCAGACATCAACGCAGTCAACAGTGGAGGGATTTATATCTTTCGCGGAAAAGTCGGCGGTCTGTATGAGGAAGAGCGATTTCAAGTCATCGGTGGACGCGGTGACGAGGACAATTTTGGAGCAGCTTTGGAGCTGTGTGATTTCAACGGAGACGGTCGGCTTGACATTGCTGTGACTGCTCCCTTTGCAGAAGATCGAGCTCTGCAGAATGTACGAACAGACCAAGGCGCTCTGTACATTTTCTTGAATTATCCGGACTTTGGCTTTTTGAGCAACGCAGACCAAATCTTCTACGGCTCGCTCAGAAGAAATAACGGGGACTGGACAGGTGAGACAAACCTACAGCTCGGTCAAGCGATCGCTGCGGGCGATTTTAACAACGATGGCTTTTGCGAAGTTGCGGTCTCATCTACGAACTTCATGAATGGAACCGGCCTTGTCTATGTTCACACCGGTTCAGACAGTGGTGTGAGTATCTATCCGAAGTACGCCTACCAGGGCTCGGACGCGAATGCACAACTAGGACAAACGATACTTTTCGGAGACATCACCAACGATGAACGAGACGAGCTTATTCTTGCTGAACCCGGGCGAGCTGGAGGTTCGATTTACGTGTTCCGCGGTCAAGATACAATTGCGACAGATGATGTGATGGAGCTGGGAGATGTCAACGAAGCAGAATGGTCCTTCTCTGACCCTACCGCAAACAACTTAACGGGCTTCTCATTAGCTGTCGGTGATATCAACCGCGATGACATTAATGATCTGATCTTCGGACGACCGCTAGGAGAAAAAGCCGGTCAAACAGACGATACCGGGGCCGTCACGATCTTTACCGGACGCGCAGGACCAATGCCTTCTCGAATGCCATACAGAACCTATGGTGGCATGAGCCCTCAAGACTTTTTCGGCCTGAGCGTGTCGGTCATCGAAGATCTCGACGGAGACCGAATCAATGACTTGGTCGTTTTTGCAAGCCGCAGTGAATTATACGGTCCATTCGTCGGCGCTCCGCTTTTTGTGTCCAGCGATCAAACACAAAATTTTGAAGCACTAGAAATTCCTTCAGATGCCTCCGGGGTCCGAGTCGGCGCATCACTCGCTGTGGTTGGCGACATCAATGATGACCGTGACGATGATCTCGTAGTGGGTGCGCCTGGGGCAGACCTACGTGGCCGGGGACTTAATACCGGTGCCGCACTTATTTACCTGGGCGGACAAACAGGATTCGACTTGTTTGCAACGGCTACTATCGATTCATTTCCAGAGCTATCTTCACAAGACGAATTCGGAAGCACTGTCGCCAAGTTGGGAGATTTCGATGGCGATGGAATCGATGACTATGCGATCTCTGCACCTGGGGACGATATGCCTGGCCAATTCGCAATCCACCTCAACGCAAACGGGTGTCGGGCCCAGTCACGAACAAATTCCGGAGCAATATTTATATTTCGAGGGACTAATCAAGGAACAGTCGAAACGAATCCAGCTTTTGTCTATTGGGGCCCGCAAGCAAACCTTGGTCTTAAAAACGTAGCAGAGAACATCGACTTTAACGGAGATGGTAAAGCTGATCTCGTCATGGGAATGCCGTCATTTAATCGTGGAAATCGAGGCAATGCGGGACTTCTGACAGTCATCTATGGCCAGCCTATCTCACCTGACCGAACGAAAGTACTATGTCGGTCTGACTTTCAGTTCAGAGGGCTACGAGCCAACGACAGACTAGGAACTGCTGTTTCAAGCGCAGGGGATATCGACAATGATGGCTGCACAGACATCGCGGTGAGTAGCCCAGGAGAGGGGCTGTTTGCAAATGGGCAGGACACAAACGAAGGCTACCTTCGAGTCTTTTTCGGTGGCTCACCTAATTGTGCTCAATCATCTCCTGTCGTTGTCACGTTTGGGTCAAGCGAACCAAACGCTCAAGTGGGATTCGCTCTCACCGGTGGGAGCGACATGGATGGCGACACAATTCCCGACCTTGCAATCAGTAGCATTACAACGATTGTCGCCGCAGAAACGGTCGGCTCTGTATGGATGTTACCGGGCGATCATATTCTTGGCTCACCTGTAACACCCGTTAGAGATGATGTCGCTCCTCCAACTGTGCACCCGTTTGCACCCGCGAACGCCAACGCAAACTACAGACTCAACGGCGAGACAGCAGCAGGTAATTTTGGAGCTACGTTACGAATGATCCCCGATGCGAGTGGTCCTGGAATCGCAGGACTCGCTATAGGTGCGCCAAGATATCGCTACTCGGACCGCCCACTCACTGGCGCCGTAATGCTGCATCGCTTTAATCAGGCGGGTAACACATTAAATCCTCGGGGAATCAATGCTCAACCTTTTGTCGCAGTGACGGGCGAAACAAACCGCAGCGGCGGACAGATGGGTAGCGCAATAAGTACAGGGAGAATTGCCGGAAAAAGAGTCGTAGTAGTCGGAGCGGAGCAAGGCAGCGGAAATGGCGTAGACCAAGGTGCTGTGTACGTTATCTCACCCGATAGTCTCTAAAATTTCGCCCATAATTTTTCGAACTCGGACATATAGCGAGAAACAATTTTTTTATCGTCACTGATGAGTATATTTTCCTGGTTACTGTGTGCCGCACTTCGAGTCCAGTTATAGCTTCCTGTCAGAACTAAGCTTTGATCGAATATTGCGAACTTATGATGCATATGAAATCGAGTGTGGTCGACTTTTACATCAACTCCAATGCTTTGCAGGTAGTCAACATCGGAACCTCGGTCACCCGCTTTGTCGTTATCGGAAATGATTCTCACCACAATACCCGCGTTGAATCGTCCTTCTATTACGCTCGTTATTTCATTATCAGTGATTGTAAAAACGCAAATATCTATAGAACGTTTCGCGGCTTTCAGCTGATTTTGAATCGCGTGTCTGCATTCCAAAGACGGACTAAAAAGAACCTCGGAGGTCGTCGTGCAGAAACTCGCAAGTCGATGATGAATGACTTTATTTACGCCTTCAAGCCATTTGACCACGAGCCGTGGCTCATGTACCAACATGCCTTCCTGAGCTACGACAAAGCTACGATTTCGGAAAAGACTCAGCTGCTCGCTGGTGTGAAAGTCAGAATTCAATATCTCTTGAATCGCTATCTTTTCTCCTCGAGAAAATATTCCGTCTTCAAGGCTTTGGCTCAAAATTTTATCGATTTCTTTAGTAGACAACATAATTTTAGATAAAGAGTCCTTCTCGCTCCAATGCTTGCTTGAGTGCAGCTTGATCAATAGCTCGTCTGTAGGCTTCAGTGGGTGACACCTGGGACCCACGAACAAGCTGCATCATGGCCTCAAGATTTGTCTGCATACCGACACCTTTTCCGGACTGCATCATGGATGTGATTTGAAACGTCTTACCTTCTCGAATGAGGTTTGCGACGGCTGAGTTTACGACGAGGATTTCATGGCAAGCGACTCGACCTCCTCCGATTTTTTTACAGAGCGTTTGCGCAATAACACCTTTTAGCGATTCAGAAAGCATCACCCGTATCTGTGCCTGGCGGTCCGTCGGAAATTGATCGATAATGCGATCTATCGTGCTAGCAGCGGTGTTAGTGTGTAGTGTTCCGAAGACCAAGTGACCAGTTTCTGCGGTTTCTAACGCAATGTGTACTGTTTCCAAGTCCCGCATTTCGCCAACAAGAACAATATCTGGGTCTTCGCGAAGTGCCGCACGCAGAGCTCGAGAAAATGACTCCGTATGGGTATGCACTTCTCTCTGATTAATGAGACAAGACTGAGACTGATGAACAAATTCGATCGGATCTTCAATCGTAATAATATGTTCGTTACGGTTTCTATTTATAAGGTCGATCATAGCCGCCAAGGTCGTTGATTTACCTGAGCCTGTTGGACCTGTAACCAGAACCAAACCTTTCGGAAGTTCGCAAAAACTTCGTATCACCGAAGGCAAACCTAGTTGATCAAAACTTAAGATTTTACTTGGAATGGTTCTAATCACAGCGCCTGTGCCGTTCCTATCAACAAACAGATTCATCCTAAACCGGGACAGTTCGACTATCTCATACGCAAAATCCGCATCGTGAGTATTTCGAAATTGTTCGCGAACTCGTTTACTCGCAACTTGAAGCATCCATTCTTCAATCTGCGCCGAATCGAGGACACTGTGGCCACCGGGCAACTCCGTGATTTCACCGTCTTTTCGCACCATTGGTTTTTGGTCCGCCGTTAGGTGTAGGTCTGAGCCACCACAAGAAATCAATGTGCGGAGGACCTTATCTATCGGAGGCTGCTCATTTGTTGATATAAACTGTTTCGGAACAGCAATTGACTCATCATCGTTCTGGACGTTCTTTACCTCTTTGTTTTCTAAACGAGGTCGTTTTGCTGGACGACTTAGAGCCCCAGAAGTCAGTGTCCTTGGAATATTAAATTCGTTCGATATTTTTCGGGTAATCTCAACCGTGAGTTTATCCGCTTCGCGAACGCTGTGGACATTCACCGCACCGGCCTGTGCGCTATACTCATACCTAAATTCACCGATTTTTTGGAAATCATCAATATTTTCGGGGTCGATTGACGGAATGATAAGCCGATCAATTTGGCGTGTTTTGACCTGTTTATCCAAGATCACCTCTCGATGCCCATTGACCAAGATGGCTACAGAGGTACCTGTTTGGAAAGTAAGCTTATCTCCGTTCAGCTGAAACAAGGCATTCACAAATTGCTCTATCTTGCGGCTCATCGCGTGTTCTCTATATCAATGATGTCGTCGGTCGTCACGCAGGTCAAGACGGCGAGGGACTTCCTTCCCCCCTCTAGGCAATGCGTCCCTTTTCTTGTTATCAATAGCCTATGCTGCAGCTGCGCGAAGCGATCTTGAGGACACTCTTCGAGACTGGGACAACAAAAGTGCAGATAAGCCCAATTAAACTTGTCCAAGATAATTACCCAGGAGCTTCCGCAAGACTGGTCGCGAGTGAACTCACCGTGCTCGCAGCGCAAGGGCTGATACGCCTTACTGCGAGAGATGGTGCAGTCATCACAGCGGCAGGACTCCGAAAAGCCCGGGAGCTTAACGACACACCCGACTCAACCATCTTAGAAAACATCGTTGCTCCCTCTATCTCAACGAAACACGACTCCAAACCAGTAGAGGCCTCCTCTGATAACTCGGAACTTGAACTCGATGAGATTATCAACTTACTAAGCACTGACTCTGATCATACAACACCGACAGACGGCATCGAGGTTTTGGCCAACGCCGCGGATGTTTTCGAACTCGAAGACGCTGTTGATGAATTGGGTGAAAGGGCCAGCAGAGATGTAGACAACAGAGAAATCTACGTAGATACAATTATCAATCTCGCTAAAGATTTGCGTTTTTTGGTTACAACCATCGAGATTCCGTCAGACCACGAACGACAAAAATGCTCAAAAATCGTAGACCGAATTATGACCAGCGCCCACTTCCTCAAAAAATCAGGACAGTCGCGCTAAGAAAAGCTCACCATAAAGCTCTTCATCTGAGCATATTCTAGAAATTCAAAACACTCGAAAGGTCTTGCTCGAGCTGCTCTCCAAGCGTTCTTCGAATTTCGGCCATTTGTCGAGTCGCTTTTGAGCGGATCAAATAGGACGGACGCTTGGTCGCTCCTTTTGAAATCTCAAACTCATCAATCACATCCTCAGATTCATTGAGTAATTTCAAACGTAGTAAAAGACTCTCGCTTTCGAGAGGCTTTTCACGAGTGCCATAGGCTCGTGCTGTCACCGATAAAAGCTTCGACATATAGTTTCCGAGAGTTTCATTTCGTTGGTCAGGCTCTTTTTTGGACGCCCAGAAAGCGTCCTTTTTCGAAAGCCTGTTTTTGCGAAGAATTTCTCTTGTTTTGGTTTTACCGGTGATGATCGCGCTTGAAACATCCTCTAGTTTCGCGCTTATAACTTTGCGTTGCATTAACCTTGATTCTGGACTTTCAAGATCAGCGATTGTCTTTTTCGCAATGAGAAATACTTCTGAGCCGTCCTTAGCTTTTATATAGTGGTCTCGTGCGCCATGGGTGCGGCCACCCAACTCAAATGTTTTATTTTCAGAGCTTTGCTGAATCACTAGCCGCCGCATTGGTGAGTGCAGCTTGAGTTTCTCAATCTCTTGAGGAGAAAAGTCTTTCCCTAAACTGCGAATTGCTTGAAGTCGCGCATATTTTGCGACAAGCTTCTTAGTTTTATCATTCGCAACAAATGCACGAGTGCTAGATTTCGATTCAATACGAAACCACGGATATTCATCACCGTCAGCGTCTTTCTTTATCGCCATCGAAATCGTTTGCGTCCGGGTTACCAGCCTGAGACCAGTAATGTCGGCTGCGTTGGTCGCCGCTATCGTGATCTCAGTATCAGATTCAGACACATTGTCTTCGCGAGTGTCCAAATAAAGCATCATCAGGATGGCAATCAGAACTGCGCTGAGAAATTTAACCTCTTTCATGCTCGATTTCTCCTTCGTATCCAGACCAATCCGAAGCCAAATACCGCAAATGGCATGCCCAAAATGGTTGAATAAAACCACAGAGCATCCTCATCGCGCTTGTGAACAATTCGGACGTCAGCTTCAGATACCGTCGGTAAAACAGGTTCTTTTATGTCGCGAAGCCAATAGATAATATCACCCAGAAGATATGGATTCCCCTGGTATTTCACGTATTTATCACTAAACGTGTCTACATCAGCAAGAACAAAAACACGCGTTTCTTCCGACTTACCCCGGGTCGAAGTTCGAGTGACCGCAGCGGCCAAATCATACGACTTTTTGGCCTCGCTGTCCGAATCATACTTCAGATTCGAATTGATATCCGCAAAGGACTCGTCCAACGATCGAAGTACAATATCAACTCGCGTACTTTTCGGAGTTTTTTCCGTCTTAGAAAGATAACCGGATCTGGCAAATAAGGTTGCTAAGCGATTTGAATGCCGAGTCATTGTCGTCACGGAAGCATGTGAAGAGTACCGGTTTGAATAAAGAAAATTGCGGTCAGCCTTCGTTCCCGTAACGCGAACAAAACCCCGTTCGTTTGCCAGCAAGGTGTTATTGAATTTTAGACCAAAGATAGAAAGTAATTCGTCATGAGTTACACTTTCGCGCTCTGCTTCAAGTGCAACAAGAATTCGAACGCCGCGACGTACCGCGTCTCGAATCGCGTCGATTTCTTCGGCAAGAAATGGTTTTTCAGGACCAAGGATAAAAACAATTGAAGCGTCTTTGGGGATACTGTGCCCTAAGCCTTCTGCTATTCCAAGAGGCTTCACTTCATATCGATTGGCTTGCAACTGTTGCTTGAGCAAACGAACTGGAGAACGCTTATCATCAGACGTTGGATTCATACTTCGTTCGCCGTGACCCACCGTAAAATACGCAATCGCTTTTTCTCGAGATACTTTGACGATTGCTTTGGCAAAATTCGCATCAAATTTACGTAGTGCAGTTCGAGCGCTGCGGAGTTTCGTACCGACCTTAATCTTTTCGCTGTTTGTTTCGTGGGCAACAACAACGTAGCCGTTACCGTTTACGCCTGCTTCGGAGGCTTCTTCGGTTGCAAGGGCATGATCGACGACTCTCACAGTTAGTTTCGAGCTCAGAGCTTCAAGTGATGCAAAATACCTTTGAAGACTATCGGATACCTCGTTTGCGCGAGGATAATAAAGCGTGACAGAAATCGCTCGGCTCATATCTCGAACAATTTCTTTGGTTTGCTCCGTCGCCTGCGCCTTCTTTCCAAAAGACAAATCGGCGCGGAGATCTTGCCTGGAGATCAAAAAATTCCCGGTAAAACAAATGCACAGCAATAACCCAACGGCCAAGCCTCGATTACGGGCCTGAATGGTTCTCGCTTTCTCCACTGCAGCCACCTGAGAGGTTGCCGTTCGTGACACATCGATCGCGAGAAGAGGACAAAGGGAGCAGGCGAGAAGAATCAACCACGCAATATCTACGACGCTGTGCGCAGTAGACATAGAGTCACCGACAATCAAATGTTGATTGATCAGCGCCAAAACCCCCGACAGCAGAACCAAGCTTTGGAAGGTGACAAAGTTTTTCTTTAGCGCGCCTACTTGGGCTGACCGACTAGCTCGTAATACGGTGGTGATAATCAAGATACCGACACCCACAGCGCTACAAAGCAGTGCCTCGAAATCGAGACCGGTGAGGATTCTTTCCCCTAAGAAAAGAAAAATCAGACCGACAAGAGTCATCCCGAGAAGTGAGAAAGGATGAGAGAGTACCTGATTCACGATGACCACCTCCGGCTTTCCAAACCACTTCGGGCAAGGATGAGAAAAACAAGAGTTATCGAAAGATAGAATGCGACGTGTTTCAAACTAAGAATACCTTGTTTGAAACTCATGAAGTGTTTGTCATGAAGCGCGAGGTACGCGACAACATTTCCGAGCTCTCCATCAATACGTCGAGCAAGTAACCAGAAGGTGTGGCCAAGTGCGAGTGTCGCGCCCGCTACGGCGCCTGCTACGACCCAACCTGATGCAATCGCAGAAGCCCAGACGCCAATCGCGACAATCGATGAGGCGTAAAGAAGGAGGCCGAGGTATCCCGTCCCTATGTGCCCCAGAGACACCTTACCTCGCAAAAAGACCAGTGCAGGAATGTATCCGGAAAGCAGACAGAATAAGGCGATGACCGTCATTGCACCTAAAAATTTCGAAACAACTATTTCGCCTTCGGTCAGTGAAGAATTGAGCAAAAGAGGAAGCGTTCCCTGTTTGCGTTCCTCGACGGTCGTTCGCAAAGAGACCAAAAAGGCAACGGCCAACACGACGCCGCTTGTGTCGTGGAAAAATTGCGCCAACACATCGGCGGAAAATTTCGCGGACGAGCCTACGGCTCTGGTGTTGAACAAAATACCCGCGATCATCAAGGATAAGGCGATAAGAGTCCATCCGCCCCAAGAACCAAAATAGGACGAGAGTTCACGGCGGACGATAAGAAACATGGCTTTGCTTGCGCTGGGCCTTTGATTTGAGTCAGTTATCATCTAAGCCTCCGTTCCCATAAGTCGAATAAATAAAGATTCGAGATGGGTCTTCACTGGGGTCATACTCCGAAGCCCTATTCCTGCATTCACAGCAAAGGATGCAAATTCTTCAGACGATACGTCTTTAAGACCAACGCGGACCTGTATTGCACCTTCCAAGTTTTTTTCAAGTTTCCAGTGGGCAACAATCGCAGACTCATCAAGCGTTGTTGAAATTTGAGATGCTTCTCCCGACAAAATCACCACGATTTCCTGTGCGCTCACATCCATCTTTGTAGACAGCTCATTTTCTGAGCCATTGAAAACCAGCTTTCCTTCTTGCAGCACAAGAATTCGATCACAGGTTTGACTGATCTCCGTAAGAATATGGCTCGAAACCAAAACTGTGTGGCGTTGTTTGAGGCGCGTTATCAAATCTCGCATCTCTTTGATTTGAACCGGGTCGAGTCCGTTGATTGGCTCATCCAACACAACCAGGGCTGGGTCATGAACAATCGCCTGAGCGATACCCAAACGTTGCCGGTAACCGTGAGAGAGCGTTCCAATTCGCTGTTGCCGAACACTTTGAAGGCCCGTGAGCTCGGTGACTTCTGAAACCCGATGCGTTGATTGACCCCGAAGCTGAGCCGCAAAATCGAGGTATTGTTGAACAATCATGTCTTCGTACACGGGAGGACGTTCCGGCAAAAAGCCTATCCTCCAGCGTAAATTGGCTGGATCCGAAAGAAGGTCGTGGCCATCAATTTCAATCGCTCCCGAAGAAGGCGACAAAATACCCGAAAGCATACGAAGAACCGTTGTTTTTCCCGCACCGTTCAGGCCTAGAAAACCAACGATTTCTTGGTCCGCAATCTCGAAAGAGACATTTTCAACAACACACCGACTGTCGTAAAACTTGGTGAGCCCTTCAGCCCTTATCATCTACACTCCCATTGCGTGGTAACCACAGTCCACGTACATCACCGTTCCAGTGACCGCTGAAGCCAAGGGTGAACACAGATAAAGCGTCGCATCCGCAACTTCTTCTGCGGTAATCGCTCGGCGAAGTGGGCTTTTGCCCGCAGCTTCGTCCACCATGACGTCGATTTTTCCGACCGAACGTGCTGCACGAGAAGGATACGGCCCAGCACTTACGATGTTTACACGGTGACCGTGCTCGCCGAGGTAATACGACATGGCTCGAGAATCACATTCTAGGGAGGCTTTGGCTGAGGCCATCCCACCACCGTAGCCAGGAACCATGCGATTGGCTGCGATATAGCTTAAACCGACGACCGAAGCCTCTCGGTCTTTCATCAATGGTAATGCCGCCCGAGACAAACCGATTAGAGAATACGCACTGATCGACTGCGCCAAAAGATATGCTTTTCGACTTGTTTCGAGGTGAGAATTCTTGATCTCGGGTGAAAAGGCCACGCAATGAATCAAGATATCGATCGGCGCTCCCTCAGAGACCTCCGTGTACTTGTTCATGGCTCCTTCGATGCTGACGTCTTGGTCCTTGTACCCTTTTTGGTCTCGCATCTCCTCGGGGATATCTTCGAGCGTGTCGTAGGCGACGTCACATCCAAATAGTCCGTCGGGCTGAAATTCGCCTTCGACACCATACGGAAGTTTTCGGCCTTCTGCGCTGCCTGCTCGTCGAAGTAAGCGCTCCACGATACTTACCGTACGAGGGTGACTCGCAAGGTAAACTTTCGCGCCCGCGGCTTTGAGTGATTTCGCGATCTGCCACGCAAAGCCTCCATCGTCAGCAACGCCGGTGACAAATGCATTTTTCCCGGTAAGGTCGATTCCAATCATCGGGTCGGAATTTGGCGAGTTGGGTCGCTTGGGTAAAGCCTTTTCGGTATTCGCACGTCAAAAAAATGGGAAATACCAAGGATTTGCGGCCCTCAAGTTTGACGCGCTATGACGTAGGCTCGCCAATCCCCGCTGTCTACGGGTGTTTGCGCCCACAACAAGCTTCTTGGGAACAAATAGGTCTGGACGATTTGCCCGTCCAAAAGTTCAATATCGGTCCGGCGGTACATATCAGGATGGTCTTCAAACTCATCTAAGACCGCCAGCAGATCGGGGGAAATTTCGTAGACCGAGCCCTTCACAGAAGTGACTCCTCCGGACACCAAGGCAGGATATTCGCCCAAATCAATCAGGTCATATTCTGCTTTGGTCTGAGCATCGAAAAGCTTCTTGGCCGAAGCAATCACGTGATGATTGCAGCAATCTTCGAGCAAACTGCCGTATATAAAAATTTTTGAGCTACTCACCGCTTTGCCAGGCCACAAGACCTCGCTCTTCATCGGTACCCGGTATCGTGTTGTCAAAGATTAATGCGGTGAATGCACCAACGGCCATGCCTGTCTTGCCGAGAGTATTGAGAATGTTCGCGAGCCAAGCGGGTTCAAACGCAAATAAGTTCGCGTCATTGGCGAAATACTCCGGCACCGACAGACCCATAAAAATGGAAAAGCCGATGATGAAAAGATTCCGTGCGGAATTTAGGTTAACGAACTGCAGATTTGATAAACCAACCGAGGCAATCATACCGAACATGGCGCAGTACATCCCGCCCACAATCGGTTGAGGAATGGTCGTGAACAAAGCCCCGAACTTTCCAAGAGCGCCCAAAACCAGCATGATCACCGCGCCCGCTTGAACAACTTGTCGGCTACCAACCCGAGTGAGTCCAATCGCACCGATGTTTTCACTGTAGGAGGTTGTTCCATTGCCCGTACCAAAGAGACCAGCGATGAGACACCCTACCCCTTCCATGCCGATGCCCTTGTTTATGGTCTTTTCGTCAGGAACCGGAGCGCCTGCTAAGCGTGCGCAGGCATAGTAATCACCAATGGACTCGACCATCGAAGCAACGTAGCCCGCAAACATTCCGACAAAGGCGGCCGCGCCAAACTGCGGCATGCCCCACTGACCGGGATAAGGAACCCGAAACCAAGGTGCTGCCGCAAGATTCGCCGTGCTCACGTGCGCCGGATGGCCCTCTGGAAAGACACCGGTATAGGTCATGACCGCCGCGCCCAACCAGGCCAAAACAATCGCAAGCAAAATAGGAAAGAGCTCAAAGATTCTATGCGTCCGTCGCAGATATTGACTGAAAAGAATAATGAGCGCGATGGTCAAACCACCCACGCCCCAATGAAGACCAGCTACGGGAGCACCAAACTTGAACAAGCACAGACCGATGAGGGCGATGGTTGGTGCGATGGTGATCGGTCCCACAAAGCGCAGCATCTTTCCGACCAAGCCGGTATAACCGAGAATGATTTCGACCAAGGCCCCAGCAATGATTGCGCCTTGGACATGCTGCATCTTGACCTGCCAGCCGACATCTTTGAGTGCCGCCATGCCGCAAATCGCAAAGGCCGGCGCCAAGAAAGAAAAAGTGCCACCCTGAATGATCGGCAAACGGTTGCCGAAGGTCGTCTGCAAGATCGTGGTGATGCCACTGACAAAAAACATGGTGCCGATAAGCCAACCAATGGCGACCGGGTCGTCCTTGATGCCCAAAGCCCCCGCCATCAACAATGGAATCGCCACTGTCGAACCGAACATCGTGAGGTAATGCTGAAAACCGAGCGTTACCGTTTCAAACATCGGTGGTTTGTCATCAATGCCATAGATGAGATCGTGATTTTTTGTTTCTGAACCAGCCACGGGTAAGTCCTTAGCTGATTTCAGCCTTTTGGGAAAGTCTACGCAATTGATATTGCAGACAAGAAGGGGGCTATTCCGCGGTGAGTGCGTCGGTTTCGGCTTGGATTCCGTCGCCGGTCCATTCGTCGTCGCGGCTGGAGAGACCAGCCTTGGCGCGTTTGGCGGCGAGCTGACGGGCGGCCAGGTCGGCATGGGTGGAGAAGAACTGAAGCGAGTGACCGAGATAGTCGTTGATGCTATCAAAGCCCTTTTCTTCCATCCATTTTTCGAGGTCTGCATTTAATTCGTCGATCATCTTGAATCCGCGAAGCATCGCGCCGGTGCAAATTTGGACCGTACTTGAACCGAGCAGAATGAACTGAATCGCATCCGCGGCGGTTTCAACGCCGCCAATCCCGCTGATGGTGATGCCGGTGTCTTTGAACGCACGGCCGAGTTCCATCACGTGACGCAAAGCGATCGGCCGGACCGCCTGGGCAGAATACCCACCGGGCACGGTATAACCTTCGACTGTCGGTTGCGGTTTGAGCGTATCGAGATTCACACCAATAATGGAGAGAATCGTGTTGATCGCCGCAATACCGTCCGCACCACCGTCGACCGCAGATTGCGCGGGCATAGTAATGTCAGTGATATTGGGCGTCATCTTCGCCCAAACCGGAATTGAAGAAACCTCCTTGACCCAGCCCACAACTTCTTCGGTGATTTCGCAGGACTGACCCATCGCTGCACCCATTCGACGCTCTGGAAGGCCATGCGGGCAGGAAAGATTGAGTTCAAAGCCGTCGACACCCGTTTCTTGGACTTCTGTCGCCATCTTTTGCCAGCGTTCTTTGTTGTATTCTTCCATAATGGACGCGATCAACATGCCATCAGGATGCTTCTCTTTGACCTCGCGGAACTCTTTCAGCCAAACGTCGTAAGGTCGGTCAGAAATCAACTCGATGTTTTCAAACCCTATGATTTCCCCGGTTTCTCGAGAGCGTAATTTTCCGTAACGAGGCGCTACATTGTGAACCTTGGAGTTATCCATGGAGATGGTCTTACAGACTACGCCGCCCCAGCCTCGCTCGAACGCGCGAGCGATCACTTTGCCGTTGGTTCCGGGTGGGCCCGACCCCAAGACGAAGGGGTTTTTAAACTTCATACCGTTGACTTCAATTTCTAAACTCGGTTTTCCCATGGTTATTTCCTTCTCTATTCTTTGGTGATCACTTCGAAGCTTTCTTCCATGATCTTGAGCGCATCTTGAATTTCGCCGGCCGTGATATTCATCGGTGGTGAAATACGAACCGTATTTCCGTAGAGGCCGCCTTTTCCAATCAACAGCTTTCGCTTACGCGTTTCCGTAAACAAACGTCCCAGTATCTGCGGATTTGGGGTCCGGTCGCCAGCAGTTTCATCCACCACCAGCTCGATTGCCTGCATCAAACCCATACCGCGAACGTCACCGATCACTTTGGGAAATTTCTGCTGTAAAGCCTCAAGACCTTGACGCAGCTCATTTCCACGGTCTTCAACGTTCTGGAGTAAATTATTTTCTTCAATTTCTTCAAGGACCGCGGAGCCCGCCGCAACACAGATCGGATTTCCGCCGTAGGTCGAAATGGAGCCTTTGCCGTATGTTTCCGCAATCGCAGTTGTGGCCAAAGTCGCCGAGAGTGGGTAGCCGTTGGCAATGCCTTTGGCCATGGTCATAATGTCCGGTTCAACGCCAAACTGTTCGATACCCCACCATTTAGATCCCGTTCGACCAAAGCCCGTCTGCACTTCGTCTGCGATGTAGACGCCGCCATATTTGCGAACAATTTCAGACGCCAGCTTGTGGTAGTCCTTGTGGGGCACAATGAAGCCGCCCACGCCCATGATAGGCTCAGCGAGCATACCGGCAATGTGGCCGGTGGTGGTCGTCTGAATCAAGGCCTCGATATCTTGGGCGCATTCCAGCTCGCAGCTTTCTGGCTTTTGCTTGTAAGGACAACGATAGCAGTACGGCGGTGCAGCATGCTTAATTCCAGGAATCTGAGTCGGAACTCCGCGATAAGTGTGATGAGCCGTAAGAGACTGCGCAAGCATCGAGCGCCCGCTGTAGCCATGTCGTAATGCGACCAATTCCGTCGACTGCGCATGCGTTTGCGCAAGTGCAACCGCCGTTTCATCGGCCTCGGTTCCCGACGCGGTAAAAAATACTTTATCGAGATTTCCCGGGGTAATGCTGACCAACTTCTCAGCCAACTCAACCATAGGCAAAGCCGGATAGAGCGTCGAAACATGTCCTAACCGTTCCATCTGAGCCTGAACTTTCGCGTTAACGCGGTCGTTGGCGTGCCCAATGCTAACGGTCAGAATCCCACCAAAAAAATCAAGATACTGGGTCCCGTCGTGGTCAGTCACGTAAGAACCCTTGCCGTGATCTAGAGCGACTGCATCTTCACCATAAAAGTTGGCGGTGCACGGAAACATGACCGCGTCATGACGTGCTTTAACTTCTTTGTTTGTTGGCATAAAGACCTCCTAAGGTAGTTGCTTCACCATCTTGTCATATGTGTCTGGACGACGGTCACGATAGAACTGCCAGGTTCGTCGAACCTCTTCGATCATATCGAAGTCACAGTCTGCGATGATTAATTCGTCTTCTGTCTCGCTCGCTTCGGCCAAGAACTGACCGCGTGGATTACAGATATAAGATGTTCCGTAGAAACGGCCAATGTTCCAAGGAGCTTCGGTTCCAACGCGATTGCTCGCCGCCATGAAGTAACCATTCGCCACCGCATGTGCCGGTTGCTCAAGTTTCCAAAGATACTGCGATAGGCCCGCGACGGTCGCGGAGGGGTTAAACACAATCTCCGCGCCATTCAGGCCGAGAATACGCGCTCCTTCGGGGAAGTGACGGTCATAGCAGATGTAAACACCAACTTTCCCGTACTTGGTATCGAAAACGGGATAGCCGAGGTTTCCAGGTTTGAAATAATATTTTTCCCAAAAGCCATGGGTTTGCGGAATGTGATTCTTTCGATACTTCCCGAGATAAGTTCCGTCCGCATCAATCACTGCCGCTGTGTTGTAATAGACGCCCGCCATCTCTCGTTCGTAGATGGGAACCACAATCACCATATTGTACTTCTTGGCGAGTTCCGCCATTCGGTCCGTGGTTGGTCCGGGAACCGCTTCTGCCGTATCGCACCAGTCAGGCGTTTGCGCTGGGCAAAAATAAGGTGTGGTAAAAATCTCTTGTAATCCGAGAATCTGAACTCCAGCCTGACCTGCTTTCTCTATCCAGGGGAGATGCTTGGCCTCCATCGCTTCCTGTACCGCTTTGACGTGTCCTTCACCTTCAGGGATAGGTGGGCACTCCAATTGAATTAGACCGACTTTTACGTTTCGGGGCATTTGAATCTCCTTCGCTTGTTCAAAAATGAATGTTGAAGTCGTTTGTCTATCGAGAGCCCGGGAGCACTGTCAAGTTCACAAGGATTCTTCATACATTCGATTACATGTACGCACCCTAATTCTGTTCAGCTTGACAAGCAAGAGGCGCTAGGTAGATTTCCAGGGCTTATGACGAATGCGAACCACGAGAAATTACTGAACTTTATTGACGGAGAATGGTGTGATTCTTCATCGGGTGAGACGACCGACAACGTGAATCCATCAGATACGCGACATGTGCTCGGTCCATGCGTACGATCGACCAAAGAGGATACAGAACGGGCGATCGCAGCCGCAAAATCCGCCCAAACCGACTGGAGAAGAACACCCGCTCCGGTTCGAGGACGAGTCATCGCAAAAGCAACGCAGTTGATGATCGATCGTAAACAAGAACTCGCAGAGGCCTTATGTCTTGAAGAAGGAAAGATTCTTCCTGAAGCACTGGGCGAAGTACAAAAATCAATAAACGTTCTAGAATTTATGACGGGCGAATCGCGCCGGTTGAACGGTCAAACGATCCCGTCAGAAATGCCCAAGACCTTCGCGTACACAGTTCGCGCACCACTCGGTGTCGCTGGATTGATCACGCCTTGGAATTTTCCGGTCTGTATTCCAGTTTGGAAAATCGCACCCGCGCTGCTCACCGGGAACACGGTCGTGTTCAAACCGGCGCCCCTGACCCCATGGACCGCCAAACTTGTCACCGAAATCTTCGCAGAAGCAGGTGCTCCGAAAGGAACCATCAATCTGGTTCATGGAGAAGGACATGATGTCGGCCAAACGATTGTTGATCATCCTGATGTCCCCGCACTGTCGTTTACGGGTTCGAACCAAGTCGGCACCGCAGTGTACGAAGCCGGCGCAGCGCGTTTGAAAAAAGTGCAATGCGAAATGGGCGGCAAAAATCCCATTATTGTTTTGGATGACGCAGACATCGGTCTTGCAGCAGCGGCGACCGCGATGGGTGCGTTCGGTTCAACCGGTCAACGCTGCACCGCAACCAGTCGCGCGATTGTTCACGAAAGTGTCGCGGATGAATATGTTGCGAAAGTTTTGGCGCTTGCGGAACAAGTCAAAGTCGGAAACGGCATGCACGAAGGAATTACGATGGGACCGTCCGTAGGCGAAGCCCAAATGAAGAAGGTTCTTTCGTACCACGAAGTCGCCAAGGAAGAAGGCGTGAAGTGTCTCATTGGCGGAACGCGTTTGACCGACGGTGATTTGGCGCACGGCTATTACACAGCGCCCACCATTTACGACCACGTCGATTATAAAAGCCGTATTGGACAAGAAGAGATCTTCGGACCAGTCCTTTCAGTGATTCGGGTCAAAAGCTGGGAAGAAGCCATTGAAGCCGCGAACAGCGTTGAATTTGGTCTGACCTCATCGGTATTTACTAACAACGTCGCGAAAGCCATGGAGTATGTCGACGAAATAGAAACCGGCATGCTGCATGTCAACTCGGCGACCGTTGGTGGTGAGTCTCAGCTACCCTTTGGTGGTATCAAAGCAACGGGTGTCGGCCAACGAGAGATGGGCCCCACGGCCATTGACTTCTTTACAGAATGGAAGACAGTGTACGTTGATTACACCGGTCAAAAGCGAGAGTCGAAAATTTACTAGCCTCGGACGGCACACTGAAGGTTGCGACCGCCGGGATACTTTGAGGCGCAAGCATTGATGGCCTCAAGACTGCAAATATTCATCGCCTCGATGCATTCCACATAGGCCTCAAATTGTCGGAGCTTTCCTTCGCTACAATTATCGAGATTGGCCTCACACATCATATCCGGTTGAAAGACGACTCCGGTTCCGTCGCACATTCTGGTAAGAACCCGGTCGCGGCGTTGGCATAGATTCGCGCAGGCGGACATCGACATGATG
>JAYZDF010000132.1:0-50648 GCA_036337945.1 Myxococcota bacterium
TTTATTTATGACTCACTTGTTATCTTACGGGTGAGTCACTACTCACCTTCCTCATCTCTTATTCTCTAGCTAAAGCAAAAACAAACGAAGAGAGTGACTACGACTTTCTTCCCTCGGATCTTGTTATGGAGTCGTTGGATCTTTCGCTTTAGAAACGTCCGTCGATTCCGAAGCAGAAAGCCTTGGCATCGTGATCGAAGACTTTCTCCGTAATGAACGCACATATTCAGGACCAAACCTGCCGGTGAGTTCTTCTGGCAGTTCATTTTGGGCAACATTTTCGTCGCTTATCAGAGCAAGAATTTCATCCTCATTCATCTGCATGCTTTCACTTTCCTCCCAAGAATGGAAAGCGTCTTCGTCGATATCAATTTCGAAGTCATCAAGCTCAGGCTCAAGCTGAATAATTTCCTGTATCGCCTCCGGAGCAGGTCTCTGAATAATCGTAGCCTCTGCTTCATCATCCCAATCGATTGGGTTTTCAAATTGTTCTGTGAGCTCCGCTTCCGGCCTTGCGACTCCGTGAATGCTGGAATGCGGACGTGACGGACTCGCAGGGGCATAATGATTAGAACTACTGTCCGTAAAATAGTTACCATCATCATACGAAAGCTCGGCTTCCGGGATGGGAAAATGATGATCTTGAACACGTTCCGCCTCAAGAGCGTCACAAAGTTCGTCGACTGAGGCTTCACCCGCCATGGCTTGTCGAAGAACAAAGGCTTTTTGAACAATCTGGTCGCCGTATATATTGGCCATCTCCTGAGCAATTTCCTTCGTCGTTACGTTCAGGTTCACGCTCTTTAGGAGTTGACGTATTGCCGCCGCCATTTCGGCAGCAGACTGGTAGCGCATGGTCGGTGCTCTTTTTAGCGCACGCAATGTAATTTCATCAACGAGTGGAGATAAACCGGGGGTGATTCGGCTCGGCGGTAATATCGGAGCTTCTCGAATCGCATCGAAGATTTGAATCGGTGACGCACCCGTGAAAAGTTCTCTACCTGTAAGAGCTTCCCAAAGAATAATTCCTAGTGAAAAAATGTCGCTTCTGGCGTCAATTTTCCTACCCAGCGCTTGTTCGGGAGACATGTAACAGAATTTTCCTTTTACGATTCCAGCGGTAGTCTCCCAGCCTCGATTAACCGCTTTCGCAATGCCAAAATCCGCGAGTTTGGCCACACCGTTATATCCAACAAGAATATTATGAGGTGTAACATCCCGGTGAACAATCCGCATTGGCGTGCCGTCATCTCCGGCAAGATTGTGTGCGTAGTCGAGAGCGTCACAAGTAGCAGCGATAATCGATAATAAACACCCCACCGTAACGGGCTTACTCGCTTGGGAGCCATCTCGAAGTAAGTCCGCAAGATTTACTCCGAAAACGTACTCCATCGTTAGACAGTGGATCTCATCAACTTCGCCAAACCCGCCGATCGAGACGATATTTTGGTGCCGCAGGTTAGAAGCTATCTTTGCCTCAGAGATGAACATTTTGAGGACATCTTCGTCTGTCATCATATTAGGATGAAGGACTTTGAGAGCGAGTAATTTGCCCTCGTCTCGGACGAGAAAAACGTGGGCAACACCTCCAGAGGCGATCTTACACAAAAGCTTGTAGCGACCTAACCGCTCGCGCATGGTGGGACGGTCTCATGTCGTAGTCCTGAGATCAATCCAACCACTACAAAGTTCGAAAAATGAGCGCCAAACCTGTAATTAGAGCTACGGCCGAAACAAAATAGGTCAATAATCGCGGGCTTATTCGCATAGATAGCGATGCACCGGCATAGCCGCCTATCGCGTTTCCTGTCGCTAAGAAAAAACCCGCGCGATAATCGATGAGGTCGTTGACCGCAAAGATGGTGAGGACCGGTACGGTATAAAAGAGAACCATAAAGTTCTTTAGACTATTCGCCTCTACGAGGTCTGAGCCTAAAACGAACCCCAAACAGAGCAATATCAGTACGCCAACGCCTGCTTGAATAAACCCGCCATAGAACCCGATCCCTACCAGGGCGGGAAAAAGAAAACTTCTAGCTCGTGCCCAATTAGTTTCACCTGCAAGTGCCGTCAATTTTGTTTTGCGCATGAATATGACCGACATGCCGACAAACATGATGCCGAACCAGGCGACGAATTTTTCTTCTTCTAATGCAGTGGCCGCATAGGCTCCTGCGGCGGCGCCCGAGGCCATAACGACCGACCAAAAAAGGCCTCGCTTGAGCTTGAGACGCCCTTGTCTATAGTACGCCAAACTCGCAGTGCCAGACTGAATAAGTATAGCAAGTCTGTTTGTAGCATTGGCAACCGCGGGGTTCAGGCCCAATAGCATTAAGGCAGGTATGGTGAGAAAAGAGCCTCCGCCTGCCATTGTATTTATTATGCCGGCGACAAGTCCCGCAAAAGAAAGGAGAAAAAGAGCAAGACTATTATCAATATCCATACCAGTTCTGGTTCACTGTCGGACAACATCGAGCGTGTATGTGTTGCCTGGGAAATTTCCGCTATCGCCATACAAAGAGACTTCGATGATTAGCGTTCCTATCCGTGTCGCACTGTAGGTAGCGACCTCGTTATCGGTACTGGAGTTTGAGCCTCCTACGGGAAAACCGATAATATTGAGCAAGCGAATATCAATGTCTCCTTCCGCATGGCTGAAGTTCGCGGTTACAGTAAAATTATCTCCGCTATTCATCAGCACTCGATAGTAATCTGCGTCACCAGGACACACGTTAAGTGCGGTATAGTTTCCTGGGGCAATGATCGTCGCGTTATCTCTCTCATCATTATCTTCGAAAGCGTCAATTCCACAGACCGCCGTCATAACTGATGCATCTAGTCGATAGGTGTTCCCGGGGTTCGGACCACTGTCGGATACGAGATTCATTCTCAAATAGTACGTTCCCGCAGTTTGTGCGGTAAAGACGATTGATTCGTTGTCACTTGAACTCGCGGAAGACGCTACAACGTTACCGTTGAATAGCAGCTCCGCATTAATGTCGCCTTCTGAATGAACAAACGAGATCGCGGAGGTGAGAATATCACCAGAGGCTAGAGTAATTGCGAAGAAATCATCGTCACCTATACATAAAGCCAGATCCTCACGAAAAGGAAGATTCAAGGTCGTGGCTTGCGAAATCGCGTCGTTGTCCTCGCGAGCATCATCCATACAGGTGAGAGAGTTAACACAATGACCGGATTGCTCATTGCAGATGAGAGGCGCCGTACATCCAGCGGTGAGGCACCCTTCAACGCAACGTTCGCTAGTAAGGTTACAAACTGTCTGTGGCGGATTACAGTCCGTGTCTGACGAACAAATAGGTTCATTGCTCTGAATACAACGTCCCGTTGCGGAATCACAGACGGTATTAGCAGTACATTGAATACCGCCGAATTCGGAGCATCCAGGAATGCACTGGTTGGCCTCACAGATTTCTCGCGGAGGATCACACTCCGAGTCTTGCTGGCAAGGACCCGTAACAGAAACACAGCGACCTGTAGTGCTGTCGCAAACACTATCCTCCCCGCAATTCATCGAAATTGCGCAGCCAACGACACAGCTCTTCGCTTCACAAATTGTATTGGGTGGATCGCAGTCTTCATCTAAAACGCATTCGGCGTCAGAAGGCTTACACATGCCGTCGACACATTCGTTAGATTCGCAATGCTCGGGAAGTAAACATTCGACACACATGCGAGTGCTTGAGTCACAAAACTTGTTGTCCAGACAATCAGAGTCTCCCGTACAGCCTTGACCGGAGGTGTCTTGCTCGCATCGGCCGGATGCAAGATTGCATACTTCGTCCATCGAGCAGTCGGCATTGTTCATACACATTGGCACAGACATCGCAGACAAGCACCGCCCCGCAGCGACATCACAGAACTCGTTGGCCGAACAGTCCGAATTGCTTACACAACCGGTTTGAGTCGGAACAGGAGCACAAGAGCCGCTAATACAAAGTTGACCTGCTTCGCAGTCTTGATTGGAAAGACACTGTTGTTTCGCCGAGCAACCGAAAGAAAACAGAGCTGATAAAAGCCCCAAGAGGAAGTACTGGTGCGAGACCATAAGAACTCTATAATAAGTTTTTGATAATTCTGGTACGGTCATTCGTCGTGTATCGTTTGAGTTGATTGTTCTAAGTGACTGGCTCGACAGCACGCTGATCCCAATAAATCCAAACACTTAGAACGTTTGCCTCCCTAAAAATTTGGGGTTTTGCTCAATCCGCCGTAAGCTTCAAACATTGGTTGAAATTGGTGAAAAACTAGGCTCACTCGAGCTGTATAGGTCCCTAGGCTCTGGAGGACATGGATCCGTCTGGGCTGCTCACTGTTCAAAACGCAACATTGATTTGGCCGTCAAAATTCTTCACCCTGCTCTGATCACTCAAAAGGTCAGAAAGAAAGGACCTAATGTGGCACAGCGATTCGTCGCTGAGGCAAAACTTCTCCAATCTTTACATCATCCGGGACTTTGCAAAATATACGACGTCTTCGACGAAGAAAGACACAAAGTCTTCGCCTATTCGATGGAGCTTCTGCACGGTGCTGACCTCACTGTGGCGTATGCGTACTTGAAACTTTCAGAACTTCTCAACGTTTTCGCAAAGACAGCTGACACCTTGCAGTACCTTCACGATAACAACGTAGTACATCGTGACATTAAGCCTGCTAATATTTTCATTAATCAGACCCGCAACAAGAACAAAAGTGTGAAGCAAGTTAAGCTGTTAGACTTTGGGGTTGCGAAAGAGGTTCATCAGGAAGCCCTGTTATCCGAGACTGCTACTGGTGTGTTTGTGGGAAGTATTCAAACGATGGCCCCGGAGTCGTTCACTCGGTGGAATCAAGACGAGGCAGAAAAAATCCAACCACAGTTAGATCAGTGGGCTCTGGGTGTGAGTCTATACCAATGCCTGACAGGAGGACTTCCGTTCCAGGGACAAAATGTCGTTGAAATTTTGCTGGCACTTGAAGAAACTGACCCTGCTCCCCTTCAGTTGCGAGCTGAGTACGGACACACCAATGCGCTTCCAGCCGTACAAAAATTAGTATCTCGCATGCTAGAAAAAGACCCGACAAACCGGTTCAATAAGATGAGCGATATCGCCCAGGCGTTTCGGCAGATTACGAACGAACTGGGTGGAGGGGTCGGAACAGTCGTCACAAGCGCAGATTTTTTTGAACAGCCTTCAACAGCAGTGTCTAGTCCGCCACAGACTGAACCTCAGGCGCCGTCCTCCAATAAATTCGGCGAAACGGTCAATGCCCGTCGACCAACTGCCCCTGAAAGGTTAAGGAGTCCGGCAGTACCTGCGACAAATAAGAAAAATAAAAATGCCTCGTTGCGCAAAGAGTCTCCGGCAAAGCGGAACTCCGTTCCTGCAATAAAGAAGGCGACTTCACCTCGTTCTTCCACAAAACCCGAGACCACTCGAATTGGACAAGCAATTGTTCGTATAAGTGCTCTAGAGTTTTATTTGTGGCTCTTGGCTATTTTTGTACTCGGGTTCATTGCCGGCCTCGTTGTCCAAGACCTGTAAACAACAGAAGCTAAACTTTTACGGGAAAAGCCCGCGATTTCATCTCTTCGTAAAACGATGTAAAGTTTTCGACATGCTCAACCGAAATCGACCGCTGCTCGCAATCACGACAATGTCTACAATAGTATTGTTCATCGGCTGCGGAGAATCGGTGCAGCCGATGGCAAAGGCCCGGAATTATTCAACTAATGATGCAGGAACAGCAGCATCTGATGCAAGCACTCCTGACGCTGGCGAAGCGAATAGCTCCTCCTGCAAACCGAAGCGGCTCGTCTTTTTGGGAGACAGTATTCCCGCATGCACCGGTGTAGGAGGTAAAGAGGGACCACAATGTGGACCAAAAGTGCTGTTTAACTACGTGAAGGAAAATTTAGAACCCACTGTGACTTACGAGAATCTGTCAAACCCAGGTGATGTCACAGAGGATGTCGCAGCCGATCAAATGTTCGATATCAATGTCGGCGACGAATCAATTCTCGTGGTTCTTTATGCAGGAGGAAACGATCTACAGCCTTACATCTTCGCTTCAGATGCGCGCGCGAATAATGCGTTCAATACGCTAAAACCGGAAATCGAAGGGTATTGGCGCGATGTATTCGCGTACCTAAACGACGCCTCAAAATTTTCTGGACGTATGGAAATAATTATCAACAAGCAATTCAACCCTTTCGATGACTGCACAGCCTCTCCATTCAACGTCAGCCCACGAAAGTCTGAACTTTTGCGAGAATTCAATAATATTGTCAGTAATCTCGCTGCTGAAGTCGACAATGTTTACGTAGCAGATCAGCATACTCCTTTCCTGGGTCATGGGCATCATTATCGAGTGTCGAGCTGTCCGAATTATATGGCAGGCTCAGAGTATTGGATGGTAGGTGGTTTAGATTTAGTGCACCCAAATGGATTTGGTCACGCGAATATCGCTAGCGTTTGGCAAACGCTCGTCGATGAAATTTATGAAGATTGCAACTAATATCAGGACGGCTAATTGCACTGTGTCCAGACAAAGTCCTGACATACGTTATTGACGCAGTATTTTGATGGCTGACACTCAGACGTTGCTGTACAGGCGGACCCCACGGGAACGTCTGCTCGGCAAATCTGACTAGAATCACAATAGTGATCAGGGGAGCATCGACCCTGCAGACACGGTTGCCCAGCCACGGGAAGAGCATCGCAGACTCGAGTATTGGTGTTGCAGGTCGAATTGACATCGCATTCGTTGGGTCCAACGCAAGAATCTCCAACAGTCACCCAGTTTGCAGCTACACAGCGAGAGTTGTCGCAAACTTCACTCAGATAAATATTGCAAGCTGGAGCATTGACTTGCTGGTCATCACACGTTTGCCCCAAAGCTGCGGGCTCTCGGCAGCTCCTCGTCGTTGAACCTACACATTGCAGCCGACCTCTGCAAAGTCCGGTCGCGACAGTTCCACAACTTTGACCAACGTCAGCTCGAAATGAAATACATAACTCACTCGTACCCACCGTAAGACAACGCGAACCGTCCCGACATGCAGTGTTTGAACAATCGGCGCCATCAAGAGTGCGTGGCGTACATGCCGCACAGGTTCCAAACTGAGCGCCTACCGGGCAATACGCATCAGAAACGCACTCATCGCTCACACCACATGGTTGTCCGGGTAGCTGCTCTCCGACAAAGAAGTCGCATTGCGCAGCATCAAGACCGCGAGTACAAGAAACGTTGTCCAATCCGTCGATACATCCATCGAACACGGTTTCTTCGAAGCGCATTCGTCCTTGATCAAGCATGGGAACGAATGCTCCATAGAGGGCTATAAAGTTTGTAGTTCTTTCGGCAACACAAGCTGCTTCGTCAGTAGAAAGATATGGATAAAATACCGGTTCACATCTGGAACGGAATCGGCACAACGCAGAGGCATATTGGCTTGCAATATTTCCAACATCAAAGCCGCACTCTGGACCGTCAGGTATCCAGTTTCCGCCTGTCAGCCTTGACGGACCATGGGTCTGAGACAGATCAGCAATTTCTTGTCCTCCTCCCTCGGTAAATCGCGTGTGAAAAATGGATGTACTTTCGTTAGCAAGCCTCGAGGCTGGGATGAAGTCGGACAAATACAAAGCACTGGTGGAAACACGAATTTCGGCGATTTGACCACCGAAGAATGAACTACTGCCATCCCCCAACCCTGCAATCGCAGCAGATGACGTTCCAACAATACTCTGAATCGCTGCGGCTGATGTCGTAGTGTCTACCGCCGAGCCGTCAATAAACAACGTAACGCTGCCGGCATTATAGACCGCTGCGACATGGAGCCAACGGTTGGCGTTCAAAGGGGTTCCGGCCGTAAGGCAGGTATCAGTCCCGCATGAATTTCCCCATCGAAAATAAAGCTGACCGGCAGAGCGACCTGGACAAGCGCAGGGCTGACTGTCGGTACCAATAATTCCGAGCTCAAGGCTTGCGATTTGAGGGCGATGGGTAAACAGAATTTCGCTGAAATCAGGAGAAGGATTTCCTTGCCAATTGACCCACGCTTCTACCGTTGCCTCCGTACCGTAGTTAACCTGCGGCGACGTATCGATGCTGATAAAGTCTCCGGCTCCGTCAAATTCGATCGAATCGCAGGTCGCTGAGACATAGGAATCAAAGGTGCCAGGCGAACCATTTCCATACCCATCACTGGGGGTGACTTGGCACGACCAAAGTTCTCCGGGACCAGTAAATTCAGACCGAACAATCGATGAAGTATGCGTTGTGGCGTTTCCGTCTACTAACCAAGCATAGGTATAAGAAACAGGATCTAGGTCAGCATCCTGCGACGCGGACGAAATTTGACAAAACAAATCGTCACGTTCGGAAGCTGGACTAGGGAAGACGGTCACTCCTGGTGTTTCTGGTAATGTATTAGAAATCACTAGCGGTGCTGAGGTCACAGGTTGTCCTGAACTCGTGCGGTCGGAAGGCGTGACAGTGACCGTCACCGTAGAGCCCCTGACGTAGAAACTAGAAGGCATCACACCAACTGTAAGACTGACCGGACTTCCATTGACGGTCCATGCGAACTCAAATTGTCGAGAATCAGAAGTATCAGGGTCAGCATACCCGACAATATCAGCGGTGAGGTCATCATTTGTTCCGGCAGGGTCAGGACGCAGGTTGACTTGAGCAATGGATGGGGGAGAGTTTTGGACAATTAGGGTATTAGAAAGAACCGCAGTCCCAACGTCTCGACCGTCGAAAGGCGTTACCGAGAGAGTAATCTGGTCCCCCCTTTCGAATAACGTGCCATCAATAGTGGTAGAGGTGGTCACTTGTTGTCCGTTGACTCGCCAAGCGTACCGAAACTCAACATTATCGTTTTCGGGATCTGTTGCCGTTCCCAGGGTCGCACGAATCACATCCAGCTCTTTTGGGTCATTTGGACCGATCGTGACAGAAGCCAAACTAGGAGCACTGTTTTGGACAATAACAATAGATGATCTCACTGGACCAACGGTCACCGTACCATCAGAAACAGTAACCTCACAGGCCAGTTGATCGCCCCTTTCAAAGAGAGGCACAGCGAGGCTCTCCGAAGTAGCAACCTGGGAGTCGTTCACAAGCCATACAAAATTGTAGGTGAGCGAATCGCGATCGTAATCAACAATGGCCGATGTATCGCAACTAAAAATCGTATCGACCGTACCAACCGCGGGAGAAATAGAGATACGTGAGACTTGGGGTGGCGCATTAGCAATGACGATTGAGGTAGAGGTAACCGTCTCACCATCAGAATAGCCGTCATTTGGCGTGACCGATACCGCCACAGACTGGCCGCGAGTGGCTGTCCCTGGCGCAAGCCGCTCCGAAACATTAGTGGTGACAGCTGTACCGTCAATGAACCATTCGTAGGAAAGGCTTATGTTATCACCATCACGATCGACCAATCCTTCGACTCGAGCATAGAGCTGGTCAGCTGAAGTTGGCATTGCAGGTTCAATCACCACACCATCAACAGAGGGAGCAGCATTACCAATTTTGACGCTTGCTTCGGCAGGCGACGAATCTTCCTCACCATCAGAACCAGTAACAATGACCTTCCAAACTTGGTCGAATGCCGTATCTGAACTCGGAATAACTTCCGAGGTTCTCGTAGAAACAGCCGACCCTACGTTCCAGGTGTAGGTAATTTCAACAGGTTCATCGTCAGCATCCTGAACGACAACCTGCGCTCGCAAATCCTGACTCGAATTTGGGTTTTCAGGGTCAATTGAAACACTCACAGTAGGAGCACTATTGACGATTCGAGTCACCGCGGTTGCTGCGGCACTTCTTTCTTTTCCGTCAAAAGCAAAAACTCGTACTTCCCATTTTTGCTTTTTCTTGGTTGCAGTTTGAGGAACGGTATCGGCAGTCAGAGCAGACTGTATCTCCCCGTCGAGAGACCATTCGTACTCATAGGTAAAAGAATCACCGTTTACATCCACCGCTGGCTCAATGATTTGGACTGCCAGAACATCTGTCGTCTTGGGATCATCTGGCGAGATTTGAATGAGCGGTGCGGACGGCGCTTGGTTCTTAGCATTCGAGGACTCGTCTGAGCCAGTGCCACTGCAGGAAGAAAGTAGTGCAAAAGTCACTAGATAATGTACAAGGAGTGGTCTCGATAAGTATGGTTTCTTCATTATGCAATCCCATTGTCGCAGCGTTTTGGCGGACATCGTTATGTGTCTCAGATTGTAGAGAAGACCACAAGATGGAGGGATTATTTTTGCCACTTAAGGCCAAAATCTGTGCGCTTATTAGGCGACTTCTTGGATTCTTTTGGCCAGTTCTGGTGTCTCACCGACAAAGATATCTAGTTGGTTCTTGCTCAACTGAAAAACTTCCATATCTGAATCAGCAATCATAGACGCTTTTCGGTGTGACGCGGTAACCATGTCTACATCACCGACAAGCATGCCCGGGAAAATGTTATCCAAAACTTCTGCCTGACCGTCTTTCGCGTAGTAAGTGCGCCCTCTTCCGCTCTTGATCAAGAACAAGGTCTCGGCAGGTTCGCCTTCATGCATAATGACTTCGCCTCGTTTCACTTCTCTAAAGTGCAACAATTCCATCAAATTCCGTCGCTTCGAACCGGGTAAGACACCGAAGATATGTGACATAGCAAAAATCGAATCTACGACTCTATCTTTATAAAATTGAACGAGAATACTTGAGGCTTCGGGATTTCCTGCCATCACTTTCTCATAAACCTTCCGATCAATTTCGAGCGCAATCACATGACCCAAAGCTTCAACTGTCGCACTTCGTGGCGCACCAGAGAAGAAGCTCTGTTCCCCAAAAAAGTCTCCTGCACTCAAACTTGCGACATATACGCGGTGGTCATTCTCGTCAGTGATGTAAACAACCGTACGACCGGAAAGAATTAGGAACATCGTGTTGCCTTCGTCGCCTTGTCCGACAATTCGTTGCTCGGAGGCAAACTGATGCTGTCGGCCAACTGTAGCAAGTTGAACAAACGAATTCGGGTCGAATGCTCGAAGTAATGCCAACTCCTGAACGGAGGCTTCGCCGAGAGTTATCGTCAAAGTGAGTAAATCGGAAAGTAATTCTTCAACACCACCACCCCGTCTAAATAAGTACGGCAAAATGAGGGAGTCGGATTTTCCGACCAAATTGACCCATTGACCCAGTTCCTTGCGAATCTCTATATCGTCATCAATTGAGAGCATGCGTTTTGCGCAGAGTAGACTTTGCGCGAGCAAACCATGCTGAGCAAATTTCACACCGGCGGCGCGGAAGGCGGACATAGCACCTTCTTCATTATCCAGCCGCAACATGACATCACCCATCGTTACAAAGCGCCAAAGGCTGGGCGCTTTACGAAACTTATCTGCGAGCTCTAGAATCTCGCTCTCGACGTTCATGCTAGCAGCCGCGATTTCCTCTTTATCTGCCGGGCCCGTTGAAGAATAAGGGGCGACGTTTGGCGGGCTAACACTTGGAAAATCAACTCCCCGAAGCTGGCTTATTTCTGCTTTCCGCTCCTGAACGTATGATTGCAGTTTATAGTTATCGAAACCTCGGTACTTTCTGCTGAGAACATCATGAATCTCAGTCGCAAAATCGCGAGCACTCTGGAATCGTTTCGCAGGGTCTCGCTCTAAAGCCTTGAGAACTAATTTATCAATTCGCCGTGAAATATCAGAGTTATACTTTGATGGTCGTTCGACATCTGCCGTCGCTACGCGCTGCATGAGCTCTTTGTTAACGTCAAAACCATAGAGAGGCTGACCGGTGAGAAGCTCCCACAAGACAATGCCGCACGAAAAGACATCGGCACGTCGGTCGATCTTCTGACCCGTTGCGTGCTCTGGAGACATGTATGGGTACTTGCCGACAACAGTACCGTCTTCTTCGAGTTTCGCGAGACCTTTCGCTTTCGCTACACCAAAGTCAGTAACCTTCACCTCACCGTTGTAAGAGACCATGATGTTGTCAGGACTGATGTCTCGATGAACAATATTGAGAGGCTCGCCTGCATCGCTGACTAAGTTATGAGCGTAATCAAGGCCTTTGAGCGCTTCGGCCATGACATATAACGCTATCCCAGCTGGCAGACCTTTACCTCCACTAGGAATATCGAGAAGATCTGCTGTATCACATCCTTCTACAAACTCCATCGCTAGATAGTAGCAGCCGTCAGCTTCACCGAAATCGAAGACCTGAACGACATTGGCATGAGTGAGCTTAATCGCGACCCGTGCCTCATTAATGAACATTGAGGTAAACTTCTTGTTCTGAGTCAGCTCGCGCCGGATCCTCTTAATAACAAGGTTCTTTTCAAAGCCATCAATAGAGGCTGAACGAGCGAAGAAGATTTCTCCCATCCCGCCTTCACCAATGCGCTTAAGTAAACGAAATCGGCCAAAAGGTTCCAACGGCTCGCATTGTACGTAAGATAAACTTCGAACCAAGTACCATTCGGCCCTTTTTCGCGGGAATCGGACATTTTACTGAAGCACTAGAAGTCAGCTGCGCCCAAAGAACGGGATAAAGGTTTCGGTAAAGCCTTCGAGTCGAGCGCCTGACTTTTGGGCAATCTCGCTTATAACCGGTTCATATCGTAGCGGGATTAACAGCTCTCGCCCATTAACATGCAACGTAAACCCTAGAATCTCTCGTTTCAGTACCGCATCAGTGCTGTCGTCTAGGGCCCGTGAAGCCTCAAACTCTGCTTTGGCTGCGACGAACCACTTACCTTTGTGCCGCCATAAAAACAGCTTGGAGCGTGCGGGCCAATCTGGAAGGTTCCCGTTGAATATCAGCAATGGACCAAAGTCGTTAATCGTCGACGTTGAGTTGTCCTGAGGGAGCTCGGCGACTCTCCGGCTTCTCCAAACCAAGTCTCGGATCAGAATGCCAGCAAATTGAGTGAGACGAAGCGCCCATCGAATGGCTAAAAGTGAGACAAAAATGATCGCAAGATTGAGGAAAAACGCCAGCCACGGAAAAAAGATCGCAAGGAGTACGAGACCAACTGTCACCACAAGTTTGGCGACCTGAAAGGCTGCATCGACCATAGGAAACGGTGAAATCCAGATTAGGATGTCGAAGGCAATACGTAGCGCACAAACCACCGAATACGCCATCAGGCCAAAGGCAAGTAAGCCTGCTTGGGTCGCAAGACCTGCTTGTAAATGAGTTGAAACAACTGATTCCGTAACCGGCCAGGCGACTAAGGCGATGGAGATCAATCCAAGAACTGACTCGGAGGTACCAATGAATTCTGCGATCGGTTTGGTGAGCTTAAAGCTTCTCCCAAATTTTAACATCAACCCCAAAAAGAGTAATGCTCCCCAGACCCACGGAGAAGAAAGCGGCTCAAGACCCTGCGGCGCTTTCCAATGACCCCCATGCGCTGCGAATCCTAGCGCACCAAGCGCGATGAGTGGATTAATGCCTAATGGTGCAACCACCGCGGTAGACATAACCAAACGGTTAAATTCCGTGGTTCTAGAACTCCCACTTCGCGACGCCTTAGACTTTTTGGTAACCTGCGAAGAGGAAACCCGCCGAGAAGCATGCGTTTGCTGGTTCGCAGTCATCGCTGAAACGAAAAAAAATAGTAAGATGACCCATATCAATCTCGACAGCTTCATTTCATTCTCCTCATTATAGTCATGAATATGAAAGACGAACGACCATACGATATCATTTTGCTGGGAGCGACGGGATTTACTGGGAAGCTCACAGCCGAATATCTCGCTTCGAACGCACCCGAAGGGCTAAAATGGGCTATCGCGGGCCGCAATGAGACAAAACTCGACGCTGTAAAGAAGCATCTCGCAGAGTCATTTTCAGTCGAAATCGACAGCTTCACGGCCGATACCTCTGACCAAGGCTCACTCGACGTTTGCACATCTAGCACTCGCGTACTCATATCCACGGTAGGACCTTATGATAAGCACGGTTGGCTCGTCGTAAAGTCCTGTGTCGAAAATCTCTGTCATTACGCGGACATCACAGGTGAACCTTTATTTGTAAACCGGATTCGGAAAGAGTTTCACGAAGAAGCAAAGCAGCAAGAACTTAAGATCATCCACTGCTGCGGATTCGACAGCATACCCCACGACCTGGGCGCCCTCTTTACCGTGAACGAACTCGGTGGAGAAGATTCCAAAAGCATCGATGGATTTGTCGTAGCAAATGGAGAATTTTCTGGAGGGACCTGGCATTCGGCATTGGGAGCCATGCGAAAGACCCCTTGGTCGCAAATGCGAACATCCAAACCTCGACCAGAACGTTCCCGCAAAATTCGGTCGACAGCGAAGAAGATCTTTTTTCATAAGGAACTAAAGCGGTGGGCAGTACCACTTCCGACCATTGACCCGCAGATCGTTTGTCGAAGTGCAGCAATGCTTCCCAAGTATGGGGCCGAATTCTCCTACGGCCATTACATAAGAATGCGGTCGCTAACAAAGGTGCTTGGCTTAGTTGGCGGCATTGCCTCACTGGCTGTGGCCGCTAAGGTCCCCTTTCTTCAAGCCCTCGCGTTTAAAGTAAAAAGCCCGGGCGATGGGCCAAGCGAAGAGAAAAGAGCGAAAAGTTGGTTCAAAGTACGTTTCATTGGAACCGCGAAAGATCGTCGAGTAGTAACTGAAGTAAGTGGAGGAGACCCCGGCTACAGTGAAACGTCAAAGATGCTCGCTGAATCGGCCCTTTGTCTTGCCTGCGACCAAGCACGACTTCCGGAGCACTACGGCGTAATCACAACGGCTGTAGCTATGGGTGAAGCTCTTATCGATCGACTCCAAAATGCTGGGATAAAGTTTGAAGTGATCGAGAAAGGGTCAAAATGAGAATCCTCGGTTATCAAGCTTCCAGCTTTTCTTGGCAGCCCTTCTCAAAAACACTAAAGGAGGAAGAACGTGTCGCCGAGCCAGGTGAGATAGAAGACGCTGTCGTCTTGTTTATGCATATCGAAAGTAAAGACACGGGCGAAGAATTCAGTCGTAGTTTCAAAAAATCGCTCAAACACATCAAATGGATGGCCAACAAACGAGAATTGAAAAACATCGTTCTTCACTCTTTTGCCCATCTCGGTGGAGAAAGCTGTACACCAGAACAAGCAAAACACTTCCTTGATTCCCTTGAGGATCGACTCTCAAGCACAGGTTATCAGGTTTCTCAAACACCATTTGGATGGTTTTGTTCTTGGAATCTCTCCGTGTTCGGCGAGAGCATGGCGAAGGTTTATAAAGAGTTTTGACCTTATTCGTTTACAGAAATACTCGGTTTGCCTTTATTTTTTCGAAAGCGCATATTCACAAGTTCAACCGAAAGCGCGAAGCCCATCGCAAAATAAATATAACCTTTAGCGATATGTTGACCCAAGCCTTCAGCGGTTAGAAGAACTCCAATCAACAACAAAAACGCGAGCGCTAATATCTTCATAGATGGATGTCGGTTCACAAAATCGCCAATCGACTGAGCGAAAATCAACATAACAATCATCGCAAGGATGATAGCGGTAATCATAATTTTAATATCATCGACCATTCCGATGGCGGTAATGACAGAGTCTAAAGAAAAAATGATATCCATAATCATCACTTGAATGATGATACTGATAAATTGCCCGGTACCGCTTGCAGTTGTTTCTTCTGCATCGGCCTCTACTTTGTCATAAATTTCGTGAGCACTTTTTCCTATCAAGAACAAACCGCCTGCAAACAAAATCAGGTTTCTACCGGTGAATTCGTGACCCAGAAGAGAGAATAGAGGTTTGGTCAGTCCCATAAGCCAAGACAGTGCCAATAGTAACAATACTCGAGTTATCAAAGCCCCAAATAAGCCTGTCCGATAAGCCGTTTTCTGCTGATGTTCTGGGAGTTTTGCTACGAGGATAGCGATAAATACAACGTTATCAATCCCTAAAATGATCTCGAGACCAGCCAGTGCGGCCAAAGCAACAAGGTTTTCTGGATTGGTAAATATCTCAATCATCCTAATGTACTCCATAGACTTCATAATGGAGAGAACATCTCATCGCAAGGTGACCTTGCCCAAGGCGTAAAGTTTCGACTATGAATAACGTATGCTCGGTTCACTCACGAAGGGCCTTCCGGTACCTGTTCAAATTATTCATTGGGTGATCATAGTAAATCTTGTCGTGCAATGTCTTTATGGCTCCTATATGGTCTTCTTTGTCGTGACCGGCGGACATACGGGGCCTCTCGGTGGTGCCGCGAATGAGATACCGTTTGAACTTATGATGACTCGTCGCCTTTATGCGTCTGAAACTTGGATCGCTATTACCGGCCTGTCTCTCTATATAGGTGTGATTGAAATTCTTCCCCGAATTTTGAGGAAGTAAACGTAGCCATGAAACTGAAGCTTATCTGGTTTGATCTTCGCGCTGGAATGCCAATTGCGATCACCGAGCTTAGGAAGTCGTTAGGACTACTCGGCACAATACGGACTCTCTTTTATTTTATCGCCCGGAGCGTGTTCAACGACCCACTAAAGGACTTACCAAAACCTTCAACTGTTTCGGAGGTATTTTCTTATCACCAAATACGGCCTGCTTTCATTCTTGATGATGTCCTCACCCGAGACCTTTGTTTAGCAGATAATGAGAAGCACAGCGTGCTTCAGACGGTCATCACGACTACGGGAGCAAAGTATATTTCAACGAATGTGCGCATTCCATCCCCGGAGGAATGGGAAGAGATGTCTGACTCAGATAAAGACGAGTTCACGAAGAATACAATGGCTCGGTTTCTCAATGCTGAGGCTAGAGTGGTAGAGACGCCAAGCACAGTTTTTGGTTTTGATGTCACTCACTGCCACTTTGCTGCGATTTGTCGAAAACTGAATCGTCCTCACCTGGCTCCGCTGTTTTGCGGAGCGGACCAAGTGTACTTTGAACGTAAAGAAGTCTTAGTGCAGCTCAACCGAGAACACACCCTCGCTCAGGGCGATAAGCATTGCTCTTTTCGATTTCACTTCGATGACAATAAGCAGTCCTAAGACTCAAGCCATTGCAAGAACTGACAAATCCTGTTTTCTGCCCAGTACAGGTCGCTGTCTCGATAAGATTTGTTTGACGCGGGTTGTTTCGCTAAATAACCAACGTGCCCCCCATATTTTGTAATCAAGATCTTTATTTGTGGCGCCGCGCGCTTTTTCCACTCTTCTATCGCATCAGACGGAATTAAGGGGTCGTCTTTCGAAGCTATAACCAAAGCTGGAAGATGAATGTGGTCCACCCAAAGGCCACAGCTGGCTCGCGTGTAATAATCGTCTTCATCAGAAAAACCAAAGCTCGGCGCTACGAATTCTCTATCAAAATCACGAATTGTTTTTACCGATGATAACTTCGTATCGTCATACCCATCTGGAAACAGTTGCGCTTTACTACGAATAAGGTCTTTCAAATCTCTTAGAAATTTACGTTCATAAATCATTCGATTGAGGGGCCCTTTGCGTAAGGCTTCTGAAGATTCAGCAATTCTGAGCGGCGGAGACACAGCGACAACACCTTTGAGGTAGTCGGGTGCGTCAAAACCGTATTCGCCAGCCAACTTTAGAGAAACATTGGCTCCCATGGAAAAGCCACCGAAGTAGATGCGTCTTAGGCCGTTTTGTTCAGCGAGAATACGCAAAACTTCTCGTAGGTCTCGCGTAAGACCCATGTGATAGATGGTTGGTGTACGGTTCAAAGTATTCGCACAATTACGCGCGTTCAGGCGAAGGGTGTTGAAGCCCATTTTGTACAGTTTCAGGGTCGTTCCACGCACATAGCTATCGTCGGCGTCTCCAGTAAGACCGTGCAATAAGACACAGGTTGGAGACTCTGATGCTTCCTTTTGCCAAGCGCAGTGCGCAAGCACAGTGGTATTGGTATCAACATCAAAATACTGCTCAATTTCGTTAGGTGGCTTATCGGTGCGCAGGTTTCCGAGAAGAGCAGCTGTTATTGTCATCCGATGTCCGCCCGAAATAAGCTTCGGGGCCGCATACCTCGGAAAGTCTATTCTGTTTTCTTTAACCATCATCACGCAGAGGGCCGATCACTGATTCGATAGAGGCCATTACTTCGTCGGAGAGTTTTTCAGTAACTTCAAGCGCATCTAAGTTCTCGACCACTTGCTCAACTTTCGTTGCACCGGTTATGACCGTGCTCACATTATCGTTTTTCGCACACCAAGCAATGGCGAGCTGAGCAATACTGCAGCCTAAATCACCCGCAATGACCTGTAGTTTTTTCACCGCATCAATTCTTTCTTCTTTTAGTATTCGGTCCTGCATCCATTCCATGCCTGAAAGAGTCGCTCGTGACCCCGGCGGTATACCGTCATTATATTTTCCCGTAAGAAGACCTGAGGCAAGCGGGCTCCATATTGTTGTCCCTAAACCATAATCCTCGAAGAGGGAGGCATATTCAGTCTCGAAACGATGTCGATTGAACATATTGTACTCGGGCTGTTCCATTGTCGGCGGTGTTAGATAATTGCTGTCTGCAATCCGGTAAGCTTCCTCGATCTTTTCCGCCGGCCATTCGCTTGTCCCCCAGTACAATATCTTCCCCTGTTGGATAAGTAAGTGCATCGCACGAACCGTCTCCTCGACAGGGGTTTCGGGGTCTGGGCGATGACAAAAATACAAATCTAGATAGTCTGTTCTCAGTCTTTTCAGTGCAGCATGGCAGGCTTCAAATACGTGCTTTTTATTGAGACCTTTGTCATTTGGTCCAGAGCCGCCCCAAAACACTTTGCTCGACAGGACCAAATCTTCTCGTCGGAATTCACTAAGAATTTCACCGCAGTATTCTTCAGCGCGGCCGCGAGCATAGGCTTCTGCGTGGTCGAAGAAATTGACGCCGCGATCGTAAGCTTCGCGAATGCAAGCTTTTGATGTATCAAGGTCAACACCTCGACCAAAGGTCATCCACGACCCCATTGATAATTTGGAAACTTTGAGTCCTGATCGACCAAGACGGGCGTATTGCATGTATTAGATGTGGTCACAGGAACTAGGGAACGACAAGCTTACTTTGCTTGCCGTGACAGATTAGTGAGCGCTTCGCCCGTTAGGCGGTTCATCGTCCATTCCGATTGGGCAAAAGCCCCTAGCGATTCGTAAAACTTGATCGCTGGTTCATTCCAATCGAGAACACTCCACTCTAGCCGGCCGCCACCGCGTGAGACTGTCGTTTTGGCTACAGCTGCGAGCATTTTGCGACCAACCCCCTGTCCTCTGTGGTCTACTGCGACATAGAGATCCTCAAGATAAATGCCATATTGCGTACGAAATGTAGAATATGTCCCGAAGAATAAAGCATAGGAAACTATTTGCCCCTGTATTTCCGCGACCAAAGCTTCACACTTGGGCGATGAATCAAAGAGATCTGCCTCTAACTGTTCTGCAGTTCCTATAACCTGGTGAGTAAGCTTTTCGTACTCAGCCAGCTCATAGATAAGCTTGAAGATCTCTTTTCCATCCCCAGGCAAGGCCTTGCGAATAACGACATCTTCCTCGTTCAGCTTCAAGGTTTACCCGATTCCACAGAGCGCTCTGGCTTCAGCGGGTGATGCGATTTCTCGACCAACTTCAAGACAAACATTGACCAGCGCTTCAATGAGTTCACCGTTGGAGCTTGCGCGATTTCCGTCTGGTAAATAAAAAGTATCCTCGAGTCCTGTTCGAACATTTCCGCCTAGTTCAGCACAACGCCGATGAACGTCCCAAACTTCTTCGCGTCCAATAGCGATCACCTGCCATCGCATCGTATCTGTCATCTCTTCAATCAGAAGAGGCAACCATGAAGCCTTTGCCGGCATACCTGACGCCACGCCCATCACAAGGGAGACATGCGTATGCTCACCAAACATTTTGCGCTTCTCGAACATCGCAACGCTTCGAAGAATCCCGGTGTCAAAGCACTCGCATTCCGGTACTACACTGTGCTCATTCATCGTGCTGAGAAATTTCTCTATTTTATCGACCGAGTTATCAAACATCATCGGAGGCCATGCCCACTCGCCATCACGACGAATCTTTAGATAATTCAGAGAACCCGCGTTGAGCGCCGCCATTTCAGGTTTCACTCTCTCCAGGCATGAAACCGGACCTGAGATGTCTGGGCCGAAAACGCCGGTCGACATATTGATGATCATTTCAGGCACGCGCTGTCGTATTGCATCTATAATGGCCCCAGCGACTTCAGGTTCCCAACTTGGTAAGTAACCAAGGCCGGGCTCTTGTTGACGAAAATGACAATGCGCAATCGTCGCCCCGGCATTGAAAGCTTGTTCGGCGGCATCCGCCATTTGCTCAGGGGTCACTGGAACCGGAAATTTATCAGGATTGGTCAGCACGCCAGTGAGAGCGCAGGTGACGACTACTTTCTCGTTTGAACTCATATTGTCGAACTAAGCAGTAGTCTGACTTCAGGTCAAATCACGCTCATTTGCATTGAGCGCGATGTCGCAGCATCTGATCGCATAGAACAAGCGCCATTTGCGCTTCGACCATAACGACTGCCCGCGGTAAAACGCAGGGATCATGCCTACCTCGAGGCTTCACCTGCGTGGAATGACCTTCTCGATCCACAGTTTCTTGGGACTGAAAAATCGTGGCCACTGGTTTGAATGCCACCGATACTTCTACAGGCATTCCATTGCTGATCCCGCCCTGTATTCCTCCAGAGAAATTTGTTTTTGTGACGATTTTGTCGCCCTCTGAAGTAAAAATATCGTTGTGTTCTGAACCTCGCATTTCGAGTGCATCGTAGCCTAGACCCGATTCAAAACCTTTTGCCGCGGGTAAAGATATCATTGCTTTTGCGAGTTCAGCTTCGAGTTTATCAAACACAGGCGAGCCCCACCCTGCTGGAACATTTCGAGCGACGCAGCGAACAACTCCGCCGATCGTATCACCCGCTGAGCGGACTTCACGGATAAGCTTTTCCATCTCTGCCGCGTACGATGCATCGGGGCAGCGAACAGGATTTGATTCAACATCTTCGTACACTACAGAAGCGGAATCACAGCCCGCTTTTATCGAGCCAACTTGATCAACCCACGCGATAATTTCAACACCCGCTTGTTCTGATAGAACTTGCCGAGCAATCGCGCCCGCGGCCACTCTCCCGAGTGTTTCACGTGCTGACGAACGCCCTCCTCCTTGCCAATTTCGAAGCCCATACTTTGCTTCGTACGTATAATCGGCATGAGATGGACGATAGACATCCTTGAATGGCTCATAATCCTTGGGATTGGCGTCTTTATTATAGACGAGCAAGGAAATTGGCGTTCCCAAAGTTTTCCCCTCGAATAATCCAGAGAGGATCTGCACTTGATCCGGCTCCTTGCGCTGCGTCGTGAGTTTAGATTGCCCGGGACGTCTTCTCATTAGGTCCCTTTCAATTAACGCTAAATCCAGCTCTATCCCCGGCGGACAGCCGTCGACGACTGCCCCGAGGCCGCCGCCATGCGACTCACCCCAAGTTGTGACACGAAATAATAGACCTGTACTGCTGCCAGCCATTACCTGATGTCATATCACATCTCACAGCAAACGAGATTTAAGTGACTCGAGAAAATTGCTCAACATTTTGTAAGTCAGACCCCAGATGACAAATTCCTCATAGTTCCAACAGGGGAGTTTCCACGCAGACTCGGCCCCTGGATAGATAAATTCTCCGTCAAATGAGCCCTCTAGAGCACCCATCAAGGGGAACCAAAACCACGCGGTTGCTTCGTCACTGAGTCGGGCCGGGGGTTTTTCACGCACCTCAAATACGAAAGGAGAAATAGACAAAGGTAGAACTTTGAACTTTGCCATTGCTTGGACGTCGTCTAAACGCCCAAGATGTTCTGCATGCTTGTTGAGGTCAATTCCAAGCTCCTCGAAGCATTCTCTTCGAGCCGTGTCGAGAAGCGATGAGTCGAAGTCTTCTTCACGACCGCCGGGCATTGATATTTGGCCCGACCATTTATCCCCTTCCCTATGGGCTCTTTTCATGAGGAGAACCTCGGGTCCCAAATCGCCAAAATAAAGGACCATTGCCACCGCAGAACGTTTCTCAACGAGCGACTCGTCGACCAGCTTTGGATCGTGATGATCTAAGAAATCTCGGACTAAATTTGAAGTTAGGTGTTGGTTACTCGAGTGCCTCACAGGTACAGTGAGGTTAATGACTTGGCCGCGCACGATTGTCCATGCCGATATGGATGCTTTCTACGCGGCCGTAGAGCAACTTGAACACCACGAGTTACGAAATAAGCCCATTTTGATAGGTCACCCGGGCCTCAGAGGCGTAGTGGCTACTGCGAGCTACGAAGCTCGTGTTCACGGCGTAGGTAGTGCTATGCCCATGGCTCTCGCCAAAAAAAAGTGTCCAGAAGCCATCGTCGTCCGACCCCGTATCGAGCGATATGCAAAATATTCTCAGAAAATTATGCAAGTCTTCCGTGACTTCTCTCCCTTGGTAGAACCCTTAAGTTTAGATGAGGCTTTCATAGATTTGTCTGGAACCGAACATCTATGGGGCAGCGTAGAAGAAATTGGAGAGCAGCTCAAAGAAGCTGTATTCAAAGCAACTGGTGGGCTTCGCGTTTCCGTCGGAATATCTTCTACAAAATATGTCGCGAAAGTTGCTAGCGATCATAATAAACCCGACGGTTTGACGATTGTTTCGCCGGAGGATGCAAAATCTTTTCTTGCTGTTCTCCCCGTCTCTAGAATCTGGGGAATCGGAAAACAAAGCCTAAAAAGTTTAACGGCCCTTAGACTCGAAACCATTGGTCAGGTAGCAAATAGTGATCGCAACTGGCTAAGGTCCAGGCTCGGTTCACTCGGTGACCATATCTATGACTTGGCGCACGCAATTGATCCGCGGGAGGTTCAACCTCACCGGGAAGCCAAGAGTATTGGCGCAGAATCGACCTTGGAGAGAAATGTGAGCGGTTTTGAACAGATCAGGCCGCATTTACTCAAAGCGTCCGACCGGATTGCACCTCAACTAAGAGCGAAAAATCTCGTAACCGGAGGCATACGCGTAAAGCTAAAAACTGCCAGTTTTAAGATTCTCACCCGTCAAAAAACGCTGACAGAACCAACCTCGACCGCAGATGTGATTTATGAAAATGCGGTCGAACTCCTCGAAGCATTCGACCTCAGCGATCAGTTTCGATTGGTGGGTGTTGCCGCCTATAACTTGCAGACTCGTCGCGAACAAGACCAGTTGACCTTATTCGAAAGTACAGACACTATCGTTCGCAAGCAACAGGAACAACTCGACGAACAAATTGATAAAATACGAGAGAAGTTTGGAACAGGCTCGCTTAAGCGAGGCTCAGACCTCGATTAGTTTCTGAGCATTTAGCTTTCGCTGGCGTCGTAAAATACGATTGATTCTCTTACGCTGACCATCGTCACCTTCAATCAGCTCGGTGTACTCGGCGTAGTTCTTAGCGACATCAAAATCTCGAATTCGATGCTCGTAGATTTTAGCCAACATCAGCGCTAAGTCAGGGAAATCTGAAATCTGTTGTCCAACTAAAGCGCTTTCTAGGCAGCCAGCCGCTTCGAGATAGTCTCCTTGCCTTTGAAGCTCTTTGGCTAGCAACTTTGCTGCCTCACAGCGAACGTCAACAGAAGATTTTTCAGCAAGTCTCTCAAGCCGATTCCATGCTTCTTCCTTGCACCCGCATTTGAGTAAAAGTTGTGTCACTCCAAGTTGATCGCGGTCGTGATTGAATCCTTTGCAGCTGTATTCTTCAAGTAATCGAGTAATCAAAGCAGCCATCGCCAAAATATCAAAAACATTATGTTTCAAGACGGGGGCTACCACACTGCTGTCATGAGTTCTAACAAACTCCCAAAAGCGCCCTGGAATTTCACTTCCTTCGACGTCATCAACTCTTTCAAAACCCATGATATGTTTTTCCAGGTTGACCAGTCGAACACTCCCAAGGCGAGGCCTGAAAACAGTTCTTGCCGGATGCAGTAAATCAATATGATGGACTATATCTGGTGGTTTCATTCGGTTGAGAACAAAACGGTTGAGTAATAGCGGCCAATCAAACCGTTTCCCATTAAAGGTTACAATTCCAGAACATCTGTCCAAATGCTCACATAGTTTTTCTAGCTGAGACGCTTCCTGACCAGGACTGCTAAGCATGAGCTGCTCAACGTGAAAGTGCTCTTTTGAAAACCACCCTAAACCAATTAGAAATGCCAAAGTTCCTGAGCCACCGTGCAAGCCGGTGGTTTCAGTATCCAAATAGAGCAATCGACTTGTATCGATCTCCTCTAAAGACAGGTCATTACACAACAAAGAGAGAATCTTCGCCGAAGGCTGACTGGCTGTTTCAATAGAAACATGGCCATACACTTGCTCTACCGGAAAAACCTCATGAATAATCTGAACCGTTTCCGATTGTGACCATTCGCTGGTGTCGTCGAAAAATTCAGTTTTTTTCCTGATTTTCTGACTCTTTTGCCTTTCAATTTGCTGGACATCAAAGCGTTGCTGCAGTTGTTCGCGAAGTCGAGCGACTTCAGGGCTCGCTGACTTTGATTCAGCAAAAACGGATTGAGTCTGCGTTTGCAGGCGTTGTAGTTGTCGTCGAAGTCGCATCACCTAATGAGCCTGAGTTACTCCAATCAGTGACAAAATATCAAAAATGACCTCTTTTCGATGCGGCTCATTCTCAGTGCCCACAACCGGTCCGACACAACTCGGGCATCCTTGCTCGCACTCGCAGGATTCAATCAAGGTTCGAGCCCGAAAAAAGATGTCTCGTCGTTCTTCGTAAATTCGACCTGATAAGCCCGTCCCGCCCGCAATGGCGTCAAAAAGATAAATCGTCGGGTCAAACTCGTTGTCTGGCTTTTCGTCCTTTGACGAGTTCATCGGCTCAAGAGGGTCAACGAGGCGATAACCAATATCTCGTGGGTCACTCATGAGCCCAATCGCGGCCACAGTATGTAATGCAGCCATCAGTCCTCGAAGAGCGTCAATGACAATCGGGCGTGCATAGGGAACTTTGGTGATGACATCACTGGGTATACTTGCCCACCAGGCTGAAGTCGGCATTTGTATTTCGGGCAATTGCACCTCGCCATATCCAACATTTTCATGGGTATGAAATTTGATTTTTTTGTACCCAACGACCTTTTCGACGATATTGACCTCACCGAGACCAACCCGAAGAGACGAAACACTTCCCCACGAAACATAGTCGTGTCGATCTTCGTAAAGAACGTTAACCTTGCTGTGCGTCATCGCTGTTGTGTAATAATCGGGGACAACTCTTCTGACGAAAGCCTTATGATTTTTGTGGTCGAGTCGTTCAACTTGAAATTGTTTGCCTTCATGCTGATAGATAGCTTGCTCGTGCAGCATGGTGTGAGTTGAAAGCCAATCCATCTCGGCAATCGTCTTACTTTTTTCTACGTCAATGACGACAAAGTTGTCCCAAGACGCAGACCGTAGAGATACGGAGCTCGCTGGGTAAGCATCGGCAGACCAATGAAAAAGCATACTCCCGCTCGGGTGTTGTACAGGTTGTAGTACTTTCTTGTCGGCGAGGTAACCAAGCGCCTCAAGAAGCATGTCGTTCGAGACATTCCCAAATTGCTCCTTATCTTCGAACGGAAGTTCAAATGCAGCGCACTTAAGATGCTGTAGAATAATCTCAAGATTATCCGGATCAACACGCGCATGTTCTATCGGAGCACCAGTTATCAATTCAGGTTTACGCGCCAGAAACTGATCTAACGGAGCACTGGACGTGACAAGAATAGCCAAGCTTTCTCCTTCACGACGTCCAGCGCGACCAAATCGCTGCCACATGCCCGCGATTGAGCCAGGATAGCCAGCACATATTACTGCATCTAATGAGCCGATATCGATTCCCAACTCCAAAGCGTTGGTGGCGACTACACAGAGGATTTCGCCATCTCTTAATCCACGTTCAATTCTTCGTCGAGTTTCCGGAAGGTATCCGCCTCGATAGGCCTGAATACTTTCTTCGGGGACACCATGTTCCGCTTTTCGGTCCCTAAGGTATTTGAGCATTACTTCCACCCGGTTACGGCTTTGTCCGAAGATCAGCGTAGGGACTCGTGCACGCAAAAGATCTAATGCAAGTCGAACAGTGCTCTTCACGTAGCTGGCTCTCAGGCCGAGTTCAGCATTTACGATAGGTGGGTTGTACAACATGAACCTTCTTTGGCCTTGAGGAGCCCCACTTTCATCAATAAGTTCAACGTCTCGACCAACCAATGCACTTGCGTGCTCTTTGGGATTTCCAATAGTGGCAGATGCAAAAAGAAACTGCGGATTTGAACCGTGAAATCTTGCTATTCTTTGAAGTCGTCGGAGCACATTTGCCAGATGAGAACCAAAGACACCTCGGTACATGTGTAATTCATCGATCACTACGTGACTAAGGTTTGAAAAGAAACGTGCCCAGCCGGTGTGGTGCGGCAGAATTCCGGCGTGAAGCATGTCAGGATTACTGATGACAATACCGCATCTTTCTCTCGCTGTTTTACGTGCGTCTCCAGGCGTGTCTCCGTCGTATGTGATCGCACCTTGAGAAATTTTTATATCTTGAAACCAACCATGAAGACGTTGCTCTTGGTCTCGAGCTAACGCCTTCGTAGGAAATAAATAAAGAGCCCGTGCACTCGGGTCTTGAGAGAGGTGATTGAGTATCGGAATATTGTAGCAAAGACTTTTTCCCGATGCGGTAGGCGTTGCTATGACAACATCTTTTCCAGCTGTCGCAGCGTGAAATGCTTCAACCTGATGACTGTAGAGTTCAGTAATGCCTCGAGACTGCAAAGCAGCTTGCAGCCGCGGATCGATAGCATCTGGAATCGAGCGACAACGAGGAAGGGTTGGCGGTCGAACCAATTCTTCACAGAAATTCCGTGAGATTCTTTGCGACTTCCACTGCCGAACGACACTTGAAACACCGCGTTCGATCTTCCAATCAGGTTCTGGTCGATGGAATGGATTTTGGTTGTGCACGAACACCACTGTACAGATGAACAGACTGAAATCAAGTTCAGTAGTCCGTTTGTTCGGCAGAACGTTCTAAGTACATGAAATTATGAATAAAATTTCTTAATCGCCGCTATGCGTTTGTTCACGAGTCCAGCCAATTTGAGTAAGGCACCCAAAGATCCTTGGTTTCGCTGTACCAGTGCGGCGCCCATCTCGGCGAGTTCTGGGCTCGAGGGAAGCCACCATGGGTCTGGCTTCTTCGAAACGTCGGTGAAGAGGGTTCGGCGCCTAACAAATGTATCGTAAGAATGGCGACTGCCCGCGACACCTGTCCCGGTTTCTTTCGTCCCGGTCCAAGGTATTTGAGGCATAATTCCAGTCAGAGAATGATTGTTTACCAATGCGATTCCAACCTCCAGCTTTCGAGCGAGGCGCTGGCCTTTGGAGATATCCTTTGTCCAAACTGAACCGTTCAAACCGTATCGACTTTCGTTAGCAAGTTTCACCGCTTCGTCAGCATTGTCTACGCGAACGACTGCGATCACCGGTCCGAACGTCTCCTCGTCCACAATCTTCATCCCAGATTGACAGGCGTCAATGATCGTTGGCGAAAAACCAAAACCTTCGCCTGTTGGTTCTCCGCCACATAAAATTTGGGCGCCCTTACCCACAGCATCGGCCACATGAGCTTTTACAATTGCTAACTGAGTTGCATTTTGAAGAGGTCCAATATCGCAACCTTGGGCTGGCGCAACTCGCAACTTTGAAGTCACCGCAGCCAGCTTTGATACGAACTGATCAGCGATAGCGTTTTCAACGTAAACTCGTTCGATAGCAGCACAGTTTTGACCGGCATTCATCATACCCCATTGGACAATTCCGGAGACAGTCCGTTGTAAATCACAATCAGCCAACACAATCGCTGCATCCTTGCCGCCCAACTCAACCGAGCAAGGTATCAATCTCTCGGCGGCAAAACTCGCGACTTTCTTCCCCGTAGAAACCGAGCCCGTAAAGACTACGCCACTAATGTTTGCACTGAGAAGAGCTCGTCCTACTCCGCCATCTCCTTGAACAATTGATACAAGTCCTTCAGGCAAAACTGAGGCACACTGTTTCGCCAGCCATTCACCCGTTCGAGGTGTGTACTCAGAAGGCTTTAGTACAACGGCATTCCCAGAAAGAAGCGCTGGGAATAACGACTTCCAGAAGTTCGAGAGAGGAAAATTCCATGGCGCGATGATAGCAATTACACCTCTTGGGACTGCTTCAACCACTGCTTTTTTTCCTGGATAATCGAGGGCCGATAATTTGATCGGCTCATCGGCAAGTGCATTTTTCGCCGCTGATACTGCTCCGTTCAAATAGTCTTTGAGACCAACTACTTCGGACATTAAGCACTCTGTTTCACTTCTTCCTGTCTCTTTAGACATAAGCGAAATCACTTCTTTATGGTTCGACAAGATAACTTGTACGACCTCGTGTAACGCCTTTGCGCGGTTACTCAAAGTCATGTGCCCCCAAGCAAGTTGAGCTTGATGTGCTCTCGCTATAAGTTCAGGTATTAGCGTCACGTCGGTATGCGAGACCGGCTCGAGAGTCTCGCCTGTTGCTGGAGAGATGGTTCCTGGTGGATTCGTTACTTCTTCCATTCCTATCATCTGGGCATCCTAATAATTATTGTGACGGAGCACTTGTCGAAGTCGATGACGTCGAGGAAGTTGCTACAGCTGTCGTAGAGGTTGAAGAAGTCGCCGCTTCAAGCGCAGCTTTTTCCGCAGCTTCGCGCTCTTGTGCCTCAATAAATGCCGGCGCCGATGCTTCCGCCAAATCCTTTAGTTTATCCAAGCCGTACTCGAAATCCTGACCAATCCATTCATCGAAATTCAGAGCGAGGAATCTCATCAGAAAATTTCCTTCTGTAGAACCCAATAAGGACCAAACGACTAAGACCCCTTCTTGATTGCGAGGTGGTCTTTGCATAAGTATCGTACCGCGCGCCGGGGACTCATCTTGATCAAACTGGAGCGAGTAAACAATTCCTGTCTTGGGACTTGCACTTAATATGGTGAGCGAACCATCGATAGAGCTTTCTGACGTCCAAGACATCTTGGCCCCCTTGCCTATTTTAGGCCCAGAATACTTTAGCTGGATGGTTGAGTCTTTTTGAGGTGACCAGGCAGACCATTCTGTCCATCGCTCAGGCGTCACAATGTATTCAGCGATCGCTGCAGGTGGAGCCTTGATGACCAGTCGTCTCTCAACCGCAAACTCCGCCGGCAAGAAGTAACCGGCCGTTAAAACGCATGCAGTGAGGACGATTAGCCAAAACACGAGTCTCTTTTTCACGGTCACTGCTATAGCATAGCTTTTGCGCCAAAACCCGCAGCCATAATAAGTGTAAACGATATATATATGATAAAGATCACGAAATAAAAGCAACGCAGATGGGAATCATCCGATAAATCAATCGCCCCTAATGTAATGAAAAGGATGATATTAGAATGAGTATAGGATTGAGCCAAAGAATTCCACTTCCGAGGAATGGTTCGAGCGTAAGCGACCAATCAAAAATGAATCAGCAGATCGCCCAAGGGGGCGGTTCCGATGTAGCCCGCGACCAAGTAGCTAGAAATACACGCAAAAAACAGGCAATGCGTCTTTTAGGTCGGCGAATAGTCATGCAGAAACTCCAAGATGAAATCGGCGTAGGCCGCGCCGCGGCAACCAAGAAAACCAAAGGATAACCGTGTGAACCTGCGCTAACACGATTACGGTATTCAAATATCACCCGTATGGGTTGACGGTAACTTTCAGACTGAGAAGATGAGCCCAGGTACCAATGGAAAGCCAGGCACCAGCAACACAAAATACCGAGGCCGAACAGCGACGTAATGCTGTTGAGGTTGGTAGCTATACCAAGAAGCTTGTTGACGCCTACCGACTGCTCGAACCTAACCATCCCACATTTAGGGAAATCGAAGAAAATCTCTGGAACAAAGTTGCCAGCTATCTCGAACGCTTTGGAGATATTGCGCTCGAGATTTCGCCAACATCGGTCGCTATTGAAGACCGCATAATAATTGAAGCTAATCGGAAGCAGGATTCGGTGAGCTTTCCATTATTCGCCGAAGGCATTCACGAAGTTGTATTCGGGCGGGATATCTCTCGCGAAGAAGTTATCGGGTTCATCAGGATGTGGGCTGATGCTTGTATAAGAATGAACTCCGAACAACAAAACTTCGATGAAGCCATCTCCATAAAAACTCAAGTTTGGGAAGCGGATTACGCATCAGTCGAACTCATTGGAATGACTTCGGTTCACGAGGGACAAGGCGAGGATGGCGAGGAAGACTCAGAGTATCTGACGGAAGTTCGCGAAGCAGTCCGTGCGATATCGGGGGGCGAAGGCTCCGACGATGGAGATTTCGGACTCGGGCAAGCTGGACACCTGTTGAACGGTACGGGTGCCAATGCCAATTTTTGGAGTAAGGCAGCTGAAACAGATGGTTTGTTGTTCAAAGATCTTCTTGCCGCTGATGACACCTTTGCTTTGCAATTACTCAGTGCAGAGCTCGGACTTCAAGTTCAGCCGGCTTCTCTAAAAAAATTGAAGGTCAAGGGGACCGTGAACCAACTAACTCAGGAGCGTTGCGATAAAATTATTGAAGAACTCTCCGCGCCCGTCGATGATAACTGGCCTAAGGCCTATATAAGATCGACTTTTATACTCGCGATCGACGCCAACTCCGACGAGTTGGCGGCAATTGTCCAACCCCTGGAGCGATTATTTGTGTCTCTGGCAGAGGAAGGACGGTTTGAATTCCTCACCACGTCACTAAATTTAGCGCGGCAAGACTTACTGAATATTTCGACCAACGCGAATCAAGCCGCACAAGTTCTGAGCGCTTTGCACGCCTCTCTAATATCTCAGCCTGTTCTGGATGCCGCTTTCCGAGCATTAGAGCATCCGACGACACGAGACAACGCGAAGTCATTGCTTGAACTCATTCCCCCTGGACAGGCGAAAAAACTATTGGACAGAATGGATGAACTTTCTACGCCGCTCGGAATAGATGCAATGGTAGAGATACTCAGCAAGAAAAGCTTACAGACTGAGGATATCGCATACGTCGCTCGCAATTCAAAACCGGAAGTCGCGAAGGGAATCATCCGACTGACAGCAATGATTCGTCCAGAAGATGTGAATTTTATCAGAAAACAAGTACTGCAACATCCAAACCCGGCGTTTCGGCGAGGAATCCTTGCAAGTATTTCGATGGAAGAAGTTCCAGCTAATCTCCAAGAAATTCGACCATTGTTACTCGATGAAGATGCTGCAATTCGAGCAACAGCAGCGCTGATGGTCGCGCAGGTAAAAGATCAACAATCATTGGGCTCACTCGCTGAAATCATCAATGGCGATTTCTCCGAAGACGAACAAAAGCGCGCCGTTGTAGCAATCTCCAAAATTGGAGGCACTGCGGCAGGACTCGCCCTGAGAAAAATATTCATGCAACAAAAGAATCTCGACCTGCGTTGTGTCGCTGCCTTAGGTCTGGGTGACATCGGTGACCAAGCTGCACAGCCTCTTTTGGAAAAAGAGGCAAAGAAAATCCTTAGTCGCGGTCGACTCAAGGCTTCGTGCCTAGAAGCCCTCAGACGCCTAGAGGTAAACAAGCAACAAGCAAGAAGTAAGGCGAGAGGTCAATAAGGTGAGTTCGAATCTACAATCAGGCTTCGGTGTCGATCCCTCGACTGATTTATTAGTAAAAATTGGAGTTTGTTTTCGACTCGGAACAATGCACCAAATCGGCAATGCAGCGCTTCGAAAGCCGATGATGGAGTTGGTGAAAGCCGTAAACGCTGTCTTTGACAAGAACGCGCAGGAAGTCCGCGTACAATGTGTTAAAGACTGTTTCTTTGTTAATCGTCAAATCGTAACTACCGACAACGAACAAGCAGAGAGCATTCAAATGATGCGTCGAGTCTTGCGCCGGCTTGCTGTTCACGAAATCGCATTTCGGGACAGACTTAGTTACGAAGAAATGTCCGATATCATCGCAGCCTTCCAGAAGAGAATTTGGGGAATGAAAGATTCTCAAGAGAGAATTGAGCTTCATTCAAAGGTAGAGCTTTGCGTACTTAGTCGCTCGCAAAGGGAAAAGCTACTTCGTCGAGGAGACCGAAGAGCCGAGGTTATCCAAAATTACGCGATGCTCGCGCTGAGTTTGAAGAAGATCTCACTCAATTTCCACGATCTCAAACCTATCTCTGTCACAAAATTACGCAAAGCTATTCAGCTCACCTACGAGTCTTTCGATGGATACGAAGGCCTTCTCGTTGGACTCACAAGGTTTACAAATCCTGATGGGCGCTCATATTTTCACGCAGCTTCGGTTGGTACGCTGATCATGTTGATGTGTCGCAAGCTCGGCTTGCCCAGACAAAGGACAAGTGAACTCACTTTGAGCGGCATGCTTTATGACATTGCTAGGGACTCACTGACTGACCCGTTTCAAGGGGGTAAGATCAACCAGCAGACGATTCATCAATCGTTACGGCGGGTCGAAAGAGTGCCATTGCGTTCTTTGATTCGCCTAAGCATGGGGAGCCCTCACAAAGACGACCTCATAAGAGCGACGATGGCGTTCAACGCTTCGCAGTCACGAGATATGCTCGATGAGTCTGCAAATCAACTTGCTACTAATCTCATATCAGTCGCCAGTGCTTATCAGCTTATTAGCGCACCAATTCCCCCTCGGAGGGGATTGAAACCGGACCAAGCCTTAGCCCTGATAAGAAATTCTCCTGAACGCTACAGTCAAGAAATCTCAGATTTACTTATGCTTACACTGGGGCCGATTCCCATTGGTTCGGTAGTCCGGCTGTCAACAGGCGAAATTGGGGTAGTTTCACGCGTCACCGATCAGACATTATTTCGGCCAAGAATTCGTATTCTTGATGACAAGGGCATCACAACGGACAAGCTCATTGAACTTTCTGAACACCCAGACATTCAAATCCTCGAAACCCTGGATCCGGTTGCGCAAAATATAAATGTCGCGCGAGCACTTATCGGTGATTTGAGTAAAGAAGAATTACGCGATGTATCAGACGAATCAGTAACCTCGATTGCTCTTGATGAAATCGAATTAGAAGAAAAAGAGTTCTCCATGGGAGGCGCTCCCGTTCTAGAAGCAGAGCCTGAGCAAGCAGTGGAGACTCTTTCGATCGAACCTGTGGTCAGTGATGAAAACGCCACAAATGAATCAATGGACTCTGTCAATCAAACGGTTGAAGACGAAATTGAATTCGAAGAACCAGAGCCACTAAGACAGGTCACAAAATTAGAACCACTGATCACCGACGAAATTGAATTCAACGCTCCTGTCGACGTGGCCATTTCAGTTGAGCCACCCGCAGAAAGTATGAGCGAAGATGGCATGCTTGATGTTGATTTATTTTCTAATACAGATGTACCGCTCAGTGGGCAAACAACCTCGGTTCATCCGCTAAATGAAGCGGATAATGATTTAGAAGGGCAAAGGGTCGCCCCCATTCGACTGAGCACAGCTAATATTCAACAGGTTGCTGAGCCCGTAGAACCAGCTATTCAAATCGAAGAGATTCCGGAACAGATTGCTCCGATTAGGTTGAATACGGAGAACCTTGTTCCGATAGATGCGGTAGATCATGAACCAATGCCAGAAGTACTTTCTCCCGATGCACTTGGCGAACTTGCGAGCGATCTTTTTGATGATGATCTTGAAATCAGCGACATCACTGAAGGTAGTCAGAATGACGATGACGAAGATGACGAGACCGTTGTAGAGAAAAGCAGCCCCCCGCTTCCTCCACAACAGCTCATGAGCCTTCCCTCAGATGAATGGCAGGCTCTGCCGCCTCTTCAAGTTCCTGCTGCAGCTGAGCTAGAGCTTGAAATTGTACCAATAGAAGAAAAGTCACAATCAGACGATATAATCATCGAAAATATCGAACTCGAGGCAGAAGACTCTACCCAAAATACTTCAGATACGGAACTGATCATCGACGATATCGAAATCGACATGACCTGAGCGACGTGGCTCGTCTTAATTCGATAGAAATTGAAATACCGAGTCCCTCTCCCAAAGGGATAAAAGTTTGCACTCAATGTCGAATGTTCAAAAGCCCGTTAGAAACCTCTACTTTTGATTTGCCTCGGCCTTCTCCGGCTGGCTTGCTCGTTTCGCAGATGCAGGTCGCTTTAGTAAACGCTCGAGGCCTGATTTCTTTAGTAAAGCGGTAATTTCGTTCTTATACTCAACCAGGGTTTGTTCCTCTGTCAGTATCGTCAAACTGTTCAATTTGGCACCTGAGAGTTTTGGCGTTTGTAGCCAATGGCGCAAACATTCGATATCCTGGCGCGGAGAAGTTGCGATCGCGGCGGACTTTGCGCCTGACTTTGCCGCAACATCCAACATACGAATCAAATGATCTCGACTGGTCGCGGCGTCAAGTTTGCGGCTCGGGCCTAAGCCGTAAAGGAACAAATTCTTCTGTCCAATCTTGGAAGCATAGCTCAAGAGAATCACCTCTTTGTCTCGCCCTTCGAATTTTTCTTCGACCAATAAACGAGATAACCTGCCACAGAGCCGCCAGTCCAATAGACCTGCCACTCCAAGTAATTGGGCTTTTTCTTGAAATATCGGCAGGACAATAGCATCGAAATTAAGGGTATCAACGCGGCGAAGGTCCACTGATCGAATCCCGAAATGTTTCATAGCTCCATTGAAGGGACCTAGCCCGCAGCCTGAGGTCAAGTGGTTAGTGAGTGAATAAACCGAAATCTTGGCTTTTTGACATCCTCAGCGTCTAATCCCCATGTTTACCATCAGCGTCGATCGCCTACATCGTTGAAGATATGTAGAGGGACATGCGCTTTGACTGTTTACTCCTGACGTGATTCGCTTAAACTTAGGTTCGCAAAGCGTAAATAATCGCATCGCGGAAGAAAAACTAAAGAGATGAAAGCTGGACCAAATTCGTCAATCTTACGTGCGGTTTTTCTTACGACCTTTCTCGACCTCGTCGGCTTTTCAATCATATTCCCTCTCTTTCCTCAGTTGCTCAACTATTACCTGCAGCTAGAAGGCGAACAAAGCCTCATCGGTACACTCGTTAGAAGTTTACGAGCTCTCGCCGGAGACGGAGATAACGCAGAGTTCTTAACCGTTGTCCTCTTTGGCGGCGTACTGGGTTCCCTCTACTCGATTCTACAGTTTATCTGCGCTCCTATCTGGGGCACGATTTCTGATCGATACGGACGACGTAGAACACTAATCTTCACCATTTCGGGAACGCTTGTAAGCTACGTTTGTTGGGTATTTGCAAAAAACTTTCTGATCTTGATCATCGCGAGACTCATAGGCGGTGTCATGGCAGGTAATATCTCTACAGCCTCTGCAGTTATCGCGGACTCTACAACTCCAAAGGACCGCTCAAAAGGTATGGCCGTTATAGGAATCGCTTTTGGCATTGGTTTTGTTATCGGTCCCGCCTTCGGAGGAGCAGCCTCGTTTGTCGACTTAACGCAGCTATGGCCTGAAGGCAAAGCTCTCGGGCTCAACCCTTTCTCTTTCGCAGCCCTTATTGCTCTAATACTCTCAGGAATAAACCTCTTTTACGTCGTAACCAAGCTTCCTGAGACACATCCTCCCGAAAATCGAGGCAAAGCTCAACTCAACCGTACTGCTAATCCTCTTAAACTATTTCGAAACTCCGCGGGCCCAGGCGTTCGGAGAACCAACTTATTATCCTTTTTCTTCCTAACCGCGTTTTCGGCTATGGAGTTTACGCTTGTATTTCTAACGGTTGAACGGTTCGAATTTACACCTCGTCACAACGCTGGAATGTTTGTATTCATCGGTTTAGTGATCGCTCTCGTCCAAGGAGGTGCAGTTCGAAGAATGGCCCCAAAAAGAGGAGAAAAACCTCTTGTCATAGGTGGACTCATCGCGATTTTTCCCGGGTTCATCCTAGTTGGGGTATGTGACTCGATCTTTATCTTGTTCCTTGGTCTCGCACTTATGGCCACAGGTAGTGCCTTTGCAAACCCATGCCTTAGTGGACTTGTTTCCCGATACTCGTCTGAAGAACATCAAGGATTTTCACTTGGATTATTTCGTTCGGTAGGGGCACTGAGTCGCGCCATTGGTCCAATCATTGGCGGTGCTATGTACTGGAAATACGGCGCAACAAGCCCCTATGTGCTGGGCGCTGTTCTCATTTGGATACCGATTATCATATCCTTCGGCCTGCCACAGCCTCCAAAACTCGTGCAAGAAAACCAATAATAGGACAACTGAATGTCTGATGGAACCTTACAGGCGAGTTTCGAAGAACTTAATCGACGCTTTCGAATAGAAAAAGTTGTTCAGACGACGGCAAATATCAAAATCCTAGAAGCGTATCGCGAGAACGAAAAAGTTCTCATTCACATTCCCAGCGATGCAGCCATTGCTGCGAAAATAATCCGAACGATCAGAGGACTGCAGCACCCTGGAGTACTTCGATTTATCGAAGAAATTCAGACTGCGCATAACCAGATATTTGTCACAGAGTATTTCGAAATCAATCCTCTCGGACCATTGCTCTTGTCAGGGAATTATCGGCATAACGAACTCTTTACAGTACGGTTAGTTCAACAGGCTGCACACGTACTGACGTATCTACATGGGCTACGTCCTCCTATTATTCACGGTGCTTGCACGTTGGAGAATTTCCACCTTGGCTCCTCGGGACGCCTCGTCCTTACAAATTTTGAACGCGCTCACGATGACCCGCGGCGCGCTTTTGAAACTCTAGACGACATTAGAAGACTAGCGATTGGCGCTATTCAATTACTTACAAAGCTCCCTCCAGACGAAATCGCAATCCTAATGGTCGAAGACTTGCTCAAGATGTCGATCAGTCGTCCATTAGCCACATTATTAATTGAAGCACTTAGCCCCGATCCACATACTCGACCAAGCGCAGCTCAATTCGGGCTCAGACTGCAAGATCTGTTACTTCCTCTCGAAAGAGATTCCAAAACTGTGACATTTACTCAAAGACCAACCAGCCGACTTGAAACCGAAGAGGAACGAGAGCAAAATACTGCAGACGGGACAGAAGACGCTCTGGAGTTAGATTTTCCTGAGCCGAATTCTGGACACTCTGAAGCGTCGATAATTCCTCGCACCGACGAAACGCCAATACCTCTCTCAGATACAGCAATGTCTACGCCTGATGCATATCAATCAGATGATCGCCGACCGCCGAAAACGCGACAAAACCGACTTCAAGAGCTTTGGCAAGCTATGCTTGCAGCCCCAGAGGACCAGGATCTCCACCAAAAATTCTCAAAATTCTCAGTTGAAAGTAATCAATATAAAGAGGCGGCAGAGATGTATCGAAATTTTGAACGAGAATTTCCCCAGCACAGTGCCATTAGTGAAAAATTTCGAGAAGAAATTGCGATGAAGGCAGCTGCACGCATCATGGCCTCGCAACCAAAAGTGTCGCCCGCTCCGCAAGCGGTTGCAGGGTTCGCAAAATGGTCACTTGCTGCATCGAGTGCAGGATTAGTCATTTCAATCATGATTCAGAGCCTGCTTTTGGCCGTTCTCAGTGGTCCGGTCTTCGCTTTTAGTATTTGGGCACGATTTCGCCGAAACAAATGACCCAATGCTTGACCCTGACCTCATCGAGCTGCAGCCTAGAAGCGGATGAATGACTACAAATCATCGTGCGAAACGGCCATCAAAGTGATGTCCAACCCGCCAAATGTTGAAAACAAAGTAGACGCTCTCGATGGACTGGATCGACTTGCTCTTAATCCGAATGGTTGGTTTCCAGCAGGACTGATCGAAGCAATCACGAAGGCGCGATTGGCGATCCTCACCAATCGCTGGCATGATGCGATGGTTACGCTAGAGGGTGCATTTGGTTCCCTTGAAACCTTTATCGCGGCTCTTGAAGCGCGTAATTCAACGGAGCGAGATGAAAACAATCAAACGCCGGTAGACAGAGCCAAAAGCGAGCTTAATCAGTGCGCGCTCGTTCAAGGATTCGTGGTCGCAAAGACTATGGATAGCTAATCGGAGTATTTACCTTGTCAAAATACCTGATGGAAGCAGTTCATCAATGGAGTATTGGCGAACACTATGAAGCACACGAAATCTTCGAAGAGTTTGCAGAAGAGGTCGAAGATGATGACGACGATTGGGAACGAGCATTAGCCCTGTGCCACGTGGCAGCGTCCGTTCATAAATATCTACACAACGTAAGTCCAGCAGCTGTTCCCGGTAAATTAGAACGAGCCCTTCCTGTTTTGGAAAGTAGTCCGCCAGACTGGTTTAACCTAGACATGGTCACTTTCAGAAAGCAGGTACGAAACATGCTAGAGTCTCTACAAAAAGGGGAGCAAGTCGAGGTTCCTACGCTAAGGTTCGTCTCCTCACCAACTTAGCGTTTACGAGTTCACCCTTCGCGATGTACGAGTAACGACGCAATTTTTCGCAGCACACCTTTTGCCTCGTCACTGAAAGAGCATCGGTCAAGTTGTTCCATTGCTTCTTGGTAAAGCTTATCAATCTCCGTTTCGACCATATCTGGGATATGGTGATGGATCATCAGGTCTTTGATTCTCGTAGCCATTTGGGCATTGAGAACATCATGACTCAAAAGATGAATTAGCTCTTCTTGTTCTGCGTCTCGAACATGATCTTGCAGCAATTTGAGGAGAATTGTGCTCTTCTTTTGTTGAAGGTCAGAATTAGTCAGCTTACCACTCTTAGCCTGGCTGCCGAAGGTCCCAATGTAATCATCTCGAGCTTGAAAGGCCAAACCAATTGCGTTCCCAAAATTTCGAAGACATGTCGCCAATTCATCGGAGCCGCTGCCTAATCCCGCACCAAGAAGAAGTGGGCCAGTAACCGTATACGAAGCTGTCTTTAGCTCGTGAATTTGCCGAACATCGGAATGGTGCGTGACGTCTAGAAACTGTCCACAGACGACTTGTTGATGCATCCAAGTATACGTTTTCAAGGCTGCAAGTCGCGCCTCGGCAGGAATTGGGGCAAGCACAAGCAACTCCTCAGCAAAAGAACTCGCCAGATCAGAAATCAAGAAAGATACAGAGTCCGCCACCTGACGATCCTCGAAACTAGCGCGAAGCTTGAAATGCATCGAAGGCTTCCCTCGCCGCATCGCGTCTTCGTCCATCCAGTCGTCTTGGATAAGCAGGTAGGACTGAAGCAATTCTGTACATAATGAGGCGCGCAAGACCTCACGAGGGGGAACATCTCCAGTTGCTGCGGCGTAGCCAATGAGAACCATGATTGGCCTTATCCGTTTGCCTGGTCTGAGGGTGAACTCCCTAAGATTCTCCACCATAGAACGTGATCCCGAGCCGCTTTGCGTCAGGCTTTGGAGCTTTTGCTCGAAAAAAATCTCAAGTTCTTGATTGATTTGCTCTCGGATTGCATCCAGGTCAAGCATCACAGGTGATGACATGGCAGATGTTCTTGCCATGAGCCAGTATAATCGGTTTCATTAGGTTGTGGCAGATCAGTCAGACATTTCCCAACGTAAGCTGGACCACATTCGGATATGCCTGGATGAATCCAGTCAATTCGACCGTGTCGCCACGGGCTTAGATGCTTTCCAATTCGTAAACTGTGCCCTGCCCGAGCTGGCGCCGAGCGACGTTGACCTGACCACACCTTTTCTCGGAAAACAGCTAAAGGCTCCAATTTTCGTCTCCAGCATGACCGGCGGGCCAAAAGACGGAGCAAAGATCAATCAAAATCTTGCTAAAGGCACCCAAAAACTAGGCCTTGGAATGGGCGTTGGTTCGCAGCGCATCGCCATCGAGAATCCAACTTCTGCGGCAAGCTTTCACGTGCGAGATATCGCTCCAGATATCGCTCTCATCGCAAACCTTGGAGCCGTGCAACTCAACTGCGGATACTCTATCTCTGAAGCACGCAAAGCTGTCGAAATGATAGGTGCTGATGGATTATTTCTTCACCTAAACGCGCTGCAAGAGCTGGTTCAACCAAACGGGGATACAGACTTTCGTGGTTTAATGCGAAAGATTGAGGCCCTCATTAAGGAAGCCGAGTTCCCGGTACTCGTAAAAGAATGCGGCTGCGGAATCTCGGGAAAACTTGCGAAACAACTCTTCGAATTGGGCGTCTACGCCGTAGACGTCAGCGGAGCCGGAGGCACAAGCTGGTCTCGGGTCGAATCTGAACGCGCGGGAGACAGCTCATCGCAGCGCTTGGGTCGAACTTTTGCGAACTGGGGCATACCAACAGCTCGGGCAATTATGGATGTTCGAGCTCAAAGTCCAAACGGCGTTATCATTGCCTCGGGAGGGATTCGAACTGGACTCGATGTAGCGAAAGCTATCGCTCTTGGAGCGGATTTGGTGAGCGTGGCTAAACCGATCCTCTCAAGTGCATTGGAGTCCGGAGATGCTGTTCATTCAGAACTCGAACAATTCGTCGAAGAATTACGAGCTGCCTGTTTTTTGACCGGGTCCTCAAGCGCTTCTGGGCTTCGTGACCCAGAAAAATTGATAAGAATCAAATAGCCTAAGGCCCTCTATTCTATAGAATTTTTCTTAAATCGCCGTTTTTGCCAACTTGAGTTTAAGTCTGGCTTGACGCATCAATATATAGATTATGCTGCATCAAGCTTTTTTCACTTTGCTCATGTGTCAAGCAGAAGTTGTTCTCGAGCCACCGCCGCCACCTCCGCCTGCGCCCTCCTCTATTTTACGAATCGAGAAACGCGAGAAACCTCAGAAGAATCCTGCCAAGCCCAAGCCAAGCTCCACGAATACAACAGCTAGTGCACCCGCTCGCATCTACGAGCTGGAACCTTTGTGCGTAGAGCTATCTCAAATCACGTATTCTTGTTCAAGCATCGCCTTCACGCCTGCTGAATGTCAAAAATCCTACCGAGGTTGGCAAACTCAATGCGCGGAACAGTTTCAGGCGATGATGAGCTGCATCTCCGATGCCGGCTTTATGTGTGAAGGAGAACAATATCGGTCTGTGAACAAGTGCGACGCTTCTATTCAGGCACTGCAGGAATGCTCAGCTGCACTTCCGATTACGGCTATCAAGGAATCGAACGTAACGGAAACGACCCAGCAGAATGCCAAAAAAGGAAAACGACAGTTCATCAAGGGAAATATAGTTCACCTGGGCACCCGAGAATTGGTTTCTCGATATGACCACATCAGTATCCGGGCTGGTCCGCGTATCATCAGCAAAGACTTCTACCTCACGGTCGCTCCCTCTGGCGCACTCTATACCGAGAGTGTAGCACTAGCGTTTCACGTACCGCTCAACCTGCTCGTTTATCGCGGAGCAAGTTTACAGACCAGCTTCGAGAATCAGGCTCTTGAGTTCGGTGGCTTCTCCATCCGTGGTCAAGACTGGGATGAACTCTCGGATTTCGCGAGAATCATCCGATTTATCACCTACGGACGAAAAGAGTCTCCGGTATATTTCACAATCACAAGTCTGAGACCAAGTACCCTTGGTCACGGACAACTCGTACACAATTACCAGCCAAATCTCGACGTTGACCGCTCGATGACAGGGATGGTTTTTGATGCATATAACGATTGGGGCGGATTCCAGTTTCAAATGAACGATATCACGTTCAACAACCGAATGATTGGTGCACTCGCTTTCGTTAAGCCTCTAGGGCTATTTGACTCGTCCAACGTCTCCCCCATCCTGCGATCACTCTCTATCGGCGTTGAGTACGCAGCAGATTTTAAGGCGCCACGCTGCATTCAACTCTCAAGTACGGACAACCGTTGTGTCCAAGGTTCGGGTCATGCTGCAGGCCCCGACCCTTATACAGGCGAAGGAAGAGACAATACCTTTGTTCGAACAGATCCTGAGTTAGGACAGCCCGTTGTTAGTTACACGGATGTACAAGCCTACGGACTGTCCAGTGAGTTGAAATTCTATCGCTCCGATTCTGTCGATCTCAAAGCATATGTCACCTGGCACCAATTTGCAGGAGCAGGCGATGGGTACGCAGGAGGCGTTCTGAGTCGGCTTACACTCGGTGAAAAGTGGCTTTCCGGAATTCGAGCACGAACAGAATTTAGAACCTTCTCAAGCGGCTTTAGACCTAATTATTGGGATACACTGTATGAGATTAGTAAATTCCAAACGATTCAGACTGTTTCGCAGTTTCAAATTGCCCCAACCAAATATCAAAATACTTTTGGTGATCCCGAAAACGGTTTTGTGCTGCAGGATCAAGGCCGCAGCAATGGATACAATCTAGAGTTTTCTTTGGGGCTTTTCAAAAATTCACGCCGAAATAAGAAGGTTGCCATCGGCTTGGGATTGACCGGCTCTGACGCCGGTAATGATACTAATTTCTATGGACATATCGAACTTCCTCTCTTCAAATACGTTCAACTTTTTGGAAGTTTCATTCGTCTAAACGCTGCTAATGTCGATGAGGTTTTCTCAGATAACCTCGACAATGTCATCGCGCTTGCAGGTGCTCGATTACAAATTTTACCTTTCCTTTTTATGAACCTAAACTATGCGCGCTCGTTTCAAAATATCCGGCGTCCAGGGGCTGAGTTTCACTTAGGAAATGAAAACGTAGTGGACCGATTCGGAGAACCATCTACCCTGTTCACACAAGATCGAATTTACGAAGCGTCTCACGTGCTTTCTATGGAACTCGAACTTGGACTGGAGTTTAAAGAATGAAAAAGCTTTTGTTGATCACAATCCTTGGGTTGAGCTCATGCGCTGTTGTCGAAACAACTGATGTTGGAAGTCGTGCTGAAGGTGAATCCTGCCGGCGAGTTTCAGACTGCCTGGCTGGGCTCGATTGCGTTGAATCATCCTCTGGGATGACTTGCTCTCGGATCGATATGACTCAACAGGCACCGAGCGGCGGTCAGTCTTGCACAATGGACTCAGAGTGCGAAGAAAACTACTGCTGTGGAAACGGTGGCATCTGCCGGACGCAACGGCCTGAGTTCGAGACTACATGCGGTAATGCAGAATGTAGCTTATGCGGTCTGTCCTACGACTGTGCGCCTGGCCTAGTCTGCAGTGGGTTTGGGCAATGTTTGGATCCGAACCCCGGTCAACTCGAGACCTGCAATCGCACTGATGATTGCAGCACCTGTGGAACACTCTGTCTCGACGGCGTGTGTAAGACAGTCGGTGTGGCTGATGTAGGCGAAGCCTGTGCCGAGACAGCAGAGTGTCGACGTCCCTTGCTTTGCCACCCAATCCTTCAGGCGTGTGAGGCTCCACCTTTCTTCGCGGGCACTTCTTGCCAACGTTCAGAATCCGAAGGTGGTGCATTCCGGCCTTATTTCGTTGTTCCAAGACAGTCAGGGCCCATCATTGCTGGCCAGGGTACGCCAGAAGAATTCTATCAACTGCCTTTCCCAAGCGATATTCGACTAAGCATGGGTAAACCTAATATGGCTGGGCATTACGCGCCCGATGCGGATGCTCTCGGATTTGATATCGGCAGTTTATATTTCGACGCGATCCAAGAAGACCTTGATGGCTACGGAGTTTCTCAGCCTGTTTTCTTCCGATATACCGACCCAATAGACCGTGGCACTGCAAGTTCGACCGCTGCAGAGCCAACAGTCATCATGGTGAATATCGACGCGGATTCACCAAATTATAAAAAACGAATTCCTACGCGGATCTCGTATTCAACACAGAAAGGTCAATTCATTTGCGCGAATGCACTCGGTGTCGCACCCGTCGATGGATTCGCTCTTGATCCTGGAACGCTCTACGCGGTGATTTTGACCAAAGGAATTACAAGTAAATGGGGCTCTACTCCAATTCTTGATTTAGATTTTATCTCTATGCTCGAGGATAGTGAGCCAGAAGATTCAGTCCTGGCAGACGCGCACGCCGTCTTTGAACCGCTTCGTCAGTTTCTAAAAGAAGATCAACTCGACCAAGAACAGGTGGCTGTCGCAACGGTTTATCGAACCGGAAACCCAGGGAAGCTCGCACCAAAGATCCGCGAAGCAGTTCGTAGAGCGGATAGCCCCCAAATCGTAGAGTGGACGGTGTGCGGCTCTGGAGACACGATCAGCTGCAATGCTACCAATGACCCTTTTGTAAATCCGAGAGATTGTAGCGGGAGCACAAAATTTGTCGAAATTCATGCGAAGATTCGGCATCCAATTCTACAAAAAGGAAGCCGCCCCTATCGTCTTCCCCCGGAAGGAACCATCGAGTTAGACAATACGGGGAACCCGATTATTCAGGGATATGAAGAACTTTGCGTATCTCTCACTATTCCCAATGACCGTCCAAAACCGGCGAATGGCTGGCCTGTCGTAATCTACGGACACGGAACAGGAGGCAATTTCACGACCGTCGCACGAACCGGAACGATCTCAGACCGCCTTAGCCGTAACGGAATCGCCGCGATAGGCTTCGACGGGATGATGCATGGACCTCGTCAGTCAACGACGAGTACTTCACCCAGTAACTGGAAAGACCCAGGCCTTATCTTCTTCAACGCGCTGAACCCTCGTGCGAGTCAAGCCAACGTGATGCAAGGAGGGGCCGATATCTTTAACCTCGTGAGATTCGCAGAAACCGCAAACATGAGTTCTGGCAATATTCCCGGCCTTCGCGAAAACGTAAGCTTTAATTCTGATCAGATCATGTACTATGGTCATTCTCAGGGGACGGTTATCGCTCCACCAGCCATCGCTCACGAACCCAACCTAAAGGCGGTTGTTCTCACAGGCGCAGGCGCTGAGATAGGTCTTACTGTCGTCCACAAAAGGAAGCCAAACGACCTCACAGGCACGATCAAGGGTGTCCTTGGTGACCAAAGTATTTCTCGGTTACACCCAATGATTGGAGTGTTATCATGGTACTTCGGAGACACCGACGCTGTAGCGTTTGGGCAATATTTCGCGAAGAATCGAGAGAAGCTCGGACGACCCGTGAACTATCTGCATGTCTTCGGCGTTGACGACTTCTTTACCCCAGATGTCACTCAAAAAGCGTTAATCCGTGCAGGTGGATATCCAATTTTCGGTGACGTTCTCAGTCCGATAGACGGCTATAAATCTGATCTTACGGCCACCCAGGGCAATGTTGAGGTCAACGGTATCAAAGCCACAGTTGGTGCTTTACAATATGTAAACCCAACTCCAAACAGTGACGGCCACTTCACAGGAACTCAAAACCCCGCAGCAGTGAACGCCGTTCAACGATTCCTCAAATCTGCTATCGAAGAAACCAATGGAGCGATCATTCAACGATGAAACCTATAAGAATTAAGAATACGATACTCGGTTGCGCGGCAGCATTAGGACTCAACGCTTGTTCTGCCGGCGTGCCAATCCCAATTACCATCGACCACGATGAATTTGTCTTCACCCTTTCGCTAGACGAAAGCTTGGATAATGCTGCCGAACAATTGAAAAGCTCTGGATTGCTGCCAGCCGAAACAACAGGCATACCTGAACTCTGGCCAAGAGAGCTCCCTAATTTGTGCCTCGACTTGCTAGTCGAAACAAATCCCGATGAAGGCGGCCGAATAGACCTCACTCCGGACCCAAATGATCCCGAAATTGACCCGGGCTTTGCGGACAACTTGAACGCACTTAACGATGGTTTGGTTGAATATATTGAAATTGAAGATCTGACTCTCAGAATCGAGCAAAACACGCTCAATATCCCTCTGCCCGTCGCGGAAATCCAAGTCTCCGACGATAAAAACGCGGATATTGAAAATCGCGAGGCATGGAAAACAGTGGGAACAATCGGCGGGACCAGCATTCCATTAGGTTGTCAGGATCCGAAGTCAAACATTGGTGTCGCCGTTCAACCATCTGAGGTCACGGACCTGGAGCTAGGTTTTGTCCCAGGCGGAGAGAGCTTCCTCACCAACCAGATGGCCGATGAATATTGCGTTGAGCGAGAGAAAGCGGGTGAAGGCACAGGGACTTTACTGAACTGTAAAGAATTTGCACTACGAGCTAGGACCCGAGTAGTACTCGATACTTTTCCTCCCTCAGAAACCTGCTCTGCCGCCGAGCCCTGTGGCTCCGGTTTTTCCTGCGTCGACAACATTTGTCGTAAAGAGAAACCAAGTGGCATTCTAAGCCTTAGAATGATTCTCAGAGCAATTTTCTACGTCTCACCGTTCTAGGGACGCCCTTAGTAGATTATGGAGCCTCAGGTAATTCTCGAGGCTTCCACAAGGCACGTAGATGACCTTTTACGTCTTCTGTGAGGTCTGACCATGATTCTATCGGAAGCTCAATCCACGCAAAAGCCGCGGTCACAAATCGTACAGGTTGTTGGGAAATCGATGCAACCATATCTTCAAGCCCGGGATTGTGGCCAACAATCATCACGGCATGCTCCGTTCGTGGTCGAATCAGTTCAACCATACCCGGCACATCACAATGATACATATCAGGCTCAAGGAGCAGCGGCGTTTCATATTTTCCGGCAGCAAGAAAAGCCTCGGCAGTCTTTCGCGCGCGGACCGCAGTGGAGCAAAGGACGACATCAGGCCAAACCTCGTGAACCCTTGCCCAGCGCCCCATTCTTGGCGCTGCTCTCTTCCCTCGCTTGTTTAATGGACGGTCGTGGTCCGACAACGAATCATCTTTCCAGCTCGACTTGGCGTGTCTCAGTACAAATAATGTTTTCAATCTACAACTCGTTTAGAAATGCCTAGGACAAAAAAAAACCGGTGAACGCTGCCGCTCACCGGTTCTTTTGAACCTTTACGCTTTAGGCCTAATTTTAGTTAGGCGCTGGAGCGCAGAAACCGAACCATTTTCCAACGACAGGACTGGTTGAGGTCTTCGCGTAAGGTACACAAACGAGGCTTGAGCCATTCATGAGTGTAGAGTCTGCACATTCGTTGATTTCGTACGGTGCTTGCGCAATCGTAGAAGACGTCGTGCAGTTACGCAGGCATCCAGGGACTGGAGACTGTTGACTACCGAGGTTCGCGCAGAAAGTACCCGTTGGGCAGGTGAAGATTTCACCATTTTCCCGAGAACCAACGCAATCTCCAGGGATAGAGTTTGGAGCTGGTTTTGGACGATAAGAGATGGTTTCCATTTGCGTCGCATCAAGTTCAGCTACAATTTCAGATTCTGGAGTAACTGGGCTAAGAACATCGAAACAGATGTCTGCTTGTCCAAACACACCTTCCATCTGGTTGATGGTCAGAGATGGCATCGCGAAGCAGTTCCGGCCGTTTCCTTCTGAGCCAGGGCCAGCGCAAGCATTCACTGTGATGTTTTGAAGACCTTCGTCAGTCAACTTGTTGCATTCGTTTGAGCAGAGTCCCAGTTTTCCTTGAGAACCTGTTCCGAGGCTCTGGCAAGTTGCTGGTCCTAGCGCAGGGTCAGTAGTTCCTGGGCAAGAAGGCGCATCAGGGTCGCAAGTTTCGACACAAAAGCCTTCATCCAATCCAAGCGTAAAGAACGTTGGGTTTTGGCCGTTAGGGTCAAGAATTTCGTTGGTGAAACAGAATAGTTCTGCAGAACCAGTGTCGCACTGCTTGGTGTAGCCACCGCCACATCGAGCACCAACAGTACGTGCTTTGTCTGAGCAAATACCGACTGGGTTTCCGCCGCGGCTAAAGACACGTGGGTTACAGTACTGATTGTCACCTGTGCAGCCACCGGTTGGATCCATTGGCGTTGGTGAACATTCTTGCAGACAAGTACCTTCACCAGGTGAGTCTTCGCTCAAACGGAAGCAGGTCGCGTCGCCTTTGCAGCCTTCCATCTTTCGGCCGGCAAGAGAGTGCAGACGGCATCGGTCATCTTCGTTCTTTTCGGCTTCAACACAAATACCAACACCGTCAGCTCCGATATTTCGGCAGAGGGCTGCTGATTTGTTATCGCCTGGGTTACCAACAAGCTTACCAGCGCAGTCCATGTCGGTTTGGCATTGGTAAATACAAATGCCGAGCGTTACTTCTCCTGTTTGTTGGTCAACATCGTAAGGTACGCAAACAGAAGCTGGGTCTACGCATGTTCCTTGAGCGGGTTCCATGGCCATTCCCATGGGGTCGTCTGGATTAGAGCAACGGCAACCAGGAAAGTTTGGTGGGCAGGGTCCAGTGGGACCAGCATCAGTGCGAATACCAGAATCAGGTGTTCCATTTGATGCAGCATCTGGATTGACTGAAGCACCTGCATCAGCAACCGTGCCTCCAGGAGTCATGGATTGTTTAGGGTTGCCTTCTGAGCAAGCAGTGAAGATCAACGCGCTCATCAGTAGCGCGGAGAACGAGTATCGTTTTGTTGTACAGTGCATATCTATTCGGTCCTTTCGATCGCCAACTCAGTTAACTAATCGTTTCAGGTATGGAAGCGGTGGTAAACTTGCCGGCCGCTCTATGTCAACAGATCTAATGCTGAGTTGAGGTCCGCGTTTTGACCGATGCGCAACTTGAGCTGTCTCCCAACTGGCAAGCTTTTGCACGAAGCGAGGCTGCGATTTTTTTGTTCGGCGGGCCGCCGATTCCGGCTTCCAACAACTGCGCCAAACCCGAGCATCCAAGGGCCAGCTTTTTGGCACAGGCCGTACCATAGTAACTCCGGGCTTTTTCTCCGCTTCCTGCTTTTTGAGCAAGTTTGGCCGCTTTAACGCACGCATCAACATCACCATTAGCACAAGCAACAGCAGGAGATTCAGGGGCAGCGTTCTCCACAGACGCAGGCTTGTCTCCAGTATTACTGTCTTTTTCCGGATTTTGGTCCGACTCTTCTTCGAGTCCATCAAGTTTCGCGAGAGCATCGTCAAGTGAACGTTGGGTTCTCTTTCGCTTTGTCTTCTTACGTCTTTTCGTAACGGGTTTCTCTTTCGGTCGATTGTCCGACACTTCGATGGTTTCCTTCTTCGCTGTCTCAACAGGCTCCACCAATTGCGCGTTTTTTTCTTCTGATTTTTTCCCTTCGACCTGACCTACTGAGTCAGTCGGAGGTGTTGGCGAATTAAGCTGAGGAGACTTCTTGGGAGCGAGATCGGGGCTTTCGACATCCTCTTTTTGACCGACAACTTGCTTAGGCGAAACTTGCTTTTTTGGGACGCTCATCAAAGCATATCCGACCCCGGCAAGTAGCGCCAAAGCTCCAACAACAACTAACGTCCCAACGGGAGACTTTTTATTCTTGGATAAAGTTTGTGGACGGGATTGACCGAAATTCGACGCGTCTCGAATTTCCTCCGGAATCTGGATTGAATCCGCGTCAAAACTCGGGCCGTCATCAAGATTAGGATTCGGTTTGCGCTCGCGGCTCACACTTCACCCCTACCACGTTTAGTCGTCGTTTTCCTCAGATAAGATACTGGGGAGATCGGCTTCTCTATGAAAGCCTGAAAACTTGGGCGTCGGCTCGTGCATAGGAATGGGGAAGGTCCGACGATAAAGTGATGAAGCACCATCAACTCTGATCGTCTCACCGGTGATGTAAGCTGCAGCGGGGGACAACAAATAAGCGACTGCCGAGCTCACTTCACTCTCAGTGCCGAATCGCGACGCCGGAATTTGTTCTGGCAACGTCTTCAGTAACTCTAAAACGGGCTCCGGATAATTTTTGAAGCCACTCGAAAGTATCAAGCCTGGAGCTACGGCATTGACACGTACGTGATTAGGTGCCCATTCCATTGCGGCCGTCTTCGTAAAATTGACGACTCCGGCCCTAGCAGCCCCGGAATGACTCATCATAGGCATGCCGGACCACATATCTGCTACGATATTTACTATCGCACCGCCGTTATCGCCCATGTATTGCGCAACTGCTTCACGACAAAGCAAGAAGGTACCAGTTAAATTGGTTTCAATGACAGCCGCCCAGCCGCGAACCGAGATGTTATCAATCGGCGCGGCGAACTGACCTCCTGCGTTGTTTACAAGAAGATTAAGTTGGCCATGTTCACTGATCGTCTCGGCGATAAGGTTTTTTATGTCGTCTTCGCTACGAATATTACAGGCTTTTGAAAAAGCCTTACCCCCGTCTTGAGTGATCTCGTCTTTGACCCCATCGCACTTTTCGATATTGCGCGATGCTAAAACCACAGTCGCGCCGAGTGCCGACAACTCGTGGGCTATACATCGACCGATGCCACTGCCGCCTCCGGTAACAATTGCAACCTGTCCTTCAAAAAGATCCTGACGAAAAATAGAAGAGTAGCTCATACCTATGACGCGTCTTCGCTCGTTTGTTCGGGAAGCGTCAACTATCCTGAATAAACAGGGCGTAGAAAAACACGAGAATACCGATAACGAAGAGAAGTTTTGCGAAAAAAAGCTTTTGCTGGCCCTTTTTCGTCCTTGTTTGTCGTGGCTCAAGACCGCCTAAGTTCTTTTCTTGAATCACGAGCGGACCTGAGGCTGTAGGCAAGGCGCTGTTTCCTGATGGTGCTTGCGGATTTTCCAGATTCTTAACCTTAGTGTCGGAATATAAAGCCGTTTGGGCGTGAAGATCGACATTATTTCCTTCTCTAGATAAGATATCGCCGCCAAATCCTAGCGGCGA
>JAYZDF010000133.1:0-40917 GCA_036337945.1 Myxococcota bacterium
CATCCACATACAGAGTTCAGATGTGTTCGTGACGCCAAGTGGAATCGCCCCGGATTTACGAAGTCTTTGGACGACGACAGCATCCTCTTTTGCAATGACCTGCTCACGACTTCGCAATCCTGCCGAATTTGGCATCCCCGAGAGCTGAAAACTTTCTTTTACCGTGCAAGGTACACCCAGATATGGAGGAAGTTGGTCATGATCAATCGTTTGAAGTTTGTGGTCGGCTTCTTTGGCTTCTTCACGTGCCAGATTAAATCGATCTCGAACCACTGCGTTTAAGCGCGGATTCACGACCTGGATCTCTTGTATATACGCCTCTATCAGCTCGACGGCGCTGTACTTTCCGTCGCGAAGCTCTTGAGCAAGATGTTTCCCAGATGTATTGAAAATATGCTCCATATGGGTTCCTTATGTCATATGCTAGCACGCTTTGAAGCGAAACAACTTGGCGCTCTAGTTATTGTGCTTACCTTTTCTGTCGCTTGTACTGCGGAGCAATGCCTATTGTCCGATGATATATATAGCGTTCAATCGAGAAAAACTCTGCGGTCAGACTTTTTATCCTACTTAGGTACTCCTGATGAAATAGATGTGAATATATTCACTTCTGCGCTCGAAGATTATTTGTCTGCTTCATATTCTTTTTGCAAAGCAAGCGAGGCGCGAAGCAAGGCTTGCGTTCGAAACAATCTAAACCAAGTTGAAAATATCATCACAAACACGCAACGTCACAGCCCACGAGAAAGATTAGAAGAACTGTTGTCTCTCCCTTCACCCGCAAGTTGTTCTCGACCAAGCGAGGGTGACTTATCACTCGAATTTACGTTTTGGAAACAGCTCAGCCGACAAAAAACAATAAGTGCTTCCAGCTCTCTAAAAAAACTGAAGAGTCATCGTGAAGCTCTTTACTCCCTTTCAACGTCTTCGGCGGCTGCTACTAAAAAAACAGAAGATTCAGAGTCTCGAGCACGAGCAGCTTATAATCGAGGAACCCTTCACTATCTTCTGGGAAACGATCTTGAAGCTCTTAACCTTCTCACTGAGTCTGCGACTTTATCTCCACAGCGCAGTGATACCAACTACATGTCTGGAGCGGCATCTCTCGAAAGCGGAAATTACAAAAGAGCGTTGAGTTACGCGCAGGCGAAAAGTGGTACTTCTGAAAATAAGTCTGACCGCATAACGTCAACGCAGGTAAAACGAGTTCTGCTTGAAAGCGCGGCCTTACGTGGTTTAGGGCGTCACAAAGTGGCTGACGACTTGCTTGGGCAATTTATCGAAGACACGATAAAAACTCTTGGCGCGGAACATCCTATCGTTGCTCGTCTTTATTATGAGCAAGCGTGGATGCGTGCGAACCGACGAGGTTTTGGACCAGGACAAAGGCTTCTGCGTAAGTCTATAAAGATCTCGAAAAAGCACTATCCGGAGGTCCACCCGTTTGTTTTAGATACACAAATAGCGATGGCTTTCATGGAAGTAGAAAGCGGCCTTCCCGACGATGCTCTCAGAACGCTTAAAGTGGCTTCAAAAATCAATGAGCAATTAGGGAGCCCACAACTACCGAGCTTGGAGATCGAATTTATTCGAGCTTTGGCTTACGCAGATCTGGACAAGTTCCTTGATCGTGCCATCAACATTGCGGGTAAAACGCTCTATGAACTTCGGCGTTCCAAGCTTTCCGCACCGTATCTCGAAGCAAGAATCGAGCGCTGGCTAGAGGCGATTTAGAGTGAGGTTATTCGCCATATATTTATGTTTAGCGCCGCTAGTCATTGGGTGTGAACAGACAGTCCCGGATTACATCCACGCTGACCGAGAGTGGAACCCTCACGAATATTTCTGGGCGACTCCTGTGGGTTTGCCGACTTCCCGGTTGAATGAACACAGTTTGGCTACGCAAAACATTCGCATTCGGCTTCCCGAAGCTCGTCGACGCCCAACCTTGCCTGAGCGTCGTGCCGTTCGTAGTCGCTCAACACCGAAGAAAAAAAGAGCGCCGGCGATGATTAAAGTCATCACGCTAGCCGGCGATAAGCCAACAGAAGCATATATTTGGATCAATGGCAGGAAGGCTGGACCGTCGCCGATGTTTATACACCTTCCTAGCGGAGCCCATCGAATTGATGTCCAAACACCTGACGGACAAAAACAAACCCGGGAATTAGAGATCCAACCGTCCAAGAACGAACATGTCGTCTTTCGATTTGATAAATCAAAATGAGCGCCAGGAAATAGACTACGATGAGAACTACCTATCGAGTTGAGCTGGCGTACGATGGCTCAGCCTATGCTGGCTTTGCTCGACAAGTAGATCAACCTACGGTCGAAGGTCATCTTCTAGATGCGCTCCGTCCTTTGATGAATGAGATTCCATCAGTTGATGTCGGAGGGAGAACAGATAAAGGAGTTCACGCAACGGGGCAGGTTGTTTCGTTCTGGTCCCGAACTCCCTACACAGAAGGTCAGATCACCGAAGCCTTGGATAAGATTCCTCAAGACATTGTCATTCGCGACGTGAAAATCGTTCCTCGCTCATTTCACGCACGCTATACGGCGGTGGGGCGACGGTATTCTTATTTCCATCCGTACTGTGAAGTCGACATCCATCTGCTCGGTCGGATGCTTCATGAGCTCATTGGCTATCGAGATTTCTCAGCATTTGCGAGGAACACCCCAAGTTCCAAAAGTACGTTGAGACGCCTTTGGTATACTCAAGCGCGCTTCGCAATGTTTGAAGGTAAACCGTCGATTCGCATCGATTTTGCTGGCGATGGATTTCTAAGAAAACAAGTGCGGGTTATGGTTGCGACGGCAATCAGAGAGGCCCAAGCGAAATCAGCATCGAATTGTCTCGTGAAGATGTGTCAGTCACGTGATCGACGACAGACAGCTCAACCCGCGCCCCCCGAACATCTGTACCTCACCAAAATTATCTATCCGCCGGTTTTGGAGCGCGTGCGGGGCCTGAAAAAAGGTCGCGAAGTCTCACACGCTTAAGGTCGCCCTGTAATTGGGCTAACTTGCCCTCGAATTCACCAAGAGTCCAACATAACTCTTCGCCAATATCCTCGATGGGGTCACCCTCGTCATTGAGTGGGCAAATGTCGCGATATTCGTACGAATCAACGATCCACCGTAACGGGAGCCCTTGAGTTCGGCAGACATATGGTCTCGATGAATAAATTCGGCATGCGCCTTCTTGGTCTAAGAACGCGCATTTCCCAGCGGGATGAGGTTGTCCATGTTCCAATAAAAAAGAGTGTTTGTTTTGGATTCTTGCGGCCTCTACTTCAAAAATAGAGAGATCGTCTTGGCAGCAGTCGTGACAGCCTTTACTACACTTTAGGCGTTCTCCATGAATCACCGCGAGCGCTCCTACTTTCTCATCGACGGCTTCGTGGATGACTTGTAAAGACTTTAGCTTCGCCACCTTGGAATTATATCTCAACGCAGACGTCCGATGGAATGAATTTTCGTGATGTAATATATCTTTGAAATGACTCGAAGACTTGCTCTTATTCCATGGTCGTCCCTAATATTTTCGTGTAGCCAAGCGCCCGAAACTTTCCAACATTCACAATCGGCCATAATCGGATGAACGGTCGCTAATGCGACCGAATTTCCAGCGACGGGAGCTATCATTGCAAGGAGTAGAGGTCAGAGTCCTAATTTTGGTACCCTCATTTGTACAGCCTCATTGATCGCGACGGACACCTTACTTACAGCTGCCCAATATACAATTAATCCATTCGAAGGTTTCATCGACTTCGATTATTTCTTCACACTTACCAATGATGTAAGTGGCTTTGAGAATGACCCTACAAATCTACCTCCAAATACGGTGGGGATTTCGAAGTTTGTCCCTCACCCAGACTTCGATTTAAATTCGATGACTTCACCTATGGGGCTTGCAAGTTTTTATGACATCGGACTGGCCTTTCTTGAAAACGAAATAACCTCTGTTAGCCCTCTGGTCATCATGCAGACCGATGACTCTGCGAATCTAGTCGTGAATTCTGAAGTTCGAATCGCGGGATACGGACTTATTACCCCGAATGGTCAATCGGCCGGGGTGAAGCACGTCGCAGAAACTGTAATTAATGAGGTTGCTCCAGCAGAGATTCAAATAGGGAATGTGGCTCCAACTCCTCAAAAGTGTAGAGGTGATTCTGGTGGACCAACGATTCTCGATGTCAACGATGGGCTTTTTCCTTCTGAGAGACTCATTTCGGTTACGTCACGTGCCTATGACGAACGTGATTGTGAGGTTGGCGGCGTCGACACTCGAGTCGACTTTTTTTGGGATTGGGTAAGTGACGAGATGACAAGAGCGTGTTCCGAAGGAGTGCGCTTGTCGTGTGCTAATGGAGGCGCGCCTGCTGAACCCACCCCTGATGGAATGCCTCCGCCACAGGATGCAGGCGCGGCCGATTCTGGTCAGCAGGTCCCGATGGATACTGGGCAGGCTTTTGATACCGGCACGGTTAATCCTCCAGATGCTGGTTTTATGGGACTTGATGCACAAACCTCCACTCCGACCGTATCGAATCCTGGTGAGTCATCTGGTCCACGTAGGATAAATCGTGCAGATGATGAAGCGTGCGGATGTCAGTCGACTCACTTGCACAGCACCAAGAGTGTTGCGGTCACGATGCTGTTTTTGGTTATTCTTTTTTGGCGTCGTCGTCTTTCTTCGCCGGTTTGACAGCTGAATAGTCTAGCTTGTGCGGGGGAGGGGCTCCTCCTTCTCCCTGCAGATAGTGTTTCATCCAACGCATAAGTCGAAGACTATAGTCATATTGTCCTGCTGCTTTTCGATTTCCATGGCCTTCACCGGGATACAAAACGAGTCGGACCGGCGTCTTGCCTAGTGTTTTTAGATATCGGAATAGCTCCATCGACTGTGTAGGATGCACGCGAGTATCGTTCTTACCGTGCATGATCAAAATTGGAGTTCTGGCCTGCTCGACATAAGTAATCGGACTTCTTTCTCGGAAAAAATCCCAATCGTCCCAAGGCCATTTTCGAGAGTGAACGAGGAACATTTCATTAGGAATATCCGTGGTTCCAAATTTCGAAACTTGATCACTAATTCCCACAAACATCACACTCGCCGCAAAACGCTTTGTATGTTTTGTTGCCATCCATGCAGATGCAAATCCGCCATAGGAACCACCAGTAACGCCGACTTTATTTTTGTCTACGAGGCCTTTCGAGGCCAGATAATCAATACCGTCAATAATGTCGTTGAACTCTTTACCTGCATAATCTGCCTGACCCATCTTCGAGAATTTAACTCCTCTTCCCGTGCTTCCACGATAATTAGGGTAAAATATTGCAAAACCTTCGGCCGCCCCAAATTGGCCTGCGAGTGAATAAGCCGTGAGCCAGCCATCTCGGATATGAGACTCTGGCCCGCCGTGAACCGAGACGATGAGCGGCGCTGGTTTATTTGATTTATCGATTGGGTGTATGAGAATTCCTTCGAGCTCTAGTCCGTCTCGTGCGCGGTAACGAATTGTCTCTTGTTTTGCGAAACGAAGCTTCGCCATCCACGGATTTGAATGAGTAAGTCGCTCAAGGTTTGCATTTGCTTTCAATGGAAGATGAAAGGCTTCTGAGGGCTGCCTGGAGGTGTGCCCCGATAACGCGATCTTTTGTCCGTTTTCTGGCAATGAAATTGAACGAATAATCGTGTCTTGCGCATAAATGGTCTCGAGTATTTTCCCTTCTTTTGAGACAGTTTTCAGTCGTGATTTCGTTCCTTCGCTGATGAGGGTGAGGAGTTTCGAATTATTGATCCATTGAACTCTATCAACATGAAATTCATCGTCAGCGAAATGGACCTTTGTTCCACCGGTTTCAAGGTCTGCAATCATAAGACGTCCGTCACGTGGGTCATTGATATCAAGCCCAACAATGACGGCTGCGGTCTTTCCGTCAGGACTGGCGACAAACTGGCCCATCTTTCCAGCTGTTTTGAGCTTCCGCTCAACCTTGAGAGACGTCGCATCGACAATATGAAGTTTACGCTTCATATAATGGTCGTCGATTCGCGGGCTGGGTGCGGCAGCGACGATAAGGCGCTGATTGCCAGCGAACGTCACGCTTGAGGCGGACCAGTCCCCGAGATCAATCGAGCGTTTGTTAGCTTTGTTCTCTTTACCGTACTCTTCAATGTTCGTGACCCAGGCAATAGATGGCTTACTCATTTCTTCTACGACTTCCTGGTTGAAGCCTTTCTTCGCCATTTCACTTTGGGCTTTATCTTTTTTTTGTTTTGAAATGAATGCGACTCTATTTTTTGAGGGATGCCACGAATAGCTAGAAATATTCTCCTCGTGAGAAACTATTTTTCGCGCCTCTCCACCATCGACGGGAATGAAGTATATGCCGGTTTTCTTGTCCTTACCTCTCTTGGCGAGAAAGCTTATTCCTGAACCGTCAGGCTTCCAGGCGACGCCTCTCACGCTTACCTGACCAGTAATAAACGGCTTGTTCACGCCATTTTGGTCAATGACATGTAGCTCTGAGTAACCTGGACCATTTGGGTCTACTAAGGGACGACGAGGTACATAAAGTATATATGCAGTATGTTTGCCATCCGGGGAGCTGAGAACGCCGTACACACTTTTTACTTTGGGGACATGCTCGGTCGTAAATCGATCATCTAAAGAAGCATGACTTGTATGACTGCAACCTGCAGACGAAATCACCAGTGATGCTGTGATTATTGAAAGAAGCTTCTGGGTAAACCTAAACATGGAGCTGGATGTTCCACCGATTTTCTTCAACGAGGAGCCGGTGTACTTCTTAGAGAGAGTCCGATTGAAATAAGGCATAGAACAGGTGTTGCATAATTAGTCTGATTTTCGCAAGTTCAGTTCTTCTCAAGGAAAGTAACTAGATCACAAATCGTGTTTTTTCACCCTTTAAAAAAGTTTCGATCTTGCTTACAAGTTGATCTGCAAGAGCTTGCATCGCTTGAGTGCTAGCCCATGCGATATGCGGGGAAACAAATAGGTTTCCACCCTTGTATTCTAGCAGAGGGCTTCCTCTGGCCGGAGGTTCTTCAGGAAGGACGTCAATAATGGCTCCAGCGATGGTTTTAGTTTTCAACGCTTCTACCAATGCGTGGCTGTCCATTAGGCTTCCTCTCGCAGTATTTACCAAAATACTTTCTGGCTTCATCATATCGAACTGTTCTCGAGAAACCAGATGGTGATTATCTTCGGTAAGTGCGCAGTGCAATGAAACGACGTCGCTTTCACGCAATACGTCACAGAAAGCGGTTCTGCCTTCCCGTATACGGGACGCCCCCTTGCGTTCAGCAACAAGTACCTTCATACCAAACGACTTGGCGAGCAGGCCCATCTGTTGCCCGATTTCTCCATAACCGATGATTCCGAGTGTATCGCCACGTAGGTCTCGAATGGCATGGTTGCGCAGGCAAAAACCTTTCGCCTTTTGCCATTGGCCATCTCTTACATCATTTCGATAGGAAATCAGGTTACGTCTCAGAGCGAGAATATATCCGATACAATGCTCAGCGACCGTGTATTTTGCATAGCCTTCTACATTACAAACGCGTTTGTTCAATTCTTTGCATGCTTTCAGGTCGAGGTTATTTACGCCTGTTGCAGCAACTGCGATGAGTCGTAGCTTTGGAAGACGTGAAAGAGTATCTCTGTCTATGATTGTTTTATTGACCACCGCGACGTCGGCGCCTTGAAGACGTTCGACAATTTCGTCAGATTCAGTATAAGAATAATCGACCCACTCTTCGACGGAATCAGGTTTTGTAAAGTTCGCAATAATCGTAGAACGATCGAGAAAGACAACTTTATTGCTCATTACGACCCGCGAAGGCGACGAAGATCATCTGCAAATGCTCGACAACTTGAATATCTATTTGCCGGGTCTTTCTCGAGAAGCTTAAGTATCATCTTTTCAAGAGGTGGCGGAATATTGGGATTATGTTGCGAAGGTGGGACTGGTGGCTTCGTCATATGCATCATGAGTAACGGCATGAGTTCCGCATGAGAAAATGGAACGTCCCCGGTGAACATTTCGTATGCGATACAACCCATTGCGTAGATGTCTGTCGCAGGGGTGACATTGCTAAACCCATTAATCTGCTCAGGTGACATGTAATTAGGTGTGCCTGCAATCATACCAGCAACAGTTTTTCCTTCGGTACCACCTTGCTTTGCGATACCAAAATCCATAACTTTCAATACATTTTCTTGAGTCACAAAAAAGTTTTGAGGCTTTACATCGCGGTGAATAATGCCTTTGTCATGGGCATACTGAAGGCCGTCACAGGCTTGTATAAGGTAATCAATCCCTCTCCCCAGGTCGATTGGTTTACCCAGCTGGGCCTTCAGTTCATCTCCTGAGAGTAGCTCCATACTGATATAGCGATAGCCTCTATGAATTCCGATATCGAACAACTGGATGATGTTATTGTGTGCTAGTTTTCTAGAGAGAACGAGCTCTTGTTTGAAGCGATGTAAAAGCTGCTCGTCGTCTTCAATGGGCTGCTGGAAAACCTTGAGTGCGATCAGTTCATCAAGCTCAGTGTCTCTGGCGCGAAAGACATATGCCATGCCACCTTTTCCGATCCGCTTTTCAAGTTGGTACCGCTCACCGATCGTGTTTCCCGCTTGGAACATTTCGTTAACATCGCCCGCGGGCTCAGCCGAAGCAGGCGGTGGTGGTGCACTTGGTGCGATCGTCTGATCAATGACCTCAGCATCGAGTTGCTCGCTTTCGAACGGGGAGCGCTGACGCATAAAAGTCCCTCGTTCTTCTCTTCCGTGCGGTAAAGACTTATCCTTAGATTTCGAGCTGACCAAATCTTGTGGTGAAGGTACTGGAGGTAATCCGGGTAAATCGGGCAAATCTGGGAGTTGCGCTACAGGTGCGGGAGCAGCACTTGTGTATTTTGATCGATCCTTAGCTCGAAAACTCGCTTCTTCGCGAAGAATTCTTTCATATACCCGTGGAGACTGCTGCATGCGGTTTTTGAGTCCCTCGATTTGAGATGCGACGTCCTTGAAGCTTGAGTTCACATTTGCGATTCGTCCAAAGGTTTCCAATGCATTTTCAAGATGACTATGTCGAATATACAGCGTGGCTAATTGATACAGGACTTCGAGATCCTCGTTCGTTGAGTGATTGCTATCGACGAAGTCCCCGACAAATTGCTCGAGGCCGAAGTCTAAAACTCCCAGGTCCACGGCGAGTCGAATCGCTGTAGTTGCTGCACTTTTGTACCTTTGGTCAGACGTTGGTACGCGACATATAGTGTCGAGAGCTTTCCCTGTTTCTCCTACCTTGATGTAGCATTGCGCGGCTTCAAAAGGCATACCCGCATCGATATAGTATTTTGCTGCCCGATCTGTAATTCCGCCTATTTTCTCAGCCACGCGTCCCGCGTCAGCATATTTCTTCAGTTTAGCGTAGGCCTGAAGTGCCTCATTCAGATTGCCAGCTTTTTCTAGCGCCTGAGCCTTACCTAGACCACTGTTTTCGAATTGGCTCTTATCTTCACCTAAGATGGCATCTCTACTTTTCTGAGCGTAATTACTCGGATGATTGAGATGCTCTCTGAGGCGTTGGGCTTTTTCTCTCTCACCATTTCGTTCTAAAAGTTCCAAGGCTCGAGGATGCTCCCCTAAAGCCATATAGAGTTCGACGGCATAAAGGTATTTGTCCGTTCGAGCGTAACAGATAGCAGCGTTGAAGGCCTCTTTACGTTTGTCAGCACGTAACGTACCGACTTGGTTTGGAGGAGCACCTAAGTGTCTCATCAGTAAGTTACCGGCCTGCTCAAATTGCCTTTGAGACATGAGAATACGCGCTGCTTCAGATATTGCGCCGGCATGCACGAAACTTTGTATCGCTTCGTTGAGCCGTCCTTGTTTCTCTAATTCCTGTGCTTGTCTAAAATAGGGGCTGTTAGAGGGCTCACTCATTCACTAATCCTCAGGTAAATCTGCGACTAATTTTCGTAAAGAGTCAGGCTGGTTGGCAACCTTCAAACCTTCCTCTTGCGTTATAATACCGGACTTAATGAGACGAAAGAGGCAACTATCAAGACTCTGGGTACCTAGAACTTCATTCGCAGGGGATGCAAGGGCAGCTTCGATCTGATGAATCTTGTTCTCACGTATCATATTCGCAATCGCGACGGATTGAAGCAGCAGTTCGATGGCCGCGATTCGACCTTCACCGCTGGCACGTTTAACGAGATGTTGAGAAACAACACCGCGCAATAATACGGAAAGTGCGCTTCGCATTTGGTCTCGATTACCATCCGGGTACGCGTCGATAATACGGTCGATCGCCTTCGCCGCTGAATTGGTATGTAATGTACCAAAGACCAATGTTCCTGTTTCTGCTGCTGACATTGCTAGGCTAATCGTTTCTAAGTCGCGCATCTCTCCAACGACAATGACATCTGGTGCTTCGCGTAAAGCGGAACGTAGAGCACTCGAAAAGCTTTCCGTATGGAGTCCAACCTGTCTTTGGGTAATTACAGAGTGTTGTGGTGTGTGAATGAACTCAACTGGGTCCTCGACCGTAATGACATGTTTACTCCGGTTTGGGTTCATATTGACTTCGTTCACGAGCGCCGCGAGTGTACTTGTCTTGCCTGAACCCGTCGGTCCGCAAACCAAAACAAGCCCATTTTGATGTTCAACAAGTCTTCTTATTCCGGAAGGAAGCCCAAGGCTGTCGATACTTGGAACAGTCTTCGGAATGATTCGAAAGATCGCACCGAGTCCTCGAGATTGGTTAAATACGTTTACTCGGAAGCGGCCAATATCCTTTAGGGCGTATACGAAATCGAGTTCGTGTTGCTCGTCTAGCGCGTCTCGCTCCTCTGTTGTGAGCATCTCCCTAATGAATCGTCGTGCCTCTGATTTAGAGAGTTGACGAAAAGGTAATTGAACAAGTTCACCGTCATGGCGAATGGTAGGTTTTGTTCCTGCTGTAAAGTGGAGGTCGCTCGCGCCTTGATCAGCAACCAATCTAAGAAAAGAGTCGATTCGTGCCATTACTACAAGTTGCCTCCGTGCGCTCTATAGTTTGGATGTTGCGGTTGATTATTCTCTCCCACCTTTGGAGTTTCGCCCGGAGAAACAACGAGTCCGCCTTGCTGATTGAGTTTCGCTTCTTTTGCTTTCTGCTCCTCAAACAACGATTCAAAATCGGCCTTATTGTTTGCTTTCATGTATGCTTCTTCTTTGGAGACAATTCCTTCTTGATACAATCGCATTAGTTCCACATCCATAGATTGCATCCCCTGTTCTCTTGAGGTGGCAAGGACAGAAGGTATTTGGAAGGTTTTACCTTTCCGGATTAGATTTGCAATTGCGTCCGTATTGAGCATGACTTCTACGGCAAGGACCCGTCCCGACTTGTCTTGTTTTTGTAGCAGGTGTTGGCAACAAACAGCGCGTAAACTACCTGCCAGCATAGAACGAACTTGCGGTTGTTCATCCGGTGGAAAGACGTTCACCATTCGGTCAATACTATTGGCTACGGACACCGTATGAACGGTTCCAAACACAAGGTGTCCGGTTTCAGCAGCGGTTACCGCAAATTGAATTGTTGGTAAGTCTCGCATCTCGCCGACAAGAATAACGTCGGGATCCTCACGAAGAGTTGCACGAAGGGCATGAGAAAACGCTCGACTGTGCGTTCCAATTTCACGCTGGGTAATTAATGATTTATTTGGTTTATGAACAACCTCGATAGGGTCTTCAAGGGTAATGACATGACGTGCACGGTTTTTATTTATGTCCGATATTAGGGCCGCGAGTGTCGTTGATTTTCCCGCTCCCGTAGGACCGCCAATAAGAACGAGTCCGTTCTTAAGCTGAGCAAAAGACCTGACCACTTCAGGAAGACCTAATTGTTCAATATCTGGGATATTATCGTTGATCGTTCGAAAGACAGCGGCAAGTCCGCTGGTTTGCTGGAATACATTTGCTCTAAAGCGGAGACCCTCTGATTCTACATTATATGAGAAGTCCGCGTCTCTAAGCTGCTCAAGGTCATCTTGTTGTGCAATACTGAGCTGCGGCAATAGGATAGTGCGTAGTTCCTCTTCGCTGAATTCGTGCTCTCCAAGTGGGATAATTTGTCCACGTCGCTTTATAAATGCTTTTCTTCCGGATGCGAGCATGAGGTCGTCGCCTTCTGCTTTGACGCAAGCGAAGAGTAGCTGGTCGAGCATACCGAGCTGAGAGCCTATAGACGTCGAGTTTGCCCATTGCGCATTTGATAGGTTCCATTTGGTCAATAGCTCTCGTGCCGCATTTCGAATCCTATGATCTCGGTCGTTCTGGAATTGCGCGATTAATTGACTCTGGGAGCTGTCGTTGAGTTTAGTCAGACAGCTGAAAATAGCCAGCATAAGGTCTGTGTCATCTTGGCTCACATTGAGTAACGCCGCCACGTGTGGTGCTGCGTCCGTAGCGTTAAGCTTCTCGAGGGCCTCCACGCAAATAATGCGTGTGTCTTCATCGTTGGCCATTACATTTAGGATATATGGCACGGCTCTGGCGTCGCCGAGTTCACCCATCGCTTGAAGCGCCCATTCTTTGACCCACCAATCTGGATCACTCATTGCGGTTCTGCATAATGCACCTAAAGAGTTTGGATCTTTGAGTCGCATGAGTACACCGACGGCGTACCTACGAACTACGTCGGAAGGATCCTCAAGATAAGCAACAACATGCTTGGTGAGCTGAGTGCCAGCCATTTCTACGAGCGCATCAATAACGCGCTCTCGTACCCACCAGTCTTCATCACGTAAGAACGTGAGTAGTTTTGGCCATAGCTTACCCGTTCGATCACCAACTCGATTGGCGATATCTACAGCAAGCCTTCGTACAGTCGAATCGCGGCTCCTGAGTAGCCAAATAATCGTACGGCCACTATCTATTTTTTCTTCGTGGCTAAGATGCGTGATTATCTCCGCAGATTCTGTACGAATATTCATGTGCCGGTGATTGAGAGCTTCAACCAATAACGGAAGAATTGACTCGTCCCCGATAATCTTGGCAGTCGCCAACACCTTGCTTCTTATGACATTAGGTCCGAGGCGAAAGGCGTCTTCCAGCGCTCTCAATGCGCGTAGCGACCGAAATCGAGACAACCCGTCAATACATGCTTGAATGATAGGTAGAGGGTGGTTTTCGAGAAACGGACCGACCGTCTCGAACCAATCATCCTCGTTTGCGATCGCTGAGAATGCTCGTATCGCGGTTAACTGAATTCTTTGTTCTGTGGCTTCTAAGCCAACCCGAATAGCTTTTAGTGCCCCCGGTATATCTTTAGCCACAAAATTTGTGTCACTCAAGTATTTGAGTGCCATTTGCTTTTCGTGGACTTTCCCAATTTGAAGTATGTCGCCTAATGAAGGTATCGAGTAATGACCAGCAATTGGAAGAAGGACTTGTATGGCCTCTAAGCGTCCTGCGAAATTGGGCTCACGAATAAATTCTTTTAGTTTTTCGAAAGTTGTTTTTCCACCAACTTGTGAGAGTACCTGCGCTGCGCTTTGCCTCAAGCCCGTATCGGAACTGCGCAGGAGTGCAATAAGCTCACCGTGGCTGGAGATTTGATTTACCGAAGGAAGAATTTGCACCATCATTTGTCGCACGGGCTCAGACCCCGTTTTCATGGCTTTTACAAATGGTCCGAATAGCGTTGGATCGGGCGCCTTTTTGACGAGTTCAGAGAACGCTTTACAACGATTTTTGATCGCCGCTGGGCTCTCTTTATTAACTTGCTTTGATTGAAGAACATCGAGCAGCTTCAGAAGGTCATTTGTACTTACATCTTCCGCTTGCTCAACAAAGGAAGCGATCGCAACCGAGCGACCCCACGTCCCGGTCCGAAATTTTTTTATCAGCTCGCGACCGCGCATATTTGGATTCTGACTGACCCCAAAATTTGTCGCCAGAAGCTGACCACAACTTATTGAAAATCTTGACGAACCATAGCGATCGACGTGGTCTATATTAAGGGTATATACCTAACCGCTCCTTGGGGTCTATAGAAAACCCTTGGTTTAGAGAGAAATGTAGCGTGTTGTTGGCCGGTTAAGGGGAGGGCGTTCACCATCTATTTTTTTGCTGATGTTCCGGGACAACTCAACATGTCTGCCCTGGCCGTGGCCCCAAAATCCTTTTGCGATCCGCACCGATAGACGCTGATTTTGTCACTTTGCCACGCCAAAATGGTGTAAATCCAGAGATGTGAACATGATCGCAAGCGGTGCTGACCGACGTAGGTCTATCCGCGTCCCCCTAAATTTGTTGGTTCAGTTTCGGTACGACGCCTCCGACGAGCTCATTTGTGAATACGCACTTGATATTTCGGAGGGCGGAATCTTTATAAAAAGCGACGAGCCAAAGGAGTCGGGGTCGATGCTTTATCTTCAGTTTGTTCTGAAAAATGGTGTTCGACTAATTGAGGGGCTTGGCCGAGTAGCTCATGTTTCACGCTTTGGGTCCGACATTCGCGGAATGGGTATTCAATTTGTGAACTTGGATGAAGAATCAAAGGAAACAATCAGACTACTCGTGAAGTCGCGAAGTGAACTGCAGAATGCAAAATAAAATGCTCCAACTCAACCGATTCCAATTTTGGGCCCTGGTGACGACTGCAGCAACATACGCTCTCATCGCCGTCGGTGGTCTTGTGCGAGCTGCGGGCGCCGGGCTTGGCTGTCCCGATTGGCCAAAGTGCTTCGGGTCGTGGGTGCCTCCTACTGCCGTCAGCGACCTCCCTGCTAAATTCAATCCTGAACAGTTCAACGTCTGGAAAACCTGGTTAGAATACCTAAACCGGCTTATGGGCGCGGTCATTGGTTTATTGATAGTTGCGACCTTGATTCTCGCCATAAAACACTACCGTCGAGTGCCGCGCGTTCTTTGGCCTACAGTTTCTGCTTTTCTCTTGGTCCTCTTTGAAGGTTGGCTTGGAGGGCAAGTGGTACTGAGTGAGCTGCAACCCTTTATCTTGAGCCTGCACCTCGCTTTCGCTCTAATTATTGTGAGTCTACTGCTCTATGCGACGGTATGCGCGTTTTTTGAAGGAGGTCGTCCCCGTGACGACTTACCGCCTTGGAGAAAAAAACTTGGAACCTTCACGTTCGTGATGGGTGCTCTTTGCTTGGTCGAAACAGGACTGGGTGCGGCAGTGCGAGGTCATGTACAAGAAGTCGCGAAACTAACGCCTCCTGTTGCTCGCGATATGTGGCTCGATGAAGCCGGTATGATTTACGGGGTTCACAGAACGTATGCGATTATCCTTTGCTTGTTTTTAGGCGGCGTTATCTATTGGGCGCTGCAGTACGCCAAAGATAAATGGTTGGTTCGGAGCCTTTGGGCGACAGCCGCGTTGATTCTGTTTCAACCGGTAACTGGGCTGATAATGAGTCGGTTTGAGCTACCTGCCTTCGCACAAGTTTTGCACTTATGGCTTGGTGCTTTGCTGCTTGGTTCTATTACTGTTACCGGCCTAATGGCAACCAGACTCAGACCGGTTCACAGTTCTACAGAAGATCGTTCTTTTTCATCATCAGTACCGCAAATATGATAATAAGCGCGGCTGTTGACCAAAAGTAGATATATCCATAATCCCAACCCAACTCGGGCATGCTTCTGAAGTTCATCCCGTATACGCCAACAAGAAAGGTTAGAGGGAGAAAAATAACACTAACAACGGTGAGCTTTCTCATCACCAGATTCGTCCTGTGCCCAACCATAGACATATAAAGATGTAATGACTCCGAAAGAATATCTCGATCAACGAGTAAATCTTGGAGTACCGTTTCGATCGAACCAATCATGTTGCTGAGATATGGCTGCGTGGCCTCAGAAATAAACCTCGAACGTCTCGTCGATAATTCCGATAGTACCGAGCGAGCCGGAAGTAAGAGTTTTCGAAACTCCAGCAGGTCGCTCCCAAGCTCTGATACATCAGTAAAGAACTCGTCACCTACCTTCGAAAATAATTTTTTTTGGACGTTTTCAACTCGAAGCTCAAATTCATTTTGTATCTTTACGTAGCGATCGAGTAAGTGGTCCCAGAATTCATACAGTAAAAAACTCGGGCTTCGCGCGTGCAGCTCAAAATCCTGAGAGAACGAATTCCATACTCCTGCCAAAAATTTTACCTCGGACGTTCGTATCGTAATGATATAAGTTTCCGCTATCACCACGTCTACTCGGTGTGAGATGAAATCTTCTCCGACGAAATCAACGTCGGCCAAAACCACATGGAGTTGATTTTCGTAGCGGCTGCATTGAGTGGCGGGCTGTTGTTGTTCTGCATCCTCAAGAATATCTTCATGAATTTTGTTCAGATTTAATAGTGACGGATATGCTCGCTTGAAGTCGTGAACTAAAATATCAAGCCAAACAAATTTACCTTGTTCGATGCTTTTCTCAATTTGCGTATGGTCTATTTTCTCTTCCGTTTTTGTATTGAAGCAAAGATGAACTGCTTGGCATGAACACGCTTCGAGTTCCATGGCAAAACTTTTACACTATCTGCAGTGAAACGGTAGATCTTTAGTCAATTTACCTTTTTGTCCTTGAAACAAATCAATATCAACTCATCTGCAAGTTCCTTTGATTGCTCGATGATTTCACGTTCGTCACTAAATGGCTGAAGATAGACCATTATGCGACTGTCTTGAAGTACTCTTCTATAATTCGGAGATTTCTTCACAAACTGAGTGACATGCTCTGGTTTTAGAGCCAGTCGTTCTTGATCGAAGCGCATCACTACGCGAGGAGGCATGGCTTTAGTTCGTGCGCCATAGTCAAAGTTAATCACCGACAGCCGCATGAGCCGCTGCTTAAGCAGCATTATCTGACAAAGATTCTCTACTTCTCCTGGAGGTGTGCCGTGCAGATCTCCCATCTCTTGAAGAAGGTCAAACGTAGCCTCATCTGTTTCGGCTCGATTAAATCTTTGATAGTAGGACAATCTTTCGGGTGCCTCAGTGAGATACGAGTCAGGTATGAGCGCAACGACTGGAAGCTGGATGTCTGGTTCTCTATAAGACTGTCTCGCGGAGCCTTGCAGTTCTTCAATCGCTTCCTTTAGGAGGTACTGATACGTTTCAAAGCCGATCGCCGAGATTGTTCCAGACTGCTGCTTCCCAAGAAGATTACCAGCCCCACGAATATCTAGGTCATGAGATGCGACTTTGAAACCGGCTCCGAGTTCAGTGAAACGCTGTAATACGGCAATACGTTTTCGTGCATCTTTTGAGAGCGTTCCCCCTGGTATAAGAAAGTGTGAATAAGCACGAACTCTTGAGCGGCCGACTCTTCCCCGAAGTTGGTATAGTTGAGATAAGCCCATGCGATCGGCGCGATTTACGATGATAGTGTTGGCACTTGGTATGTCTATACCTGATTCGATGATCGTTGTACTTAGCAGGACGTTGTATTCCTTGGCCATAAACGACACCATAACTTTCTCAAGTTCTTCTTCAGCCATTTGTCCGTGGCCTATAATTATACGGGCCTCTGGCACGAGTTTCTTGAGCATCATTCCCATTGAAGCGATAGATGCAACCCGGTTATGAACAAAGAAGCACTGACCTCCTCGGCGAATTTCCTTCAGAATCGCGTCTCGAATGACTTCTTCTGAAAACCTATGAACTTCCGTCTTTACAGCTAATCGGTCATGAGGAGGCGTTGCAATGACAGAAAGGTCGCGAACTCCCATCATGCTCATATGAAGTGTTCGCGGAATTGGTGTTGCGGACATTGCAAGCACATGCACTTTAGAGCGGTATTTCTTAAGTTTTTCTTTATGCGATACACCGAAGCGTTGTTCCTCGTCGATCACGAGCAACCCGAGATCTTTGAAGGAAATATCTTTACTAAGAAGTCGATGCGTACCGATTAGAATATCGATTTTGTGATCTTTTGTGTCTTGCACTGTGCGCTTGATTTGCTCTCTAGTTTGGAAGCGAGAAATAATTCCGATTCGTATTGGGAAGTTCTTAAAGCGCTCGCAAAATACATGGTAATGTTGTGCTGCAAGCACGGTGGTAGGTACTAAAACTGCCACTTGTTTTTTCGAGAGGACCGCTATCATGGTTGCCCGCATAGCAACCTCGGTTTTTCCGTAACCAACGTCGCCACATATCAGCCGGTCCATCGGGCGTGCCTTTTGAAGATCGATAGCCACTTCTTTGAATGCCTTTTGCTGATCTGCGGTCGGTTCAAAAGGAAATTGCCCTTCAAAGTCCGTATAAGCGTCTCCTGGGGGTCTTAGAGCGAAACCTTCGAGAGCTTCGCGCATAGAGTACAAGCGCAGCAGTTCTGCAGCCATTTTTAGGAGGGTGTCTTTTGCTTTCTTTTTTGTGGTGGCCCACGCAGTAGAGCCGAGCTTACTTAAATTCGGTGTACGACCCTCGTCTGCACCGGCGTATTTCTGCACGAGACGAAGTCGATGAACGGGAAGATAGAGCTTGTCGTTTCCTTTGTATTCAATGTGAAGAAAATCCTGGTCTACTCCGTTGAGAGCCAGTTTTGTCATCCCATGGTACAGCCCAATCCCGTGGTCGATGTGAACCACATAGTCGCCCGCTTTCAAGTCCGAAAGATCAGCTGTAAATGCTTTAGCCTTAGGCTTTCGGGACCGGTGTCGTTTGACTCTTTGTCCGAAGAGCTCTTCTTCGGTGATAAAATTGATTTTTTCGGATGGGGCGATAAATCCTTTCGAAAGGTCACCTAAAACGATCCAGGCATGAATTGAGTGATCATGAAATCTGGACGATTCATTATCAGCTTTGAGAAATGCTTCAAAGTTGACACGGTTGAGGTGCACGCGAATGTTTAGATTCCGTGGTTCGAGAAGACTTCGAATACGCTCCGCTTGTCCTCTAGTATGGCAAACCAGAAAGTTTGTGCAATATTGACTGCGCCACTGCTTTAGCCGTTGGGTGAGAGGCTTAAAAAGGTCGGTATTTTCGTCGACTTCCTTGCTCGCTTTTATTATTTCATTGCGAATAGCGTCCGTCTTTTCATACGGAAAGGATACGACGGTACCACTCGACTCGCCTGATATTTTTACATAGTGAGAGGGAAGACGAATCGTCTTTTTATTGGCGATGACCTTTTCGAATACATCGTCGCCCTCGGCAATATGGTCTTGCCAGGGTACGAAGAGGTCTCGGCCATCTTCGGCTTTTGCTTGGCCTTCGACGCTTTCGGCAATTGTTTTTCGCCAGTCGCTGATGAGCGTGTCTAAATCTCCATATATATAGGTGTACTCTTTTGTTGATGGTAAATATTCGGTGAGATCGACAAGTCCATTTGGGTGAAAAATCGAAAGTAGGTTTTCGATCCCAAAATAGTGGACTCGATTCTTGATATCGTCAATGACAGCACTAACTCTTCGAGACGGGATTAGGTTTTCATCAGCTATTCTTCGCACTTCAGAGATGGCATGGTCTGCGACTTTTTCGCTGAAGATAATTTCCCGCGCCGGCAATAGTATAGCGTCCTCAATTTCTTCTAAGGTTCGTTGATTGGAAGGGTTGAAGAGGCGGAGGCTCTCAATCTCGTCACCGAATAAGTCAACTCTGATTGGTTTAGAGTGGTAGGGTGAGAAGATGTCTATGATTCCTCCTCGAACACTGAAAGTTCCTGGATCTTCAACGACGTTTACAGAATTGTATCCCCAATTAACGAGTCGCTCTAATATATGGTCTCGATTGAAGGATTCTCCATTGACGAGATATTCGAAGTTGTCGGTGAAGCACGACGAAGGAACATGTTTTCGTGCAAAAGCGTCCGGCGTAACTATTAGCGCTCGCATTTCCGAGATTTCACGACTCAGTCTATAGAGAGTAGCGATTCGCTCCATCACCGCTTTTGGGTCGGGTGAGTGCGCTTCAAAAGGAGATTTTTCGTCGGACCCTAAGAACCAAAGCCCTTCACTGGCGGCCTCGCTATCACTTGTTCCTAAGAAAAAGGATAGGTCTCTGTATAGAGCCTCTGCTTCATCTGCGGTGTCGGCAATGATGACGAGGCGTTCGCCATTTTCAACGAGACTCGCTAGAGCATAGGCTTTCGATGATCGATGTAGGCCAGGAACGACAACCGTATTACTTGCCTTCTTGGCTTTCTTGATTTTGGCTACGAGACCCATGTCTCACTGTCATAGGCCCCCGATGTTAGAAGTCTGTCAACGATGGTCCTGCTAATTTTGACGTGCACTATTCTCCCGAAATCTCTGTGGACTGACGCAGGCCAGCCGTAGTGCGGCCGAAGCCGCTCGAGAGTCATAATTATTCGGGCCGTCCCATTCGTTTCGTCTTCTTTCGGGACTCAAAAGCGATTGATAAGGTCAAGACCCAACGAATGCTCTCGCCCAAAGCCGACAAACTTGGTCTGTGAATAGGTGTAGAATGTTTCTCTACATCGTTCAGCAGGAAGTAGTATTCTTATGCGATGGTCAGACTGATCATTTGAACGGGTGTGAGTGGTCGGTCGCCCGCGCCGGTAGCCGTATTGTTGATTGCAGTAACTACATCCATACCGCTCGTCACTTTACCGAACACGGGGTGTTTAGAACGTCCACCTGAGAAGTAGTCCAAGTACCCATTGCTGGCTGTGTTGATGAAGAATTGAGAGCTACCAGAGTTTGGTCCTGAGTTGGCCATGGATAGAGTACCTGGCTCATTAGAGATCCGAACGTCGTCAGGATGCTCGTCTGCGATAGCGCCATGAGGAGATTTCCCACGACCCGCGTTCGGATCATTTGGATCTCGGCTGTAAGGACAACCAAACTGGTTCATAAAGCCAGCTATCACTCGATGGAAGTGTAAGCCGTTGTAAAATCCTTCATTGACGAGACGAACAAAATTTCCGCCCGTAATTGGCATTTTGTCGACGAAGATTTCGGCTTCGAACGAGCCCATAGATGTTTCGAATTTTGCGACAGGATTAGTCATGACCCCGGATGTACGTTCAGATGCGCCGAGGATCAAGAGACATTAGCTCAGCATAGTGATTCTATGCATTTGCACTGGAGTAATCGGTCGGTCGACGCCTGGTGTGGTTGCTACGTTATTAATTGCGTTGACCACGTCCATTCCGCTTGTCACCTTGCCGAACACGGGGTGTTTAGATTGCCCCGGTGAGAAATAATCTAAGAAGTCGTTATGGACAGTATTGATAAAGAATTGTGAGCTGCCTGAGCTCGGTCCGGCATTGGCCATCGATAGTGTTCCGGGTTCGTTTGAAAGCCGTACATCTGCAGGGTGCTCATCGGGGATAGCACCATAGGGTGAGTCACCTGTTCCAGCGCGTGGGCTGTTTGGATCCTTACTGTGCGGGCAGCCAAATTGATTCATGAAGTTTGCTATGACTCGGTGGAAGTGCAGACCATCGTAGAAGCCATCATTGACTAATCGAACGAAATTGCCCCCTGTAATGGGCATTTTGTCTACGTAGATTTCAGCCTCGAAGCTTCCCATGGATGTTTCAAATTTTGCGATTGGATTACTCATGGAGCCCTGATAACCAAAATCGCGGCTGGCGTATACTCGAACCAAGAATTTTCTGTACTTCTGGGCTTATTGTCTAAAAATCGTGTAATTTGTGATCTTGATCGCTAGTCACTATCGCCCCGATGCGATAAGCGCTTGGTTTATGCCAAGACCTACAAAAGAGATTATCCGGCTTTGTACTGAACTCGGTGAGAAATCTAGTGATGACTATCTACCTGAAGACCGCGCCTTATTTGCTGAATTCAGAGAGGCGATCAATCTAGGACTCATTCGCTGTGCAGACCGCCAAGAAGACGGCACTTGGGCTACGAACGTTTGGTTCAAAAAGTGTTTGTTGGCTGGTTTTCGGCTCGGTCAGATCTGTGAATCGGAAGGTTATTGCAAAACTCCCTTTTTCGATAAACAAACCCTACCTACTCGATCTGTCTTTCATTTGGCTTCAAAAGTGCGTTTGGTTCCTGGCGGTAGCGCCGTCCGTGACGGTGCTTATCTTGGCGAAGGTGTAATTATGATGCCTCCAGCCTACGTAAATATCGGAGCCTATGTTGGAGCAGACACACTCATTGATAGCCATGCTCTTGTCGGCTCCTGCGCCCAAATTGGTGAGCGCGTGCATTTGTCAGCGGCTGTTCAAATCGGGGGCGTGCTTGAGCCCGTTGGGCAAGTTCCTGTCGTGATTGAGGACGATGTTGTCGTGGGAGGCAACTCAGGCATCTATGAAGGAACCATCGTGCGCCGCCGTGCGGTTATTGGTACGGGCGTAATTCTCAATGGTTCGACCAAGGTTTATGACCTTGTGCGCGGCGAAGTTTATCACCGGCAAGGAGACAAGGGCCTCGAAATTCCAGAAGGTGCAGTCGTTGTGCCGGGCAGTCGCTCAGCAAAAGGTGAATTTGCCGCCGAGCATGGACTGCAGATCGCTACGCCTCTGATTGTAAAATATCGCGACGACAAAACCGACGCAGCCACGGCCTTGGAAGAAGCTCTACGATGAATAAAAAAGTCTCTTTTGTTTGCATTCCTCTCTTTGTCTCTGCATTTGCTTGCGGAAACAATGAAGAGTGTAAGGCTTTGGATGAAGCGATTACTCATAATCAATCGCTCTTGGACGCTGCGAGGAATAAGGCTGCTGTTCATGAACGACTAAGCGAATCATTGGTTAAAACAGAAGCAGATGTGACTGCCTACCTTCAAGAACTCGGCCTAAACTGGGATGAAGACAAGCTCAATCAAGAGATCATTGGTCGAATGAAGAAGGTTCCCGGTAGCAAGGTTGTTCGTCGCACTCGAGAAAATACCGAAACCTCAAAGCAGAATCTGCTTCGTCGTTCTAAAACGTTTTGGTCCGTAGAATTTTCGGCCAAAGATATGGGGCAGGGGCTACAGAAGTCTCTCATCTTCACTGCAGAAAACCCGATATATGTGTTCGACCGCCTCACCCTTGATACCAAGGGAAATCGATGGCTTTTGGAGCTCGGTAGGCCCGTCGTCGACGAAGTTTTGAACAAACCTCTGCCAAATAAACTACCGGTGCTACATGATTACGCAGATATTCCAACGAAATTTGGATTCTGTGGTGCGAATGCAAAGCGTGGACAACTCGCTGATATTTCAGCGGAATATGCATCACTGAAAGATAAAGCTGAGGCTATCTCGGTTATCTTGCCCAAAAAAGCGACCTGGAAAGGTCTGAAGCGAAGGGCCAATATTCTGGAAACAGTCGAGCGACAGACGCGGAGCATAATCCAACGAGTATTTAAGGGCGTCACGGACCTCAATCTCAACCTCGTTGGTGTTGCCTTTGAGGAACCCTTTGTCTTGATTGAGATTCAAGGCTCAGAGAAGACGGCGAAACGTCTCATCCGCTATCTCGGAAGCGCGGGCACAGGGTCTCAAATTATGAAGGCCGGAAAACGTCGAATTCGGGTGCTTGTACCCAACCAGATGATACGTAGTTTTCAAAATAAAGGCGGTACAGGTCGACTTCCTGCTCCGTCGGTACCGCAAAAGGGCCATAAAGGGCATAATCACGGCCACTGATGGCCCAGTTATCGCAACGAGTATCTTCGCTCGCTCCATCCATAATTCGTGAAATGAGTTATCGGCGTAAGCCGACAAGTGTTGATCTTTCGATCGGAGAACCGAAACTTACTCCAGCTGATGATATTCTTGATTCCGCCTGGCAGGCGCTAAGGTCCGGACCACAAGGATACACGCATAATGCAGGTCTTGCGGAGTTGCGCGAGATTATAGCTCGACATTATGACTTCGAAGGCCGTGCCGGAATAGAAAATGTAATTGTAACGGTCGGTAGCGAGGAAGCTGTATGCCTTGCCATGATGTCGACGCTTAATCCAGGCGACGAGGTTCTGTTTCCTTCTCCTGGTTATCCTGCGTACTCAGGACTCGCCAAGCTAATCGGAGCGACGGCGGTGCCTTATCGTATTTCGCGAGAAACTGGACTTGTTCCCCGCGCTGAGGAGATTGCGTCCTGCCTGACAGATAAAACGCGCGTTTTGATTCTCAATGGACCATCCAATCCTTTTGGTATGGTTGACTCTGAGGACGAGCTCGAGAAAATTGCTCAATTAGTTGACGAGCGCGATCTCGTAGTCATCTCTGATGAGATTTATCGTGAAATCTACTTCGACGCTCAACCTCCCCCCTCCATTGTCAGCCTAACCGAACGGTCCATTTTTGTTTCTGGCCTATCGAAGTGTTGTGCCATGACTGGGCTCCGGTTGGGCTATTTGATAGCCGGCAGCGAGTTTGTAAAACAGACTACACTTGCACATCAATTATTGGTGACTTGTGCGCCTCGCCTTGCTCAATTGGCAGCCTTGGAGGTTTTTCGTAACACTGAGTATCTCAGGAAACAGGTTACTTATTACGAGAAAACGCGTGAGGTGATTCTTGAGCTAGAATCGCAGTTACCAGAAGATACTCCGCTCATCCTGGGAGGCGGCGCCTTCTACGCGACCATAGACGTTTCAAGTCGTACGGAGGATCCACTGACTTTTGCCATCGAGCTGTTAGAGAAAAAAGATGTTGTGGTGGTGCCAGGTGTAGCCTTTGGGGAGCACGGGGATTGGTTTTGGAGAATGAGTTATGCTGCAGGCCCCGACACAGTCCGTGAAGGTCTGTGCCGGGTTGCTGAGTTCCTTTCGGCTTAGCCCTCGACGAATGCCTTGAGCCTCTTCGACCGCGATGGATGGCGAAGCTTTCGTAGAGCTTTCGCTTCAATCTGACGAATACGCTCACGAGTAACTTCAAAGTCCTGACCAACCTCTTCAAGGGTGTGATCAGATTTTTCTCCAATTCCAAAACGCATGCGGAGAACTTTTTCTTCTCTTGGCGTCAAGGTAGCGAGAACCCGTCGTGTCTGTTCTGCAAGGTTAATGGAGATGACAGCATCGCTAGGTGAGACTGCCGAAGTATCTTCGATGAAATCACCCAGGTGCGAATCCTCTTCTTCTCCGATTGGTGTTTCAAGAGAAATAGGCTCTTTCGCAATCTTGAGAACCTTGCGAACTTTATCGAGCGGAAGTTCCATCTTTTCGGCAATTTCTTCCGGTGTTGGCTCCCTTCCGTACTCTTGAACGAGATAACGAGAAGTTCGAATGAGCTTGTTTATCGTTTCAATCATGTGAACAGGGATACGAATGGTTCGCGCCTGGTCTGCAATTGCTCGAGTGATTGCTTGTCGAATCCACCAAGTGGCGTAAGTCGAGAATTTATAGCCTCGTTGCCACTCAAACTTATCGACAGCTTTCATCAAACCGATGTTACCTTCTTGAATGAGGTCCAAGAACTGCAAGCCACGATTCGTGTACTTCTTGGCAATAGAAACAACAAGACGCAAATTCGCCTCAATCATTTCGGCTTTCGCGCGCTTGGCTTTCCGTTCTCCCTCCTGAATTTGAGAGTAGGTAACTTTTAGTTCATCAAGTGGAAGGCCCGCTTCGAGTTCAATGCGCTTGATCTTACGAATAGCTCCACGCACTGCACGGTCCATCTCGTGAAATCCATCTGCTGTGAGGCCTAGCTCTCGAATCGTGCTGTGCTCTTTCACGGGATTATCGCGGACCTCACGAAGAACTCGTTTCAGCTCAACCAGTGGTCGATTCACGCGGCGCTGCCACTCCAAGGCATCTCGTTCTGCGCGACCGACAAGGTCGATAAGCGCTTTGAGTTTGTGAACAATTTTTTGAATTTGCCGTTTATTTGGCTGCATTTCTTCCAAGCAGTCAGCCATTTGGTTCCGGTTCTTTTCAAGCTCAGCGTTGATCTCAGCTCTGCGGCCTTTCACCAGCTTCGCTTTATTGAGGAGTTCCTCGCGTAATGCATCGTTTTCTGTATCTAAACGAGCAATTTGAGCCATGATTCTATGAACTTTCTCCGTAACGGCGGGCTCGTCAAACACCTCGTGCTCTTCGTCGACCTCTTTTACTACGTCACGAATGCGGACTTTATTCGCCTTTAGTTTAGCACCAAGTGAAAGTATTTCTTTCACAGCGAGTGATGACTTCAGAACGACCTCGAGAACTTCTTTTTCTCCTGCTTCAATCCGTTTCGCAATGTTGACCTCGTCTTCGCGGGATAGAAGGGAGACAGATCCCATCTTTCGAAGGTACATTCGAACAGGATCAGTCGTTTTTGAGTACGCGCTGTCGAGTTCATCACCTTTCTCGTCGCCTTCGGGATCTTTCAGAGTATTTTCGTCGATTTCACGGCCTTCGTTATCTACGATTTCGATTTCTCGGCTATTTAGATATTCGGCAAGCTGGTCCATCTTCTCTGAAGTGAAAGAGTCCTTTGGAAGAAGCTTTAACACTTCAAACATGGTGACGACGCCTGTTCGAGAACCACGGTCGACGAGAAGCTCTACCGCTAGATTCGCTTTACCGAAATCAACCGTCTTGAGTTGCTCAGTTTTCTTGATTCGCGGCTTCGCTAATTTTTGCTCTTCGCCAGTCTCTGTATCAAGCGCAGGGTCGTCTAGGAGCATCTCTTTCGTTTTTCGTTTTGAGATTTTGATTGCAGCGATGATGATCTTCTGAAGATTCGATCGCTCCCGCGGCGTATATTCCCCAGGCCGTTTGCCTTCTAGCTTACTTAAGAGTTTAAGTTTTTCTTTCTCTACCCGGCCTCGTTGTCTTTCAGCAGCACGTGCGAGCCGCTCTTCTTCTTTTGCCTGCCGTTTCGCCTCTCGCTCCTGTCGCTTCAGCTCTTGGATTCGTTCACGTTCCGCTCGTTTTTTGTCGGCTTCAATTTGCTTTAGCTTCTGAAGCTTCGCTTTTTCCGCGGCTTTCTTCTCAGCTTCTTTCTTTTTGGCTGCTAATAGCTTCCTTTTCTCCGCGGCTTTCTTTTTGGCTTCTTTTTTCTTTACCGCCAGTAGCTTTCGCTTTTCGGCAGCTTTCTTTCTTGCCTCTCTCTTCTTTTCAAGAAGGAGTGCTTTCTTCTCTCGCGCTTTTTCGCGTTCGAGTCGTTTCTTTTCTTGAAGAAGTCGTTTCCGCTCTATTTCTTTTGCTCGTTTCTCCTTCTTTTTTTCAATGAGGAGAAGTTTCTTCTCTTTGGCCTTTTGTTGGAGCTCGAGTTTCTTGGCTGCTTGTTGCCGCTTTTTCTCTTGCAGTTTCTTTCGAGCGTCTTTTTTCTTTAGTGCTTCGAGTCGTTTTTTTGCGGATGCCTTCCTTTGAGCAACTTTGGCATTAACCGTTTTTCGGATGAGCGAAGCTTGTTTTTGGGTCAGCGGTTCGCGTCCGTCTGCTGGACCAGCATGAGCCTTAGTTCGAGAGGCTGACGCAGTTGTCGTCTTTTTCTTTACGACCTTCTTTTTTGCTGCAGGTTTCTTTTTTGCTACAGGTTTCTTTTTTGTGACTTTCTTTGCCGGAGTCTTCTTTGCAGAGATCTTCTTCGTAGTGGTCTTCTTTGCGACTTTTTTCTTCGCGACTTTCTTCTTCGTTGCTTTTTTCGCAACAGCCTTCTTGGAGATTGCTTTCTTCTTTGCGACTTTTTTAGTTGCAGTCTTTTTCTTCGACGTGGCCTTCTTTGCGGTCACTTTCTTTTTCGTCGAAGTTTTTTTGGTCGCCTTCTTGGCAACTTTTTTCTTCGTTGCGGTTTTCGCTTTTGAGTTGCGAGTTGTTGTTGTCTTGCTCTTTGACTTACTTGGCATAGCTTGAAGTACTCCCGAACGTCTCACGGGCTGACCGAAGCTGTTCAGCTTCTGTCATCAGTGATTGTACGATTTCTGGATTAGATTCTTGGGCAATTCTTTTCGTTAGAGCAGCGAGCCGCTCTCGATAATACTTTGTTAAAACGTGATCGATGCAGGGTGCCAATTCATCCTCATTGGGAAGTTGTGACATCAATCCCTGTCGTAATTCTGAGATTTCTTCGGGCGAACATACGTCCGCTGCCGCTTCTAGCGCGTGGTGAGCGTTGAAGTGTACGCCAAGATCCTGAGCTCTGCGGAAGGCGGCGCTGATCCCGGGGTGTTGGAACGCTGATTCTACTTTGGCTTCAACTAACTGAGGTAATATCGTTGAGGGGTTACTGACCAAATGTCGGAGAATTGTTTTCTCGGTGACAGGGATTGGTCGTCTCGCTCCTGGGGGAGGATTTCTCGGCATTGCTGCATTAGGAGGTGCAAACGGATGAGGCTCAGGGCGCTGCTCGGTACGAGAGTTTTTGTTTTTCGTGTTGAGCCGCCGCATGAGTTGCCGTGCGTCAATACCGAGCGTTTGAGCTACACCTTGAACATAAACTTCGCGATCTCCCGCGTCGGATATAGATGTTAGAAGAGGTCGGATATCGTTTACGACTTCTACGAGTCCTGCAACGCCGCCACCAGCGTGCTTTTTTCTGGCGTCGGCTAAGAATAAATCAATCGCTGAAGGTGACGACCGTAGCTCTGCGCGAAAAGCTTCATTGCCTTCACGACTGATGAAAGTGTCTGGGTCATCACTTTTGGGTAACCGCAATACTCTGACTTTGACACCAGCCTGAAGTAACAGTTCGGCAGCGCGTCGGGTGGCGCGTTGTCCAGCTTCATCACCATCGTAGGCGGTTACGACTTCTGAGGCGAGTTTCGCGAGTTGTTGCGCCTGATGTTTTGAGATTGCAGTTCCGCAACCCGCGATAGCATTGCGTACACCAGCTTGGTTAAGAGCGATGACATCGAAGTAGCCTTCGACCAAGATGGCCTGTCGCTCTTTTCTAATGAAAGTTTTGGCTTTGTCCAAACCGTAAAACAATCGAGACTTGTCGTAGACAGGGCTATCAATCGAGTTTAGGTATTTCGGCCCGTCTTCCTTACTCTGCAGCCAATCAGCTCGCCTTGCTCCGAAGCCTGCAACGTCTCCAGATACGGCATTGATAGGAAAAACTATTTTTCCACGGAAGCGGTCATACACGCCGTTACCTTGGCTACGCCTTCCGAGCAGTCCGAGCTTTATGCAAAGGTCTTCAGGGACTTTCCGTCTTTTGAGCTCGTTGGCGAGGCCATCCCAACTTTCGGGAGCAAACCCGAGGCCAAACGCGGCAATTGTCTCGTCGCTTAAGCCACGATCTTCTCGAAGGTAGCTGAGCGCCGCAGCGTTTTTTGCCAGGCGAGATTCGAAGTACTCGCTGCTAATTTGGTTGACTCGGTACATCCTGTCTTTTTCGACCCGCAGACGTTTTTCCTGCGGAGATTCTTGTTTTTGAGGCAGCTCGACGCCAACTTCTTGAGCAAGCTGACGAACTGCCTCAGGAAACTCAATGGATTCCAGTTTCATCACGAAAGCGAAAACGTCGCCGCCTACACCACAGCCGAAGCAATGAAAGAGTTTCTTGTTCGAATCGACAGAAAACGACGGTGTCTTTTCCTGATGAAACGGGCAACAACCCATGAGGTTTGTGCCTTTACGAGTGAGTTTAACCGCGCGACCGATGACTCGCTCTATATCGACCCGATCGCGAACTTCGGCAATTTTTTCTGCCGGAATTTTAACCAAACTACTTCCTACTCTGAGATTCGATTTCTCGATCTCCCCCAACTGCTCCGAAATGCTGCTTCATAAACGGTGTTATTAGTTTTCTTTTCGGATTTTCTTTAGAAGGCGCTTACGAGCGGCCGCCGCTTTCTTCTTCTTTTTGACCGAGGGCTTCTCGTAATGCTCGCGCTTCCTGATTTCGCCAAGAATTCCGGCGCGTTCACATTGTTTCTTGAAACGTCGCATGGCGCGTTCAAACGACTCGCCTTCTTTTACTTTAATACCAGGCATGCTGCATTTCACCTCCTCTTGCCAAGATTGCGACCCAGGTGAGATCGTCTTCCTTTGTTCGATGAGTTTTGATTCTCAAAAGTTGTTGAAAAACACATATGAAAATCACGCAAACCCTTTCGTAAACACAAAGTTTTAATATACCCCTAGGATTGGCCGGGGGTATCGTTAGCCTATAGCCCTGTCAAGGAGATCTATTCGTTTGTTAAGCAATTCCTGGTTTGATTTTTCTAGTCATTTTCAGGCTTCCAGACCCATTTCGAATTTTCCTCAACCCATGAAAAGCAGGTATTGGTTCCCAGGTGGCAAGCTGGCCCTTCGGGTGCGACACTGTATATAAGGGTATCTCCATCACAATCCAATCGGATCTCCGTAATTTTCTGCCGGTTTCCCGACGTCGCTCCTTTGGTCCAAAGCTCTTGTCGCGACCTCGACCAGTAGGTGGCCCATTGGGTCTTCAGGGTAACAGATAGCGCTTCCTCGTTTACCCATGCCATCATGAGAATTCTACCGGTATGGGCGTCTTGCGCGATGCACGGAACCAAACCGTTCGCGTCTTCTTTCACTTTTTCCCAGAGCTTATCTCGTTGAGATTCCCTTGATTTTTGTGTTGTCACTCGCTGGTTTCCTTCGTCGTAGTGGGTCGCTTGGCCGCTGTCGGCTCCAAAATCTTGTTAATGACATAGGGTTCACCCCTGTTGTCCGGGTCCGGCTCGATAATCCGCACATAGGTTTTGTAGCCCGAGTGCTTCAGTTCAATCCGGGTCGATTTATCGGCTGAGATATCGCTCATTTCACCTGGAGTTGTCAGTCCAGTATCGATTCCGTCGAGCCAGATTTCGGCGCCTTTTGGCTCAGACCTAATGACCAAGTGTAAGGAAGAACTATTGCCGTAAATCAGGATTCCAGCGTAGACGAGCGCTCCGATCAACGCACCAAGTCCAAAAACGAACAACCAGATCCCCAATTGGTCTTTTCTTTGCGCTTTTACAGATGAAGCTCTTTTATTGGGGGGAGGTGTTATAGACGGTTTGGGTTTCCGTGCCGGCGGGGCGCTTGCAGGCGGCGGAGGTATTGAGCCAACGGGTCGTCCGATTGGCATGCTAATTGGTCGAGCATTGCCTCGGTCGCGCTCTTGCGACTGACTATTCGAAGCCCCTTTGGCTGGCGTTGCGGCAGCGACAGGTGCCGTTTGTTTCAGTTCGTCTCTACGAGTTCCAAAAAGTGTGGGATCCTCATCATTGACCTCGCTTTCCCTGGTCGGTTCTTCTTCCACAGACGAGACGACGACGTTTTGAAGTGATTGGCCTGCTTGCCTAATTTCGGCTAACTCACTTTCGCTAAATGTTCCCATCATGGTTCGCGCTTCGCTCGGATCTTCGGGTTCCTGAACAAACTCGCGATCGCTGACAAATGGGTCAACAGGTTCGGCAGCTACGATAGGATTGTTCGCACGCTCAATGAGTTCACGCGAGGAAAATTGGTCATTGGTCGGATCCTCATTGATATAGTCCGACGCGACATAAGGTTGAGGTACGGGATCTTGCTGAGGCAGAGCGGTTCCCGTGATTTCCCAACGCTCAGCTCTTCCCACAGTCATTGCCTTGACGAGCAGGTCTTCATCACCTGTTTCTCGAGCTTTTTGTTCCAAGGACATCCTATCGTTGAATAGTTCTCTAACGAAGCGAGCGAGACTTACATCAGTGGCTGGGGTACGATTAGAGATAAGGAATTGTTCAATCGAGTCCTCGAATTCTCTCGCATCTGCGAATCTTCGCCCAGGGTCTTTTCGTAGCGCTTTAAGCAGAATATCGGCCAACTGAGGTGGAAAGTTTTGGTCTAGAGAAGTCGGATGCGGCGGATCACTATTCAAGATGAGATTCAGTACTTCCATGTCGCTTTGCGCGAAGAACGGGTGACGATGAAGTAAGAGTTCGTACGTAACCTCAGCGAGAGCGAATGTGTCAGACCGGCCGTCTAGGCCTCGTCCATGAACTTGCTCTGGTGACATGTACGCGAATTTTCCTTTCACTAATCCTGCGCGCGTTTGATGAAGTTTGCCTTCCGCTTTGGCTACGCCAAAATCGACCATTTTCACGATTCCGTCATAAGTGACGATGATGTTTTGGGGAGAGACGTCTCGATGAATGATATTTTGCCGACGACCATTTTCATCTGTAAATTCATGGCCGTAACCCAAACCACGCAAGGCACCACAACAAATTCTACAAGCCAACTCGGTCGGCAGCTTTCGACTATCATGATGGAGTCGTGCGAGTAAGTCTCTCAGATTTACACCGCGAAGATGCTCCATAGAAATAAAGAGTGAGCCGTCGAGTTCACCCAGTTCGAATATTTGAACCACGTTCGGGTGGTGAAGTTGTGAGGCGATTCGGGCTTCGTCGTGGAACATTTGCACGAATTCATGGTCGCTTTGCAGTTCAGGAAGAAGACGCTTCAATACGACTTCCCTCTCTACACCAGCCGTGGTGAGCATTTTTGCGAGGTATATTTCTGCCATACCTCCAGACGCAATTCGACCGATAATGTCATACCTTTCTTCTGGGGGTATCGACGAGTCGAAGAGCGGAAGGGAGTGTTTAGGCACGTACGCTGGCAAAATGAGCCTCTTGTCTCAATGAATAAGTAATTCGAGGCATTTCCGCAAGTTATAGGCCGAAAAAGGCTACGCTCACGCGGCTCGAAATCACGCTTTCCTTAACGGACTCGGGATTCTTCGAATCGATTGACATCATTCGACAGAAAGGTTTGAAGTTCTCGATTGATGAGGTCCGGTTGCTCGATGAGAGCCGCATGCGAACCGTCTGGTATTTCTAATAGCCTGGCGTTAGGAATTTTTTCCGCCATCTTTTCGGATAAGGCACGCGGCGTGAATAAGTCTTTTTCTCCCGCGACAACGAGAGTCGGTACTTTGATGTCTTCCAACATGTCTTCCGCATCATGCTCTTGAGCCGCTCTCGCGAGTTCTAAGAAGACCTGAAAGTCGAGTTGAGACAGATGGTCAAGATATGGCGCCATATCTTCTCTTGGGCACAAGTTTGGATGCACTAATCCAGTTGCTTTGGCGAAAGGCCAAGCCAAGGGACTGCGTAAGGCCGATTGACTCGCGAGATTCAACACATTGGGATATCGAGTGCCGTATTTGTATACCGTTTGATATATTTTCATTCCAACTCGAGGGTCGAGAAATGTCTCTGCGGGTTTGCCATAGGCACCAAGCATGGGAACCAGGCCAAGGACCCGCTCAGGATATTGGCGGTAGAATTCAAAAATAGTTTGGCAGCCTAAGGAGTGCCCGAGGAGGACAGCCCGATCGACTTCAATTGCATCGAGAATAAACCGCAAATCGTCTGCGAGGCTTTTCATGGACAAACTTGTAAGGTCGTGGGGACGACCTGAGGCTCCGTGCCCTGGATAATCCCAGATCACTACTTTATTCTCTTTTGTAAAGGCTCGCCCAACGTATTGCCAAAAGAAAGTTGATACGCCGAGCCCATTACAACAGACAATCGCTCGCGCGTCCTCTGGTCCGCCATATGAGTACGACAACCGATTTTCGTTTGAACCTATTGTTGTTCCGGAGGTTTCCCACCAGGGTCCATTCGTTGAAGCGCTCACCCTCATAGTCGTAACGCAAAAGCATGATTCTGTCGAACGGAGACTGGACAGAACAAAAGCCAAAGGGGCTGGGCAAACTACTGGTTTCAGGTTACGACCACTGTATGGCATTTTACTTGGTCACGGGCGGCGCGGGCTTTATCGGTTCGAACTTGGTAGAGGAACTCGTCAAGCGCGGCGAGAAGGTCCGAGTCCTCGATAATTTTTCAACCGGTAGACGGGAAAATATTGAGCCCTGGAAAAATGATATCGAAATTGTTGAAGGCACAATAGTTGACCCTGAAACCTGTGCCCGTTGCATGGAAGGAGTTGATTTCGTCCTTCATCAAGGCGCTATGCCCTCTGTTCCTAAATCGGTCGAATTCCCAGTTGAATCAAATGAAGCGAATGTGATTGGCACCCTCAATGTATTGCTGGCCGCTCGTGATGCTAAGGTAAAACGAGTTGTATACGCCGCATCTTCTTCTGCTTACGGAGATACTCCCACGCTACCAAAAATCGAAACGATGCCTCCGAACCCTATGAGTCCTTACGCGGTTCAAAAATACACCGGTGAAATGTATATGCGCGTATTTCATCAAGTGTACGGTCTCGAAACAGTAGCGCTTCGTTACTTCAATATTTTTGGACCACGTCAAGATCCCACCAGCCAATATAGCGCTGTGATCCCAAAATTTATATGCGCAATTTTAGATGGAAAACAGCCCACCATCTTTGGCGATGGGACTCAGTCTCGAGATTTTACGTATATTGACAACGTCGTAGAAGCGAACATTGCAGCTTGTCATGCAAGCAGTGAATGTGCCGGAAAACTCTTGAACATGGCTTGCGGAGATCGAATTGATCTTAATAAACTAGTGAAAGTGATCAACGAAGCACTTGGAACCAATTTAGAGCCTAGATACGATCCAACGAGAGTCGGTGACGTGAAGCACTCGCAAGCTGATATTTCTGCTGCGAAAAAATACATCGGGTACGAGCCAAAAGTTCTTTTCCCTGAAGGAATTATGAAGACCATCGATTGGTATAAGTCGAATGCTTCACAATTTGCGAAGTAGTCTAAGACGAGAAAATCTCTATCGATCTTTTAGAGCGCTCTCGATCTTTTCGTAGATACCGCCAAAACCGCCGTTGGACATGAACAAGAGTGTGTCGCCGGGTTCTGCGTCCTGACAAAGGTAGGTTACGATGTCATCTACCGACTCAAAATTCTTACCTCCCGTGTCTTTCGCAAGTTGCTCAGTGTCGAGTTTTTCGTCGTCAGGAATATTTTGTTTGCCTACAGCAGCGATTACTACACGATCTGCTGAATCGAAAGCTTTCGCATATTCGGCTTGAAAATACGCTCGGGAACTTGTGGCGGACCGAGGCTCGAATATTGCGAAAAGTCGTCCGTGCGCGTATCTTTCCCGGATGGCGTGAACCGTCTCACGGACTGCAGTGGGATGATGGGCGAAGTCATCAATAATTCTTACGTTGTCTACAACGGCGCGTACTGTCTGCCGACGCTGAACGCCTTCAAATTGCCTAAGTCCGTGTCTTATTTCGTCAATCTCAAGACCTTGTTCTACGCAAAATGCAATCGCGGCGACGGCATTTTCGACGTTATGCCTTCCACTCATAGTGTATTCAAAGTCGCCAACGGTCTTCTCGTTCTGCGTGATGGTGAAGGTGGAACCGCTTTCGTTATTTTGGATGTTTTCTGCTTTCCATTTAGCGTTTATGTTGTCTTGCGCAGTATAAGTGACGATGTTTGCCTGACAAGACTCAACTCTTTTCATCACTCTGGGTGCACTAGCACACGCATAAATATGACCGTCCCGAGGAACTAAGGCTACGACTCGATCAAACGCATCTTCAATATGTTCGACGCTCTCATAAATATCCGCGTGATCGAATTCTAACGAGGTCAAAAATAAAGATTTGGGATGGTAGTGAACGAACTTGGGAACCTTGTCGAAGAACGCAGTATCGTATTCATCTCCTTCCACCACGAAGTGCGAACCGTTTCCAACCCTAAAGCCCTCATTAAAGTTTCCTGGAACACCACCGATGAGGAGACTCGGATCACGTCCTGCCGACATGAGCAACCAGGCCACAAGGCTGCTCGTGGTTGTTTTGCCATGAGTACCCGCAACCACTACGCTATGCGACTTTGACAAAAACAGGTCGCCCAAGGCTTTGGGAAAAGAGGTATAGGGAAGCGACTTTTGCAGGACTTCTTGTGCCTCGATATTTGTTCTGCGAATGACGTTGCCTACAACGTAGAGCTCCGCGACTGGTTCGGTATTTTCCGCGGAGTATCCGCTAAGAACTTCAATCCCCCACGATGCCAGTTTCGTAGACATCGGGGGATATACATTCTCATCGCTCCCACGAACTTTGTATCCGCTAGCCTTTAACAGGCCAGCAAAATTTCCCATCCCGGTACCGCATATTCCGAGCAAGTGAACTGATTTCACAGTTAATGAGTTACTCAGCTCTCGGCGCAGATGCAAGTCGCGACAAAATAGGCGCTCGTGCTCTTCCACGCAAATCTCCGATTTAGCCAATTTTTCTGAGTCCAACGCCAGATTTCTTGCACACCCTCCGAAGATATTCTGGCTTCGAGGTATTGCCGGTAAGATTTCCTCTGACCGTCTCCATCCCACCACCGTTTTAAGATGTTGCGGGTGACCAGGATTTCGACCTCATCTTGAATGAATTCGAGCCCGGCGCTCAAACCTGCGATTTGAGCTAAACTTTCGAGGTTTTCGAGAGTCGATTGTTGTGAGAGGTCTTGATAGATTCGCTCCTCCGCGTCTTTCCATTCTTCGGACAAGGTATCGGTCAGGCCATCATGTTTGACGAGGTCATATAGTCGTTGATTCTTCCACTGAACCGGTTCCTGAAAGACCAGCTTTCCATTGGGTTGCAATCGATCAACGAACACCTGAAAATCAAAGTGATTTGTTTCGTTTCTTGTCAGAATTCGTCGCCCAATTATTGCATCAAACTTTTGCGTAGATTCTATATGTGAAAAAACCTGCTCGAATGTGCTTTCGATGACTTTGGGCCGATTTAGCTCGGGCAAGGAATAGCTTCGGTCGCGAAGTGTTTTCTCTCCTGGTTGGACATGAGAATAAACGCATCCTTCCGGTACTTGTCTCACTGCCTCCCAGGTCAATAGGCCACTTTGTGCACAGAGGTCCAAGACGACATGGTGTCTGCGCAAATCAGCTAATTCAAAGACCCGCTTTCGAGCTTCTTCAAGCTTCTTACTTGTATTTGCAGTTGCGCGCTTGAGCCACTGATCCATATTTGGATCAACGGGGCTGAAGGTGAGATTCATAGGGTGGCTGTAACCATTACTCTCTTCAAGTGCTGCTAGTTGGGCTTCTCTGCGTCGTGTTACGTCCGCATGAATTGTTGCCTCAAAACCCTGTTCTGTAGGCTGGTAGAAGATTTTTCCCTTCAGGGAAGTTGGTAAATACTGCTGTTCAACCCAGTGGTCTCTGAACGCGTGAGGATATAAATATCCCTCGCCGTGTCCCATTCCTTTAGCGTCTCGACTCCCATCCTTAAGGTGAAGCGGTACTTCGCCATCTTTTAGGTCTCGCACCGCTTGTAATGCATCAAAAAAGCCCATGATGCTGTTCGACTTGGGAGCGTTCGCGATGATCAGCGTGGCTTGGGCTAAGTGAAAACGGCCTTCGGGCATACCGACTCTATCGAAAGCGTCTGCACAAGCGATGACTTGGGTCAGCGCATCTGGATGAGCAAGACCTACGTCTTCACTTGCGAGAATAATCAACCGACGAAGAATAAACCGTGGCTCTTCTCCCGCGTAGATCATCTTTGCGAGCCAATAGAGAGCCGCATCAGGATCCGAACCTCGGCAACTCTTTATGAATGCACTGATCGTGTCGAAGTGCGCATCTCCCTCTTTGTCGTATAAGACTGCTCGTTTCTGAATCGATTCTTCCGCAACTTCGAGAGAAATGACTTTTACTCCAGCTTCGTCGCTAGGGGTAGTTTCGACGGCCAGTTCCAGGGCGTTGAGCAGCGCCCTGGCGTCTCCATTGGCGACGGTGACGAGATGCTCACGGGCTTGTTGCTCTACATTGAGCGCCAAATTTCCGTAGCCGCGATCTTTATCTTCGCAGGCAGCGATGAAGATTTTGTCTAAATCAGGGTCGGTGAGAGCTTGAAGTTGAAAAATTCGCGAGCGACTAACGAGCGCTTTATTGACCTCAAAATAGGGGTTCTCAGTGGTTGCACCAATGAGAACAACGGTTCCGTTTTCTACCCAGGGAAGAAGTGCATCTTGCTGCGCTTTATTGAAGCGGTGCACTTCATCTACGAACAAAATCGATTTTCGCCCGTGCATACCTCGTTTATCTTTAGCGTCATCAATCGCACTCCGAATGTCTTTGATTCCGCTCAGAACAGCATTCAGTGCAACGAAATGGGCCTTGGTTGTGTTTGCTATGATTCTCGCAAGCGTGGTTTTGCCAGTTCCAGGCGGTCCATAGAATATAATCGAGCTGAGTTGGTCTGCTTCAATCGCTCGTCTCAGTAAGCGCCCGTGCCCCAGAATCTGTTCCTGTCCGAAGAATTCATCCACGGTACGAGGCCGCATCCGGGCCGCGAGAGGTGCTTCTTTTTCTTGGATTTGGGCTTGTCGCCAGTCGAATAAAGACACTTACGATTTATGAGTTAAAGCGCTTAGCCTTTGAGTGATTCAGCGCCAGAAACAATTTCCGAAAGCTCAGTCGTAATCGCTGCCTGACGAGCGCGGTTGATCTGAAGAACAAGTTTACCAATCATGTCTTTCGCATTTCTAGATGCCGCATCCATGGCACTCATTCGAGCACCATGTTCAGCTGCGATGGATTCAAGAAGTGCTCGATACACCTGAATGCCAATATTTTGCGGTAGAAGTGTGTCTAGTACGGCTTCTCGGCTTGGCTCGTACTCATGTTCGAAGCCTTCAACTTGATGTTCTAGTTTTTCCGAAGGCGTCCATTCTGTGTCTACAGCCTCGTCAAGGTTGGCGCCGCTTCCTGCAACTGCACTTGTGTCACCCGATATAGCTGCGAGTTCACCGATACGAATGGTCGGATCTTTTTCCCAGTCTTCCAGAGGCAGTACGGGTAGAATTTGTTTTAGAACAACGTCTTGAGAAATAGCGCTCTTGAATTCGTTGTACAGAACATAAACTACGTCGACTTCGCCGCTGCGAAATCGTTCTGACAAGTCCGCTGCGATATCAGATGCTCGTTCAAAACGTAGGTCTGCGAACACTTCTTGGTACCGAGCGTGAATCGATTCACCTTTTCGGTTGAAGTGGTCGTAGCCTTTCTTCCCAATCGTCGACAGCTTAATTTCTTCGTATGTTTCTTTGTTGTCGCGAAGATAACGTTCTGCAGTACGAATAATGTTGCTGTTGAAGCTGCCGCAGAGTCCGCGGTCAGATGTGATCATCAGAACTTCAATTCTTTTTGGCACTCGAGCAGTCAGCAATGGATGCCCTTCGAGGTCAGACCGAGAAACGATGTGTTGCATAACGTCGGCCATGCGAATCGCATACGGTCTCGCTGCAATGATCGAGTCTTGAGCTCGTTTGAGTTTAGATGCCGCCACCATCTTCATGGCTTTGGTGATCTTCTCAGTACTCTTAACCGCTTTCAGTCTTTTGCGGAGGTCGCGCAGTGTTGCCATCGCGAGCGGGGATAGGCTACTAGTAGCAAACGGTCAAGCTAGGACTCTCGAATGCCGCGGGTCTGAACTTGATACCAGCCTCCTAAAACACCGATAACCAGTAAAAAAGGCATCAAAGCGGCAACGAATAGACTAGGTAAAGCCCCAGTTCCTCCGACAAGGTTCATCAATTCATGGATAAGCCATATAGAAAACCCTAGTGCTGAGCCCCAGCCCAAGGCAGCTGCTAATGTTTGCCGTCGTCCGCGCCTCAGACCAATTGCCGCGGCGAGTAGTGCTGCAAGAATGACGGATAAAGGTCCCGTGTGGCGATGATAATATTCAAGTCGATGGCTGATCGCTGGCCGGCCGAGTTTTTCCCGTATGTTCATACTGGTTTTGAGGGTTTCGAAGTTTAGCCGTTTGGGCAGGGCGAGACCGACATTAAAATCTTGCGGCTGTTCAGGCACATCGAGTTCGGTCTCAGGAAGATGCTTTGTTTTCATGCTCGGAGCCTCTGAGGAACTGGCTTGAGCATCCATCTTTCTCTCAATCACGTTTTGACCGATCCATTTTCCGTCCTCGAATCTCATCCGTTGGACATCCACCCGCTTAACGACCGCGCCTTTCTCTATTTCCAGCATGACGATGCCCTGTAATTCAGACGCGTCGCCGCGCCGGATGTTTTCGATACGGTAGAGTTGTCGTCGGCCTTTGTACCATCCGCTGCGGCCCCACATGGTGTTCGAGTATGGCAGTCCCATTTTTCGACGAACGGTGTTGGCTTGTTCGGAGGAGGGCGGAATCAAGTATTCAACAATTCCGACATAGAGACCGGCAGCGATACTCGCGGCGACTAAAATCGGTTTGATTAGCGCCCAGATGGATGCACCGGCCGCAAGAAAAGCAGCAAGCTCCAGGCTTCTCATTTGAGCACTGACTGCTGTGAGCACACCCATCGGAACGGTGACCGGAAGGATGAGTTTGAGAATAGTCGGAATGCTGTATAAAGATAGCAAAGCAAAGTCCTGAGCAGTCGCTGTATCTTTTGCTCGATTTCCCACCTCTACGAAATCGATAACCAAAAACAATGTGACTCCTACACTGCTTGCGATCATCATGTGTAAAATGAGGTCTCGCATGAGTAGCCGACCGAAGAGACCAAATGTGGGGGAGCGCCTGGCCGTAATCATTTTGCACCCCCAGCCCTTACCAGCGCGATGACTCCGAGCATCAATACAATTAAATTAGGACCAAATGCCGCCAAAAAAGCTGTGTTGGGATATTGCACAACAGCGAAGTCTCCCACTCGAGTGAGGAGGTAATAACCTACAACTCCGCCCAGTGACCAAATGGCATTTCTTGCTCTGCTTTGAGGAGAAGAGGTCATGATGATTGCAAGTCCGAGTAAACCAAAGACGAAGGCCATGCTGGGGAACGCGAATCGTCGCCAATACGTTTTTTCGATCCTTCGACCAAGTTTACTGTCTGGTCCTAGCTTTTCCACCTGGTTGAGCATTTGCTGTGACGTCATCCGGCCCAACTCGCTGACGAAGCGGGTCCTTTCTCTTAGCTCTCTACCGGCGTCGATACCTAAACTCGCTTGCTGGTATCTAACCAGGTCATATTGCTCCTCGAGGCGTCCCCGACCTAAGTGAATTTGACCGGAATCGAGTTCAAGTCGAATACTGCTTTGGTCTTGGGCTCTGAGTTGTCCTCTCGCTGCGGTGAGTAAAATCGGCTGTTGCGGATTTC
>JAYZDF010000134.1:0-11479 GCA_036337945.1 Myxococcota bacterium
GATACGGCTGCCGATATCCGACTGATTCGAAGAATTCGACGCGATATCGAGCAAAGAGGACGCTCGTTTAGTTCGATTCGGCAGCAGTACTACGAGACTGTCAGACCGATGCACCTCGCTTTTGTTGAGCCTTCAAAGCAATACGCTGACCTAATTATCCCGGAGGGTGGAGAGAACAGAATAGCTATCGATTTGGTGATAAAAAGCATGCAACAGCACTTGAGCCAACTTTCTGAGTCTTAAGAGAAAAACCAAAGGGGCGTCTCACGACGCGCCTTTGGCAAGAGAGAGAGAGAGATAAGTACAAAGTACTAAAAAATAGCTAACAATTTGAAATAACTACATAAAAATCATTTCGTTAGAGTCGTAATCAATGACTCACATGGATTGAGTGGGTCTGCGCAGTAGTTTGTGACAACTTTTTTTATAATCCAACTTTTGACCAATCAAAGCTGGCATCTACATAGCTAAGAGATTTTTCGTAAGGCAGAAGAACTTGCCTTTTCAGGCCCGCTAACGTCTTTTTCGGAACGCCTTTAGAGACCAGATTCACGACCCAAGCGGGAATTGCTCCACCCGGATCAGTTTGCACTTCATATCGGACGAGCGTTTTCTCTTTTGAGACAAAAGTCAGACGCCAGTTGAGTCGCAGCTTCTTCATCCGAACAACGCCGTCTATGGGCGGGCCATTTTTATGGGTCGTGTCCACAGCAACGATGTCGATCACCCCATTTTCTGTGTCATAAGTCAGATTCGTTTCAACTACAACATCTCGGTCCGCCACGAGTGGGAAGTTACTTCCGGTCCGGTTATAAATGATGACCTGCCCAAGCTTTTTATACTCTATCGCGTAGTTCGCCACGCATCTATGCATCCAAGATGTTTTGTTGTCTTGATCGTTCAAGACGGCGAGCACTTTCTTTATAGAGGCATCAACTAGCGTCTCACCACGAAACGCGACAAAGGGACTGCCGGCAATTTTCTTGCGCCAAACCTGGACCCCGTCGTCGTTGACGATCTCATCCCAGGTTCCTGAGGACGCAACGGACTCAGAAGAGAATGCCACCAGCGTCATCAGAAAAGACGCCAACAATTGAATTTGCGGTCGCTTCATTACGTTCGACGTGGCCTCCAGAACAGAATTGCCAGCAAGAACAAATACAAACTGGCTCCTGTTGGGTCTACGGTATCACAACTGCAAGCCGATTCTTTATCCGCTAGACCACCGATATTGGCGCCTGAATCTAAGGTTTGAACTCCGCTGTCAGGAAGGTCTGCGAGAGAAGTGTCTTGATTCACACCTGCATCAAGGTTCTCTGTGTTGTGCTGAACTCTCAGGAAGAAACGACTGTATGACAACTGGCTAAGTCCTCGTTGATCCACAATTTTTGCTCGAATTGTCCAATCGCCTTCGGGCAAATCTTTCGTATCCCAGTTGAATTCGCCCTCTGACGCAGCGGGCAAACGATCGGCGAGAACCCGGAAGTTTTCGCCGACCGTAGAACTCGAAACCTCAAGTGTTACTGTCCCTGTCCCATCTGGGTCAAAAGCTTCATATTTTATCAGAAACGAATCATCCGCCAAATAATACGGACTGTCTGGTCGAGAGATAATCACAGCGGGATGAATTTCGTCACCAGGGTGCGCAACTGTGACTACGCCTCGCGCGAAAGCCACGACTCGCAAAAGAGCCATTTCTTCCGGAGGCTCGTCAATCAGAGACCAGATAAAATAAGAACCCGGCGCGACGGTAGACGTGTTCCACACATAACGATTGGTGAGGTCGGCCTCATCGATGCCGCGCACGATAACTTCACCTGTGAGATCGTCTGGAATGACTCCGGGCTGAAAAGTCCGGGGCATTCTGTTTGTATAAAACCAGTTCACCGTTACAGTGCCAGTCGGAGAGGGCCCATCGTAATCTGACCATTCAAGGGTGAACTCTTCGTCAACGACCTCGCCAACGCTGCGAGGCGTCTCTGGCCAAGCCACGGGCGGAACACCGCTGATATGTCGAATAGGAGGCCCTGGGTCCTGTACAAGCAAGACGAGCAGTAATGCTGATAAATTCAATCCAAAGCCTCAATACTCACAAAAGTTCTCGTGAGAAAAGTTTAGGAGTCATTGGCTCCTATTTCCACCAAGAAGGCTCTAGACTGCTGATTGCTTCAGCAACAAAAGCTTACATTTCTCCTCGAACAGACGCCTCGCAACTATAAGCGATTTGTCCTGATTTAGGATCTAGAATTTCGAGAATCGCGGTGTAAACGCTGACTTTACCTTGAGCAATGCGTTCCGACATTCGTAGCAAACGCCCCTGTGCATCAAAATCCCGGGCTCCACCTTTGGGAGTCATTTCGTAAACACCACTCATTCGCATACGCCGCTCAAGAACGGAGAGTAAGTATGTAGGGTCTAGTTCTTGACCGGTTTTGTCTTCGAAACCCGTGAGTATGATTTTCGGTTTCGCAACATCTACGTCGGGAGCCGTTGCCCTCCACCTTTCAATCCATCCACCTGCGACACAACGTTTCATCAGCTTCTTCGCTATCGTTTTGAAATCCGTGCGAGTTGGACCGGGAGGTGGTGCCGGCTTCTTAACCACTTTTTGAGGTGGTTTTGGCGCAGGCGTTTTTCCGCTACAGCCCGCAATCGCAACCGCACATCCAAGAAAAAGAGAATATTTAGGAATCATCTTCATAAGCGTAATAGTTGACGCTCCAACACACAATTGGCTTTGCATTGTGATCGCGGTCAGGATGAATAAACTCGTATTCTCCCCTGATATAGAAAACCCTGGTCGGTCACGGTGAAGCCAAGACCAATGCAATCAACGCCCGACTTCCGAGCCTCGGCGAGAGCTCTGGCAAAATCCGGGTCCACAGGATGAGGTCTTATGCGGCGAATGTCCTCGCGCTGAGCTACAAATATGACTGAAGCCCGGTGTCCATTTTGAGCAAACGCCCTGAGCGCTTCGAGATGCCGAAGGGCTCTTGATGACGGAGCATCAGGAAACAGTCCTGTACCGTTTTGCGCGGCAACAACCGATTTGACCTCAATAAGATGAGTTTCTCTTTTGGCTGTAACAATCTCAAAATCGAGGCGAGAAGATTCATGCCGAACTTCTTGGCGAATCTGGGTCCAACGCGAGAAAGGTCTAAGAGTACGGCTCTCGAGCACTTGCCTGACCAGACGATTTGCACCCGCGGGGTCAACACTCACTCTCACAACTCTACGTTTATCGGCGGAGTTCGGTGTATCGACCATCACGAGGGAGTACTCTGTCTTACGTTTTTCGGAGGGCTGGTGACTGACGTAGACCTGAGCGCCGGGTTCAACGATGCCGTCCAGCCGACCCCGGTCTGCCATGTGAGCGACTACACATCTTCCGTCTTTCAATCGAACATCGCACAAAAATTGTTTGTAACGTCGAAGCAATACTCCCTTTAGCCATGGCCCATTCAAGCGATGTGGAATTATGTGCTGTGAATCCGGTGACTTCCTCAAGGGTGTTTTCCTTGTTCAAATTCTAGCATCAGTTCCACAAAACCATCGAAAATATGCATAACAATGCCAGAAGAGATGTCTATCTGGCTTAGTAGAATGCCTAGAAACCAGAGTTTCAACGGTTTTGTCGGGCAGATGACGGTGGCATTGTAATGCAGTATTGCTCTCATCCTGCAATGGTGGCACCTGTAAGCACATGAGCGATTCAAATATACTATTTGCTCTGCCTAAAGGTAGAATGCAGAATGGCGTGCTCGAACTTCTTTCCGCCGCTGGCATTAAAATTCGAATGACCGAGCGTGGATATCGCCCGCTCGTTTCCTATCCAGGCATTGAAGCAAAAATACTTAAACCCCAGAACATAATTGAAATGCTCCATGTTGGAACTCGTGATCTTGGTTTCGCTGGCGCAGATTGGGTCGCCGAGCTCAATGCAGATGTTATTGAGCTACTAGATACCGAAATGGATCCGGTTCGGCTAGTCGCTGCAGCACCAAACCCCCTTTTGCAAAACGGAGAATTACCAACTGACCGGCATCTCGTCATCGCTTCGGAGTATGAGACACTTACAAAAAAATGGATCGAAGACGACAAGCTTGATGCTACGTTTGTTCATTCTTACGGGGCAACGGAGGTTTTCCCGCCGGAGGACGCGGACTGTATCGTCGATAATACCTCAACGGGCAGCACACTCCGGGCGAATAACCTAAAAATCCTCCGTGAATTAATGCGCTCTTCTACGCGGCTTTACGCAAGCAAGAAAGCTATGGAGGATAAAGAGAAGGTGGCGGTCATCGAAAAAGTCGTCGTTCTCGTGAAATCCGTCCTCGAAGCTCGTAAGAAGGTGATGATCGAATTGAACGTATCTAACGAAAACCTTGATGGTGTCATCGCAGCCCTCCCATCAATGCGCGAGCCAACCGTCGCACCTTTACACGGCGGAAACTCAGGCTTCGCAGTAAAATCAGCGGTACCACGTAAGGCGCTGCCACAGCTGATACCCGAACTGAAGAAAAGCGGCGGGACAGATATCATTGTAACCGCGCTGTCGCAGATCGTCTCATGAAAGTCTTTGTTGTTGGGACCGGAACCGCAAATACAGCCTCAGTCCTCGCGGGTCTTCGACGCGCTGGTGCAGATCCCGAACTGACCACAGACGCATCAATATTAAAGGACGCTGCTCATGTGGTTTTGCCAGGTGTAGGCGCTTTTGAGGCGGCACGCACCAGACTGGATGAGTTCGCACTCGTAGAAATACTGAAAGGCCGGATAGAGGAAGATCAACCCACGCTCGGTATTTGCCTCGGTCTGCAGCTCATGTGCGAAACCAGTGAAGAAAGTCCGGGAGCAAAAGGACTTGGAATTATCAATGGTCATATAGAGCGCTTCCCCAATTCTGTCCGCGTGCCTCAGCTCGGTTGGAATCAAGTGCGAGCCAGTGATGAATGCAAGTTTCTCAGTTCCGGCTATGCTTACTTTGCGAATTCTTATCGGCTTGTTACACCTCCACAAGGGTGGAATTGCGCTACAACCGAGCACGCGGGCTCTTTCACTTCGGCGTTCGAACGAGGGAACATATTGGCATGTCAGTTTCATCCTGAACTCTCCGGAGAATTCGGATTGAATCTCATGAAGAGCTGGTTAGGGAGACATTAGGAATGCTTACCGTACGAATCATACCGTGCCTCGACTGCCGAGACGGTCGCGTTGTGAAGGGCGTTAAGTTTCAAGGTCTGCGTGATGCAGGTAATCCTGCTGAGTTGGCACAAAGTTACGAATTACAAGGCGCAGACGAGATTGTCCTTCTTGATGTTTCCGCAACACCTCAGGGGCGCGCCAATCAGACAGATACGGTCAAAGAAGTCCGTAATCGTCTTTCTATACCGCTCACAGTTGGCGGTGGCGTACGCAAGGTGGAGGATGCCGCACGGCTATTGGGAGCTGGAGCAGACAAAGTGGGTATCAACACGGCCGCCGTCGACAATCCAGATTTGATAAATGAAATTGCTGAACGCTTCGGTTGCCAGTGTACCGTGATTGCGATTGACGCAGCATGGACTGGTGGTAACTGGGAAGTGGTCACTTTATCTGGTAAGAACCGCACCGGCATCGACGCAATTGAGTGGGCAAAAGAAACGACTAGACGTGGCGCGGGAGAGATCCTGCTCACAAGCTGGGACCGCGACGGAACGCGTTCCGGTTACGACCTAAATCTACTAAGCGCGGTGTCAGAGGCAGTTAATGTACCCGTAATTGCTTCGGGCGGAGCCGATTCTCCCCAACACATGGTTGATGCACTCAAATCTGGCGCACACGCGGTTCTTGCGGCTTCAATTTTTCATGACGGAGACTACACGGTCTCCTCGGTAAAAGACGAACTTACGAAGCACGGAATAGAGATTAGAAAATGATTGTACCTTCGATCGATTTGATGAACGGACATGCAGTCCAGCTTATTGGTGGGAAAGAACTCGCCATTGACGCTGGCGACCCTCGCCCGATAGCGAAAAAGTTCGGACGAGTAGGCGAAATTGCAGTGATCGATCTGGATGCTGCCCTTGGACGAGGAAGCAACAAAGAAGTCATCCTGGACCTGCTAAAGATTGCACCGTGTCGAGTAGGCGGCGGCATAAGGGATCCAGAAACAGCTCTTTTCTGGCTGAATGCCGGAGCACGAAGCGTCATTCTCGGCACTCAAGCGGTTCCCGAGGTCCTAAAACATTTACCGAAAGATCGAGTCATGGCTGCTCTCGACGCCGAACATGGCGAGGTTGTGGTACAAGGATGGACTGAAAAGACGGGGCAAAAGATAGCAGACCGGATTCAAGTCCTAAATGAATTTGTATCTGGTTATCTCATTACGTTTGTAGAAAAAGAAGGAAGGCTTGGAGGCACTAATCTTGACCAAGTGGAGCAACTGGTCGAACTCGCTGAGGGTGCTCGCGTGACAATCGCAGGTGGTGTGACAACAACGGAAGATATTTCAGCGTTAGATAAATTGCAGGCTGATGCACAGGTCGGTATGGCTCTCTATAGCAATAAGCTTTCGCTCAAAGATGGTTTTTGCGCAGCGCTGACGGAGCAAAACTATCCAATTCTAATTTCAAACGAGTATGGACAAGCACTTTGCCTTTCATCTTCAGCAGATTTTGACCTCAATGAAGCGGTCGAAGATGGCAGATGTTCCATGGGAGACGTCTTAAAGGTTTCGATGTCGAAGGACAGAAGCTCTCTGCAGGTATTCGTTCGTACAACCTCTGCTTTACAGAGTGATTGGGGAAGCATCACAGGATTGCCTGCGCTTGCTTCACGCTTATTGGCTCGACGTTCAGAGGCACCCGCAGGCTCGTATACTCGTAGGCTCTTCGATGATCCTGACCTGTTGAAAGCTAAACTCATCGAAGAAGCTGAAGAGCTCGCCGACGCAGATACTCCAGCGGAGATCATTCATGAAGTCGCTGATGTCATCTACTTTGCACTCGTTGCTGCAGCGCGCGGAGAAGTGAAACTAAGCGACGTTGAAAAATGTCTCGATGATCGCGCACTAAAAGTCATTCGTAGACCTGGGGACGCGAAGCGGTAGGTAGTCCATGAAACTTCGTCGAATCACCCCCGCGAAAATATCCGTCACCCGTAATGATCCGGTTGACGTTGAAACATTAGAAAAGGCGCGAGTTATCGTTAGTGCAATTCGAGATCGAGGATGGGATGCACTCATTGAATACGCAACCCAGTTTGGAGATCTTCGGCCTGATACGAAGTGTATTTACTCTCGAACTGACCTTTTAGCGGCTCTTCAAAAGATTGACAGAAAGGAACGAGAACTCTTAGAGAGAACGGCTCGGCGAGTGACTAGCTTTGCTCAGCAACAAAGAGATAGTCTTTTAGACCTGCGAACAACGTTACCAGGTGGATATGCAGGCCATGAATTCGCTCCTGTCGAATACGCTGCGTGTTATGCCCCCGGAGGCCGTTACCCTCTTCCCTCATCCGTCATCATGACCGTATGTACAGCAAAAGCGGCGGGAGTTCCCAACATATGGGTCGCCTCTCCTAAGCCCACTCCAATTACTCTCGCAGCAGCAGCCATCTCTGGAGCCGATCACCTTCTTGCTGTTGGCGGCGCTCAAGCGATTGCCGCGTTCGCTTTCGGCGCGGATAAAGTTGCTAAATGTGACGTCATCGTCGGCCCTGGCAATCGATGGGTGACTGCCGCTAAACAACTCGTCGCAGGATTCACTTCAATTGACATGCTCGCCGGTCCGTCTGAATTACTCGTTTGGGCCGATTCCTCCGCTAATCCCGAAGTCATTGCCGCTGATTTACTTGCGCAAGCAGAACACGACCCGGACGCATTACCGGTTCTTGTTACAACGGACGACGAAATCATTCCTGCCGTTGAGGCAGCTCTTTCGCAACAGCTCATGGTTCTTGAAACGCGCTCTGTCGCGAGTGAGGCAATGAAAAATGGGTTTGTCGTTATCTGTGAATCAAGGAAAGAAGCAAAACAAGCGATCAACCAACTCGCGCCAGAGCATCTTGAGGTGCAAGTCCGGGACTTAGACGAAGCAATCTCGGGTCTCGACCATTATGGGGCTCTTTTTAAAGGAGAACAAGCAGCAGAGGTTCTCGGAGACTACGGCGCAGGACCTAACCACGTTCTTCCGACCAGCGGAGCCTCGCGATTTACAGGTGGCTTATCAGTCTTGAACTTTCTTAGGATGAGAACATGGATGCAAATTGAAAACGCTGCGGCGGCACAAGACCTCGTTCAAGATGCGGAAGACCTTGCTCATCATGAAGGCCTACGTGCGCATGCCGCATCGGCGAGCAAACGAAAAAAGAGCCAACCTCTTTCTTCGTTTATGAGTCCCATTACCATTAATGATGTGATCGATGCGGCAGCACGAATCCGTTCTTATATTCAGCCCACACCGGTCAGGAAATATCCACTGCTCAACGAAATCGTCGGGCACGACATTCAAGTATTTGTGAAGCACGACAATCATTTGCCTACCAACGCATTCAAGGTTCGAAATGGTTTGTCATTGATCGCGAGTCTGACCACGGCGGAAAAAAAGAAAGGAGTCATCGCAGCTACGCGAGGCAATCATGGACTAGGCTTAGCTTGGGCAGGCTCGCGTCTCGAAGTCCCTGTGAAGATTTGTGTTCCGAAAAACAACAGTGCGATGAAAAATGCCGCGATTGAAAGCCTAAAGGCAGAGCTTATCGAAATAGGGAAAGATTACGACGAAACTGTCGAAGGAATGCTGGAACTTGCTGAACAAGATGGCTACATCGTTGCTCACTCAACAAACAACCGGGCTATTATTGCAGGCGCTGGGACCCTCACTCTCGAATACCTCCAGCAAGTCGATGATCTAGATGCACTTGTTTTCGCAATCGGAGGCGGCTCTCAAGCTGTAGGAGCCTTGACGGTAGCCGCTTCGATTCGACCAGACCTCGAAATATATGGCGTCCAAGCCGAGCAAGCGTCCGCGATTCATGACTCATGGCACGCGAAAACACCCACTTCTTCAGATTCAGCGGATACATTCGCGGACGGACTCGCGACCCGCAAAACGTACGAACTGACCTTTCAGGCACTTCTTACCGGACTCTCGGGTTTTGTGACCGTGTCTGAAGATGAAATTGCTCAAGCCATTCAGCATTTCGTACGAGCGACCGGCTCAATCGCTGAAGGTGCCGGCGCTGCTGGCTTAGCAGGACTTATAAAGCTCGGGCCAAAACTTGCCGGGAAACGAGTGGGCGTCGTCTTATGTGGATCAAATATCGACCCTGAGACACTGAGCTGGGCGCTTTCTCGTTCGTAAATCTTCCACAACACACGAATTCAAAGACAGAGCTTCTCTAAGTCATAGAGGACTAAATTGAGATCTTTCTTTACGAATAATCCGCCGCCAATAGAAATAAAGAAATCAGAAAGATAACGGCGATACCATTTACTGGACCTCAAGAAGACCTCTCCATCAGTAACGTTCTGATCTGCATTCTCTTCCCAATCAGTCATTGTAAGGGCCTGCAAATACAAAACAGCGTTGGTAAGTGAGGCAAGGTTTTCAACCGCAAGTTTGCATTGCTTATTATCGAGATACTGAAGCACTCCTTGGCAAACAACAAAATCGTAGGTTTTCGAATCTCGGTAATCAACCACAGACCCCTGAGTCCACCCGTGCTTCTTGCACAAATACTCGCTAAACTCGACGCCCTTGTACCTCGCACTAGGAAAATGCTTTCGGGTTGCTTTTTGCCAGTGACCGACTCCGCAGCCCATATCTAAGATTTGATAAACGTCGATATCAAGAAATCGAAAATAGGCTGAGGCGAAGGCGGCAAGTTTGTTTATCGCGGCTTGGTCGGAAACACGCGTTTTCTCATTCAGATAATATTTTTGGTAATAAGCCTTGCCGAACTTTTCGTTGCTGCCATTCATTCCAGACTACAACTTGAGCTCGATTGAATCACCGGAATCCGCTTTCTTATCAAGATTGCTAAATTTATCATTCGTGTCAGCAGCGTCGAATACTGTATCCAGTAACGTTTCTTTTGAGCCTTTAAAGTAGACGTCGAGAAGTAAAGTGTCCCCCTTGAAAGAAACCTCTTTGACCTTCGCAACCTTATCTAGCTTCTTGATAAATTTAAGAAACGGACGAGCTACCTTACGATAGTGAGTAACATTGGTAACACTCACACGAAAGCGCTTACCATTTGCCGCTTCTTTCTCCCAAGCAGAGACGAGGCTTTCAAGAATCTGACGCGTCAACTTTGGGGCACCACGGCGAACGGCCTTAATTCGTGCTATATCTTCGTTGGCACCTACTCCACGGCCGACCGTCTCGGCGCTGGTCATCACTTTGCCGGTATTCACATTCACAGCCCGGATATTAAGCACCGCGGATACATAATACATGCTGTTGCCCATTTCGTTATATGCTGTGTGCTTCACTTCGGCCGAACCAACAATCGCTACATCGGCACCGAACTGAGCTGCAACTAAAGCTGCCTTTTGAGCATCGCCTAGCGTTTCATTTAATTTTGTTTTCTCAGGCGTGTGCGATTTGTCGACCATCTCAAAATCACGAGAAATGAGCACTTTTTCGATCTCGGTCAGTATGGTTGGGCGATCAATCCATTTCGTCTTGTTGAATTGGTCGGTATATCGTTCACCCGTAAGCACCATTACCTTTGGATTGCCGACCTCTGACAATAAAGCTCGTAACTTCGCTAGTGCATCCTTCAGAGGACCCTTTCGAACTTTCGCTTGAACATTTACTCGATATAACTTTCCGTCCTGTGACTCAGAAACGACCTTGTAACGTGACACCAATCCTTTCGTTTTTGTCTTGACCTGCTCTTCGACTCGAGAAAGAAACTCGGATTTCTCGTTCTTGAGCGTCTCTTTCTGCTGAACGCTGAAGGTCGATTCAATATACGTTCCTAGGGCCTGCGCAACCGCTTGGCTAAGGGCATTTTGAATTGCCGCAATCCTGGCCTTCGATTGACCAACACTGCCAATATCGGCGACCCCCACCACGGTAACCACCTCGTCAGCAAGTTTGATGCCCTTCGCGACACTTGGTCCCGCAGACAAAAGAGTCGTGCTCATAAGTAGACCGACGGCCAGTCCTCGCAAAATCATGATATCGCTCCCAAAGTAGGTCCCTAGAGACCGCTCACCTCTACTGACCAAAATATGTGCTTTTTCGCAACTAAGAACGAGCAAAGACTCGAAGTGCTGCACAAAAAGCTCTCTTCTAAAATTCAAAAACTCAGAATACTCGATTACTTACCCAGAAAACGTAGAACCTTTCCTCTCACTGAAGTATTTCTTCGAGGCGCGCTGCGCACGATCATCCGTTCGTGGTAGCGCAGAAACGCTGGGCTCTTGAGAGGTGATATTTCGGCCTCGTCATACCCGGACTCATCTCCGGCCCAAACTGAGCCGTGCACT
>JAYZDF010000135.1:0-6543 GCA_036337945.1 Myxococcota bacterium
ACGACAGGCGTGCAAAATCTCATTGGCTCCTGCCCAACGCCTATCCTCGTAGATGCAGACCCTCAAACTCGTACTTCACCAGTCGACGATGATACCGATAATGATGGTCTTAGTGACGGAATTGAAGATCGCGATAAAAACGGTCGAGTTGATGGCGACGAAAGTAATCCTCGTTACGCGGACAGTGACGGAGATGGACTTGGTGATGCTCTAGAAGATGCAAACCAAAACGGTCTTCGTGATCCCGGGGAAACGAATCCCGCGGCAAGAGATACAGACGGAGACAGCATCTCCGACGGAATTGAGGATGCGAATCAAAATGGTGTTCGAGACACTAACGAAACCGATCCACGCCTGACAGACAGTGACGGTGATACGGTCGACGACGGCGCAGAGGATACAAATCACAACGGGCAAACAGAGCCCTTTGAAATCAATCCGCGTACTCCAGACACTGATTGTGACGGCCTGAGCGATGGTGAAGAGCTTATGCTTGGAACCAGCCCCTTGGTACCTGATACTGACGGTGATGGAATTTTTGATGGTATCGAGCTGGGTCGCACTATGCCTGTCCCGAATTCGAATTGTCCGAACTTTGCTGGTGACGCCGACTCTGGAACAACCACCAATCCACTAGACATTGACTCTGACGGCGATGGCGTTTCGGATGGGCAAGAGGACGCTGACCAAAACGGTCGAGTGGACGCAGGGGAGCTTGACCCGAATAACTCCGATACCGACGGCGATGGGATTAGTGATGGCGATGAACTGATCGCGGGAACAGACCCTAACGACTCTTCTGACCCAAGTGGTGACGTCAATTCAGGAATCTCTCGCGTTTGCTCAGATGGTAATCTCAAGGTGGTTACGTTCAATACGGCTACTCAAGGCGATTGGACTCTTACTACGGAGAATGGTTTCACTTATCTGGCTTCTTCTGTGAGCGTGGCCAATGTCAGCGCGGCAACGATCGACGACAGCACACAAGGCATTGCCGGATTTGTGATGGAGTTGCCAGCGATCAGCGGTCAACCTCTAAACATCAATGCCCAATTAGCAGCTTTGGGAAGTCGGCTTATGGGGTCTGGTGCCCAAAATCTGAGCTTATCGACGTTGACGGCTCCGCGCCTTCTCGCAGGCGGAACTTCCTCGCATGATGGTTTCGAAACTGCAGTTTCTGCAGTCGTTGATGTGAGCTCAACCAACGGTCCAGCAAACGCTGCTGAGATCCGTAATCGCCTAATGCGATTAGTGTCATCTCTATCGCCTACTGAGCTTAGCGGCCTACCAACTGCGACTGGAACATCCAACGTAAACTATAAGTGGATGTATCAACTGCTCGTTCGAAACAATTCAGTCATCTTCGTTGGTGCTGTGCTTGAGCGCTCTGCCTTTGATGACCCCGCAAATCCGCGAAGCATCATTCTCGCGGACCTCACGAACGGTACCTCGCTTGCACAAGCGACAGCAGAAAAAGATAAAGCGTGTGACCCATTTGTGGCGACCGGGCTCTCTGTTGCCGATTTTATTTTCATGGCAGATATTTCAGGTTCAACGGATGATGACCGTGGTCGAATCGCTAATGCCGCACAACTCGTCTTTAGTGCACTCGGCAACAACGGTGTCGATTTTCGCATGGGCGTTGTATCTCATTCAGAAAATGACTACGCGCGAGGAAATAACAATGGTGGCGATTTGCGCGGCTCTGGATTTACGCGCGATGCTGTCACGTTTGTAAATAATTTGAACAATACCGCCGGATCGGATGGATGTGAGTTCGGCCTAGAGGCTGTTTCCAATGCGATTCGTGAAGCTTTACCTCGGACGCCGGCAGGCCAAAATGAAAACCCACGTAAGCTTCGTGAAGATGCTACGCTTGCGGTTGTTTACATTTCTGATGAGCATGCTCAAGAAATCGAGAACCGAACTTGTGCCGGATATGTTCCGACTTGCGATACCGGAATCCGTGACTTGTACGCGGTGGGTGAGAGCGTTTGCCTAGATAGTAGTAACGGTCCCCAGCAGCAGTGTCGAGACCAGATTCTTCAGCCATACATCAATGAGCTTGATGCGCAGGGCGCAGTGGCCTTTGCTCAGGTCATTGACCCGAATCCGCCAGCTTTATGTAACCAAGGCCAATTCTCTTGTGCTGTCGGTGGTGGCCAACTCGCGAACGAGCCAGGCAAAGGCTATATAGAAGTTGTTAATGCTCGGGGTGGAACATTCTACTCTCCGTGTGTTTCAAATCCTGGGCCAGCGCTGCAGGCAATTGTGGATGCAGTCTCTGGTGCTGCCTCACAATATAGTCTCTCAGGCTCGCCAATTTCGTCGACGATCAAGGTCGGGCTAACGCGTCAAGGAACTGCGACAACCGTAATTATCCCTCGGGATAAACAAAATGGTTTCGATTACGATCCGACTTCCAACTCTATCTTTTTCCGTGGAGCGAACTTCCGACCGAACGAAAATGACCGAGTTACAATTAGTTACCGAGTATGGGAGCCACCAACGGATCCTTGCGGTGGACCATGCGCGCCAGGGCTAAACTGTGACCCGCAGCTTGGCATTTGCACCTGCGACGTAGCTGCGTGTACAGCCAATTGCGGACCAGGTGAGATTTGCAATGCGAATTGCGCGTGCGAATGCGCCCCGGATTGCAATGGATTGTGTGGTCCTGGTGAAGTTTGTAACCAAACCACTTGTTCTTGCGAATGTGAACCGAACTGTGGTGGCAATTGTCCAGCGGGTACGGTTTGTAACGAGAACACCTGCGCATGCGAATGCCCAACCGATTGCGGCGGTGCCTGCGCTGGCTCAACGCTCGAGTGTAATCCATCGACTTGTAATTGCGAGTGCCCGACCGATTGTGGCGGTAACTGCACTGGAAACACCGTTTGTAACCAGTCCACTTGCGATTGTTCCTGCGACCCGAACTGCGACGATAACTGTTCCGGTTTTGCGACCTGCGACCCTTCTCAAGATTGTAGCTGCATATGTCCAGCGGACTGCGGTGGTAACTGCGGCGAAGGAACGATTTGCGATACAACCTCGTGCGAATGTACTTGCGAACCAAATTGCGAACAGAATTGTCAGAACAATGAAATTTGCGACCCAACTAATTCATGCAACTGCATTTGCCCAGCCGATTGCGGTGGATGTGCCTCGAATGAAACCTGCGACGCTCGTAGCTGCCGCTGCGTGCCCATTGTTTAGTAAGAAGAAGAAGATACAAGGCACTAACTTAGCTTTTTACTGAGTTAGCGCCGCGAAGTTTTACCCAAAGGATTAAACAGGCATCACGGGATGTTTCCGCCCGCATCTGATTGCGGTCGATTTGACCATTCTTTGTCTGAGTCAATATCTGACAAAGAGCCATCTTCTATCATATTATTTCCAATTTGATTGCTGAATGTGCCCGTGGACAGATTGTCTGATCTTTGCTGAAGAGGGAGTCTGATAATGAACTCGGTTCCTTTTCCTACTGTTGATCGAGCACGAATGTCACCACCATGGTTATTTACGATACGTTGACAGACGGCCAAACCAAGACCCGTCCCTTTGGATTTTGTTGTAAAGAACGGGATGAATATGTGGGCGAGGGCTTCGGAATGAATTCCCTCTCCATAGTCTCGAACCCGAATTTCTACCCGTTCTCTATCGACGACGTATCTGGTCTTTACAACAATCCGACTTTTTACGTCTGAACTCGCCTCCATCGCATTGAGCATCAAGTTCAGTAAGACTTGTTTGATTTGCTCACCATCAGCCGAGACCTCGACACAGCTTTCATCCAGTTTCAGGTCTATTTCGTGGTTTTGAGTCTCTTCTTTCGCCGCAAGAAGTTTCACTGTTTTTATAACAATTTCGTTAATATTTGTTGGTGCAAAATTTGCGCGAAATGGCCGAGCATAATCCAAGAACTGGGTTACGACGCCATTCAGTCGATTAGATTCATCGATAATCACCTGGAGGAAGTCTGCCGATTCGCGGTCCTCAAAGTTTTCCGGTTCAAGGTATTCAGCTGCTCCCTTGATTGCGCCTAACGGATTACGAATTTCGTGGGCCAAACCGGCTGCCATCTCGCCGATTGTTGCCAAGCGATCTCGCTCGAGCAGTTTTTGCGTTAGCTGTGAGTTTTCGATGACAGTGACTGCGGTGTCGGCAATGTTCATCAGAAGAGCGATTTCCTCAGTTGAATAAGGTTCTGGGACTCGATCGTCACGTAATGCAAGAAAGCCCATCACCCGAGTCCCTGATAAAAAGGGAAGCAACACGTCGGCACTCACTGCTCGCATTGCGTCAATAAGATCTCGTTTTGATGCGACGTCTGCATTATCTTCGGATATGGCAAGAATTTGTTCCGCCAGTAGCGGACCACGGTTTTGGTGAATTGCATGCCAGAGGGCAGGAAAATGCCGCTCGCTGACTCGATTCGCCGGCTCAGGACCTCGGTATGCCTCGAGTCGAAGCCCTCGTCCTAGAGGTTGTTCGAGAAGATAAATGGCCGCATGAGTGCAGCGTCTTTCATCGTACAGTGTGTCGAGAATAAGTGTACTCATTCTGCCCGGGTCAAGAACGCGAAGCATTGCTCTTCGAAGGGTGACCAGAAGTTGGCCCAGTTCATATCGCTCGCGAAAAAATAGCTCCATTGATTTTGCCTGAAGCCGATCTTTCAAAGGTTCGTATAAAGTGAGCAAAATGATAATGCTGATCAGAGTATTAAAGAGGCGTCCTGCTGCATTGTTAGGTAAAGCTACGATCAAAATACCTGAAATGGCCGCGAACATGAGACCAATGACGCCTAAGACAACGATGCGCCCAAAGAATTCGTGAAGATCAAGGAGACGGTCTCGCAAGATGACTTGAGACAAGAAGAAGACGTAGAACATCACCGCTAGGTCTCCTAATGCGGCAGCGGTTGGTCCGAACCACGGAATCCGTCCCAAAACGGTCAAGGAGACAGCAGCAACCGAACCAAATGCCAGATACTTGATACGAATATTTTCTACGGTTCCCGAATTAGAATGAGATGATCGAATAATCACGCGGGCAATGAGAAGAATGGTCACGCCGATATAGATGACCGTAGCGACTTTAACGGCAGTCAATTCTCCTAAGGGTGACGCAGAAACGATCAATGCTAGAATTGCGACGGGATAAACCCATCGAGTGAGCGAACGCGTGGGTTGGTTTTGAGTTCCAAGGATTTCGTTGTGTAGAACAAGCAAGCTTGCTGGAACGAGAGACGCGGTTGCCATTTCAGCTCTAGTCCAACTCGGCCCCGCAATATTATGAAGAAAAGAACCCAGGAACCAAAGGACAATGTTTGCAGCAAAAATAGCAAATAAGAGGTCAATTCTTCTTCGGCGCTGACGAAGCAGCATTCCTGCTACAATTGCTATGGTGACGAGAGCACCAATGAACGCGCTTTGTACATTGGTTGTCACTTCTAAGAAAAAACCTCGTTTACGTCATTAGAGTCGAACTTCGATGCCGAGTGCGCCTCGAACATCAAAGATACTTACAGTTGGATTTTCAAGAATTTCGTTCGGAGGTGTTTGTCGATTCGGTGAACCTGAAAGTGAGACTTGCTGCATGAGTGTATTGAAATTGACTGTGATAGCTACCATCTCAGAAAGCCACAGATTCATTCCCAGGTTTGCACCGAGATCAAAGCCACCTTTGCTCCCTCCAGCGCCACTTTGATTTGGTGTCTCCTCAAAGGAAACAATGTAACCTGCTTCAATTCCCGCATTCACATCGACAGTTTCTAGAACAGGATAGGTCAGTCCGAAGAGCACCACGGGAGCCAAAGAGGAGTTTGATAAAACGATCGGACCCGGGTGATTTTCTACGTTAAAATTCGTAATTCGGGTACCAAGACCAGGAATGAGCTTCAGTCCTGAGGACCCGATGTCCATTTGGTAATTGATCCCAAACAACATGTCTAAGAGGCTCCCTCCCGGTGATCCAACCTCGGTGCTATCGACTGAAACTTTGATCTTGAGAGGCACAAAATTCACATTCGCTAAGATTCCGATTGGTATCCCCGGAATATTGACTTGGAGATTTGTATTGAAGAGCGACATCGCATTGAGTGGATATGAGAGCCCGGATTCTTCAACGGCATCCGAAGAAAGTTTGTAGTTACGTGTAAAATTTGAGCCTGCAGCGACCCGAATATGGACGATACTTTTGGAGCTGTTCGATTTTTTCGACTCACTTCGTGTATCGCTGTCATCAGGTGCTATTTCTACTCGTTGACTTTGAGTAGAGATATTGTCCGCAAGGCGTGGTTGAGGGTCTGAGGGTTCATCTGAGTTGGTTGCAGAAGAAGATATTTCTCGGGTTTGTGTTGGCGCCGTTGTCACTGTTGACTCTTTAGCCGGTGCTTCGTCTCTGATGTCATTCCTTGATGATTCCGCTGCGATGTTAGAGTCGCTCATTCGTTCGTTGAGCGCATTGCTTTCTTCACGTTTTTGCGGTGCGGGAGCTGGGTCATCGCGGAGTCTGTCGAATGGTGAAGCTTCGGGTGCCTTAGCC
>JAYZDF010000136.1:0-6508 GCA_036337945.1 Myxococcota bacterium
AAATTCAAGAAAAAGAAATCCGTACCTCGGTGATTGACGTACTGAAAAGGGCAAGAGCGGCGCAAGTCAGCCCGTGATTCACTAAAAAGCATCTTTAGCTCTTTTGAGCACGCAAACGGTTGGATGATCTAAGCCGTCAACGTTGATGACCTTACTCTTGAGCCCAAAGGCATCCAACAGTAGCTCCTCGTTGACAACATTTTCGACTGTCCCATGACGTATGCATATTCCCGATTTCAGGACGTAGATGCGGTCAGCGAAGCGAGCTGCAAGGTTGATATCGTGTAAGATTGCAAAAATCCCTAGTCCCTCAGTTACTAAATCGCGAACAACCTCAAGAACTCGAAGCTGATGATTTAGATCTAAACTTGATGTGGGTTCATCCAAGAGCAGAAATTTTGCAGGCCCACTATTGTAATCTAAGACTTGCGCAATCGTGCGTGCAAGGTGCACTCTGAGTTGTTCTCCTCCCGACAAAGTTAAGTAGCTGCGCTCTGAGAGGGCAAGAAGGCCAGTTCGTTTCATCGCTTCTCGTATGATTTCATCATGCTGGGTTTGAGTATGGCTTTGTTCGTGAGGCAGTCGTCCAAGGCCAACCACCTCGCGTGTTCGAAGTCCAAAATTTAGGCTGGAAGACTGTGGGAGTACCGCGAGTCGCTGGGCCCTTCGTTGAGCGTTCCACTTTGAAAGGACGATATTATTGAGTGTCACAGTTCCGCAACTTGGCAGAAGTTCTCCGGATAAGACCTTTAGCGCCGTTGATTTACCCGCTCCATTTGCACCGATCATGACTACAAATTCACCTGGCTCAATCGATATCGAAATATTCTTTAGGATCTCGTTGCCATTCATGGTGACGTGTATACCCTTTGCCTCAAGCAATTTATAAATCTCCCTGTTTGGTGGTGTGAAGCAGTAGCAAAAAAAACGGAGCCCCACCTAGTGCTGTAATGATACCTATGGGTACCTCAACGGGCGCGATCACAGTTCGAGCCAAAAGGTCTGCAATAATCAATATGAGCGCTCCAAGTAACCCTGAGCCCGGAAGAATAAATCGATGTCCAGGACCGAACGTCAATCGAATCAGATGAGGAACAACAAGGCCTATGAAACCAATAATTCCAGCCGCTGCGACAGCTGAACCAACCGCGAGGGCGGTGGCCCCGACGACAAGACGTTTCAGACGAACAATGTCAACGCCAAGATGATGAGACTCTGCTTCGCCCAATAGCCATGCATCTAAGGATTTAGCGACTTTCGGAGTAATCAAAGCGATCGGCAAGACACCTAACGCGGTACTGATCACGGTCGGCCAGTTCGCGCTATTCAGGCTACCAAGACTCCAGAAGGTAAGATCTCGGAGTTGAGAGTCTGTTGCCACCAGAGTTAGGCTGCCGATGAGCGCCCCTACAAGGGCATTGATTGCGATTCCTGCGAGAAGCAATCTTGAGACAGATACTCGATTACCTTGTGTGCCCATTCGCCACACAAGATAAGTTATCGATAGGGCTCCAACGAACGCACATAGTGGCGTCCCAATCGAAAGTCCCCACTCGCCAGCGAGTGGTTCGATCAAACTTCCCAGTACGATAAATAATGAAGCTGCGAGAGCTGCACCGGCAGATACGCCTATGAGTCCGGGGTCGGCCAGCGGATTACGAAAAATGCCCTGCATGAAAGCACCTGCTATCCCTAGTCCTCCTCCTACGATAAGACCCAAAAATACTCGTGGCAACCGTATGTGAAGCACGACGGCCTCTTTCACATCATCGACTCGTGCATCAAAGCTAAGCCCAAAGGGCTCCGATAGTATTTGAAATACCTCCGCTACCGACACCTGCAATGCGCCGATACCAAGGTTCAGAAGTATCCCGAAAAAGATCAGAATGCTTAGCGTAAGCATCATGCTTCTTTCGCGCCGGACCTCTTTAAGTTGTGAAAGGAGTGTGTCCAATATAATACCTATCGTTTATTTGCTGAGATGTTCTGTGAGTTCCAATACGGCATCCCCAAGCCGTGGCCCAAACCCGAGAAGTTTGAGGTCGTCCATAACGATAAATTTCTTGTTTTTGCCGGCGGGTGTAAGCTCAATTCCTGGCAAAGATGGTACTTTTTCGTTTCCGCCGATGCTCTTGACGCCTCGTTCCAGCATCAGAATAAAGTCTGGTTCAGCTGCGATGACCGCTTCAGAGGTCATAGGTTTAAAGCCTTCTACCTGGCTGAATACGTTTTCACCACCCGCTAGTTCTATCATCGCGTGTGCGGACGTTTTGTTCCCAGCAATATTGAGTATTCTGGCTCCTCTTGCATAAACGAATAACACTTTCGGTTTCCTGGGAAATTTCTTTGAGATCTTTTTTGCAGCGGCTACTTTTTGGTCAATGTTTTGATTGATCTTCTTTGCGATATCACTTGATTTAAGTTGAACTCCAAGAGCATTTATCAAGGCTTTCGAAGAAGCGATCGTGTAATCGTTTTTGAAGGTCGTAAAACTAACGCCTGTACGCTTAAGTTTCTCGATGGTATTTGCTGGTCCGGCCCCCTCGCTAGCGAAAACGGCGGTCGGTTTGAGGCTTAATATACCTTCGGCAGAGAGCCGCCGAAGATAACCGACCTTTGTATAGTCTTTTACTTTCTCTGGTGGATATACGCTTGTAGTGTCCACGCCTACGATCTTAGTTTCATGACCCAATGCAATGATCGTTTCCGTGAGACTTCCCCCGAGAGATACAATCCTTGGCTTGGCGTCGTCTGTAGGCTTAGCTATCGCGTATCCTGAAGTAGGGCCCAGAGATAGGATCGCTAGAGATAGGTAAATGAGAAAAGTGGGTAGGCCGGCGAGGGCGGATAGATGATGTGCCATCTTCAATGAATTCCTTACTTCCAGCCGTCGCATGAGCGGCTGGTTCAATGCGTGATGCGAAAGGTGCGAGAAATTTGAGAGCCCGCCTCTGTCTGACGGGCTCTCAAACAGATGCTAAAGACCTAATTCAGACTTTAGTTTCGTGACCCAGGCTTTGACACGCCCCTCGGTGAGTTCTGGTTGGTTGTCTTCGTCAATCGCGAGTCCAAGCCAGACTCCATCTCTAAAGCCCCTCGACTCGTTGAAATCATAGCCCTCATTCGGCCATAGTCCCACTGTCGTGCCCCCCTGTGCGGTTACTTTTTCCTCAAGGATTCCGATCGCATCTTGAAAATTGTCTGGATAATCACATTGATCTCCTGTTCCAAAATAAGCGACTTTTTTTCCATTGAAGTCTACTTCTTCGAGGTCGCCTTCGTAAAACTCTTCCCAGTCACTTTGAAGGTCACCAATATTCCACGTTGGACATCCTAGAATGAGTTTCTCATAGCCTTGTAAGTCTGACGCATCGCAGTCTGAGATGTCGTGGATTTTTACCACGTCTTCTCCGCCAAATTCTGCTTGAATCAATTCTGCAACTGATTCGGTTTTACCTGTTGTGCTTCCAATAAACATACCTATTGCTGACACTTTTTTTATCTCCTTTTATTCTTGTTTTTGGTTAAAAATTACTGTGACCGGGTCCTGCATAGACCCAATCAACCGTAAGCTTTCCATCATCCCAATTTGTCACCTTCATTTTCACAAAGTCTCCGTGCGCCGTTCTCACGATAAAGGCGGTCTCATTCGGACTGACTTGATGAGTCATGTGGTTGTAGTTGTACCACTCAGCAAGCACCGCATTGCCTGAGTAGGTGCCCGAGCCCGGAGGTCCAGGGATAGGTAGCTCTGCATCCTCGACGAACTTCGTCGGGCAATTACATTGGGGCGTCCAAGCGCCCATCATTTGTTCGCATTCTGATTTTGAATATCCGCAATCACAAGTGTGGTTCATAGATGCAAGATAACAACCGTCACCCGCAGGAACCGTGGCGATAGCGTTTAGATCAGCAGATTCCGATTCGAGAGCACCGCCTTTACCGGTACCACTTGTGCCACTGTTCGTTCGCATCTTAGTGCGTTGAATTGCGATGTCCCAACCGAGATCAGACTTTGTATCCATTGAGGTTTCAGAGACTGAATTTGATTCGAAATTGAAATGTGTGAATACCTCTCTGTCAGAGGCGTCGATTATAGTTGTGTGCGTCTTAGGATCTCGTTCGATACTCTTTGCTTTGACTGTATACGTGCCATCTCCATCATAGCTAAGGATTTTGAATTTTACATAATCGCCTTCCGCCGTTCGCACCAAAAAGAGTTGGTCTTTTGCACTAACTTCATGAGTAATCGGATCGTAATTGTACCAAGTATTGAGTACTGCATTCCCAGAGTACTCGCCCGACCCAGGCGGGCCCGGCAGAGGCATCATTGAGTCGCGAGCAAAGCCTATGGTTGGACTCTTTTCCGTCTCGTCCCAAGTCTTACCTTGCTCAACTGCGAGCGCTCCAGCCATTGCGTTTCCGCTCGTGCCGCTATTTGTCTGAATCTGCGTACGGCTAATTGCAATATCCCAATCACTAGAATTTTTGGGGTCCATGACTGTTCGAATGGCACCATCAATGAGGTCGACATATATCCAAGTTCCACGCTCTGATGCGTTGATTAGGATTGCTCGATCTTCCGTGAGCATGCCACTCGGCTTCGTTACGGGTGCCCATTCGATTTTCGGATAACCACTCGTTCCGGCCGCATCGTAGTAATCAGTGAACCTTAGTTTATAAAAGTTACCTTCGACCGTTTTCACAATGTAGGTATAGGCTCCGGGTGTGATTGTATGGTCAGGCGGACCCGAGTAGTCATACCAGGTACTTGGTGTGTAGAAAGCGTAGTCTGGATCTGTGTCAGCATCGTCAGAATCTTCGCTGTCCTGCACGTATCCAGACGTTGGAGCATCCGTAAGGGTTCCAAAATCTGTTTCAGACAATCGGGCAACTTTTACATCGCCTGTTCCGCTAATACCGCTATTTGTTTTTACTTTGACGCGTTTGAAGGCCAAATCCCATCCTGAGTCTGAGTCTGGTGTCATTGTCGTGACCTGCTTTTTACTCTCCAAATCGAGATATACCCAGGCATCATTCCCACTTGCATTGATTTGTGCTTCTGTCACGTCGCCGGCTTTCTCAGTGATAGTGATTTCGGGGCCACCAAGATCCGTATTCATGTTCATGTTCATGTTCATGTCGTTAGGCTTGATGTCTTCTGCGCAGCCGATCATGACCATTAGGGATAGGCCAGCTAATGTTCTGTGTTTTATTTTTTCATTATGCTTCATGCTTTGTCTCCTGCCGCCAGCATCTGCGTAGCGGCAAATTGTTCGTTACGAACGTCAAAAAAGGTGCTTGCTGTAAGGTCTCATTCCTCTAAAGTTTAGCTATTAAACCTCCAATGACATTCAATGGAGGAGCGGCAAAGAATCGTGCTTCTCCCGAATTTAAGATGTTGTTTATGTTTACGAAAATCGTGAATTGCTCGAATATCCAAGTTCGAAAACGGATATCGACAAGTGCTTCACTTGCTCCAGCAATGAGCGAATTGAGCGCTGATAAGGGGCCGAATGGAACGCTTTCTGGCCGAATAGGATAATACACAGCGCTTGTTCCTTCCTCTGTTGGGACATAGTACGGAGCAGGGCCGTTTATGACGGCATTGACTGCGAAACTAGAATTCCAAGGGGCGACATCGTACACCACTCGGCTAGATAGCCGGTGTCGAGATCTCCCCTCTAATGGGCGGTTGTTTTCGGCGTCGTGGCTATCTGTATACGAATATCCGAGATTAATTTTGAGTGCGTCCCAGAGTCGGAGCTTACCGCTTAGTTCTCCTCCCTGAGTCATTGCGCTCGAAATATTGGTGTATCGATAGCGTTCTATACCTGTCGTTTCTGTTTCCCCAAGAGCAAAGGAAATAAGGTCAGTAATCTCGTTTCTAAAGAGGTTGACTGACATGCTTGCTACGTCGCTGGGTGAATACTCAATACTGAAATTTAGGCCCTGAGATGTTTCCGGTAAGAGGTCTGGTGTGCCCTCAACGATATAGCTACGAGAAGGGTTTTCAAATATGAGTGCGAGTTCTTTAAAATCGGGCGCACGAAAACCTACTCCATAGCTCGCCTTGAAAGCGAGATCATCTACAGGGTCGTATCTCACGGCTGCCTTTGGTGTGAATTTCGTCCCGAAGCGTGAGTCCAAATCAAAACGAACACCAGGAACAAATCCAATGTTTGGCGAATTCATGACAGCCCAGTCATCCTGAATAAAAACCGCTATCCGATGCCGGTCTTGGTTATTGTCGACAATCCTGTCGGCCTGCAATTGCTCGAAAGCTGCTTCTGTTCCTACTGAGACTAAGTGTTTTGAAAATAGTAGATGATCATATTGGCCGTTCAGCTGGAGCAGTTGATCTTTCGTCTCCTCATCTTTGTCCAATGCTGAAGAATTACGTTGATCGAGTACGTATTGATCTCTGAAGAGACTATAGGCGCCAGATAACTGGAGTTGGCTCGTAGGGCTCGGCTTTATCCTCGCCGACGTCTTAGCAGTAAAGGTT
>JAYZDF010000137.1:0-9307 GCA_036337945.1 Myxococcota bacterium
ATACGGGCGACGAAGCTAGAATCGAAGCGAGGGAAGCAGGCGCAGTTGCTTATCTCACAAAACCTTGCGAGGAGTCTGAGCTGCTTGCCACGGTGAGTGCAATCTTGAAGCAACGTGAACAGTCAGCCCAGAGCGCGGCAAAGTATGAAACGGAGAGGACTGCTTATGTAGCAGAGGGCATCGCCCACGAAATTCGAAACCCTCTCGGCTTCGTGATGAATTCTCAATTCCTAATGGCTGACGTTGCTCGGCAGGCCTTAGAACTAGCCGAAGCGCATATCGAACCGGTGATGAAATCTCAGCTTGAGGAAATTTTGTCACAAGCGGAAGCGAGTGGCTCTCAGGGAATCGCACGGATAAATAAGATGGTGGACCAAGTGGCGTCGCTGGGCGAGCAGGAAACGGATTATGGCGAATGTGACCCGAAAATTGTGGGCGAGGAAGTGGGCTGTCTCGTTCGTCCAAAACTCGGGAAAAGAACTTTATCCATGGATATACCGTCCACCGAAGTCAAGATTGCGGGTGGTTTGCTCCATGATGTTTTACTTAACCTTGTCAAGAATGCGCTGGATGCTATCGGCGACAATCCAGGCGACATTACGGTTACCGGAACCGAGAGAGACAAGCACCTAGAAATTCTCGTTAGCGACAATGGTCCAGGAATCCCTGAACACATTCGTGGACAGATCTTTCAGCCGTTCTTCACAACGAAAGCGCCGGGAGAGGGTACCGGCTTGGGCCTGGCGGTTTCGAAGCAAAAAATGGTTCAGGCGAGTGGAGACCTCTATCTCAAAGAAGGCGAAGGCAACACAACTTTTGTGCTGAAACTGCCTTATGTTCGAGAAGATTCTTCTCCGCAAGCGGCATGAGGCGAGCTCGCTTTTACTCAAATCTGGGTTTGTATCTTCGCAATGAAGAGTATTGGTCAGGCCATCTAAGGTCATAATTCTGAGCTTTGGCCGCGTGACGAGTCCAGTAGGGGTCGTAGAGATGCGCGCGAGCCAGTACACAGAGGTCGGCTCTACCAGCAAGCAGAATGCTATTTACATCGGAGTAAGATGAAATATTTCCAACAGTCATTGTCGGAATATCATTGTGTAAGCGGATAAGTTCAGAAAAAGGAGTCTGGAAAAGTCGTCCGTAGACGGGTTTTTGGTCTGCAACGGTTTGACCGGCGGAAACGTCAATAATGTCGCAACCGTGCTCCTTGAGCATTTGTGTAAGCGCCAAAACGTCTTCCTCAGAGATACCTCCCGGATACCAATCTGTCGCCGAGATTCGAACTGACATAGGCTTCTCTTCGGGCCAGACTCTTCGCATTGCATCGAAGACTGCTAATGGAAATCGCGCTCGATTCTCGATATCACCACCAAATTCATCATGCCGCTGATTCGTGAGCGGTGAAAGGAAGCTTGCGAGCAAATATCCGTGAGCCATGTGGAGTTCGAGAAGGTCGAATTCGGCTTGGTCTGCATTTCGAGTCGCCTGTTCGAACTCCGAAATAATGTGTTTCATTTCGTCTTTGTCGAGACTTTTTGGGACTTGACTGATTGGAAGGTAAGGAATGGCTGACGCCGCTACTATGGGCCAGTTTCCGTCATCGAGAGGAACATCCATACCCTCCCAGAGGAGTTTTGTTGAGCCTTTCGGGCCGGCGTGAGCGAGTTGAAGGCCCACTTTCGAAAAGGAATTTTCATGAATGAAACGCGTTACCCTGTTCCAGGCTTCAACGTGCTGCTCATTGTAAATGCCCGCACAACCAGGAGTTATTCTCGCGTCCTTGGATACGTCAGTCATTTCGGTCATAACGAGTCCCGCTCCCCCGACGGCACGGCTGCCCAAGTGCACCATATGCCAGTCATCGATCAGGCCGTCTTTTGCTGAATACTGACACATGGGTGAGACCACGATGCGATTCTCCAGCTTGAGTTCTCTTAGACAAAACGGAGTGAACATGGGTGGTGTATCGGGCCGGATATCCATCGAGAAACGACTTGCTACTTGTTTGCGAAACCATTCGTCGCTGTTGGTCACAAGGTCTTTATCCCGAAGACGTAAATTATCGTGTGTGATTCGTAGACTTCGTGTCAGCAGTGAGAAACCAAATTGTGCCGGCTCTAAATCCATATACCGCTCGGTGTTCTCGAACCATTCCAGACTGACTTGTGCTGCGCGCTGTAAACTTTCTACTGGTGGCCTTCGCGTTTGCTCATAGTTCTTTAGGGCAGAACTCAGCGAGTCCTCAGAGCGTAAGGCCTCCGTGAGAGCGATCGCATCTTCCATGGCGAGTTTTGTTCCAGAGCCAATAGAAAAATGTGCAGTATGAGCAGAGTCACCGAGAAGAACGATATTCTTATGAGACCAACTCTCATTTCTCACAACGGGGAACCGGCGCCAAAGTGAACGATTCTTGAGCAGTGGATGCCCAGCAAGTTCGTCTGAAAAAAGTTTCGAGCAATAGGCAATCGTTTGGTCTTCAGTCGCGTTTTCCAACCCTGCTCGTTTTAGCGTCTCGTCGGTGCACTCCACGATGAAAGTGGATTGCCCAGGCGCGTAACTATAGGCGTGGACTCGCCAAAGTCCATGCTCATTCTCTTTGAAGTAGAACGTAAATGCATCATATTGGAACGTTGTACCTAGCCAAACAAAGCGATTGGGCCGCCAATCAATCTGGGTGTTGAACGCCTCTTGGTAATGAGTCCGAAGCTGGCTGTTCACTCCATCCGCTGCAATACAAAGGTCTGCATCATCCAAAACAGAAAAATCTCGAATCTCTGTTTCAAACTGTAGGTTGACACCGAGTTCCTCGCATCGTTCTGCCATGATTCGCAGAAGAGTTTTACGGGCCAGTCCCGCGAACCCGTGTCCTGTCGACTGGTGAAGCGTTCCTTTATAAAACGTATGAATATCGTCCCAGTGTACAAAGTTTTTAGTGATTTCGTCCGACGTGAACGCGTCCGCGTCGCGATAGTTTTCGATAGTTTGGTCCGAAAAAACGACACCAAAACCGAATGTGTCATCGAGTCTATTCCGCTCAAAAACAGTGATCTGAGCGTCAGGCTGGAGTTTCTTTAGAAGTATCCCTGAGTATAGACCCGCTGGACCTCCACCAATGATCGAAACCTTCACACGAAAGAACTAAGCACAGAATTCTGAGTGTGTCGTGTGATTCGGACGGTTTCTAACCGGCATTCGTGAGTTTCTTGTACTTGATGCGCGTTGGCTGGTCGGCAGCGGCACCTTTTCGACGCTTTAGGTCCTTCTCGTAATCCTGGTAATTCCCCTCGAAGGACACCACTTCACTATTGCCCTCGAAGGCAATAATGTGGGTCGCGATTCGGTCTAAAAACCAGCGATCATGGCTAATCACCACGACACAACCCGCAAATTCTAACAGAGCGTCCTCAAGCGCGCGCAGAGTATCCACGTCTAAGTCGTTTGTTGGCTCATCAAGAAGAAGGACATTTCCCCCGGTCTTGAGTAGTTTTGCTAAATGCACTCGATTTCGTTCTCCGCCAGAAAGCGTTCCCACCTTCTTTTGTTGATCAGCGCCTTTGAAATTGAACGACCCGACATAAGCACGGGAGTTGATTTCTCGATTTCCAACTTGGACAGCGTCACTTCCTTCGCTGATCTCTTCCCATACCGACTTGTCAGGGTCGAGTGCATCACGCGATTGGTCGACATAAGCTAGCTTTACGGTGTCTCCAACCCGTAGGGAGCCTTGGTCTGGTTGTTCAAGGCCGGTTATGAGTCGAAATAATGTCGTTTTGCCGGCACCGTTTGCACCGATTACGCCTACGATACCACCGGGAGGAAGTTTGAAGGAAAAGTCTTCAAACAGAACCTTTTCACCGTATGTTTTGCTAATCCCTTCCGCGTCGATGACTAAGTCACCTAAACGAGGGCCCGGCGGAATTGGGATTTCTTGCTTTCGTACTCGTTCTTGCTGCTCCTGCGACAGCAGGTCTTCGTATCGATTGATTCTCGCTTTGTTTTTGGCCTGACGAGCTCTTGGAGATTGTTTAATCCACTCCATTTCACGCTCCAGTGTCTTTTTACGAGCACCGGATTGTTTCTCTTCTTGATGAAGTCGCTTGGCTTTTTGTTCGAGCCAGGAGGAATAGTTTCCTTCCCATGGAATGCCGCGTGCGCGATCAAGTTCTAAAATCCATCCTGCGACATTATCGAGGAAATAGCGATCATGGGTCACAGCAACGATGGTTCCACTGTATTCCGCAAGATGTTTTTCTAACCACGCGACCGATTCAGCATCCAAATGGTTGGTGGGTTCGTCAAGCAATAGAAGATCAGGGCGTTCCAGAAGTATACGGGCAAGTGCAATTCGCCGTCGCTCGCCACCAGATAAGTGCTCGACACTTTGGTCTCCAGGAGGGCAACGAAGTGCGTCAATTGCTCGTTCAACCGTGTTGTCGATTTCCCAGCCGTTTACGGCATCAATTTCATCTTGCAGCTTGGTGAAGCGATTCATCACTGAATTCATTTCATCCTCGCTCATTTCTTCGCCGAGCTTGATCGAGAGCTCCTCAAATTCGGTCAAAAGGCCACGAATGTTAGAAAGACCACATTCAATATTTTCGCGAACGTTCTTCGTGTCGTCTAATTCGGGTTCTTGAGCCAGATATCCGACTCGAACGTTTTTCATCGCACCGGCTTCGCCTGTGTACTCGTTGTCGAGGCCCGCCATGATTTTTAGAACGGTACTTTTTCCAGCTCCATTTACGCCGAGCACTCCAATTTTTGCACCAGGCAAGAAAGCAAGCGTGAGATCTTTTATGATCTCCTTACTCGGGTAAGCCTTGCGGAGGTTGTTCATCGTATATACAAATTCAGGCATTATTGTCGCTCCTCTAATTCAATGTAGTCTCTTACCGTTTCACCGGTATATATTTGTCGGGGTCGATTGATTCGACGGTTTGGTGCTTCTATCATTTCTTTCCATTGCGCAATCCAGCCGGGCAGCCGTCCCAGCGCGAACATGACCGTGAACATGTTCGTTGGAATTCCCAACGCTCGATAGATAATCCCGCTGTAAAAATCCACGTTCGGGTATAGTTTTCGGTCCACGAAGTAACTATCTTTCAGGGCTGCTTCCTCCAAACGTTGCGCTGTTTCTAAAAGTGGGTCCTGCTGGTTGAGCTGCCCAAGTACTTTTTCAGCCGCGGCCTTTAATATTTTGGCTCGTGGGTCAAAGTTCTTATAAACGCGATGCCCAAACCCCATAAGTTTGACCCCTGAGGACTTGTCTTTGGCTTTAGTGATAAACGCATCGACATCCCCACCATTCGACTGGATTTGTTCCAACATATCCATGACTGCAGCGTTCGCGCCGCCGTGAAGAGGTCCCCATAGAGCTGTAATGCCGGCAGAGATAACTGCGAATAGATTCGCTTCAGAACTGCCTACCAATCGTACTGTTGAAGCACTACAGTTTTGCTCATGGTCAGCGTGCAAGATCAGCAGAAGATTCATTGCTGACTCGAAGATTGGATTCACTTCGTACTCTTCCGTCGGAACACCAAACATCATGTGGAGAAACTTTCCGGAATAGTTTAAATTTGATGGTGGATAAACAAACGGCTGACCTCGCGATTTCTTATATGAAAATGCGGCAATCGTCCGAAGTTTAGACAGTAATCGTGGAATCGCTTCTGCTTGTGCGGCTTCGTCTCGCGGGTCCAATAGATCAGGGTAATAGTTCGACAGAGAACAAACCATCGCAGACAAAATCGCCATAGGGTGGGCCGTTAGAGGAAGACCGTTGAAGAATGTTTTCATGTCTTCGTGAATCATGGTGTGACTGGCAATTCGTTGCTGAAAAGGAACAAGTTCGGCTTTGTTTGGAAGTTTGCCGTAGATCAGTAGGTATGCAACTTCTACGAAGGTCGAGCGCTCGGCTAATTGTTCTATTGGATAGCCCCGATACCTAAGGATTCCTTTCTCGCCATCGATGAAGGTGATTGCACTGGTGGTCGAACCCGTATTTACGTACGCGGGATCCAACGTAACGAGTCCTGATTCTCTCCGTAACGTAGAAATGTCTAGGGCTCTTTCTCCCTCGGAGCCGACGATGATGTTGAGATCGTATGTCTTATCTCCGACAATGAGTTTTGCTTTATCTGTCATAATTCACTCTGCTTTCTGATGTGTCTCAGTCTTATTTGAGTCGGACTCTAGAAAACTAATCCTCGTATGTCACGGAAGAACCGTGGTTCTGGTTCACTTCGCCTTTAAATACTGGTTTTCATAAAGCAAATCGTTGACCCTTCGGTAGCGGTCTGTAAGGGTGCGTCACCATGAGTGAATCACAGGCTCAAACGGGCGGCATCGAAGAAATTCGCCGCGTGAGAAGAGAAAAAGCTGAGAAACTTGAGAACCTGGGTTGGTCATCCTATCCAAACGGGCTTTCTATCAGTCACCAGGTTGGGGAAGTTCGCGGTTTAGACTCAGACCCTCCTAGCGAGCCCACAGAAGATGCGAAACAATTCCGACTGGGCGGCAGAATTATGGCGATTCGACGATTCGGAAAGGCATCCTTTATGGATTTGGTAGACAGTTCCGGTCAGATTCAAATTCAACTTCGCAAAGATGTTTTGGGGGAAGAGGAGTATCAAAAGAGTAAGCTTCTCGATCTTGGAGATATTGTTGTCATCGAAGGCCCGCGGTTTACGACGAGACGAGGTGAATTATCGATTCAGGTTCGAAAGATGACCCTTGCCACCAAGAATATGTATCCCTTGCCCGATAAGCACGGCGGATTAAGTGATGTAGAGCAACGCTATCGTCAAAGGTATGTTGACCTAATTGTAAATTCTGAAGTCAAAGAAACATTCCGTAAGCGAAGTGCACTCATTCGCTATATCCGCACTTTTCTGGATGAGCGAGGCTATATGGAAGTCGAAACACCCATGCTTCATTCCTTGATCGGTGGTGCTGCGGCTAAACCTTTCGTGACGCATCATAATGCCTTGGATATGGAATTATACTGCCGAATCGCTCCAGAACTACATCTCAAGCGTTTGGTTGTTGGCGGTTTTGAAAAAGTTTATGAAATAGGACGAAACTTTAGAAACGAGGGGCTCTCGATCCAACATAATCCCGAGTTCACGATGCTCGAATTCTACACCGCTTGGATTACGTACGCCGAGCTGATGGACTTGACTGAGGAGATGTTCCGAGGTGCGGCTCTTGAAGTGACGGGCTCGATGCAAGTTCCTTACGGTGAGCATGTTATTGACTTCGAGAAACCTTTCCGCCGCTTGCCCGTGAGAGAAGGTATACTGGAAAAAATTCCTGGTTTGGATTTGCAAAGTAACGATGCACTCGTGGCAGCAGCCAAAGAGAAGGGTTTAGAACTGGATAAGACATTACCTGCTGGAAAGCTTCAAATGGAGCTATTCGAGCATTTGTGGGAAGCTGAGCTGATTCAGCCCACCTTCGTCACGGACTTTCCTATTGAGGTTTCACCTTTGGCACGTCGTAAAGATTCGGACCCCAGCCTTACGGACCGATTCGAATTATATATGACGGGCCGAGAACTCGCGAATGCATTCTCGGAGCTGAATGATGCTGAAGATCAGAGAGGACGATTTCGAGCACAGATGGAAGCGAAAGCTGGAGGCGATGAAGAGGCGATGGACTTTGATGAAGATTACTGTCATGCACTCGAAATTGGAATGCCACCCACAGCGGGTGAGGGTATCGGAATTGATCGGCTGGCCATGGTTCTTACCAATTCAGCTTCCATTCGTGACGTCATTCTATTTCCTCAAATGAGAAAGAGCTAGTTCGGTCATTTTTCAGGATGGGGTCTCAAGCTGCCATACGCGTTGTCCTAGGCTCAGTCGTCTTATGCCTAGGACTTCAGTTTCTGATCGCGAGTATTCTTGGCACTGGCCAACAGGGAACTTTAGCGCAAGCTCTCGGGGTGTATATCGCTTCATTCGGAGCCTTTGTCGGAGGCCTGGCTTTCGGCTTTTTTCAGCAAGAACAACTTCGAGTTGAGACCTGGAACTTCCCCTGGCTGCGCTCCTTCGCTTACGCATCTCTCACCGCAATCCTATCTGCCGTCCTTTTTGCTGTAAGCGACGTTGCGGGGTCTTCTCCACTTTTGCGTATGGTTCTGGTTCAAAATATTGTCTTTGTCCCCTGTCTGAGCTGCGCCGGCTTGGGATGTTTATTGGTCCGCTATGCTGCACAGAGATGGCGGTCAGGAGTCTGTTTAGGGCTAAGTCTGCTTTTGACTCTTTTGCTGCTTGGCACCTGGGCAAGCTTTGCCGCTAGCTATAACCCTAAAATCATCCAGGCTGGAATCGTGCTGGCTGCGATTCTGGCTTTTTCGGTATCCGGTTTTGTGACCGCATCATGGTTGCGTCGCGTCGCTTTCGCGGAGTGCACGATGATTGCGGTCATTTTCGGTCTCGGCTTGGCTATGTTGTCGTCGACCTATGGTGTTGAGACTTTGAAGACTTTCAATATTCCCAAAGAACAGATCTTGGTCTTGCTTGCAGTCGTACCGGCTTTAGTTGCCCTTTGTTTCTTGTCGGTGGGAGCGAGCATCGGTTTCCTGTTGGCGGGATCCGGAACGGTTGATACTGGTTTCGCTTACGAATTGTTGGTGGGACGACGCTTTCTACGCTCTCAGTTTAAGGTCAAAGATGTCTTATTGTTTTTAGGCCTCGCGGGAATTGGCTATATCCTTCTTCAGCTTTTACGCCGTCTGGTCTCAAAAAAATCTAAGCACCGAGGCTCTACAAAGAATGCGGTAGGCAGCATTATGCTTATCTCGGTTTCTGGTGTCGCTCTTGGAGTCATGGCGCTGGTCGTTGTCTTATCAGTGATGACAGGGTTTGAGGAAGACCTGAAAGAGAAGATTTTAGGCGCGCACTCACACATTGTCGTGCAAAAGAAAGGGGACGATTTCGTAGAATATGCTGAAGTTGAACAGAAACTACAGTCTTTAGACGGAGTATATACTGCGGCATCTTTTGTGATGGGTGAAGGCATGATTTCGAGTGATGGAGGTCTTTCGGGGGTTTTGGTAAAAGGTCTCGACCCTAAAAGCGAAGCCCATGTTGATCTACGGAAAAACATGGAAAGAGGAAGTTTGGATTATCTCACTGCTCCAGAAAAAATCCCTAGCTTTCGTACCTTTTGGCCGACTCGTAAAGATTCAACCACAAGTACCGCTACTGACGTCCCAGGCGAACCTGTAGACAGCGTTGTATCTGAAAGGCGAAGAAAAAAAACACTTCCCGGTGTAGTGATTGGACGTGAGTTAGCACGA
>JAYZDF010000138.1:0-19018 GCA_036337945.1 Myxococcota bacterium
GAACCCCTCATTTATTCTCAGCTTTCTATAATCCTCCCTACAACCTCTGTTCATGAACAGCTAACCGACGTATTCTGGCGGTGCATGCTGTCAGGTAAAGAATTCTTGGAATCCGCGACCAACTATCTGAAGGGACACCCTGAAGAGGTTGCTAGGATCCTGCGTAGTTCGTTTGGACTGCGTTTTGGAGTCCCACTGGCCGCGTTTCGCTGGTTGGTGGAGCGCTTGGTCGACGATGTAGACGGTCTTGACCCCGAGATTACCGCCTGCCCACCAGGGCTTCGTATCGGAATGACGATCGAGAAAATGGAAACTCGAATTCGCTTCTCGTCGATTATCTATGTGTCACGCATCGATGTCTCCAGCTCTCAAATTCGTCTGGAACTCCGTTTTGAGGACGCGGCCCTCAAAATTCTAAGTGAGAAAAAGACCGTCGTCTCGGCGTTAGTTAAGTCAGGTGCACTCAATATTTCTCAACTCGGTGAACTCATTTCCGAGTTACCTGGCATGCCGCCGGTCATTGTTGAAGCGGCCGAAAACCGCATCGTTTTTGATTTGTTGCAGTCTCAGCAGCTTGATAATCGAGTTGTTCGTCATCTCGTCGGCTTGTGGTCTTCTCTGATCACTGTCGATGGCGTGGAGACAGAGACAGACCATTTAGATGTCGTCTTCCGTGCTTTGCCGCGTGGTCGTTCCGCCGCGATGAACAGTGTACGACAACATCTGATTGCGCCAGGGTTACGTCGGATTAGAACCTTTGTCGGAGAGTCGCCTTCAACCTCCGCGTTGGTTCGAAGAATGAATTAGCGCGCTTTTCTCGCTTCACCCACTCGAACAGTGACGCGTCGCTTGTCTAAAGACTCGAGGAGTGGAATCAAAAACTTCCGAGATAAACCGGTTAAGGTTTTGGCCTGAGCAGTTGTAATTTCACCTTCCGCACGAATGAATCCCAAAACTTGTTCCTGAAATTTCGCGTAAGCCTGGGCATCGAAAAACAGCTCCGGTGTAACTCGAATGACATCCTCGGTTTTGGCGAGGGTGGTCATCATTTCTCGTAGCGATTTCTTATCGATGTCTGCTTCGGTCTGAAGAGCATTGAATGTTGGCGGTTGTAATCCCGCTTCTCGCAAAAGTTTCATCACGTTTTCTTTCGCTTCTGCGCCTGCTGCTCCAAATGGACGATGCTCAGGAAGATGGAAGCCTTCACTTTGTTGAGAGAGTTTCTTCTTACCCACCAAGCTTTTTGCCGCGCGTTCAACAATTGCTTTGGGAATTTGACGACCCATACGACTCTTCAGTTCGTTCAGTGACATGGCAGGTTTGAAAGGATGCTCGGTGTGGAATGCTTGAATCAACGCTAGGATTTTTTCGTCGAAAGACTGAATGGCTTCGCTGCTAATGCAGAGCTGACCAACTTTGATGACGCCTTTGTTTTTGACGGCCTTGTCGATCAGTTGGTTGATAAACTTCTCGGTTTTCGCGAAGCGTTTGGCGAGAGATGGTATCTCAAGTGCTTTTTGCCCGGCTTCCTTAGCAAGAACCGACATTGCGAGATTCCAAGCCGCGGGGTCGCCAAGTGCTTGTTCTAATGCCGTCAGCGACTCTTCGGTCATGGTGGCGTGTCTTTTACGCCGAGGCGGTTGTGGATCCAAAATGACGCCACCCCCAATGGTGCGACCTGCTGTACTCATGGCGTCAAAACCACGCAAAATAAATCGCTGATTGGGCAGGGCTACAACAGGCTCTTCAAGTCTAATTCGGGCAAATGAAGACTCGCCCGGGTCAAGTCGATCTGCGTTGAGCAGTGTGACTTGACCATTTACAATCGAGGTACCCAAGTGAAAAATGACTTTGGCTCCTGACTTGAGTTTTTTACTTCGCGAAGACAAATAATGAACCCGTACATCAACGCGCCGGCTTGGTTCGCACAGTCCAGGCGGAACCAACATTTGGCCTCTCGACAGTTGGTCGAGTTCGACTCCCGGAAGACTCACTGCGGTTCGGTCTCCAGAAAAGGCTTGCTCGACGGAGTCGCCGAAGACTTGAACGCTGCGAACTTTTATAGATTCAGGGGCTGGTCGACCGGGGACAGGCGGGATGATTTGGACGGCGTCTCCAACCTTGAGTTGACCGGAGAGGAGTGTTCCCGTGACGACACTCCCAAAACCTTTGACAGAAAAGGTTCGATCGACGGGCAAGACCATATCGGCTTGCGAGTTGTCTCGCTCACACTCTGCTACAAGATTTTGAATACTTGCTTTTAGTTCCTCGATGCCTTCGCCAGTGGTGGCCGAGCATTTGATGATGGGTGCAGAAGCTAGGCTCGTCTCTGCCAGATACTCGGCGACGTCCTCTGCTGCCATTTCGAGCAAGTCGGGCTCTGCGCGATCAATCTTGGTGAGCGCAACGATGCCTCGCCGAATGCCGAGTAGTTGGCAAATTTCGACGTGTTCTCGGGTTTGAGGCATGACGCCTTCATCGGCGGCAACAACCAATAAAACAAAGTCGATGCCCGCCGCACCGGAAACCATGTTTTTTACGAAGCGTTCGTGCCCTGGAACGTCGATGACGCCGATTTGTGAACCATCTGGAAGAGGAAGAGGCGCAAATCCTAAGACGATGGTGATACCGCGCTTCTTCTCTTCGGGAAGACGATCAGTATTTTTCCCGGTGATCGCACGAATGAGCGTGGTCTTCCCGTGGTCAATGTGACCCGCGGTTCCCAATACGACGTGGATTCGCTTTGTGCCGCTCACTGATTCGTACTTGTCCGATCATGACCCAGACGGCAACAAAAACCTAAGAATCCTGAGGTAAGTTCGTGTCCTACCTAGGTTCGATACGATTGTTGATTTCGGCCCTGCCGAATGGCCCCGACCCTATGTTATTCTCTCCTGGCAGAGGAGGTTGGGACTCGTCCCAATGACAATGTCAGACAAAAAGAGCGAACGACCAAGATTTGTGTCAAAAGCCGGACCGTCAATTCCGGTGACCAACAAAAAGACTGATGATGTTGTTCCTCCCGGTTCTGGTTGGTTAGAAGGTCCTCCGCCGAGGTCGGGCGGTTTTGTTGACGAGGAAGCGCAGCAGCAACAAATGGCTCTGAGTGAGCTTCTAAAGGCAAGCAGGGAGGAACGACCGCACAAAGAGAAATCGGCGGATGATGAGATTCAGAGTCGCTCCGCGATTAGCTTAGTCGAACAGCTTGCCGCACAGTCGCCTGAGCCAGCGCCTTTGACCGAAGCGCGAAAAGTTCGGACTGCGCAAGTGCGTGCCATCTCTGCAGTGAAAATTGAGGGGCCGGCAGAAGAAGCACCAAAGCGGCGATTACCTCTTTCCGTGTGGGTCGCCGTCATGGCGGTCACGGTGATAGTGATTGCGGCCGTAGCCTGGAACCTTGGATTTAAAGAGCCCGCGCCTGAATCTGCGAGGGACCATTCCGCACTCAAAGAGAAAATTGGGCTCCGAGAGAAAGCAGTCCAGATGGTCAATCAGGGCCATGAGCTTGCCGTTCGAGGCCCGAAAAGTGCGAAGAAGGCCATCGAGGCATATCGTCAAGCGTTGACCTTCGATCCTGAGTTAGCCAGTGCTCACAAGGGTTTGGGCAGCGTGCTTATGCGAGAAAAAGACGTAAAAGCGGCCATTAGGCATTACGAAACTTATCTCAAACTCGTGCCGGAAGCGCCTGATGCTGATGCGGTTAGGGCAATCCTTGATAAGCATACCGATGATCCCATGCGCCCCAAAGGTGGGATCAAGTAGTAACTCGCCGCTTCCGCCCGAATTCGTGAGTTCAAACATATTGCGCCTGTCACCTTCGGGTGATACCTCACTGACCCGTGGGAACTGTTGAACAAGTTGTAGACCAGATTCGTAACCGTGAGGCCTCGATAGGTATTTGCGGTCTTGGGTACGTTGGATTGCCACTCGTACTCGCTTTTACCCGAAGGGGGTTCAAAGTTTACGGCTTCGATATCGACGCCAAGAAGATCGAAGCCCTGCAGGCGGGTGATTCGTACATCAAGCACCTCGATTTTGAAGAGCTGAAATCTCAGGTTCAAAGCGGTCAATTTATTCCAACGACAGACTTTGGTTTGATTGGCGAGCCCGATGCGATTCTGATCGCGGTTCCGACGCCTTTGACCGAGACTCGCGAGCCTGATCTTCGTGCCGTTAAGGGAACGTGCAAGAACATCGTGAAAGGTCTCCGTAAAGGCCAGCTTATTGTTCTCGAATCGACGACCTATCCTGGAACGACAGAAGAGGAGTGTCGACCTATTTTGGAAGAGACGGGTCTCAAGGCAGGAGATGATTTTTATCTTGCGTATTCTCCTGAGCGCGAAGACCCAGGCAATCCTAATTTTGAAACAAGTACTATTCCTAAGGTGGTCGGCGGCTGCAACGAAGACTCTTTGAAGATTGCGACCGCGATTTATGAGGCGATCATTGAACAAGTGGTTCCCGTCTCTTCTATGGCCGCTGCAGAGTTGTGCAAAATTCTCGAAAACACTTTTCGCGCCGTCAATATCGCTCTGGTCAATGAACTCAAGCAACTGTGTATCAGAATGGGAATTGACGTTTGGGAAGTTATCGATGCTGCCAAGACCAAACCCTTTGGTTATATGCCCTTTTATCCAGGACCTGGACTCGGCGGACATTGTATCCCCATCGACCCTTTTTATCTGACTTGGAAGGCGCGTGAATATGATTTCCAAACGCGCTTTATTGAGTTGGCCGGTGATATCAATACCCAGATGCCGTACTTCGTCATTGATCAAATTATGTATGCGCTAAATGAACGGGAACGCTCGCTAAAGGGCTCAAAGCTCTTGGTTCTCGGGGTTGCTTACAAAGCTAATGTAGATGATCTACGAGAATCTCCGTCCCTAAAAATCATTGAGCTTCTGCAAGAGAAGGGCGCCCACATTGATTATCATGATCCGCATTGTCCGGTGATTCCCAAAACGAGGAAATACGATTTTGACATGAAGTCAGTAGACCTTACTCGTGAGAATCTTGCTGGTTACGATGCTGTAGTCATCCTGACAGCCCACAAAGCTGTTGACTACAACATGGTTTCAAACAGCGCTAAGCTTGTAATTGATACTCGTAACGCGATGAGCGACATTGAGCGTACCGACAACGTCCACAAAGCTTAGTCGCCTTCGTCGAATTTCCTTTTTACAAAGCCTGATTCAGGCTTAATCAGTTCGGCCAAAACTACGGTGGCGTATGCACCACTCGGAAGGCTAATTTCTAACGCGTAGCTATCCTCATCCAGCTCGTGGATTTTTGCCGTCGGGTCGAGTGGAAAACGCAATGAGCGTCTCGTTCCCACCTCCATTCTCGACAAATCTTGCTCGGTTACGCCGAGTTCGCTGATTGCCTGTTGTTCGAATTCATACGCACGAGATTTCGCATATCTCGTCTCACGTCCTGGGAGCGGAGCAGTCGGTGATATTTCAAGGCGGTCCAATCGCTCTTGCTCGATTGCGGGCTCAGTGACATCGAATAAACCGCCGGTATCGTGCTTCTTCATGATGTCACCCTCAAGAGCGGTGAAAAAGAGGCCATGCTCTAGTCGAAGATTGAATATCCGATTGAAGATTTCGGATTGCACAGCTGATTGCAGAATGGAGCGAATTCGATGGTTGCCGGGCGGTTTGATTTGCTTACGGATCATCTGCAGTCCGCGTTCGACATTGTCGCCATACTTTCCAAACCGTTGCGCCCCGAAAATATTAGGGACACCGACTTCACGCAAACGATCTAAGGACGCACGAGCATGTTCTACACCACCTACCGGTACGTCACGTACGGTGATCACAAAACGGTTTCCTTTTCCGTGACTTCGTTTGAGTTTGGCTCGATGTCGGTCGATATCCAGGACCCGACAGTTTTCGTTATCGAGCTCGAGGAGATTTGGCAGTCCAAGTTTGATCGGGTAGTGGACCGAAAACCATTGGCGAGTTCGGGCGTGCTTGTCTTTGAATCCTGCGAAGCTGACCGCTTTGGGCTTAACATCGAGAGCCTTAGACAAACTTGCGCTGACCTCAGCGGAAGTGAGCTTCGTCTTCTCTATGTGAATAAATAGGTGTTCGCCTTCTCCTGAAGGCACATAAGCAATTTCCTCATTGACGATGAAGTCATCAACGTCTGGATAGAGGACTCCACCAGAACCTGGAATGTCTTTGGAAAGGAATTCCACGCCGGAATTAGGTTCGAGCGTAGATGAGTACGCGTCCGCCTTCTGGGAACGCTACATGGGCTTTTTGGTGTTCGCGGAGTTCAGTCACAACGCCGATTCCGAATTTGGGGTGTTCGACAACGTCGTTCAGTTGAAGTTCCATCTTGATTGAATACTTAACCGCCTGTGTGAGGTCCTTGTCTGCTGCAATGACGTCAAATTCGGTAGCAGTAGTCTTCGGAGTGATAGGTGCTGTCTTCGTTGTCTTGCGCTCTGCTCGACGTTTGGCTGCAGTGGCTTCGCTGGCCGAAGGCGGTGCACGATAAGCATGTTCGGCTGTGCACGTGTTACACTTTACGCGTGCGATTTTGTCGCCCTTCATCGCGATGATCACGTGAGAGACTACGTCTCCAACACCTTCGATCTTGCATTTCGAGCATTTTGCATCGACTTCTTCCCCAGCAGCGTATGTGGTTTTTCTAACTACCATTACGGACATGGGTAATGAAGGTGGCCACGATTGGCAAGGTAAAAACCGAATCCCATCGTCAAACGTTAGGAATTTTTAGAGGCTCGAAAACGGTCTAATTTGAACAAAGAAGCCGGAATTTGGCGATAAATGTGACAACAGTCACGAACAAGGAGAAATCACATGGGCATGCTTAGTCGCTGGGCGAATCTGATCGAGGCAAACCTCCAGGCAAGGATTGAGAAATCTGAAGACCCGGCGAAATTGATTGATGCAGCCATCAAGGACATGAAGCAGAGCCACAAGGAAGCTCGCAACTCTCTGGTTCAGGCAAAGACGTCCCAACGCTTGACAGATCGCCGCAGAATTGCGGCGGAAGAAGAGGCGATGAGATGCGAAGAGCGAGCGTTATTGGCCTTGCAAAATGGTCAGGAAGACGAAGCGAGGCACTGGCTTGGTCAGAAACTTGCCGCGATTGAACGCTTTGAGGTGGAGACTGCTGCCATGGAACAACAGGATGCATACATCGAACAGCTGCAAGGCGTAGAGCAGGCGTTATCTCGGCGGCTTAGGGAATTACCCGCAAAAAAAGCCATACTACTCGCGAGGCAGTCACTGGCCGAAGCGAAGGGAGCCCGTGGAGTGAGTAGACTCGATTCTTCGAAAGCAGTGGCGAGAGCGAATGAAGCATTTGAGAAAATCGAAGCGCAGGTCGTCGAAGCGGAGGTGGAGGCTGAGGTGCTGCTCGGGGAGGTCACTTGGGACTCTTCGTCGATAAGTATCTCATCAGCGAGGCGGGAACTAGCGTTTGCTCAACTTCAGAAACGCGCAAACAAACAGCTTGGTGTGGGTAGCTCATCCGATGAACAGAGCTCTGAAACGATACTAGCTTCGGTATCGAGCGACGCCTGAGACTCGGGTTAATACTGAGTTTCCGGGTAATATCCAGTCACCCGTGGCTTCTTCCTTCGAGAATAGATAAGCTCTTTCCAGAGAGGATTTCTAATCCTTTCGGAGAGATGTAGTGAGTCTGAACGCGATTGGCGAGGCTGAGAACGAGATAGAGCCAGTAGAAGGACAACAAGAGAGCGATGCTGATGATCTTGCGGCTGAGCAAGCAGGGAAAATATTTCAGCACCTTCTCAAAGGCCTCAAGAATATTGGAATTTATCGGCATAACCAAGGGCGCTATGCAGAATATTTAGAGCCCGCTTTCTTTGCCATGTCTGAGTTTCTGGAACAGTGGCACAACTTGCCACTAAAGCTCGGTCCTTACACGCTTGAGTACAACAAACGAATTATTTACGAAGAGCAGAGTAAAGAGAACCTGACTTATCAGTTTTACCGCGATGGAATGCGCTTCCTGATTTTTCGCGAAGGGCTAGAAATCGAGGAGCTCCTTCGCTTCGTGTTGCTGACAGTTGAATCACACGATGCTTCGAGCAACTCACACGAAGACTCGATCACACGACTTTGGAAAGAGACCTTCACTAACATTGAGTATGTTGTGGTTGAAGGCTTTGAGTTCGGGGAGATGAGTCAAGACCAGGTTGAGGTCGAGGTAGAAAAGATTGTCGGTTACCTCCGGAATCAACTGGCTGCCAATAGTGATGACATTACAAGGTTCGCGCGTCTAAGTTTAGAAGATCTTGAGCTTGAATTGGATAATGTTGAACAGGTACGAGGCAATATTATTTCTGGTCGCACGGCGACGCAAGACGATAAGCAATGGGTTCAGGACGAATTATATACCGAAGAAAAGAACCGACTCTTTGCGAAGATGGTGTTGATTCTTTTCCAAATCTTAGAGCGAGATTGTGTTGCCGAAGATCAAGACATGATTGCAGAATCTTTTTCTCAAGTCCTCGATACACTGATCTTATCTGAGGATGTTCGAGGGTCTGTTGCGGTCTTACAGCGTTTCGACAACATGCAGCAAAAACCTGACCTGGTCAGCGACCAACGGGCTTTTGTTGCCAGTATTCGCAATAATTTTGCGAAACGAATGGTAGAGCCTCAGCGACTTCAAGCGGTTGTTCAATATATGACTTTGGCTCAGGTTCCAGATGAGCAGGCAGTGAAGGCTTACATGTCAGCCATTACACCCGCCGAGCTACCTGTCCTGACCGAAATGCTTGAAACCGTTGAAAGGGTGGAGGCACGAAAAATACTGATTGAAGTCCTCGCCGAGCATGGAAAGAACCATACCTCCATTTTTGCGGAGCGTTTAGACAATCGAGCGTCTAATGTTGTCAAGGATATGCTTGCGATCATCGACCTTATCAATCCACCAAATAAGCTCGATCTTTATGCGAACTGCTTAGAGCATCCCAACATCATGATTCGTTTGGAGGGGTTAAAGGTCTTGGCGCATAGCCGAGCTGAATCTGCGATTCGACATCTCGAAAAAGCCGCCAAAGACCAGGATATTCAGATGAGGCTTGCTGCATATCGAGCACTTGCCCAAAAACATCCTGAGAGAAGTACTCCTATGCTCAAAACCAAAATGCGCAGCGACGGATACAGCTCTCTCGATCGACGCGAGCAAATTGCCATTGCTGTTGCGCTTGGCGAAACACGTTCCCCGGATGCGCTGAGATTCTTCAAAACACTTCTAGAGAAAAAGGGTGGCTTATTCAGTAGAGGCAAGCTCAACGACGTTAAGCTAATGGCAATCAAGGGGTTGGTGGCGATGAAATCAATCGATGCGTTCAAGCTTTTGTCGCAAGAAATAAAGAATCGCAATCACCCAAAGGAATTGCTTGAAGAGTTTCATCGCGCCGCGGTGAGAGTCAAAGGTGAACTCTCAGGTCAAGGAGGGCAGGTCTAATGGCGGATACGCATGACACCGTAATGGATGCCGGTGGCAAATCGGGAGACAAACAGCGAAGAGATACTCTCCTCCAAATGCACGGGCAGAAGATTGTATCTACTCTTTATATGCTTATCCGAAATGTGAAGATACATGCCCCCGAAAACGCGATTTTTCTGAAGCCTATCGAGTCTTTGCGCGAGATGATGAACGTGATTATCTCGATGGATCGTCAACTAAACTTGCAGGCTTGCGATACCAGCGTTTTACTGAATAATTCTCTCTTGAAGTTTAACTTTAGCGCGTTGAGTAACGTTGCCTACCTTACAAAGGAATTTGAATCGAGAGACATTGGCGGGTTCTCGACGACGCGGCCGGTGACTACCCAGGAAATCAGAAATTTCTTACATCTGTTTTCAGGGAATTTCGCGGGGTCTGTTGATGCTGAAGATGGTGCAGAAGGATACGAATTGCCTTCTATTCGGTTGGCTAAATTTGCGCACGTCAAAGAAATTCTCGACAAGCTGCAAGAAGAAGTAGACCTCGACAAGCAAATTGATCGGAAAAAATACGCGATGACCGTATATGCGCGGGCCGTATTCTTGATCGAGAAAACTTTTGAGAAAGTCGTTGAAGGTGAAACCAATCTACCCTTTGCTAAAGCTGCAAGAATTGTTCAGGATATGGTGGACCTTGTATACGAGCAGCGCTCTCACTTCCTAGGGCTTACGACGACAAAGAGCAGTGGAGACTATTTGGCGTTCCACTCGGTAAATATATGTTTGATGGCGATTGTTTTCGGCAGCGAACTGGGCTTTGACCGTCGTCAACTTCATGATTTGGGTTTGGCAGCATTGTTTTCACAACTTGGCCTTCTCGATGTACCGCAGGAAATCCTTTCGCATCCCGGTGGTTTGACCCCCGAGGAAAGAGCGCTCATTGATTTGTATCCTCTGCGGTCTGCGAAGCGAATTTTGCAAGCCCGTGGACTCGATAAATCAACGATGGCCAGAATTGTTTCTACCTACGAAAGCAAGGTTGATTATGCAATCCCCCAACGTGAGTCTGACGGTGAAGTTTCCCTGATTATGCCGAAAGTGAATCTTGGGATGTACGGCAAGATCATTTCTATTGTGGATTGTTACGATGCCTTGACGTCTTCGCGGCCCTTCCGTGAACCCTACGGTCCCGAAATTGCACTGGCTCTAATGTTTAGTGATATGAAATTCAAGTTTGACCCGGTGCTGCTAAGGGTCTTTATGAAGGTCATGGCAATTCAGCCAATTAAGATTCTGTCTGAGGAGGAATCTCGAGTCAGAATTGGATAGAGGGCATAATGTGACTGCTGGAAATACGACACGATTTGCTGCGAAACAAAGGCATGAAGTTATCGCAGAAGTAAATGACGGTGAATTTGACTTGGTCGTTGTAGGCGGCGGGATTAATGGTGCGGGAGTTGCTCATGATGCTGCGCTAAGAGGGCTCAAGGTCTTATTGCTCGAGCAGCGTGACCTCGCTTTTGGAACTTCAAGCCGGTCGAGCAAATTGATACATGGAGGCCTGCGGTATCTGGAGCACTATCAATTCAAGTTAGTATTCGAGAGTACTAATGAACGCGCAGCGCTTCGCAAAGTTGCTCCTCACTTAGTTCGCCCGCTGAAATTTGCACTTCCTGTGTATGAAAGTAGCCGGCATCCACTCTGGAAAATGGATTTAGGCTTATGGCTCTATGACGGCCTTTCATTATTCAAGACTGAGAAACGACATGTCACGATTCGGACGGCGAAGCGAATGCTAGAGCAGGAGCCGTTGCTAAACGGTGAGGGCTTGTCTGGGGGGCTGATTTATTACGACTGCATAACGGATGATGCGCGTCTAACACTTGAAAACGCGATGGCGGCGGACATCGCGGGAGCGAGAGTTCTTACGCACGCTAAGGTAATAGGCGTAGACAACCTACATGGTCGCGAAGGTCATGCTGTGGTCAAATATCGTGATGAACTTTCACAAAGAGAGTACTCGGTATCTGCTCGAGGTGTTGTTAACTGCACTGGGGCATGGACGGATAAGGTTCGTCAGGCCGCTAATTTGGAAGGCCGCGTCGTTCGTCCATCTAAGGGCGTCCATATTGTCGTTCGGAAAGATAGGCTGCCCGTCAATCATGCGGTGGCATTGCTCGCGCCACAAGATGGCCGAGTTTATTTCGTAATTCCTTGGAATGATAGAACGGTGATTGGCACAACAGATACCGACGATATGAGTGACCCTTCCAAGCTGAAGATTGAACTTGCCGACGTCGACTATCTGCTGGAGGCCGCAAATTCCTCGTTCCCGAGCGCTCATTTGAATCGCGACGATGTGTTTTCTGGATGGGTCGGTCTGAGGCCGTTGATTCATGTGGAAACCGAAAATGCATCTGATGTTCCCCGAGAGCATCAGATTTATAAAGACGGAAAAATGGTCACTGTCGCAGGTGGTAAACTAACTACATACCGAAAAATGGCGGCGGAGATCGTGGACGAAGCTACGAGTGTCATTCATGCAAACTGCAATGACTCTACCACTGAGACGGCAATGCTTCCCGGGGGAATTGGTTTAGGAAAGCAGCTTGACGAAGAAGCCGAACAGCTTGTCAGTGAGGCAGGAATTACGAAAGAGGCTGCAGAACGCCTTGTCGAAAATTATGGTGTACATTCCCGAAGGGTATTGGCTTACGGAAAGAGAGACCCCAAACTATTCTCTCCTTTGTCTCCTGATTGTACTGTGATGATGGCAGAAGTTTATCATGCCATGGAGCACGAACTCGGATGTACAATGGACGATATTCTTGTTCGCAGGACTTCGCTGTCGCTCATTGCCGAAGACCAAGGCCTGGGCGCCGCCGAAGAGGTTGCTGAGCATATGGCTCGGGAACTGAGTTGGTCGAAAGAGAGAAAACAACGAGAGCTAGATGCTTTCTCTGAGTCTGTGGATTTGACGAGAGCATTCCGACATGAAATTCCGAGCGAGCGAGATACCGCATAAATGGCAGATTTTCATCCAATGACGGTGCACTTCCCGATAGTGCTGCTCATTCTATGGCCGTTCATCGATGGACTCAGCGTGAAGCTCCAAAAACAGGAGTGGTCACAGCTCGCGACAGGCATACTGGGCCTCAGTCTATTGGCTTCGTTATTTGCGACGATTACCGGTCAAGCTGCTTTCGATGAAGCCATTGCAGTGGGATACGATTCCGATCTACTTGAAAGGCATACACTCGATGCAGATTTAATACCGTGGTTAATTATCGTGCTCGGTATTGCTCGATTTATGTTACCTAAAAAAATTGGTGCAAAAGGTCGTTGGGCGGCCGTATGCTTAGGTCTCGCTCTCGCTTTATTTTTAGTGAAGGTTTCGTACGAAGGCGGAAACTTGGTATATAATCACGGCGTTGGGGTTAGTAAGACCTTAGGTAAATAAAGGGGATGAGAACACTTTTTGCAGTACTCTTAGCACTTTTCATCGTGCGTCCTTCTGATGCGCAATCTCAAGTTCTTGTGTTCCCAATCGAATTCGTCGATATCGCTCCCTATCCAGACGTTTCGAGAATTATCGCCTCTACTCTTGAAAGAGGAGGGAAACTGCCCGCGGAAATCGAACAAAGTATCAACCTGACGGAATATCGCGATCGTTGTGCAGGCGAAGACCTTTGCTTGGTCCAAATCGGACAACTCGTCGATGCCGAATCTGTGATTGTCATTAGGGCACGTCGAGGAATTTCCGGGTTGGACTCGCTATCTTTACGAGCGCTTGAAACTTCAAGTGGCAAAATCCTCAAGAAGATTGCTTGGGAGGTTGAGTCAGGTTCAAGTTCTTTCAATAAGGCGCTGCATGTCGGATTAAGGCAGTTATTGTACGAACCTGACGCGTCTGTCGTGTTTGACGTAAGCCCAAAGCGAACAACCATTTCATTGTACGGTAAACCTGTTGGAATGACTGAATCAGGTGAGTCCGTGCCTCTTTGGTCTGGTGAATATGCATTGAGAGCGGAAGCTCCAGGATACGAGACAGAGACGCGCTGGTTCAATGTTGAGCCTGGAAGCTTTCACCGTGAGTTGGTTCGTCTAAAGGCAAACTCTGCTTTCATCGCGGAACAATCCAATGGCTATTTGCCACGCCCACAAGTATCCCAGAAGATCAAACGACCGGATAAGAGCCCTTTATCTGAATGGTTAGCGTGGGGGTTGTTTGCGGGCGGTGCGATCTCACTGGGAGGAGGCAGCCTTTCCATGTATTCAGCGAATCAATCATTTGTTGAGTTGGCACAGCAGAACCGAAATTTCAGCGGGAACGAAAACCTTCTTTCTGCTCAAGAAGCAACCTCGGTCCGAGATGAACTATCAAGCGATTACGACAACGGGCGCTATATCGCAATTGCCGGCGGAGTTGCTCTATTTGCATCTACGATGTGGATTCTGATTGAGAATCTGGGAGAGGTAGAAGAATAATGAAACAGCTCGGGGCGTTCATAGTTTTGTCCTACAGTTTCTTTCTTTTTAGCTGTGGCGGTTTGGACAACTCAATTAGCCTCACGAATTGGCGGCCGTGCGACGGGATAGACTTTGAAGACTGTGACGCTCAAGCAGGACAGGTTTGTCTTCCACATAAATGGGACCGAGACGGGCCTAGCTTGTTTCGCTGCCGTGACTTTAAAAGTATTGATGATCTGGATGAATATACAGCCTTGGCTTATTGCGACGGCCAAAATTACATGTGCCCGTCCCCAGCTGTATGCATCAAAGAGCCCGTGAGCGAGCCCGTAAAGTATAGATACAGTGTCTGTGGCGTTCCAGCAGAATAATCGAGCCGTAGAGCGTAATGAATGAACTGATACTCGGAATGGCACTGGCATTTGCATCCCACGATACCTTGGATATGCAATTGGTTCTTGAGACGAAACCGGGAACCAATGTTCGTCTCAAATGGGGTGGCGTTGAGGCTGTTTCGAGCTCAACGGGAGCCTTTCATCGCTTTTATCCATTGAGTGCTCCTAAGAGTGTGCCCTTAAATTTCATATTGCAGCTCGAAGGGAAAGACCTCAAGTTCGAGCTGAGTCCAATAACCCAGAACAAGGTCTCCGTGGTTGCGTATGACAAGCGGTTCGCTGACCCAGCACTTGAGAAAATACTCGTTTCAAATTTTCGCGAGCTACGCTCCAGTCTCGTTGCTGTTTTCTATGAGCGTTTACTAGACGACGGCTCTCGTCCGAGTGTTGCGCTTCTACTTAATCCGGTCTGCCAAAACTGTAGTCGGACCATAGTCGCCACACCTGGCGTTTTGAACCTGATCAATGAGTCCGATAAATATTCCTCTGTTGGGGGAGAGGAATTCCAGTTGCTCAACATTGGTGATCAGCAGCTCCTTTTGGCTCAAGGCATGGGAGCTTACGTTGAAGCGTCTGAGTATCTTTTCGAAAAAACCACAACGGGTACAAGCTCAAAAAAACGTAAGCAATTGTCCTTGGCGTTGATTGCAGGCTTGAAGACAAAGGACCTTCACGAGTCTAGCGAGTTCATGCGCAAACTACTGAATACAGAGCTTAGCCCTAAATTCTTTACTGCGTCGAACTATTCAGAAGCGCGACGGATGTACCAATACTTCAGGTTTTCGATGACGCAGGGAGCTTTGACTTCTAATACTTTAGGCGCAGAGAGTGATTCGACGCTTGCCGTGCATGCAGACGGTCCCAAGGAGGCTGATTTGCTTCATTATCTTATTATTAAGCTTGACGTCGATCGTGTAACTCATGAGATCCGCAGCTTACATGGCGGGAAGGTCAAGTTTGCCGGAGCTCATCAAGAATCGCCCTTACGGACACCGGATTTTGGGCAAAGGAAGATATATTTGGTGCTCCTGAGTTGTTTGCTCTGTGTATCCCTCTATACTGGTTACCGCCTAATCTTTGGCCCCGACAAAAAAGACACTCGCATCTAAAAGCCCACAATTCATAGGTATTTACGATGGACGAAAAAAGATTGTCGAGATTGTGCACTTGCAGGATTCTTCCGATACCGATACGCCTAAAGTAGTTCATGCGGGTCACGTTATTTATCCTGATGGCGCCGGCTTTTTTCGGTTGTGTGAGTGTCGGAGGAACAGTAGCCACTCCGACGGCGCTTGAGAATCAGATGCTTGGAGTTTACGAGGATCTGGACGAGGACCTTGTTTATGCATCGTCTGTCCGATCGCGGGACAAAACGCCATTTTCAACCGATAGCATTCGAAGTGAAGCCCTCGCGGCTCGTTCGTTACAGCTTTTCAATCGAGACGAGTTATCTGAGTTCAAGTCTGCGGGGTGTATCGCTGAAACATTATCTGCAGAACTTGTTAGGTATAAATGTAGTGCAGAAGATGATTCGTCTGCTATTTTCGAAGAAAGGCGAATGCGAATCATTAGAGACGAAAATCGTGCTCGAGAAAGGCTTATTCGCTGGGCTGCATATTTACTTGCAAGGAAGAAAGGTCGGAGCACGATCGAGGCACAGAAAATTCAAGAGCTTCGTAAGACATATTATCGCATGCTGAAAGAAGGCGCTGGTAAAGGGCATATATTTCAGCGATCAGATGGAAGCTTCGAGAGCGCAAACTAGATGCGATCAAATCAACGGCGTGACAGGAAAGTGAATCGCTCAAAGTCCTCGAAGGGCTCTTTACTGCTCGGATTAATTACATCCTTAGGTGTTACAGGGTGTGTTACGCAAAAAAGCGTATGGACTCCGCCCCCTGTCTCTATCAAAAAACTAGCAAGCGGCCTTAGTGAGTCCGAAGCGGTAGCCTTCTTTCCGCAAGATGATTTGTATCCAACAGCTTCTTTGGATGGACGCTTTGTCTTTTTTGTGAGCGGAGAGGCAGGAAATCTAGATGTATGGGTAAGAGATTATCGGACGGATTCTACTTTTCCGATCACGTCGCATCCTGCTGATGATTATGACCCGACTATTTCGAATGATGGGAAAAGCATTGCGATTGTTTCGCGGCGAGCGGATGCAAAAGGCGATATTTTCATTGCCAAAATTTCAGAACTTAAGTTCGAAAGAATGACTGATGAAAAAACTCAAGAACGCCAACCCGTATTCTCGAGAGATGGGCAGTCCATTTTCGCGACAGTGTCAGACCCGGCGGGGCTTGAATATATTGGCCAAATTTCTGCAACGGAGAAAAAAAGAGTCGAGCGAGTCTCTCCAACTCAAGGATTTGACCCAACCGTACATCCTGAACTCGATTTCATCGTATATACAGCTCCCGCCGGAGTAAGTGGTCGAAAGTTTCCGCATTTAGTCGCCCTTCGTCTTTCTGACAGCGCTACAATCTCTCTCACCAAAGATGATGCACCTTCTGGTTTCGCTAATATCGCACCCACGCAGGGGCTTTCACCGACACAAATCAACTTCGTTCGGTTTCCAGATGATGATAACGGGGACGGTCTGCTGGATGGAAAAGATAATGCGAGTATCTGGTCTATTCAGGTCGACTTCCCAAAACTTTTTGATAGTCCGCAACGGCCATCAGTCCCCATTCCGATGACTGATGGAACGGGTGATAGTCTCTTTCCTTCAACTACAAGAAATTGGCTTTATTACACCATAACAGTAGGCAAGCAGCAGGACATTGTTCGCTTGCCTGCGAAAGGCTTGTTCCCCCAATATTCAAATCCAAAAGATTACTTCAGATTAGCGGAACTCATCGAAAGTGATCGTGAGCGATGGTTTTTGCTCAGGCAAGTTATTTCTCGTACTCAACCAGATAGTCTTTTTCACGCGCAAGCCTTGAAATATATTTCCGAACTTCAATCAGAGCGTGGACGTTTTGACCTTGCGAAAACGTCGTGGGAACGGCTTCTGGCTGCGACCCGTGATGCCTCACCGAAAAGTAAACGAAGTGAACTCAATGCGATCGCACGTGTTGAGCTCGCTGGGCTTGCGAGGATTGCTGACCAGAAACGTGATCTCAATTTTCTTGATAATGAACAAAGTAAACGCAGGGTTCGGTCGATACTTGAAAATATCCGCGCTTCACACAATTGGTCGAAAGAAGTTACCGCACGTATTGATATAGAGAATGCCGAGTTACTTCTTACTCTAGGAAAGCGAGCCGAGGCGATTCGCCAATTAGACGATTTAATAGATAATACCAACGGTGTTGATGCGATCGTAATTCGTGCGATGGTAAGAAGGGCCGAAATCTTTGAATCGGTAGGAGACCCAGAAGCTCTCACTAGGATTTATTCTGATATTATTCGTAAATTTCCCCGTCAAACGAGGTGGGTAAATAATGCCGCCAATCGAATCGTGGAGGCCCATCGAATTACAGCGATGCAAGTAGGCGGTATTGACGAAGGCTTTGATGCCATTCGACGTGTGATTGCTCGAAGCCAATTATCCCAAATTCGCGTGGCGGGTAGAAATATGATGGCGAAAATGTTTCTCGAGAAGGGAGAAGTGGACTACGCTATCACAGAACTGAACGCCCTCGTAGACGAAGCCATAAATTCTAACTATTTGGCTGTCGGATTTAGCGGATTTCGAAAGCTTGCTCATCTGTATGAGTCACGCGGTCAATTGGAGGCTTCCCTAAAGACGTGGCAGCGGGCCGAAAAGGCATGCGCGCAATTGCCGCAAGTAGTTGCACTTGCACGAAACTCACGAATGAGGCTCAATCTTAAAAAGGCGCAAGAGGAAGAGAATTCAGGCCGTACTGCCAGCGCGTTTGCGTCCTATCAAACGGTTATTGATGAAGAATTTTCTCAGGTGAGTGCACTTCGTCGATATATAGCTTTAGGTGCCGAACTAAAGAAAAGCGCGGATGTCCTTGCTAAATTTCAGAGACTAGCAACGGCTGCTCCTCGCTCCCCGATTGCTCGATACTCACATGCTTTGGCTTTGACGTGGATGACCCCACCTCGCCTAAACGAGGCGATGGCTGAGATTGAACAAGTTATCTCGTTGAATCCCCAGTTTCGCTTTGCTTACATAACGAGAGGCTGGATTTACGAAATGCTTGAGCTAAAGAATCCGGCCTCTGACTTTTTAGAGCGGGCGATAGCGGATTATACTGTCGCCAATCGTCTCAATAATGATGTCGGTGATATGAGGACCGAAGGCGAAATCAACCTGAATATGGCGAATGCCCGGCTACGCCTAGGTGTTCGGGCGAACGATATTGGAAACATTGATATCGCATTTCGACTTTACTTGGAACGAGTCCGAGCAAAGCACGCGTTTCGAAGTAATTCTTCTGAAATTGTATTTTGGGAACGTTTAGGTCGCGCTGCTGCGTGGAAAAAAGAATGGGCTATAAGCATCATGGCAACTAAGCGCGCCTTGATATTGGCCGAGGCTAATGAGTCACTGGGGCGAAAACCGCAGCTGTTAGGAAATCTTGCTTTAGCGTATTCACAGGCTGGAGAAGCGGAGCTCGCGCAACAAGCTTTTGAGGCGTTTCAGTCAGAAATAGTGAGGAAGGATACATCCTCTTGTGAAGGTCTCGCATTACGTAATGCAGCTATTGAGAT
>JAYZDF010000139.1:0-35956 GCA_036337945.1 Myxococcota bacterium
TTCGAACTAATCATAACCGCCGTGACATACTCCATCGCCGCGTCTATGCGAGACATCTCCAAAAGATCATTAATGAGTTTTAGCAATTCGAGACCGCTTTGTCGTGACTCTCGCAGAAGTTCTAACTCGTCTGCGTCTTGTCTAGAATTCCGGAGCAAGCGATTGACCGCACCTAAGAGCAGAGTAAGAGGAGTTCGCATCTCATGAGACAGGTTTGCCAAAATGTTCTGTCTAAATGCCGCCAAATCTCGGAGACGCTTCCTACTTTCGTACTCATTTTTACGAACAATAAACGCAGCTGCCGAACCCGCTACACCAATAACCCCAGTAAAAAAGACAAAGAAATTATTAGTCGCAAAGGTTACCGTATCGGAAATAGACTCTGTGAGCAGAATTCCTAAGTTGTAGATAAGTATGGTCCCTGCTGCGACCAGCATCGTGCGAGTCCAATGCCAAGGCATGAGAACCACGGTGCCCAGCAATACGAGATTTAGCCCGGCATAATAATCACTTTGGTGCCCTCCCGTATTGAGAACCATTACCTCAATGGACGCCGCACTGAACATGAATGTGACAATCCCGAGCGTCTCAGCCCACCGGTTTTCTTGATCTTTGAGAGAAGCTAAATAGACAAGACCGAACCCTAAAACTGTAAGTCCCCTTATCCATACAAGTTTTTCGAAAAGGACGGGGTCAATGATTCGGTCGAGAACCGCAAAAAGAGAGAAGCCAATTACACCTATGAAGACCGTCAGTTTGAGCCGGGAATCTGTGAGATCTTTGATTTCCCTTTCAAAACTAGGTGCCTGGCCACGCTCGATTTTTGACGATTTCATTTTTTCCTCATGAGCATAAACAAGTGAGTCTCGTTCTCTTCGCCCACAACCTCAATATCATAATTTCCATTCATGTCGACCAGACAAGACTGTCCTAACTTCAATAATTGCTCGGGTGTCCGGTATAAGAGTCTCCAATCAAGGATGTGCTCCATGAAAGCTTGACCATCGTGTGGCGCAAAATTACCCACGATGAGTACACCCTTGTCACTCAAAAACCGACTCAAACTCTTTATCATGGCTCGTGCAGCCGGAGCAGCAAGATAGTCAAATAGCCCCACAGTGTACAAGACATCGAATTTACCGAGTAAAGAATCGACTTCTTTAGGATTGCTTACAATGGTTTTCACAGAAGTATGAAAATAGCCAATCGACGAGCTGATGTTCTCATCTACGGAGTCTTCAACCTTTAGCATTCGTCGACTACAGTATGACAAGGCTTCTCGGTCTTGATCGATGAGGGCAACATCAACTTCTGAATTAGAAACGTTACCGCGCTGGAACAATCTTTGAATTTCTTCCGCTGGACCACAGGCCATAGAACCAATTCGAACTTTTCCTTGGTCTTTCCGGGCAACCTCTTCTTCCAAGATGCTCGTGAGAAGGTCAACTCGCGCAACCACGGCCTTCGCCGCCGTTAATCGACAGCAGAGACGGTTCACTATCTTCGAGTAAATGGAGTCAATTGCGTCGCGTTGCCGATAGATCAGCTCCATGAGCATGTAATCGCCTGCGTAACCTAGCGGTTTATTATAAGCACGGGCGGGAATCGGAGCGTTGAGCAGTAAGGGATGCAGCAATCGTTTCGCATATTGTCCGGCTGCAAACACTTCTTCGGCACTCATGTTCGTTGATGCTTTATCGAGCTTTTGAGTGAGCTTGACGAATTCGTCTCCGATGATATCCTCGATTCTCTGAAGTTCGCTTGTCGAAAACTCGTGTCGTTCGCTCGCCTGCTCAAGGATTTCAATCTCATTTTTCAAACCAACGAGAAGAGTCACCATATCGGAAATCAACCCACGGTATTCTGCAGAAACGAGGCTTGAGCCAATTTGTTCACGTAATTGGTTCAAGTGAAGCTCAAACGCCGCAAGTCGACCGGCCTTCTTATCATTTTGCAGAAGAACCTCTACATCTAGTCCTGTGCCCGCGAGCTTAATCCCTACGCGGTCGGGACGATTAGGATGATGAATAACCGTTGCATCTCCACTGTAAACGCATCGTTCACCCGCATGAATCTCTACTTTACTCAAAATCTCGCCGGACCGAAAGATGATGTGTTCAGGCGTCTCAAGACCAATTCCGCGCTCTGAAAAATCAAGGACTGGAACACGCATCAATCGTCCTGCGGAATCAAAGAATACGAAATGGAGGTTAGTATTCTGCAGACTTTCCGCCCGATGACGAGTGAGGCGAAATCGAATCTCTTCGAGGGGAGCGCCCGGTAAGTCTTCGTGGTTGACCCCCGGATTGGGAGGCGGAGATGAAGCAGGAGGTCTGATATCAGTAGTGTCTGCCGCCCGATCTACAGGCTCTGGCGCGAGTTTTAGACAACTCGCATTCGATGTATCCTCGTCTCGTACGGATTCTGGCTCGTGGTCCGTACCTTCCGACTTTTTAGAGTCTTGATTCTTTTTCGGTAGAAATTTTGCAGTTTGATTCACAACACGTTAATAAATCATCAATGGAGATCGCGCCAATTGTCGTCCAAAATTCTTATCGTTGATGATGAAGCAGTGCAGTTAAGCACTATGGCGCTTATTCTGGGACGTGAGCATGAAGTCGTAACAGCTAACTCCGGCCCGGATGCGTTGGAGAAGTTCGTCCCGGGCGAATTCGCCGTTGTAGTTTCGGACCTAAAAATGCCCGGCTGCGATGGTATTGACCTCCTCGAACAAATCGCTGACCGAGACCCGACCTGTGCTCGTATCTTACTGACCGCCTTCGGTCGGCGCGAAGCGATCATTGACGCCGTTAACCGCGGCAAGATTTACATGTTTTTGGATAAACCTTGCGACCCAGGAACTCTGAAGCTTTCTGTTCAGCGCGCGGTCGAAAGATGGAATCTACAAAATGAAACGAAACGGCTATCAGATCGGGTTACTGATATGGAAAAGGTCGCCACAGCCGGCCGCTTTGCATCCTGTGTGGGACACGACATTCGAAACTACCTCGTCCCGGTACTTATGGCCTGCGAAGAAACGGACCCGAATGAAATAAGAGAATCGCTCGAAACAGCACGAAATGCCAGTGAGGCTATCTTGGCCCTCGTCTCAGAGATGCAAGCCCTAGCCAAGGGCGGAAAGCCTCAATACACTCTGAAATCCGGAGCCATCACTAACTTGCTCATCGACAGTAAAAGATGGCTCGAAAGAAGCCCTATCGCCCGGAGTAAAGACCTCGTTGTAGAGCCAGGTACTCCGTGTAACGTCCTACACTGCGAAGCCAGCCTTAGGCGCGTCTTCGTGAACCTCATGAAAAATGCACTTGAAGCGACGGGCGAACAGACCCGCGTGAAAGTCATCGCAAGCCATGATGATAAAAACCTCAAAATTGACTTTATCGATGAGGGACAAGGTATGTCTCCTGAAATCGCAGAAAAGTGTTTCGACCCTTTCTTTTCGACAAAGGGTGACCAAGGTACAGGTTTGGGCCTCTATATTTGCCGTACAATTATTGATGGGCACAATGGACAGCTCTCCGTGAAAAGTACGCCCAAACAGGGGACCTGCTTCACAATCACCCTCCCCTTAGCGCAAACTTAAGCGCAGCAAAGTCCCTCATTACGAATAATCTTATCGCGATTTGTTCTCAGAACAGCCTCTCGCAGGAGGTTACGGGCTAAGCGACAGCTCTAATCAGTTCAGCATGATTAGGCGTCGACTTTTTCGATTCATAATCTGCCTTCATTTTTGCTCGCTGTACTTTGCCGCTCGTGGTGAGAGGCACTTTATCAACACTAACAACTTCTACTTTAGTGGTTCCAGTACTGGATACCACTTGAGATTTAAGCAATTTCCAAAGTTCGTCATCCGGGCGATTTCGGGGTGACGGTTCCACCGCCACAACGAGCTTCTCAGTACCGTTCTCTGCATCTAAAACCCCAAATGCAACCACTTTACGGCAGTGTTTCCCTAAAACGTTTCGAGATGTCTCTTCGACATCGAACGGAAGAATATTTCGGCCGTCAACAATGATAAGGTCCTTCTTCCGGCCCGTTATGAACAGTTCGCCGTCCGCCATGAAACCCAAATCTCCGGTGCGATATGTGGTTGGGCCTACGAAAATATCATTTTGGCCGTCCAGGTAACCGCGCGAAACAGAGGGTCCGGAGACTTCAATTTCTCCAATCTTCCAGTCACCCAGATATCTATCCTCAGAGACGATACGAACGCTCGTGCTTTTCGCGGGCCTGCCAACACCTACGAGTACGACGGCCGAGGCTTCATTATTGCTTACTTCAACACGATTTTCAGCCAGAGCTTTTCGATCGGCGCTTATAGCCAATAAAGATTGACCTGGCATTCGGGAGGTTATTTTTAAGGTGCCTTCCGCAGCCCCATAGCAAGGAACAATGGAGTTCGACCTGAGACCATACGACGCGAATTTCGCCTCAAAAGATTGAATCGTTGACGCCAGCACCATCTCAGCACCATTCCAGCAGATTCTCCAGGACGAGAGATCCAGGTCATTAATCTCTCTGTCTTTCACTAAACGAACGCAATATTCATACGCGAAATTCGGCGCCATACTCACACTGCCACGATGCTCAGAAATCGCACGAAGCCAACGCGCCGGCCGCCTGATGAAGGTCATAGGGTCCATTAAGACACTATTTAGACCCCAAGATGCAGGACCAAACAGCCCCGCTATGAAGCCCATGTCGTGATAAAGCGGAAGCCAACTGACGACAACATCCTTTTTGGTGAAGTCGGCACCATCAGCAATCGCTTCTAGATTTGTGCAAAAATTCTCCTGAGAAACCTGAACTCCGCGGGGCTGGCGAGTACTCCCGGAAGAAAATTGGATCAACGCATCTTGAGACTCTACACGATATTGGAAATCACTCTCTTTCTCGATTTTTTGTGGCAAAGGATAAAGCTGCGCAGCCCATGAATCTGGTAATTTCCGAAGACGTTCATGTGCGAACTGCGGCAAGAAAATACACTTCGCTTTGGTGACCGCTAGTACCTGTGAGAGCAACTCCTTTTGAGCGGTGGCAGATGGACGTGGTTGAGGCAACACAATTGGAGTAGCACCACATAAGTTCACAGCGATGAGTGTCTCAACTAATTCTGGAGAAGTGTTGCCTAACAATATGACGTAGTCACGAGGCATGACGAGTTCTTCACTGACAAGCGTTTGTGCCCTTAGCTCCGCGTTTTCGAGTAATTTGTGCCATGTGAGCTGCGTGTACCTAGACCCATCCGCAGAATAAAAGGACACATGATTACCGGCTTTGGCCGCGCGTACAACCAGTTGACGAAGTGAACTCACCTGACGGCTCCTTACGAATTTTGAGTCGAGCAGATGGTCTCGATGAATTCGCCTACAGACTCAGCAAGAATTAAATGCTCAAAAGGCAAAATCGCATTGAATTTTTGTTCAAGCAAATCAACGACTTCAGCAACGGAGATCGAATCAATTCCTACATCTTCAAGCCGCATATCCAATTCCAAGATTTCAAGAGGTTGCGGTTTATTTCCACGCGCGGTCTTTACCTGCGATACAGCAATCGACAATTCTTTGAGAACCTTTGTTCTGTGTTCTGTTTGCGTCATCGCCTACATAATAAGTAGCACAGCTATTTCATCAAATTTTTGGCCATCACCCGTAAATACCCGCCAAATCATCCTTTTTGAGGGACCCATCCATTCAGTGCCTTCTGGACGAATTCAAATCGGTCCTGCCCCCAGAAAACAAGCTCATTGACGATATAACTCGGTGCGCCACAGATACCTCTGGTCACGGCCTCAGCAGTATTATCCTTAAGTTTTTGTTTTATCGAGGGGTCCTGGGTCTTCTGAAGCATGTGGTCAGCATCTAGATTGTGCTCTTCTAAAATTCGACGCAGGGATGCTTCGTCATTCAAATCACCGTTATGAGCCCACATCAATTCAAACAACGACAGACTCAATGGGGCACGTTTCTCAGCATCAACTTGAAGAGCAAGCCTTAATGCCGTTACGCTTTTTTGCGGGAACTGGTCAGGAAATACGAGAGGCACATCCCAATGTTCCGCCCATCGATACTGGTCCTTCATTGCTATCGAAGCTTTCGCCGGCACGAAGGAAGCAATCGGTACAACCGGAGTTCCGATTTCTTTGAAGAGTCCTCCAAGTAAAAAAGGTCGCCATACCACCGTATGCCCGGCACATACTCTCTCAACTTGAGTTGCCCCCAAGTAAGCGAAGGGACTAGAAAAATCGTAAAAGAACTCACAGACCGCCATAGCAAGCGTATAGTACAGTGATTGTTTACTTTGAGCATCTCGTTTTTACCCTGAAACTCTTTATTCCAGTTTTTGAAATGCTACACTAGACACACGATGCAGAAACGCCTCGGGAGATACTTGTTACTTCATCCCTTAGCTCAAGGAGGTATGGGCGAACTCTTTATTTCGGAACACACGGGGCTGTCAGGATTTGCAAAAAGAGTTGTTCTCAAGCGCATCAAACCAGAGCTCGCTAGGCAGAAGCGCTACGTTGAACTTTTTCTGAATGAAGCGCGCGTGGGCTCGTTTCTTAATCATCCGAACATCGTCCACATATTTGATGTGGGTCACGAAGACGACCAGTTATGGCTGGTTATGGAATACGTCGAAGGCGTAGACCTTAAGCGTCTTGTTCGACGTACTTTTCTTGCGAAACAGCCATTACTACCCGAGGCGCTTGCAACCATCTTTGTTCAAGTCCTCGACGCACTTGAAGAAGCACATAAAGGTGGCCCTGCGATGGGCGAGCCTATCATTCACCGTGATCTCTCTCCCGAAAATATACTAATCACCCCCACAGGAACGATAAAAGTTCTGGATTTTGGGCTCGCGAAATGGGTCCCTGGTCAGGAATCAGTTCCCTCCTTAGAGGGGAAACAAATCATTGGGAAAACTCGTTATATGCCACCAGAGCAACTCCACGGTCAGAATGTCGACGCGAGAAGCGATTTGTTTTCGTTAGGAGTAGTATTCTATGAAGCACTGACAAACGCTCTTCCTTTCGGAACCGGCACTGCTTTAGAAACCGCTACGAATATTCTCTCAGGCCCTCCTCCTGCGCTGACAATTTTCAACCCCCGAGTCCCCCCTGCCCTTGAAAAAATCATAGAGAAGTCGCTTCAACCTAAACCTGACCGACGTTTTCAATCGGCAGCAGAAATGCGCGACGCATTGATAAGTTATATAGAAAACACCGGAACTGCGATGCCTCTTGGAACAATCCGTAAGCTTCTCAACCCGGGCGCCAACAGTAAAAAAACTAAAAACCCTGAAAGTATTTCTTTCGACGGAACACCGACGGAAGTGTCACTCGCTGTCGCTAAACGTTGTGGTAAATGTGGAGGCGAATTCTGCGCCCACTTGTATATGGGAACACTTTTAGACCTATGTCTTCGATGCGAAGGAATCTGGCTAGACTTTGGAGAAGTTCAAAGGTTACTGGGTGAAATTCGTACGTTTGGGAAGCATCAGGAGCCTAAACTCTCTGAATCTGTTGATCTGGATAGAGTCGTTGGCTCCTGTCCTCAATGCCGTATCGGATTAAAACCATACGCAGTCCCCAACCATAATGTATCGTTCGAAATCTGTCCGAAGTGTTACGGTGTATGGTTAGACCGCGACGAAATCAGGCTATTCAGAAATCAAGACGTGGTCACCTGGTTTCGAATTCTTCTTGATTCGATTGTGAACTTACCTGCGCAGTATTAACGCTAGCCCAACGTCAGGCTGATAGTTGATGGCGGCCACTAAACGCTTTGGAAATCGTAGCCGGGTCCGCATACTCAAAATCCCCACCTATAGGCATCCCTGAGGCAATTCGAGAAACTTTGATTCCGAGTGGCGTCAGAACTCTCGCAAGATATAATGCTGTCGCTTCACCATCAACGCTAGGGTTCGTAGCAATGATGACTTCCGAAGTGTCTCGTTCTTCTTCAGTTTGCAATCTTGTCAGCAGCTCCTTTAATTTAATTTCGTCCGGACCTATTCCCTCAAGAGGAGAAATTGCGCCGTGTAGTACATGATATCGACCTCTAAATTCTTTGCTGCGTTCAATTGCGATTAGGTCACTTACGTTTTCTACAACACAGATTGTCTCTGTGATGCGCCGCGTATCTGAGCAAATTTTACAAATCCTCTGATTCGTAAAATTCTGACAGACCTCGCACAGTCTTATTTGTGTGCCTACGTCGAGCAACGCATCAGCCATAGATTTTGTATATTCAGGGCCCGATTTTATAATGAAGAAGGCAAGCCTCGTTGCTGTTTTCTCACCAATACCCGGCAGCCTCATGAGGACTTGGACCAGTTTAGCAATGGGGTCTACACCCTGAGCTTGCGGAGAAGTCATCGCTTAGAACATCCCTGGAATACCCATTCCACCGGTTACTTTTCCAACTTCGTTTTGCATCATTTCACCGGCTCGACTAATCGCTTGATTCGTGGCCGCGACGATGAGGTCTTGCAGCATTTCGATATCGTCAGGGTCGACAACTTCTTTCTCTATCCTCACCGATTTGATTTCGTTTTTACCGTTTGCAACAACGACAACCATCCCGCCACCGGCGGTGCCTTCCACTGTCTTGTTACCAACCTCTTCCTGTATCTTCTCGATCTTGCCTTTCATTCGTTGTGCTTGACGCATCATCTCTTGAATATTCATGGTTGTATTTCCTATCCTTCCAAATCGGGGCTGAGTATTCTTACTCGGCCTACTTCGGCATTCAGTTCCTCTCTAATAGCCTTGACCGCTGGATGAATCTTAGCCTGCCGAATTAATTCGTATCGTTTTTGCTGTCGGACACTGATCGCCGCTTCGTCAAGTGTTTGTGGCATTTTCGTGCCTTCTTTCGGGACATCCGCTGAAACACGTTCCACCTCGAGGGTCGTCTCTTGCCGAAAGAAACCCTTTAAGGCTTCTTGCAAGAAAGAATGAACAGTTGGGGAAGAAATTGTCGATAAATCAAAGGCTGACTCACACCCGAGTAATACTTTCCCGGCCTCGAATTGAAGAGGTCTTACGAGGGTAAGGGTGCCACTCAGCGTGGGACGTTGTTTCTTGATGATTTTTACGAAGTCAGCAAAACTTCGTTCTCCTTGCGCGGCAGGCCGCCTCCTTTGCGGTTTTTCCTCTTGAGCTTCAGGCTGTGAAGGTGCCGCCGACCCGCGGGCGCTCAAATGGGTCGGTAAATTATTGGGGCTTTGATCGGGCCCAGCTATTTCGTCCCACTCAATCGGCGGCGGTTCCTCCGGCCCCCGCTGAGAAGCATCATCATTTTTTGCTTCGCCAGGGTAATTCGCCGCCATTTTTTCCCACGGCTTCAATGCCCGTTTTGGAGACTGATTTACTACGGGGGCTGGTGGCGTCAGTCTTGAACCGACCACCGGTTTTTTTATTTTCGGAGTACTTGCTGCGTCCATCTCTTTACGTGACGGGTGCCCGGATGAGTCGCCCTGAGAAGAACGAGGCTGATTCGGTTCAGTCTGAGCAGTATTTGAAGCCTTAGCGGTTTGACCTTCGAAAGGGACGAGAAGCAGCCGCACCTCCTGGGGCGGCGCTACGGTCTGAACGAGCACTGCCAGTGCTCTTACTAGAGCCACCCATGACCAATTGCCCCTCAAGCGCTTCGAGTTTACGCATGAGGTCCGTCACAGGCACCCGCATTGGTTGTTCGGCCAAGCTCGCTAAACCAACTTCTAAAGTAAATCGCGGAAAGGCAGAGTGTCCGAGTTTTTGAACTACTTTGCTCAACTCTTCGAACAAGCGCTCGAGATTGGGTGCATCGAAATTTCGAGCCTGAGCAACCAAGGTATCAATCTCATCCGAAGGACGGTCCAGCAGGTTCTCTGGAGTATTTACGAGTTTTGCGACCAAGAGGTCTCGGCTGTACTCGATCAAAGCATCTCCGAAGCGTTTTAGGTCCAGGCCACGGTCGTAAACGGTTTTGACCTTTTCGAGGACATGGGCGGGTTGCCGCCCCATGATTGCTTCAACGGTCTCCGCAAGCACGGCACGATCGGCAACGCCAAGAGACTCTCTGATCAACTCACCATCTAGCTTCCGCCCGTCAGCAAAGGTCAATACTTGTTCCAAGAGAGATTGTGCATCTCTCATCGAACCTTCGGACTCTCGTGCAATGAGACTGAGATCACTTGGTTCGTGTTCGATTGATTCAGCGGAAAGTATCTCGCTCAGCCTCTCCGCGATTCGTGTCGTCGGGATTCGTCTAAAATCGTATCTCTGGCAGCGCGATAGAATAGTGACTGGAATTTTATGAACATCAGTAGTCGCTAAGATAAATTTCACATGTGAGGGAGGCTCTTCCAGAGTCTTCAAAAGCGCGTTGAAAGCCCCTGTCGACAGCATATGTACTTCATCAATGATATATATTTTGAATCGGGCCTTACTCGGAAGATAGCGAACGTTATCTATAATCTCTCGAACATTGGAAACACCCGTGTTTGATGCTGCATCAATTTCAATCACATCCGTGGCGCGGCTTTCTGAAATTTCGGTGCAGGCAGAACAAACACCGCAAGGCTGCGCGTTTGGTCCATCAGAGGCCTCACAGCATAATGCTTTTGCAAGGATTCTCGCGGCCGACGTCTTTCCGACGCCTCGAGCGCCCGTAAATAAGAATGCGTGCGCAATACGTCCCGAAGTCAGAGCGTTCGTAAGCGTCCGTGTAATATGTTCTTGGCCAAGAATTTCAGCAAATTGCTGGGGGCGCCACTTACGAGCGAGAACTAGATAACTCATCAGTAATTTATTGCTCAGTCTTCCCGTCCTTAGCTCGATTCACCTGGTACGGTGTTTCAAGAAAGGATCTATAACGCCCTGCTCTCAATAGCTTACGCCACTAAAAAAGTGGCCGCCAGGCACCCTGCAACACACGCGCTGCATCCCTACCCTTGCTTCCTTCCGGACCTGGGGGGGTTCGGGACCGCTCGTTGCGCAGGACCCGGCGACCGAGACGGAAGCTAGAGGGCTTTGATCTTGATTGCAAGTATTAGTTGTAACTTGCCAAGTCATTCTCAAATCGGTAGGACGCTCCTCGGATGGAGAGTTGACCGAGTGGCTGAAGGTGCACGCTTGGAAAGCGTGTGTGCGGCAACGTACCGGGGGTTCGAATCCCCCACTCTCCGTGTCCGTTATTTTGCCAGCTTCGCTCGAGCTCTTTTTGCCCGAAAAAACGCAGTCAGCAACTTTGAGCATTCTTCCTTAGAAACGCCCCCAATGACCTCTATTTGGTGATTTAACCTCTCGTCTCTGGCGATATTATATAGACTACCCACCGCACCCGCCTTCGGATCCGAAGCTCCATAAACGAGCCGGTCTACTCTCGCATTCACTAACGCGCCCGCGCACATCGGACAAGGTTCAAGCGTTACATATAAGGTTCCACCACTAAGCCTCCATCGTCCAAGCGCCTGGCTGGCTCGTTTCAGTGCAAGAATTTCCGCATGGGCAGTGGGGTCGCGGCCTGACTCGCGCTCATTATGCGCTACCGCAACTATCCGATTTTCATAAACAAACACGGCTCCTACTGGAACCTCATCGAGCTCCGCTGCTTTTCGCGCAAAGGTTAGCGCATAGTCCATCCAATGTTCGTGCTCCATGTAAACCCTAATACTCAAGCAGTTTCATGAGCGCTTGGGTAACTTTCTCTTCATTCGGACGAAAGAAATGCTCCAAATTTTTCTCTGAAGGCGTCGGAGAGTCCAATGCTGTAACTCGGGCAATAGGAGCATCCAACTGATCAAACGCTAGATCAGCCACGGTCGCAGCAACCTCCGAAATGAACCCACCCGTTCGCGTGGCTTCTGAAACGAGAAGAAGTCTTCCCGTTTTGCTGACCGATCCAAGCACCGCTTTGTGATCCCAAGGAATCAGAGTCCTCAAGTCTAAGACTTCGACTTCATAGCCCGCTTCCCGAACGCGCTTGGCCGCCTCGATAGCCATCGGCACCCCGTTTCCGTACGCAACCACCGTTGCATGGTGACCCTCTTGGCAAACGCGAGCTCGACCGAATTCAACTACTCGATCATCGACGTCGCCCTTTATCCTTCGATACATCCATTTCTGTTCCAAAAATATCACGGGGTCAGGATCTCGAATTGCGGCCTTGATGAGCCCTTTTGCGTCTTCCGCAGTCGTTGGTGCTACGACTTTTAACCCGGGCGTATGACAGAACCAAGCCTCAGGATTCCGGGAATGAAAAGGCCCGCCTCCAACACCACCGCCCGAAGGCAATCTTACTACCATTGGCACTGACACTTTGAGCCGATAGTGAAAGGTTGCAGCATTTTGGACAAGCTGAGAAAAGCCAGAGGTCACGAAATCTGCAAATTGCATCTCCGCGACCGGTCGCTGTCCGCGAATAGCTGCACCAATTGATGTACCAATAATGAGCGCTTCGGCAATCGGCGTATCAACCACTCTTTCGGGTCCGAATTCGTCGAGCAATCCAGCCGTCGCTTTAAAAGCACCACCAAAATGGCCTATGTCTTCCCCTATAACAAACACACTGGGGTCCCGTCGCATTTCTTCTGCGAGACCCTCACGAATCGCTTCAATATAAGTAATCATGGTGTAGGCACCGTCCACTCAGATTTCCAGTGACGAAACACATCTTGACCTGCTTCGTTCCCTTCTGGAGAGGGCTCGGACTCTGCAAGACTGATTGCACTTTCAATCTCACTGTCGATCTCTAGTTTCAAAGTTTCTAAGTCATCCTCGGTCAAAATCGAGTTATCAAGCACATAGTTTCTGATTCGCAAGACCGGGTCCCAGTTTTTCCATTGTTCCAATAAATCGGGCGGCACATATTTGAAGTCATCATGTTCTGAATGCCCCCTCAGTCGCATTGTCTTGCATTCGAGAAGTGTGGGTCCCTCTCCGTTACGCCCTCGCTCTAATGCCTTTTGAGCTGCGCGATAAACAACAAAAGCGTCGGTCCCATCAATCGTCTCTCCGCTCATTCCATATCCATTCGCACGTTCGCTAAGTTCATGACACGCGTATTGAATAGTATTCGGTGTCGAGTAAGCATACTGGTTATTAACAATGACAAACAGGATTGGAAGTTTTTGAATTGCCGCAAAATTTAATGCCTCGTGAAAGTCTCCTAGCGACGTTGAACCATCACCGATCGTCGTAAGCACCGAACATGGCGTTCCACGTTGGCGTTCTGCTAATGCAATACCAACTGCAACGGGCATCATGTGCGCAAGTGGTGAAATCATACCCACGATATTCGAGCCTTCTTTTCCAAGATGCAGGCTGCTGTCTTTACCCCCTGTTTGACTCGTAGCGCGCTTCAAATATTGACGCATAATGTCTAAGGGTTTGTGGCCGCGAACAAGATGCGAACCCATGTCGCGATGCGTCGGAACAAGCACGTCATCTTCATTTAAAGCCAAGGCGGTACCCACGCTCGTCGCCTCGTTACCGATCCCTGTATAGCATCCGCCAGTAATTCTATTTTGTCGATAAAGCTCTACTGTGCGCTCTTCAACGCGTCTTGAGGTCATCATGAAACGAAGAAGTTTCTGCACATCAGATAGATTTGGAAGCTCACTTTGAGGGAGCTGATTTCCAATCTGCGGAGGCGTCGGACTCGGCGGCGGGGGTGGTGCCGGTGGATATCGCAAATTCATTTCTGTGCCGAATCTTGGTCCCGACATTGAGGCGGGTCAAGCGTTCCAAGTTCTGGTATGTGGATATCATGTCGGTAGTGATGCCCCAGCTGGGTGAAAGTATCGTTGAAGCGACCTTAGCGCGCTGGCTCGTACAGCCAGGCGACTCCGTGTCTTCAGGGCAGATCCTTGCCGAAGTAGAGACAGATAAAGCAACCAATGAAATTCCAGCACCACAAGCGGGAACCGTTGCGCAACTCCTCATTGGCGAAGGAGAAACAGTTGAGGTCGGAACAGTTATCTTAACCTTCGTCGAGGGGGCACAAAGTTCAATTCAAACCTCACCTCCACCTGTTCCGGAAATATCCCAAAGCGAGCTACCCAAACCAGCTCATGAAAGCGTACTTCGCCGTCGACTGCCTAGCCAACACCTCGCACCGCGCCCCGTTTCACGAACCGCTTCTCCAGCCGTCCGGCGAATAGCGAGAGAAGAGAATCTAGATTTAGATCTCGTTGCGGGCAGCGGTAAAAACGGTCGAATAACACGCCACGATGTCCTCACTCATTTGCAAAATAGTGCCGCTGAAAAATCAACGTCAGCGCCTATCGCCGCAGTGACTAATCAAAAAACTAATTCGGTATATCGGATACCGAAATACAAACCAAAGGCGGGTGACGAATCTGTCCCTTTCACTCGCCGACGACAATATATCTCGGAGCATATGGTCCATAGTCTGGGAACAGCCGCCCACGTCGCTGCCGTGACAGAAATTGACATGAATTATGTTATGAAGGCTCGGAGCACTGATGCGCTTATTGCTCAACAACGTGGCATAAAGCTCACTATCACTCCATATGTTGTCAGCGCAGTCGCCCAGGCACTTCACTCATTCCCGGAGCTAAATGCCGTTGTTGACGGAACGAACCTAATCCTGCGCCAGGAGCGTAATCTCGGCGTCGCTGTCAACACGAAACATGGACTCATGGTCCCTGTGATTCGAAACGCAGATGAGCTTGGTCTGCTCGGTATTGCGCGAAGTCTAGCAAGACTCACTCAGAAGGCATCGCAAGATACATTGCAAGCGGACGACCTTTCTGATGGCTCTTTCACGATAAGCAACCCTGGCAAAGATGGTAATCTTTTTGGCGTCTCCATCATACGTCAGCCTGAGGTGGGCATCCTTCGTATCGGAAGTATCGTGAAGCGCCCTGTAGTGCGAGAAATTGAGGGTGAAGACGTGGTAGTCGTGCGCCCTATCATGTACGCCGCACTCAGCTACGACCATCGAGTTATCGATGGAGCTATCGGCAACGGGTTTTTGTCCCAAATCAAGGCCTTACTTGAGGAAACTCAGCCTTTGAGCGAGTCCTTTCTCGGCAAAAATCAGTAGTGTGACGAGTGACCGCAAAATTTCGGATTGCACGAATGTGATTTTCACATTTTTTTGAGCGAGGACTCTTTTCGTTTCCCTTGATACAACCTATGTTCACCCTACAGTGGTAAGCCGCAGCACAATCAAACTCGCGTCAACATTACTCGAACGCTTTTTTCGGGAAACTGAAGGTCGGACGGAACTTTCAATTGATTTAGAATACGTATTTCATGAAGAAGGAACAACCGCCGAAAAAGCCGAGGAGTCGCTCCAGTTTCTTGAATCTCGTGGCCTAATCAAAATGGCTGGGTTCGATTCTGCGTATATAACTTCCCTCGGTGTTGATGTGGTGGCCAATGACAGCCCCATCGAAGATTTACCTCGAAAGGAGGTAGACTGGGGAGACTCAGGCACGAAGAAAGCGAAGGAAGAAACCGGCGAGATACAACCAGAGAAAGAACTTCAGGCAAAACCGGAGGATGTGAAAGTACAAACGCCTCTACCGAGAGAAGAGACGACAGAAAATGAAGGAGCACCGCGACGCTTGCTCACGTCGGAAAGACCTCACGCTCCGCGCTTAGTTATTCACGTGGAAGGAAGTGATGATAGTACAATCTTGCCACTCGGTGAAGAGTGTTCATTGGGCCGAGTTGAGGACAACGACTTTCAACTAGATGATCCTCGAGCTTCAAAACGTCATGCAGTTATTCGTAAGTCGGGAGAACAATACGAACTCTGTGACCTTGGGTCTGCTAACGGCACCATGCTTAATGGTGACTACGTAAAATCACAGCTCCTAAACCATGGTGATGAAATTGTGATCGGTAGAACAATGATCTTATTCGAAGCACCGGAACGCGTTTCTCAAATGGCTCCGCCCCGTCAGGCCAGCAGCGGAGAGGTCAGCCTCCCAGCGATGCCCTCAGGCGAAGAGGAATTAAAAATTGAGCGTAATCAACACCAGGCCGCTGAAGCGATGGCCACAGTCGAAGAAGGACCGACCATGGCGCGGCCCACCCCTCTTGGAACACCAAACAGCACCGCTGATGATGCCCTCGCGACGATTGCAGCGCCGCCCCCTGAGGAACACAACTCAGCCGTAACAAGTGAACAACAGCTCGACCCCGTTGCCATCGCTCAGATTCAAACCAGTGCTGTCGCCGATAGCGTCAGCACGAATCCAGAAATCAATGTGAATGAGGCCATAGCAGACACAGCCGAATTGTTGCAGGTGCAACCAACCCCACAGGTTATAAGCTCCCGTTTTTACAGGGTTCTTCAGGTATTACAGCAACGGGTCACTGACTCAAACATTACCGAGAAGGAATCGATGTTAGCCGCCATCAATCTTCTCGCGGGTAACCCTAGTATTCAGGGACTCGTGACCGACCTCGACGATGTATAAAAATCACTTGCAAAATTTACCAGGGCTATCGTAGGGACCGTTCCAGGTTCTGAATATTTCTTCAGACCGAAATATAATGGAAATGATGGGTGAGTCCGTTGGGCTCCATGGATGCCCATCGAAGGAAAAAAATGTCACGCTATACAGGCCCACGCCTCCGTATTCAACGTCGCCTCGGTATCGAACTGCCAGGCCTAATTGTTCCCCGAGAACTACGCCGTCCATATCCCCCTGGGCAACACGGACCAACACAACGCATTAAACTCTCGGATTACGCGATTCGTCTTCGCGAAAAACAAAAGCTTCGTCATCACTACGGGGTCAGCGAAAAACAATTGCGTAGATACATGGTTGAGGCGAAACGACAAAAAGGGAACACGGGTGAAAACCTTCTGCGTCTTCTTGAAAGTCGTCTCGACAACGTAATCTTCCGTATGGGATTCACACGAACTATCCGCGCTGCACGACAAATGGTTGGCCACGGCCACATCTGCATAAATGGCAGCAGAGTAGATATCGCAAGCTATCGCTGCTCACCTGGGGAAGAAATCTCGCTTCGCGACTCCAGTAAGCACAAAGCTCGCGTCACCGAGGAAGTGACAGGTGCTGGTAAATCAGCCCTTCCGTCCTATCTCGAAACTGACGCTGAGAATGCCCTTAAAGCGAAATTCAATGGTCGTCCAGAGGCATCAGATTGCCCATTGACCATCAATGAAGCTTTGGTCGTCGAGCTTTACGCAATGGCTCTATAATCGTACGTAACTCAGCACTCGAAAGTGCTTTACGTTCGAAAAATGAAAGCCAGCCTTCCGAGGCTGGCTTTTTTATTTGCTACTTCTTTTTCTGAGTCGCTGACAGTGGTGCCTGCATTGATTCTGCTAACAAAGGCGCACTGGACTTCGGTCGCTCTGTTGTTCGAGAAGGCGGCGTACCACCATCTCTCACAGATAGGGATCTACCACGCCGAAGAGGTGACCAGTCAGTCCTACGTAACTCATCAAAGTCTATTGGGCGCCCTTTCCCTTTCAACACTTCCCAGACCGGTAGAAAAAACGACTCAGGCGTAACCACTTCCACGAATACTTTCGCAAAAGCCATTGCCACATCCGCGGTTAACCCTGAATCACGTAAAACAAATGTAAACTCTACCGTGCTGAGCGTATGCGCCTCCTCATCGTAAAACGGTAACGCACCGGAGCCTGCTCCCGTGATCCTTTGAAAGCTCACCAAAGGGTCGGTCACCATGGATGCACGCAAATTCACGCGATTCTCACCTGTTGGAGTTCGCTTTCGACTCTTTCTTGTAATGAGCCGATTAAAGGTATGACGAGCCGCTACAAGCGCCTCCTCTTGATCCACACCACATTCGAGAAACATGTTTTCTAGCCAAGCTCTGGATAATCTCACATTTGTGTCTTCAATCACGACGCTTGTTAGAGTAACTGATTAGTAAAAGAAGGCAATTACTCCATCCTCACAACGAAAGCACGTGAATGACGATACGAACATAGAACTCAGACTACCTTGTACCTCGGTAGAACCTTACGAGTTTGGTGACTACACTGTCTTTGGACACCTTCCGCGTCCTGATTCCTCGCCAGCCCTATTCGCAGCATCCTTATCAGCAGACGAGAAGATGCAAATTCTACGTCCGTTCTCACGTACAGGAACAATATTAGACTTTCACGACTTGAACAATTTGTCCCGAAGGTTCGGACGATATGCACAAAAGACTGCTCTCGAAATTGACTCTTCAACATATGTAAAGTCTCCAGCTTTTGTGAGCGAACCCTTGTCCTTGATTCTTGCGAGATGCTTAGAGCACGGCTCTCCTCTGCCTCTTTCTCTGAGCGTTTCGATCTGCAAGGGAATCCTCCAGGCCCTCCAAGAAGCTGGAGCTGGGCAAATTCATGGAGCACTGACTCCTGACCACGTTCTTATTGGCTTTGATGGTTCTGTTGCCGTCGTAGACCCGGCCGGAAATAAATTTGGTCATGAGCTTTCCAGTGCCTCTAAGCACTCAAACTATCGCTCTCCCGAGCACATAAACGGCTCAGAGCTATCCGCTGCCTCAGATATTTTTCTCGTGGGAATCTACTTATACGAAATGACAACTGGTGGGCATGCATTCTTGGGGGACACCGAAGAAATATCGAATCAAATCACAGCTGCACGATATAGACGGCCACGTTCCATCGTTGGTCGTGCTTATCCAATTGAACTTCAAGTTGTACTCAGGAAACTGCTCAATTCGAATCTCGAAATGAGATTCGATTCATTGGATGTCGCGCTTGATGGTCTCAGTCTCGTCATTTCAGAGAAACAAAAACAACAACGCAAAGTCATTCAGTCATATATGCACAAGACGTATCCGGAGAGGTACGAAGCCTGGATGGAGATATTTTCACAAGCTAATATCACGCTGCCCAGACTCGAGATCACAGAACCAGCGGCACAGCCCGGCGCTCTTTTATCTTCTCGAAAAACGGGAGGTGTAGATGACTATTTTGCAAAAGACTACTCCACGGATTCTGCAGAAACTGCACTGGTTAATCTTATGGCGCCTCTAATGGACACCAAAACCGACGGTGAAATCCACCGGAACGAGAGACGCGACGATTTTGGACAAGAACTTAGTACTAACGAAGTAAAAAGGCCCGCTACGCCCCGCACGTTACCACCGCTTTCTGCCTCACCTCGCGAAGAAACAATGCCGGCGGTGAACCCTGAGAATTTAAAACCCAATGCGATAGCGAGTACGCCCATCGAAGCTGTGAGTTATTTGGCTTCCGAGCCTACTTCTGAGAATGCATCGCCACCACAGCGACCGAAATCTACAGACGAACTCGACGACGTCACATCCAACGAGTTCTCGCCTACTCCTGAACAGGTACCAGCCTTTTCTAGTGGCTTCGAAGGGACAGCTCATTCCATCGATGAAAATACAGTCGTCAGTCAGGCTCAGACGCGCGATGAGGTCAGTCTTATCGACACGAGTGATCTATCTCTCGAAGATGATTCCCCACTCAATGAAACAGACCTTGCTCATTTGAGGCTTGCTGCTGACCTTATCGAACAAAGGCCTGACTCAACAGATAGACATCCTGTCTCGGCACCGAGTCACAATCTCCCCGGAGGCGAAAACAAAGAAAGGCAAACAGTCGATGTGCCTCGAACCAACGATGCTATCCCGAGCACGAGCGAAACTGTGCCCCAGGACGAGTTGGCAATACTCCAACCACGAAAGATCATGGAACGTGATGATTCCGGTTGGGCCAAAGCACCGAACGAAGAACCGCAGAAACCAGACGCATTTGACCTCAGCCAGCCCACTGATAGCGCCGTAACACCAACCAGTCGTCTACCGGAATTTGAGTCGGACGCTGTTTCGAATACCTCCTCAGAAACAGGAATAAAACCGAACACCGACGCTAATCTTGTCGAGGCCGCCGCAGATGCTGATGTGGAAATAGCTGAGCCGACACCTCTGACTCCCGCGGACTACCAATCAGCAGAGGCCTTTCGAGAAGACTCCCTTCTTTCTGAGGCATTGGTTCTACCCGTTTCTGATACAAGTCTTGACAGAGAGTATCTACGGCAAAAAAAACTGATTCGAATTGCTGTCATTGGAGTTGTCATTTTGTCTTCGGTTGTTCTCTTGCTCCTCCGACAACTACTCCTCGAAAGAGTTCCATCAGAGGATGTCAACGTTGTTACTCAGCAGCTGCCCCAGAAACCGGCCGCAATGAAGGGGCAAGCCAACTCAGAGCCAGATATCTCCAATAGCTCTTCTAAAGGTATTATAGACCAGAACGAAGAAATCTCTGCGCGCACCTCCAAAACAGATAATTCTGAAATAACGGAGGCCACCAAAAGCTCTAGTAGTGCTCTTCAGCCCAAAAAAGAGGCCGTGCTTCAGGTTTCGACCACTACCATAAGCGTGATGGCCTTTCCTCTCAAGAAGGCGCAGCTGTTTCTTGACGGACAACCATTAGAAAATGGGTCTAATGTCATCATTACAGATAAAGAGCGCGTGCTGGTCATCAAAGCAAAAGGTTACGTTACTTTCCAGGAGACACTGAAACCCGGCAGAACCTCGGACGTACAGATTTTACTCACCCGAAAGAAACGGCGCAAAAGACGATAATTAGTTTGAAAAAGCTAGGCTGAGGTGTCCTCCGACAAATCTGTTTTCTACACCACCTGAGAGCAGAGACTCTCCGAGATCAATAGACTGCTGCTCGTAGATAAAACCTGCCAGCATTTGAAATCTTCTGGACAAAGCAACCTGAAGTTCAAGCGAAGCCCGCAAACCGTAAATGTCGTCAGAACTACCAAATCGTATATCTCGAGGTGAGAATTCCCCGAGGATAGTCAGCTCTGTTTCTAGGCCCAGGGTCACTGAATCGCTCAAGGGAACGGATAGCCCTACCAACGGCCCAACGCCATAAGACCTATGTTCAGGTAAAAGTTTGCGCTCAGGTTCGTCTGTTTCCATGCCCACTTCGAAGCTTCCACGCGATAAGCCTACTCCCAGATACAGGACCGAAACGTAGCCCCCTACGCGTAAGGACAGCCAGTCAAGGCTGGTTGGATATTCTGCTGCCGCATCCGGGCTGCGCGCAAAAAGTCCCAAGGAACGACGATATCGAACAGCCACATCAGGCCCGTAATACAGCTGGGTGCCGAACCGATGCCTATATCGTAGCGCAGCCTCAGCAAAACCTCCCAAGGGTAATTCAAAGTCGCTAAGTCCGCTATTGCGCGGCTCTCGAAAAGAGATTCTAGCCTGCGCGAGGGTGAAACGAGTCAGTATTCGAAAATAGGAATTTGAGCTTGGTCCATGAGCAGGCTCTACGATTCGAACCCTCTGCTTCCTTGGAGCATCCGGCGGCTCCGAAACCGCAGGGGGCGAAGCCGGAAGCGTACGGTTCATGGGCTTTATGACCTCTTCATCCTCGCGGGAAGTCTCAATTTTTAAGCCCGTGCCCAGAAGCTTCTTTTGTGGTCCAGGGGGCAACACTGCTTTGTTGACAAAAATTCTCCGGATCCACTGTTTCGCCAAAGAATTGATGCGGGGGCTAAATTTACAGCCGTTTCTTAGGCGGAAGGTTTTGGCCTCAATCAACTTGTTGCTTGGCACGTCGAACAATCGTAGCCGCAAAGCCTTATTATATTTTTCAACTTCAAGCCGAGCTGTTGCCTGAGATAAAACGTCTGTGACTCTCACTTCATTGGCTAGCCAGGTTTGAATAGCGCCCCTGCAACGGCCCGCTCGGTCATTCTCAACTGTCCCGAAGTAAATTGTCGCTTCGGGAGCCGCCGTCGCTGAAGCCAACATTGAGATAATCATCCCCGTATATATGGCGCCCCAAAGCACGATCGCAGGCTAGTAATCGTTTCACCTAAATACCAGTGATTTAACTCGTTTGAAGCATTTTACTCCTCGGGAATACGATGAGTTACCGATAATTCCTGCCCAAATCGAATTGGGTCTTCGAAAAAGTTGAGCTACATCCGGACTGGATGACGGTCGACGAGTCTTTCAAACCCAAGGTGATGGTTCATAATTCAATGACCTCCATCGACGCTTCGCAGTGGGACGCTTTGATTCCAGAAGATCAGCCGTTTCTAGAGCACGCCTTTCTGCTTCTTCTCGAAAAATCACAAAGCGTTGGTATCGAAGCTGGTTGGGTGCCCTATTTCATCGCTATTTACGACCAAGACAAACTCGTCGCAGCTACGCTGAGTTATATAAAGGATAACAGTCGTGGAGAATTTATCTTTGACTGGAATTGGGCCGATGCGGCTCATTCGGCGGGCTTACAATACTACCCCAAGATTGTTGTCGGCGTCCCCTTCACTCCAGCAACCGGTCCACGACTTCTCATTGAAAACTCTCATCGTGAGGCGAAGCACCTGCAAACTCTTTTGTGCCAAGCCTTGGTTGAACTCGTTAATGAGTTTTCATGCAGTAGCGCACATATTCTTTTTTGCCAGGCCCATGAAGCGGAAGTCGCAAAAAAAGAGGATTATCTTTACCGGCTAACGCATCAATATCACTGGTTCAACCGAGATTATACTTGCTTTAATGATTTTCTCGCGAGCTTCCGCTCCCGTGCCAGAAAGCAAGTCAAGCGGGAACGCCGAAAGGTTTTGGAGCACGGTCTCCAAATCGAACGAAAGAAAGGCAGTGATGTCACGCCAGAGGAATGGGCGGCTTTCGACCGGCTTTATCGGTCTACCTACGCCCGAAAATGGGGCCACCCATATCTGACATCCGAATTTTTTCGTGGAATTACTGAGAAGCTTGGAGACACTGCGCTCTTGGTGACTGCTCGAGACTCCAGCGGTATCTGCGCAGCCAGCCTGTCTTTTTATAGGGGATCTGCGGTCTATGGACGGTATTGGGGCACGAATGCGAATTACGACTGCCTGCATTTCGAGCTTTGCTATTACCAATTGATTGAATTTGCCATTGAACACCAGCTCGACCGTGTAGAAGCTGGCGCTCAGGGAGAGCATAAGATCAAGCGAGGATTCATACCGTGCCTGACGTATAGTGCTCATTACCTTGCTCACGAGGGCCTGAGGGGGGCCGTTTCTCGCTACATCCAACACGAGTCAGCTCAGACGAAGCGACTGATGGATGTAATTTCAAGTCATACACCCTATCGAGAGAGTGATTTTCAGCGGCCGCCAACGTTCAACTTATAGATTTCAGTTATCCCTCTTTCGCTCTGTTTCCATTGATCATACCCTCAACAACACATGAAGGTCACAAGCTCACTCCGGACTGACGTTGGTCAAACGAGAGACTCCAATGAAGATTTCATGTTGTCTGATCAAACTCTGAACGCCTTTGTAGTTTGCGACGGTGTCGGTGGCCATGAGCACGGAGAGGTCGCTAGCTCTGAAGCAGCACACTACACAATTGAATATCTCCGAGAACACCGAAAACTTATTGAAGATTTTGTAGACGGTCCGGATTCACGGGAGGCTCTGACCGACTTACTCAGTCAAGCCGTGCAAGGTGCGGGTAAGAAGATATGGAATCTCGCACATAATTCATCGCCTGCATCGATGCGAATGGGAACGACCCTCACGCTGTTGGTGATTATCGCTGACAAGGGCTTTATGGCGCATATTGGTGACTCTCGACTCGTTCTTCAAAGAAACCAGGAAACCCATCAGCTCTCAGATGACCATACGTACCTTGCAGAAGTGCTTCAAAAGGCTGAGCTTACTGAGGCACAAAAGCGAAAGCATCCTATGCGCAACGTCGTGACAAGGGCCCTCGGTCAAAGCGAACTCGTCATGGTCGACACGCTTATATTCGATGTTCTCCCTGATGACACCTTCTTGCTCTGCTCGGACGGCTTACATCAATACGTGTATGAGCCGACTGAACTCTCACATATCCTAAATGAAGATAACCTAGATGAGGTTTCTGATAGACTTATATATTTAGCCAATGAACGCGGGGGAAGCGATAACATCACTGCTATTGTCGTGAGAGCTCATCACGAAGGCAAAGATTCCGCCGCACTTAGGGAACGGACACAGCGCATTTCTACACGACTCGCGACAATGAAGCATGTCGACTTATTTAGGTATCTGAGCCATAAAGAAATCCTTCAGCTGCAGACCGTTGCTGAAACAGTTAACCTCAGCAAGCACACTACTATTTTTATCCAAGGTCATAGTTCGGACTCACTATTCATTGTCCTCGAGGGCGAAGTCTCGGTCGAAAGAAACGGGATACTCATAACGACTCTGGTTGCGGGTGCACACTTCGGCGAAATGGCATTACTCAGTGCCCGACCTCGTTCCGCGACAGCAAGAACGGTCAGAGACAGCCAATTGTTGAAGATTGCAAGAGACCGTATCAACGAACTCATCAAAAAACAGCCCGTTCTCGGAGTAAAACTGCTCTGGAATCTATCTCAAGTTCTAAGCCTTCGCTTGGACGCAACCACCGGCGAATTCGCACAAACCGCAGCTTCAGCGCTAGATTCTGCACCCACAAGTAAGTCCCCACTCCCTTTCTAGACGTCACAAAGCACTAAACAAGCTTCATACTCTCAAGAGCTGACAGTAATTTCTCAATATCTTGGTACGAATTATAAGCCTGCATAGAGACTCTTAGAAGACGGCTATCTTCCTGCGGCCAGGGAGATACAACAAGCTCTATTTTGTGCTCTAGAAGGAGCTTACTTTGCAAGTCAGTTGAGTCTCCTGCCGGCAAAGGAATCGCAAACATTGAACCAAGCATAGAATCCGGGCACGGCTCTTTCATGGCAAATGCCGACAAAAGAGTTTTTCGTGCATCGACACTCGCATTTTGATTCCTTCGCATCCATGCCTCAGAACTGTCGCAGGTTCGAGAAGAGATAAAGTCGATACAATCGGGAACCATTAGATAAGGTGTGGGATCATGAGTTCCAGGCCATGCAAATTCTTTTTGGAAGCGGGACGTATCACTCGCGGGCAATGAGGCCGCATGACTGAGCGACAATGGCCGAATCACTTCCTGGAAGGCTGGCTTGACGTGTAGAAAAGCGCTCGATTTTGGCGCACAAAGCCATTTATGACAATTGGAGGTATAAAAGCTCGCACCCAGCCTATCTAGGTCCAAGGGCAGCATGCCTACGGCATGTGCGCCATCAACCATAGTCCAGATACCTTCCCGCTCTAGTTTAGAAACAATGTGTTCAATAGGTAACACAAGTGCGGTTGGACTAGTGACATGATCAATCAGAGCAAATCTAGTCCGCGAAGTAACTTCTTGTTCGATAGCCTTTATCACAGCCTCCTGCGAAGAACAGGGAAATGGAATTTCGGCGACGACAACTTTGGCTCCAGCCTTATCTGCAATAATCTCAGCCGCATTGCGACACGCTTGATAGGTATGAGAGGTGACAAGAATCTCATCTTCTGGCTGAAAAGGTAACGAGCGCAATACGGTATTCACTGCTTCCGTGGCGTTATTAACAAATACAATATCTCTGGGCGAGCAACCGACGAACGTCGCTAAACAATTACGGACCTGCAAATGGGCCTGCTCAAGTTTCCTAACCAAAAAATCCATGGGCTGACGCTCGAGCTCTTGCTGTAGCGCATGTTGGCGATTCAAAATCTCGCGCGGACAAGCACCAAATGAGCCATGGTTCAGATATGTAAGTTCCTCGTCAAAGTCCCAGTATTGAGATAATAGTATTCCTTCATCCATCATCTAAACCTCGCGTTTGTCCTCACAAAATAGTGGCCAAGGAGCTTCATTAGAACTACTCTCACCCTACATTGTCCGTAGCATTTTTCGACTTAGACCGCACGTTGCTTAGCAAAAACTCCGGTTCCCTTTGGGTTAAGCGAGAATTTAAAGCCGGTAGAATATCCTTACGCAGAGCTGTTCAGGCTTCTATTTGGCTCATGCGATATCACCTTGGTCAAGCAAACATCGAACACGCACTCGACCATGCTGTGTCGACTCTTGCAGGAAAACTCGAGAAAGATTTGGAGCGTAGAACCTATCAATTTTACGAAGAAGAAATCAAACATCTGTATCGTCCTGGAGCGCTTCAAGCCATCGAAAAGCACCGAAAAGAAGGACATCAGCTTGTCCTTCTCACTAGTTCGTCTGAGTACTTATCAGAGGCTTGTAGAAAGCAGCTTCAGCTCGATGACATCTTATGCAATCGTTTCGATGTCGATAACGAAGGTTATTTCACAGGAGACCTTATTAAGCCGGCCTGCTATGGCAAAGGCAAACTGGTACACGCAAATAGATATCTGAACGACACAAAAGGGAGTCTTGAAAACTGTTACTTTTACACTGATTCCATTTCAGATCTACCGGTTCTTGAGGCTGTTGGATATCCAAAGATTGTCGCACCCGATCGTAAACTAAGAAAAGAGGCCTACGCACGTGGGTGGCCGATACTCGATTGGTCAAGAGAATCACTTTAGAACTGCAACTGACTGACGGGGCGCGACGCAAAGTCTAATCCACTTAGACGCGAGAGTACTTTGACCACTGTGCAACCGTCGACACGCGGTAACAGGATTGAATAGAACAAGAAGGCTGCTTGTACCTTGCGTGTAGTAGCCGATGTGTGTCTTATGCAACGAGTATGGACAATGAAACTCGGCAGCAACTTATGGATAAATTGGGTAAGAGATATGATCTTAAAGTCGGTACAGAAAAGACTGTGGTTATGTATCGACGGGCCAAAACGGAGTTCAAGGAGACACGTCTAACACTTCATGAGGAGACGAAGAATTCTTTGAAGATCGAACTACAAGTGGATATTCGGATACCGAAAGGTTTCGAGAAAAATGATGCAGAGGAGATTCTCCAGGTTTTTGAAAAGCGGACGGCAACGCCGCGTGGGTTTACGCGGATTGATGATGAGACCAATGAAATGTTGTCTCAAACCGGTGCTTCTTCTGGTTGGGCGCGTTCTTTACTTTATTCCACGGTCACGGATGACCAAGTCATCGCGGCAAAACATATCCGGGCATTGGTTGAAAACCTAGATATCCCAATTATTTTAGGCATCCATGAACCTGAAGATGTGTACGCAAAAGACGCACGACCGCTTCCTAAGCCTAAGGCCGAATCTCGGGATCCTCGGATGCCTCTCGAAATGTGGCGCTTCCGACTCATAAGTGGCCTTCTTCGTGACTTGAGTATACTTGTAGACCCCAACCAGCGTCTTCTAAGTGTCAAAGAAAGAAAGGGAATCTCGACAAAAGAACTCTGCGAGCCGGTCAAACTAGCGCATATCGGGAAGTTCACGATCACCCATCATTCGGGGGCATTTGGCCTGATTGCCACTAAACGCGATAACACTGAGCTCACAATCATTGACAAGATTACGAGTCCCGATTTCGTGGACGTCATTTCAAGAATGAGCGAGAAGCTCAGAATCCCTCTCTACGAAACGAAGCAGTGATAACCCCTCATTCTTCGTGACCGTTAGAAAGCAACCTCATGTCGACAGACCTCCTCAGACTGCACCGTTCATGGTGCATAGTGCACACTTTAGAGTGCGCTGAACGCAGTTTAGGCCTTCTTCTGATTTATGAAAAAGTTGGCCCGCAACTTGCTGTTCTATGCGGCAGTTGCGCGGTGGCTTTTTACCAGGGCGCGATGAGGAGTTTATGAAATGTTTAATTTTGGTTTAGTGAGTTCATTCGTTCAACAACGATTTCGTGTATTCGAAAAAGATAAACAGTTGATCAATGAGAATCGAGAAAAGCAAGAATTCGAAAAGGTGGATAAGCAAATTGACCTAAAACGCCTTGCACAACGCGCTGATGCAACCTCGATTTCAAATTGGTCGAGTAAGTCGCAAATCAACGGAAGTATTGCGCATTCCGTCAAAGAGTCAGGAACCGGCATTGGTGCCGATCGTATGTTATCAGGTGGTCAATTGACCTAATCTGTCCTCATTTTCTAGTTTCTGAGGGCTGGGTTGGGCTAAGATGACGCTGAAAGCTTAGTTATGGATAATCAAGAACCAGAGAATCTCCATCCCGCCGTGGAATTTCTTCTCGAGTCATTAGTCCAAGATGAAGCAAAGGAGCTGCAGCTTCCTGAGGATGCCTATGTAGAGCTTCATGCTTGGATTGCTCGACTAGAAAAAGCTAAAGAACTCAGCTCGTTGGCTCAAAGTCTTCTTGATGTGGCGGTGAACCTTGATCAGAAACACAGAGCCGAAAGCGCTTCAACACACGTGGGTCTCCTCGCCAAAGCCGCTGCTGACAAGGCGATTGCGCTCAATTCAACGCTGACGAATTCTCTCGATCGAGTCTCCAGACATGCCGAGCAATATCAGACATTTAGCGCCCACCCCCAGAGCAAACAGGCGCCTCTCATCGGACAAAAGCCGAAAACAGGAACATTCCGCCTAGGCGATTTAGACCCTCAGGCAAAGAAGGCTTAGAAGAGCGACTTCCACCTACATTATCGGACGTTTCGACCTTGCCTGTTCCGAGCCAGACTGTTATCCGCAGACCTTGATGAGGCGGCGCTGCCGCTTTGTGGAGGACGAATAGAATATGAAGAATCAGGTCGTCGTAACATGTGCGCTTTTGTTTGCTCTGCTCGGTTGCCGAGATGATGAATCGCAAGGAACCAACCCCCCAGGAGTTGGAAGCATGTCTGGGCTAGACGCTGGTTTCAGTCTCCTTATGGATGCAAATTCGACGACTGGAACTATGGACGCAAGTTCAGGGAACCCAACAGTGGATGCTGGCGCAGGAAACCCTGCAGACGTAGGTTCCTCGAATCCATCAGCAGATGCAGGTGCTCCTCCGCCTCCACCACCTACTGAAATCGTAATCAATGAAATTATGTACGACCCCCGCGCAGTTGCTGACGACTTTGGCGAGTGGGTTGAATTGACCAATATCGGCTCAGACGCAGTTGATATTCAAGGCTGGGTTCTCAAGGACAACTTTCGCAATCGACATGTAATAAGCAGCAGCGTTATCGTTCAACCTGGTGCATACGTTGTACTTGGCAGGTCTGCGACAAACAACGGAGGATACTCCGCTGATTATGTGTATGGGGATGACTTTCTGCTAAAGAATTCTGGCGAAGATGCTGTCATTTTAGAAGACGCGAACGGTCTAGTCATGGACAGCGTAGAATACGGAACCGATGTCCCCTGGCCTGTAAAACAATCAGGCTACAGTATTGAGCTTACACGCCCAGGCCTCAACAACGTATCCCCGGCGAGCTGGCAGCTTGCTACTCAAAACTTCGGTGATGGCGACTATGGCACACCGGGCCTACCCAACGGAGGTGGTAACCAATCGAATTCGATGATCGACGCTACCACGCCTGACTGGCATCAGGCCGACCTCAAAGCCTCGCTATACTTCGCTCCCAATGACCCACTTCAAAGTATCGTGCTCTCCCATCTTGAGGCAGCCCAAACATCAATTCGGATGGCTTTCTTCAATGTACGACTAAACCAGGTTCTTACTATCCTAAGGAATAAACTTGCCGCCGGCGTTGATATCAAAATTATTCTCGATAAGAAGCAGCAAGACCTGTTCTACAACGATATGGGAGAGCGAATGATCATGGCCGGGTTGGATGTCACACTCGTGGAGCGCACCGAAGCAATGGACTCCACGATGCATAACAAATTCACGATTATCGACGGCAAGACAGTACTGACAGGTTCAGCAAACTACTCTCACACAGCATTCAATATTAGTGACGAAGACATGATCGTTATGGAGAGCACTGATCTCGCGGCGCGCTATGACTTAGAATTTGATGAACTACTTGCAGGCGGCGACGCGGTGAGTACGCCCTACCCGCCTAATTCAGTTTTAAGAGCCTGGATGGGACCTGAAGACGACCTACACGATAAAGTAATCAACTTGATAAACAGCGCACAAAGTCAGGTCCTCGTCGCAATGTTCCAACTCAATGTGAACATTGTTGTCGACGCGCTTATCGCCGCGAAAAACAGAGGTGTCAATGTAGTCGTTATTTTGGACGAACGACAAGCAACACAAGAAGGCTCCGATGCCGACGATGAACTCACAGCAGCGGGCATTAACGTCGTTATAGCTGACGCTACAGGAGGCAGCTTTGCTGAAATGCATTCAAAATTTGTGACTGTCGATCATACCAAATTGATTATGGGCTCGTTTAACTGGACCAACCTTGGTGCGTTTTTCAATGACGAGAATATCGTCGAGGTCGATGACCCACATCTCGCCTCGAGAGCCGAAGGGAAGTTTGCAGAAATGCTGAACACCTATACAAGCAGTAGCGCCGGCAGCCTCGGGCTACCGTCCGGGCAACAAACCGTGAGTTTTGAAATCACAAATGTAACCCTCGGCTCTGGTGACAAATTGTTTATCAAAAGCTTAGGCGGAGGACCTTTTGACCCGGCAGTAGAGATGAATGGAACGACGTACTCTACCTCACTCGCCTCAGGAACATCGATTGAGTATGTTTACGAAATTCGAAATAGCAATACTGTTTTGGCTCGTGAGACAGGGAACCACGCTTTCACCGTACCGTACGCTCCTGGTCCGTTCGCGATCAGTAATGCGTTTCTTCAATAATCAAACTGCTTAGAATAGATAAAAGTATGTATTGGCGAAAGAAGCCCCTCAAATTTCTCATCGTTTTCCTCTTCAGTGTGCTTTTAGGAGGCATCGCTTGTTCGGAAGCGCCTAAGACCGCAAGAGGCAGCAGGCAGGTCACCATCCCACCATTCCGGGCTGATGCAAACGTAGACAGCGTTGACGCCTCAGACGCAATTTTAGACGGAGAGATCATACAGGACGCAAGTTTCTCAAGAGATGCGGAAAGCGAATCAGATACCGGCCAAACGCTCGAACCCGATGCGGGACAAGAGATGACTGACTCCGGAGAAGAGGAACCGGAACCTGCAATTCCGGTTTGCATGCAACGTTGTAGCGACGTACGAGATTGCGTCCTCGTCCCAGGGGGACTCTACGATGTAGATAATTATCAATGCACATCGGATGGCGTTTGTGAGTGGACGGGATGCAATTCCGACGCAGAGTGTGCTGCCGCCCTAAGCAATACTAACTATAAATGCGACTTATCGGCAGCACTTCCCTTTTGTGTCATGTCATGTACAACTCCGAGTGATTGTGTAACGAACCCGGCCGCCACGGGAGCATACGACACAGACAACTATTCGTGCCGTCAGCAAAGGTGTACCTACTCCGGTTGTAACACCGATGCAGAGTGCCAGACGTCACTAGGGACAGGATATCTCTGTTTACCAGGTCGTCAGAACCAGGCGAGTTACTGCGCGAAAGCTTGCCGATCAGTCAGAGATTGCGTGACTCCTTCTCCTTTGTATGACGAAGACAACTATGAATGTCGTGCTGGTACCTGTGCATATACCGGGTGTAACACCAATCTTGAGTGTGCCACGGGTTTCAACAATCAAGATTATATCTGCGTAACTCCGTAGGCACGGAGTCTGTATACGTTCATCGGACGTACCCATTGCAGTAAGCATATGTAATAACCAAGGTATGTCCGCGAATAGCATCTACCGAATCGTCACCGAGGAAGAACTACGCACAGCAAAAGAGTCGGGGCGGGTGCCGCGAAACAGTGCCGATGAATCATCAGGCTTCGTACATCTTTCGCCCCACTCGGAGGTTCTCACGACAGCGTCTCGATATTATTCAACGTACCCAGTACTCTATGCGTTGGAGGTAAGCGCCGAAGCACTCGGTCCGGACTTAAAATGGGAGGTTGTGAAATCTCGAAAGAATGTCTCCTTCCCGCACCTTTATGCACCCAACATTCCGTGGAATTCAGTTCGCGAGGTCCACAGGCTCTCGATAAACGAACAAGGAGCTTTCGATTGGAGGTAGCCTAACGGAGCCTCCTGCGGCGTTTTGACTTTTGGTTTGTGAAAACTTTCAGCCAGTTGAGTTCGTTATAGCGTTCAGTCGGTCCAATCATGAAGTTTCCCGCGACGATATCTAAATCCCGGTCGCGATCGATATCGAGAAGTAGAATCGTTGGATGATCGGACTTGGTCGATTCGATACGATGCACAGCAAATTTACCATTCTTAGTTTGTTCCAACCACACTACCCCTTCGTACCCACCAGGTTTACGCACTCGTTCATCATCCGCAGGTGCAAAAGCTGACGCGACGACATCGAGGTCGCCATCCCGGTCGATATCCCCAATTTGCACCGCTGCCGCTGCAAGCAAGGTGGTAAGAAGATGGGGCTTAAATTGAAAATTTCCCAGATTCTCATACCAGCGGATTCCATGAAAATACTTCGGCGTCGGAGTGTCCATGACATCCCCGTTTGCAACGACAATATCCATGTCACCATCATTGTCCAAATCAGCGGTCGCTGCACGCATCATCCCCCAATCAGGATTCGGAGCTTGAAAGACGCGGTTCGACGAGAACACGCCTTTTCCCTTATTGGAGTAGATCATTATCTCTTCGAAATGTTGCCCGAGAACCGCAAGGATATCAGGGCGGCCATCACCATTGAAATCTTGGATAGCGAGGTCTGTTGCCCCGGGCCGAGTATCAAGGTCATGGAGTTTGAGCCCGATCGCGCCTTTGGAATCTTGCGCTCCGTGGTTTTCGACCCACATAACCTTACCTGAGGCCAATAGGCCAAACATACCGATGACAAGGTCTACATCACCGTCTCCATCCAGGTCTCCTGAGCGAAGCGCAGCGACTCTTCCCAGTCCTGAGAGAAGTTGAATCTTCTCGAACGCCCGAGGCTGTCCCCGTTCAGGGGGTAATTGCCTAAACCATACGATACCGCCTCGGTCCGTTTCGGACGGCCCAAATGTTCCTAGCTCTGCGACCAAGATGTCTAAATTCCCGTCTTGATCAAAATCAACGACGTTTGCATCCGCCGGAAAGGCAGCGGTACCGATAATCTGCCCATCCCCAGAATGAGCGGCGCCATTTTTTCCTAAGGGTTGCTCAATGACGACTCCATGCCGCATATCGGTCACAATCAGTGAAGGAGACGAACGCCGGTCCCAGCGAACCGCTCGAATCGACGACACGCCAGGATTCCCAGGAGCCTGGGAAGACGGCCGAAGAAGCGTCTTTTTGAAGTCCAAACGCCCTGGTTTGCTCAATTTTGGGAGCGGCAAAGTCAGTTTGGTCGGAGCCGCGTCTTGATAGTACGATAGCGCAAATTCGACACTCGGGAGCCCCACCGGATTCTTAGTACCCACGCCCGCCAACTCATACATACGCGGAACCACTGAAGCCCAAAGCTGGTCGGGTAAGGATTTCGGGTCTGGCGCCAGATGGCATTGCTTGCAGAATGCTTCAACATTTTCAGCAGTGTTTGCCGCTGCGTGAGAGTCATTCGCCTTTTGCGCTCCCTCCCTTTCTGAAAGACTCCTCGTTTCTGAGTCAGCACGGTCGCGCTCCGGCTTTGTACAAGCGACGGAAAGGATGCTCGCCACGGTGAGCCCAAAACCCCACCGATAAAGAATACTTAACACGGAATTAATTCACCTGCACAGACGGAAAAGAGCAAACCATATTTGATCTGTCTGAGAGTCTCAGCGGGATTACGCTCATAGCCAAAATGGAATGGTAGAGTAACCCGTTCGGCTTTACTCGGAGTCACGGTTGGTGTTCAGCCAATCCGCGAGAAAGATGAGTTCCCTTAGATTCAGGTCCGCCGTGGGAATTCTCCTTCTCCTTCCAAAATGGAATGGAAGAGCGAAAATGTTCAGGTCCTCCAGAAACTCATGCTCATTTTCATCGAGCGAATTGAATTCGGTTCTTTGGTGAGCCGAAGCTGAGCGTTCAACGATATCTATAGCAGGAAGGCCGCCTATTTCAGGGAAATATGGTCGAAAATCTCCGATCCAATTTATAGGAATCCGTAAATTTTTTCGGCCTAGAAAGCCCGTTGTTTCAATCTCTAAGCTGTTTTGGGTAAATCGAAGGCGGTGCCTAGTAGCGCTATGTCTGGCGATCCGACGACCCAAATACGCACCAAAGATGATAGAGCTCAACGCCACGGACCAGTACAGCTCACGGCGCAAGCCCGACTGAATTTCGACCCATGTGATGGTCACGAGGACTACAAATGGTATCGAAAGGAGCCAAAGTTCCTGGAACGATGGGATGGAGTGCCAAAAAATCTCCCGATTTTTTTTTGAATTATCGAAAAAAAAACGTGCGGGGGGGATGCTTTCTTGCCCGGGCCATGAGCTTTGGTGGCCATCGACTAACTTCGAACGCGTCCGAATTTGATGAAATGTCTCAAGATACTCTTTTGGTACGCGCCTACTTTTTGGAATCGGTGGGAATGTCAAGAGCGTCAGGTTTGACAGATTTTCGAAGATAAGCGCCACCCGGTATAAGTCGACCTGAACACGCGAGCTTGCAATCGTGCTTCGCACTTTTCTCCGAAACAATTTTATTCCCAGAAGCATCTGATAAGGAATCGTCAAATCGTCGTTATAACTGCTCTCAGAGCTAAATATCAACGTTTTCTGTTTTGGAAGAAATCGGATTTTCGTTGGCCATGGAAACTCTCGTAAGTTGGTAAAGTACGCCCCTAAACATGTCACGATCAATGACAATCCAAGCAGGATCGGAAACAGCATTTCGGTGCGCGTCTTCCAAAGTCCAAGCTGAAACCAGACTCCTGCTGCGCCGGCGAGTCCTAAACCTATGAAACATTTACCGATTAAACGCAGAGTTTTGAGTCGTGCTGTTTCGGATCGCACCAACACAAATCCAGATTCATCGAGCCGAGAATGAGTATGTTCGATCCTATAGGTCATTTGATGATTACCAATGTGACATTAATGCGCGTTAAGATCCCCAACCAAACAACGTCGAATTGACCGAAACTTTGTGTCGTTTGGACGCTTAGCAAGTACGAGCTTTCCAGCTGCGAGGGCTTGTGGCTCCAATCTACGGTAAAAATGGCCGCCTCGTTATTCATCGCAATAAAGGTTGCAGCAAACCGATTCAATACTCGAGACTGACTCATTCCTTGTCGCTATTCGCAAAACGGAATAAGCAAAAAAGACAGAGCGTAGAAGTTGATCCCATCAGAGGATCGAATTTGGCTCGAGGTATATAGCAGTGAGATTCCACATTAGGGCCTGCGGAATGAGACTTAAAACTCGGAAAAAATCCAGTTCAGCACTTCCGCAATTCGGCTGAAAAATCCCGCATATAGTGTTGACAGTGCCTATGGCCCCCTATATCTTGAGCATCACCAAGGAAAACACGGTTCGGCAGAGCGAAAAGGGGTTAGGTCGAGCGCTATCGTGAATACGGCGAAGTGTGGAGCGACGTCACAGACTTGGTAGAGAGAAAAAACGAAAAAAACCAAAGGGTTTGTACGGATTCGTTCGTCGAAACCCATAGAGCTAACTGCGCCATGAACTGGCGAAATGAGGGGAAGCGCCTAATGCACAAGGGTGACACGCAAGTTTCAAATGATCAGCAAACGTCTACGTCGTCGGTAAGACGAGCACCGCTAGAGAGAGAGATTACGCAGCCTCCCAAGACCATGCTGCCCGTGATGACACCAACCTCGATGCAGGTCCGCAAGCGCAGCGGTTCGTTCGAACTCGAGGACGTAAGCAAGATCGTTCGCGCGGTCGGCAGAAACTGTAGTGGTCTCCAAAATATCGACGCTAACCGAGTCGCTATCAAAACTATCGGTGGCATCTACGACGGAGCAACGACGAAAGAATTGGATCAACTCTCGATTCAAACAGCTGCTTCATTCATCGCGGAAGAACCCGAATACTCAAAACTTGCCGCGCGATTGCTCGCTACTTACATCTCGAAAGAGGTGAGACAACAAGACATCCAATGCTTTTCGCAGTCGATATCACACGGCCATGAGCTCGGACTCATCAACGACCGACTTCTTGAAGTTGTCAAAGAGCACAGACGTAAGCTCAACGATACTGTCGCAAACACCCGCA
>JAYZDF010000140.1:0-45023 GCA_036337945.1 Myxococcota bacterium
CAAAAGCGCTTACAGCAAATGATTTGCCGAAGGCTGAGTCAGAGTTTACCAAGCTGGTTCCTGAAGGAGAGGGGAGTGCTCAGACTATCCCAGCTCTTGCAGCAAAGCATATTCGGGCTTTACGCATTCAGGAGGCGAAGCAACAGCTTGCTTCTCTAGAACGGTCTCGTAATATTCTTAAAGCGAGTAAGGCAGCGGTCGCTTTTTTTGATTTGGATCCAACAATTCGTCAGGCTAAAAGAACCGTCGATAAGTATAAGACCAAAGTGACACAGCAACGCCTAAAAGCCTCAGCGGCACAAACCAAGCTTGGTAAGCTTGGAACTGCGCACATGTACTTGCACCGAGCGCAAAAAATAGACCCCTCTAACCGTACCGTAGAAAAGCGGATGAAAGAGCTGGAAAAAGAGTTGAGCAAACGCCTTACCTTTATTGTTTTGGTCGAAAAAGTTGCGCGTGACACTGAGCTGGACTCTTCGGCGTGTAAAGAAATGGAGGGATGGCTACGTGATTCTCTCGTGGCCCAAGGAGCTAAAAACCGAAGCATAGGGATGTATATTGTTCCTCCAGAGTGGACACCTTCTGTAGATAAGAAAGCAGAAGATGCACCGGTTCCGAACGGTGGAATTTCTATTGAGTTACAGAAGTGCACCCATGGCACTGGTACGGGCCAGGCAACGATTCGTTGGTCTCTTGAAGTTCCACGAGGTGGAAAGTCGGTTGTGTCAGGTGAAGTAACTGCGGAGATTCCGAAAGGAGTCTTACCAAAGGACGAACAGGATTCTGAAGGAATAAACGCTCGTAAACAGTTGGCTCGCCAAGTTGGAAAAGCCATGTACGCTAAGCTTGAGTCCGAACGTTCCCAGGTGGAGCAGTGGTTGATTACACTGGCAGAGTATTACATGGAGAAGAGCGACCCTGCCCAAGTGGCTGACGCTTTAGCGAGAGGTCGCTCCAAGTCAAAATCTGGACTCGATCGCGCACGTGTCAACCAAATCGAAGCCTTTTTAGCGGAGAAATATGAATGAGCGAAGCGTCTAAGAGAGCACTCGGCATAGACTTTGGAACAAAGCGAATAGGTCTTGCCGTTTGTGACGACTTAGGCTGGACCGCCCGTCCACTCGAAGTTTACCGACGTAAAGGTACAGCCGAGGACTTCCAATATATCGCTGAGGTGACAAAAAGGGAGAACGCAACACGAATCGTAGTAGGGATTCCGAACCGCCTTAGTGGCGAGGCTGGCCCAGAATCTGAGCGTGCTCTAGAGTTTGTTCTGCAAATTCAAGGAGTCTTACCTGGCTTCGAAATTTCGACGGTAGATGAAGCACTCACCACGTATGAGGCAAATCAACTGATGGATCAAAAGGGTATACGTGACAAAAAAAAACGTAAAGAACTTCGCGATGCTTATGCTGCCGCGGTGATTTTGCAGGAGGACCTCGACCTTCGCGCAAGCAAAGAGCAGAATGTCGACGAGGAACCGGGACTTGAGCGATAGTCATGATGAAATCACTAAGGTCCTTCCGCAGGATTTAGACTCGTCTGACAGTGAGGTCGCGACAGAATATAGCGATCAGGCGACGGAGCCTACACGCATAGAATCGGAAAAGGCCTTGTTAGCTTCAACGACTGAAAACCAAGTTCAGTCTCCGAGGATGCTCGACACAGGCAGAAAGAAAAGCAGTGATATCTCATTGGATAGTCGTGAATTTCGTGTCGATATGGAACCTGAAGTTAGGACACATGCTGGAACATCTCCAGGTGTATTGTTGCCTGACTACGATCTTAAGACGGAAGAGAAAGAAACACTGAAGCCCCAAGTTCGCCCGGTGAGTTTGGCAAGAGCTGGCGACGATCGAACCTCATCTAATGGGTCGGACGACGATTTCGATGTCTCCCGAGCCGAACCCACTCGAACATTGGCTCATGACGGTGAATCAAGACAGGATGAGGGCAAAAGGAGGCGAGGGCGAGTGGACTCGTTGATCGACAGGATAGGAGTACCAGCTGGTTCAGTTGAAGGGACGGATATTCAAGATCCTGCCGAATCCCAAAATTACATTGAGGTCTCATCGCCACTCAATCCGCGCGTAGCGACTACTCGCAAAACGAAAAACCCAAATTCGTCCGGTGGTGGTGATCAAAAGCTATGGCTAATTGCTGCGGTATTTGGCTTAGTGGCCATTGTGCTTACTATTATTGCCACGATCATGTTTACCCAATCGGACTAATCGCTGTGGGTCTGTCGGTTAGCCGTTTCGTATAAAGACGGTATATTGAGTACAGATAGGCGCCTCTCCGGGGCGTCGAAATATTTTGACGATATAATCGCCGTTATCATTTGAGCCATAGCTGCCGTCGCGTCTGAAGTTGCGTCCACAACTTTCGTTTTGCATGAGACAAGCGGTCTCATGTTGGGCCGTATTGTGCCGGTATACGCACATTTCAATGGTGGGATCGCCGCTTTCTAGTCGAACCCTCACGTCGAAGTCATCGCCGAAGAGTTGGCCTACGCCGCCTTGATCGATCGCGAAAAACGTAACGAGGTCGACGTCCGTTTCTTCTGAGATAATCCCACTAACGGTCGCAGCGTCTCCGTTGTCTACAAGGTTTCCAGCCCAGTAACTGCTTGCGCAAAAGTCTCCCGGATCTGTTCCTATCTCCGCACATTCGCATCCGGTCGCAGCATCTTGGTCGGTATCGTACCAACCAGGGTCGCAAGTATCGATAGCGCAAGCACCCCCTAAGCAGGAAGGTGTCCCGTTGATGATTGGACAACCTTCTTCGCAGCTCGAACCTTGAGCGTTTAGACTAAGTTCACGATAAGGGTACTCTGGGTCGTTTGACTCAATGGCAATAACACCGTTGAATTCAGCTTGAGCTTCAGAGCGAAATTCGATTTCAAAGCTGAATCGCTCTTGATGTCGAAGAGAGATCGGAAGGCGAGGTAGATTCTGAACCGTGAATAAATCACTCGAACCGACTACGCTTGCAAGCTCAGTGACTGTCAATTCACCGTAGCCGGAGTTCTCAACTTCAATTCGTTCAGTCTTACGCCATCCTCTTGGTACCACTCCGAAGTTAACAGCACCAGGTGAGACTTGGACTGTAGGTTTCGTAACAAGCGCTCTAACCGGGATACGGAAGTCTCTGTTGGCTCGGTCGTTGTTTCTGACCAAAATCTCAGCCTCGATTACGCCCGCAGCGCGCCCCTCCAATACGACGGTGGCAACGACTGATTCTAGGACTGCGACCGTTGTGGTCTCCGTTCCTCCCGGCAGTTCCAAGGAAAGACCCTCGGTACCAGTCCCGCTAATGATAGCGCGATAAAGCTCAAGTACGTCCGAGCCTTGGTTATAAATCTCGACCGTTGCCATAGCGGTCGTACCCACTCTCACTTCTCCAAAATCAATTCCTGAGTCCGGGATTGCTGCGATCGTGGGCCGTGGAATACTTGTTCCGTATACACCCACGAGCGCGGGTTTCGCGGTGGAGTCTGCTGAAACTACCGTGATGAGACCCTCTGTATATTTCTCTTCCGTCGGGGTGTAGGTGACATCAACGTCCCAGGTGGTCTCTGGAAGTACAGCCAAGGTCGGGAGGTTATCTATTTTGATTTCCGGAACGTCAGTGGTGACAGATTGGATAACCACGCCTACGTTTCCAAAGCCTGAGTTTGCGATTTCAAGTGGCATCGTCTTGCTTCCACCGGTCAAGACGGAACCAAAAATAAGCTGTTGAGGATTTACTGAAAGTTTTGGTTCTCCAATGAGTCGTCGTACCAAAGGTATTTGCAGTTCCCCCGGTTCAATCCGATTGTCGTCATCACTGACAGCAGCATCTGTATAAGTGACGCTGACTTCTACGTCTCGAAGTCTGGGGTCACCCGTAGGCCGGTAAGTCGCTTGAATTTCAAAAGTCTCTGAGGCCTGTAAGACGAAGGGAGGCTCCTTGCTCAGTATAAGTTCGAAGTCCGCTCGATCTTCTTCCGACAATACGATTCTCTTGATTGCGACATCGCGGGAACCGAGCACGGAGATGCTTGTGATTCGAGTAGTTTCACATCCGGGCTCTACGCAAGAGTATGTCAACCATTGTGGCTTGGCTCTGAGGCCGGGCGGTGGCGGCTCTAATACGGTCGGAGCTGTCGCTTCTGTACAAGCAGTTGCGAGGAGACTGGCCACAAGAGCTAACTTATTTCGCATGTTTTTCATCTGCTACCTCACCGTGTAAGTTCCGTTCTGACGAACCAGGTCGAGCGCATAGGCGACGTCACCTTTTTGGCCCAAGGAAATTGTTGTTTCTGCGACCACTTGCCCGTTTACATATACTGTCACCGTCGCCTGCGTTCCCTGACGATTGAGGCATAGACTGCTGATTGCGTTAGATATGCGGTCTCCATCTACATTTACTGCCCCACCGGACAAATAACTAGTGAGTGAAGACACTGAAATACCGAGCACGCCCGCAAGAAGCTGAGTTGGGACAGATGCACAATCCTCAACATATTGAAGTATTACTCGATAAGAGCCATCGTTTTGCGCATCCGGCAGAATAATCCGCTCAGGCTCTTCACTTACTCCAAACGCGAACCAAGTTGGATTGCCGAAGCCTCCCCATGTTGGAGACGGTTCCTGTTTGTTGACGAGTTGGCCAAATGGATTTTCTAAGCTCATGTCGACGTTTCGGAGGTCGTCTCCAAAAAAACCAGACTCGCCATTTTCAAAAGACATTTCTATTTTGACGACTTGGTTGCCGATTACATCTGTTCCTCGGGCTGAGACGGGCACCGTTATGGTCGGTTTTTGAGGGTCATTGGTTTCGAAGATCAGGAGTCCTGTCAATTCGCCGACAGCAGTTGCACTGGCAAACACTTGAAGTTCGGTATACTGGCCTGGTTGGATCGGCGGAACGATCGCAGGTAGTGCAGAAAGGTCCGTTGTAAAGTTAGTCCCGCCCCATCGATACGTAACGCTCAGTGGTGAACCTCCTTCGTTGACAATGGTTAGAGGAGCAACATTGGTTCTACCGATCGGAACTTCTCCAAAATTCAAGTTATCCGGCGAGATATTCACTTTCGGAGGTGTTTTCGATGTTCCTTTGAGAGGGATGCGCACTGTGCCATTGCGTTGCTGGTTCGTGATGACGATCAGTTCAGCGGAATGTGAACCGATATCTCTCGGCTGATACTTCACATAGACCGGGACCGAAGCAGTTGCATCAACGGTAGCCGGCGCCAACTCCAATGGAAATGTTGCCATGGATTCGAGCGTAAACGCTGAAGTACCTGTTCGAGCGAGTCTGACATCTAAGACAGTGAGTGGTGCCGTTCCGGTTCCTTGGTTGGTGATTCGTACAACTTCTTCGACCGTCCGGCCTGCTTCTACATAGGAAAAATCGATGTCACCGGGAACAACATTGACCAACGGAATCCCCTCAAATCTCGCTCTCACTGGCACCCGTATCTCAGAGTATTCCGCGTCGTCGCTGAGGAGTTTGAGTTCAGCGTAAAATGAGCCTTCTCGTTCTGGGGTAAATGCAACTTGAATTTCTTCATCCCGGAGGGGGAAAAGCTCCATAGGGAATCGCGAGTCGTTGCAGCGAGGGCATTCGAAAGAAGCGCTGTCGGCCCCATCGAATTTCACTTCGTAAATGGTCAAAGTGCAGTTGCCAATATTCCTCAGGCGCAGTGACCTGAATGAAGTTGCCGGGCCAACTCGTTCAAAATCCACCACCGGCGGCCCTGGTTGCAGAATCGCAGCTCCACCTTCCACGGATGCACATGAGACATTTGTTTTCGCGGTGCACTCGCCCAGTTCGCAAATAAAGCCCGTTCCGCACTCGATGTCGTCTTCGCAGCGGGCAAGGACTAGAGGCTCCAAGTCTTCCGAACATGAAGCGAGACACGATAGGGCGAATAGTGTGATTCCAATCCAAGCTCTAGATCTCATGTTCATCTCCTATCAACATCGTGCATTGACTGTATCGGCAAAGTGAAGAGCAGCGTCCTGTCATAATTTAGCCAATCCTAGACCAGGAGGCCAGAGCTTGTTCAAATACTGCGGAAAACACTTAGTCTGACTGGTCCAAATTGGGTTGAGATCTCCTGTAAGTATAGGCAAATATATAGCAATTGAGATGGCATAATAAAAAAGGCGCAAAGTTCGTCGTCTCATATTTCAAGTGGGCTTTGGCGTTACTGTGTTTCCTCCTGCAGTTAGAAAACGTCAGCTTTGCTCAAGCACCTGGTCCGATGTCTCGTGGACATGCTCACCTTGACGGCCCGCTGGACTGCCAAAGATGTCACGATGGAGGGAAAGGGGTGACTGATCAAAAGTGCCTGGGGTGCCACGATCATAGAAATCTAAAGCAGCGGATCGAAGCCGGCCTTGGGTTTCACGCTCATCCCGAGGTCAAAAAACAGAGGTGCGTACAGTGTCATATTGAACATAAGGACCAACCGCCTGGCTCAGGAAAGGCGCGCCGCTCAATCATCGATTGGAAGCCATTTGGAGGGCGACGCCAATTTGATCATCGAATGACCGGTTGGCCACTCCTCGGCGCGCATCGATTTGAGAATTGTGAAGATTGCCACAAGAAGAAAAGTCGGAAGACGAACCTATCCATTTTTCTAGGCCTTCGCGGCGAGTGCACAACATGTCACGATAATCCGCACAAGTTTCGAGATTTTGCTCTCACCGACTGCACGGTTTGCCATAACTTTACAAACCGCAAGGTTGCTAACTTAGCGGCGACGAAATTCGATCATAATCAAACTCGCTTTCCGCTTGAGGGACATCATGCGAAGCAAGCTTGTGTAAAATGTCATGAAGACAGCGTGAACTTTCAAATGCCGAATCGAGACTTTAGCGATTGTTCTGGTTGTCACGAAGATCCGCACAAATCAGTCATTTCAGCCAAACGCGATTGTAAGTCATGTCATTCAACTGAGGTTAAATTTTCTCGAACAAAATTTAATCATGCCCGGGCTACTCAATTCCCTTTGCGCGGAGAACACCGACAAAACAAATGCGAGGATTGTCATAAAGTCGGTAGTAAACCTGTCAAACCCAACAAGGCCTGCGTTTCTTGTCACGTAGACATTCACAAAGGACGCTTTGGAAAAAGGGATTGCGATGCGTGCCATGTTGAACAGGGCTGGATGTCGCGGATGGTTTTCAAGCATGACTCTACAGGTTTTCAGCTTACAGGTAAGCATAGAGCGCCGATGGCGAGGAACTGCCAAAAATGCCATCGTAACCGAAAACCAAATGGGTTTGAAAAGCTTGTCGCAGGAGATTGTGCAGATTGTCATCAACACAAGGACGCACATTGTGGGCAATTCGGCTTAGAAAATTGCGAGCGTTGCCATGTGAAAGGTGGAGATAAAACCTCAAGATTTGATCATAATATCACTGGTTTTCAACTGGTTGGTGCGCACGCTGTACCTTCCTGCGATGGCTGCCATAAAAAAGAGAAATTGGGCAGCTCTCCCGCGTGCAAAGAAGCCGTGAGATACACAGGCCTGAGATCAGATTGCGCAAGCTGTCACGAAGATGTCCATAAAGGAGAGCTTGGTGCTGACTGCGAGCGTTGTCATACCGGCGGAAGAGATTTTAAGACCCTGTCTTTCGATCATAATCGAGACTCACGTTTCGCGCTCACAGGCTTTCATCAGCTCGTGCTGTGTGAAAATTGCCATCCTCAAAAAAAGTATAAACTTGGTGAGATTCGATGCGAGAGTTGCCACAAAAAAGACGACGTGCATTCAGGTGCTCTTGGTGAAGATTGCGGAAAGTGTCACGAGACAACGGGTGGCGCACCAAAGTTCGATCACAACTTACACTCAAAGTTCGAAACAGAAGGTGTTCACGCTCAAATTCGATGTCAACGTTGCCACTTTCTCCCTGCCCCAAAAACAAAAGACAGAGCAAAACTGTTAGAGACCGTTGCGATAATCGAAATTCCAAAGAACCTCCCATTGGATCTTCAATTTCGTGCAGATGGAGACCGTTGTACCAATTGCCATCCTGACCCTCACCAAGTCCGAGATAATATCGACTGCAAAGGCTGTCACGGTGTTCAAAAATGGAAAAATCCACCGCGTAATGGCTATCACGAGAATGCTGGGTTCTCGCTCACAGGAGCCCATCGTGTTCTAGCTTGCGACCAATGCCACAGCGGCGTCACCAGACTCTCGGGGCGGGGGGAAACTTGCGGCTTTTGTCATCAACAAGACGATGTTCATTCCGGTTCATTTGGTAATGAATGCAGTCAGTGTCATGAGCAGAACGGTTGGCTCCCAACTAGCTTTACCCATATGAGTACAGCCTTCACTCTTCGCGGCATTCATCGCACTCTCGACTGTCGCGATTGCCATCAAAGTGGAAATTATTTCATATCTGACCGCTGCTACAATTGTCATCTAGATGACTATCGCGGCTCTCAATATCACCAGTCGGAGATCAGTGCACAAATCAATACGCCCAAAGTATTTATGGGTGGATATTCAGATGCCCAAGGCAAATATGTCACCTTAGACTGTGACCAGTGCCATAACGACTTCTCGTTTATAAACGGGACCTACTTCGAACCAAAGGCGGGCGCCCCGTGATTATAAGGATTATTTTTATCTTATTGTTGGCGTCCGCATTTGTCGGAACCACAACGTCCTTGCCATCGGTGAGCATCGCGAAGAAGCGTGCTAAGAAGAAAAAGAAGACGTCTCGTAAGTCTCTAGTTAAAAAACGTGAGCGTAAAGCCAAAACAAAAAAATTTAAAGCTATTTCTCAACCGAGTACCGCCACGAAGGACTCCGAGCTGAAGACAAAAGCACTATCTCGTTGGTCCAATCTTGGTGCTATGACGCCCATAAAGACTGAGGTGCCCGTTCAGGCGGAACTTCCGAAAAGAAACCAACCCCGTTTAACTCCTGTGATTACTCCAGGTCAGTCGCTAACGGGAAGACAGGGACAGTTTTCGTCACGAATAAGTGCAGCTTACTATCACGTGACAACACTAGGGCAGGATATAGGTTATGACTACAGCCCTGATAATCCACGAATAGTGTTATTGGAAAATGCAAACAGAGATATCAGTCTCTACAGACTTCGCCTCGACGCCAATTATACTCGAATTAAAGGGAGCTGGTTTTCTGCGCACACTGACGGAGAATATCGAGGCTCGCGAACAACAAGTCGACCTACGGAGTATAGACTCAATAGTCTTCATCTGTCGTATGGCATGACGGCACATAGAAAAAAGCGTGAACCCGTTTGGGGTTTGCAAATGGGCAGGGTACCGATTCGCGAGGCTGGCTTTCTATCAGTCGATGGTTTGGTCCTTCGCGCGAAACCTATGGAAAAGCTAGTGATAGGTGCTTTTGGTGGTCTTACAAATAATCCTTTCCGGTTTAATTATCGACTCTACAGACCGGAAGAGTTTAGTTCTGACTGGTCAAGATTTGGTGCGATGGCGTCGTGGTCGATGGACAACTTTTTCATCGAGATGTCTGGTGCAGCGACCTATTACCAAAAAGAGGATTTCCAACTCGATCGCGTAGCCGTGTACCTTAACTCTGGACTGAGTCTTTCCAAAGACTTGGATTTGTTTATTCATGCTTGGATAGACGGACTGGACACGGGTCAACGAATTCAAAATCTACAAGCGATAGCCGCCTACCGACCGAGTCGACAAATGTATTTCCGATTTGTATTGGAGAGATTTAGTACGATTATGTATCGATTCTCCACGCCCGAAAGTTTCGAGAGAGACCCGTTAGGTGCGTTAGTAGTACCGTTGGATCAGCAAGGTAACGAGGGAGCGCAGACGTCAACCATCGTGGATGAAAATGGCAACCCGGTAGATAGCTTTAATTCTGAGCTTCAGGTGGCAACGTACTCAGCAGCGAGACTTCGAGCCGGTTACAAGTTTGCTCCCAAGATCGAAGGATTTCTTCAGCTCGATACTCTCATGAGAACACCCGACCAATACGTTGATCCTACGAGCATTGCAAACTTTAGGTTCCTGCCCGGAATAGGGCTTATATATAAAAATCGTCGATTGTTTGATGCGGAAGTTCGTAGCTTGGCAATCGTTGACGACTCGGCCACAAACAGAGCTTTGCTTCGGCTTCGAGCGTTTCGAACATGGAAAGGCCTCACAGGAACGTTAGATGGTCAGTGGTTTTTGGGTGAGGAAAATGCGGCAGACGGTGGTATTTCGTTAGCGTATCAATTTCCTCTTTCGTGGTTCCCAGGAAGATTACAAATTCGAAGCATGTTCCGATACTTTTATGAAAACGTCAGTTTAGAGCAGCCCACTAATGGCGCAATAAGTCTTCAACGCGGTGTGGATGAGCTAAGAGTGATTCCTGTACAAGAAAGTTATATGGGTTATCTGGGCGTAGATTGGAAGATGTAATCCAAATATCATCGTGGGAAGACAGTCGAATCGCTGGCTACCGCAATCTCAAAGATTCTCAATTACGTGAGCGACAAAGCCGTTTTATTATCGAAGGTAAACTCGTGTTAGAGCGTTTTGTCACTGAGTCTCGCATGATTTGTGAATCGGTGCTTGTTCTTGAAAAACATGTCGAAACGGTAAAAAAGTTAAAGATAGTTTCAGGTAAATCATTCGACATATTTCAGGCCTCGCAAGAGGTAATGGATGCCATTGTGGGTTTTAATTTTCATCGAGGCTTTTTGGCTTTAGGTAAGCGCCCCGAAGAGATGGAGCTCTCAACAATAGTTTCATCTTCGTCTTTGCTGGTATTGTTGGAGAGGGTTCTAAATCCCGAAAATATCGGCAGCGTGTTTCGCAATGCGGCGGCTTTAGGTGCTGATGCGGTCATATTAAGCGCAGATTGTGCAGATCCTTTATATCGACTTGCGACCAGAGTCTCTATCGGGACGACCACGACACTTCCTTGGATACGGGTGAGTGATTTTGCATCTACCCTAATGACCCTTCGAAGTTTTGGTGTTCGCTTGTTCGCAATGTCACCTTCTTCCGACTCTCAATCGTTGAGTTGCTCAGATACAACTTACCGACCAGCCGCCATCGTTCTTGGTTCAGAAGGAGACGGTCTCACTGCCGCCTCGATCGACGCGTGTGATGCTAGATTGAGAATAGATATGGCTAACGAGGTTGACTCGTTGAACGTCGGAACAGCTGCTGCGGTTGGTTTATTTCACTTTCGTGGCTAAGCTGCAGGCTGAAGGGGAGCCTCGGGTCTGGTGTTCTTGTTCTTGCGCGCGGCTAAAGGTGCTGTGAATTCTCCCTTCAGCGCTTTTTCGGGAGGCGTGCGAAGACCCCAGACAATTCCAACCCACGAAAGAGCTTTCAAAATGTAGTAACTCATATCTATTTCCCACCAGAAAAAGCCTTGGTTCGTGCTGCTCTGATAGTAATGATGATTGTTATGCCAGCCTTCACCCATGGTGATCAGAGATAGAATCAGCGAGTTTTTGCTATCATCGCCTGTATTGTATCTTACCGTTCCATAAACATGGCTGAGCGAGTTGATCGTAAATGTTCCGTGCCAAAGTAGAACAGTGCTGAGCGCAAAACCCCAGACAAGCCAAGGTAGTCCACCGACAGCCAACATGATTACTCCAAATAACGTGGCACACAAATGTTCGTGGTTGTTCAGCCATACTAGTTCTGGATATTTTGCGAAGTCTGGGATGCGATCGAGTTTGGTCTCATCATTACGATGGCAAAGAAACCAACCACAATGAGAATACCAAAAGCCACGCTGCTTAGGAGAGTGGATATCGTTTTCGAGGTCCGAATATTTATGATGGTCTCGATGATGCGCCGCCCACCAGAGCACACCTTTTTGAATCGAAAGTGTGCCAAGTAAAGCGAGGATAAATTGGAATGCTCGCCCCGTTTTGAAGGTCCTATGAGAGAAGTAACGATGGAAGCCTGCGGTGATTCCAAACATTCGGACATAGTACATCCCGACGCATAGCCATACCAGACTCCAGCTAAACTCGACGAAAAACAAACCAACAAAGGTGAGTACGTGAAAAATAACGAACGGACCCACTGCTAGAGTGTACTTTTCGTCGGTTTCGTTATGATTGAGACTTTCTGCCTTTATCTCGGACACGCGCCGAGTCTAGGTTCCCTTTGTCATGAGGATATCACGGAGGTGAAAAACGATAGCCGACACCTCTAACTGTTTGAAAAAACGTGGGTTTTTCTTCGGTGTTTTCGAGTTTAGTTCTCAGTCTTACAATGAAATTGTCCACGGTGCGGTCAGTCCCTTCATAGTCTTTTCCCCATACTTCATCGAGAATCTGGGTTCGTGTCACTACGCGGTCTGGCCGACTCGCGAGGTAACATAACAAGTTGTATTCCCGAGATGTCATTTCAACTTCTTCTTCCGCTTTCAGTACTCGCCGCGATTCATAGTCTATCGTGACATCTGCAAATTTGAGTTGTGTCACCGTCGAGTCCTTTATTCGCTTGCGGCGAAGGCGTGCATTGATTCTCGCGAGTAATTCCCTGAGTTCAAAAGGTTTTGCCAAAAAGTCGTCGGCACCGAGAGTAAGGCCAAGAACTTTGTCATCGTGGCCTTCGCGAGCGGAGAGGACGACAACGCCTACTTCCGGATCTAATTTTCGAATGGCTTCAAGAACTTCATAGCCATTCATGCGCGGCAACATGATATCTAGGATGACGAGGTCTGGATGGTTTTCTTCGAATACTTCAATGCCTGATTGACCATCCTCTGCTGTGAAGATCTCGTAACCTTCCATTTCTAAGTTGAGCTGAAGACCGCGCAAAATAGATGTGTCGTCTTCAACGATTAGAATTTTTTCAGTCATTATCTTCCTCGCTCACCTCTATGGGCAGTCGGATAGTGAATGTACTTCCTTTGCCAACCTGACTCTGTACAAGAATCCGTCCACCGTGCGCTAAGACAATATGTTCGGCGATCGATAGTCCTAGACCTGTTCCACCGGTTGAACGAGAAATACGTTCATCGGCACTGTAGAATCGCTCGAAAATCCGAGAGTGTTCGTTTCTTTCAATCCCAATACCTTCATCCTTTACAGCGATGTCAACGTACCGCGAGCCATTCTTTCGGACGGATACCCAAATCCGCTTTGTTTCCGGGCTGAAGCGAACGGCATTGCTTAGTAGGTTTAGGATGGCGTCGGTGAGTGCGACCGCATCGAGATGAATATCTGGAATTTCGGTATCCATGTCTACGATGACTTCCGTCTCTTTTGCTCGAGCTTGTGCCTCAAAGTTTTTTAGAGCTTGTGCGACGACATCAGACGGAGCTTGAAGCCGACGTTCTACTGCAAAAGCACCGGCTTCCATGCGTCCCCAAGAAAGTAGCCTGCCGATGAGGTGGGACAATCGATCTGTCTCCGTCGCGATGACGTTGAGACAGCTCTCTATCTTTTCGGGCTCACTTACTCGTCCTAAGATTAATGTCTCCGTGAACATACGAATCGAGGTCAGCGGTGTCTTCAGTTCGTGAGATACCTTTGAAACAAAATCTAATTGAAGAGCCGCAAGTTTTCTATCTTTAACGATACCGGTCAGAGTAAGTGCGGCGCCTGCGCCTATCGTTAGGCATAATACGACGAGAAATACGCCCATTATGACATCAAACGTTGTTTGTTGATAAACCAGAATAAGGACTGCACAGGTCAGTACGAGTAAAGTTGGAATGGCAACGAGTGTCCAAACGCCGAGTAGAGACGTCCGGGTGAGGGGAAGTTTAGGGCGGGAATTGCTCATTTGAGCTTCCCGGCTAGTAGCGTTGCACCGAGGAGTCTACTTTTGCCGACCACGCGTCGATACCACCGGTCACATTGTACACGTTCTTGAACCCAAGACCGATGAAGTGCTGGGCGGCTTGCTGTGATCGTCCTCCATGGTGGCAGTGCAAAACTAATACTGTATCTTTATCGAGCTCGGAGACTTCTTCCATCACGGCCTGGTCAAGAAGTCGGGCCCCATCGATACTCGCGATTCTGCGTTCTTCTTCTGTACGAACATCGAGCAGTTGCATCTCTTCGCCCGCATCCATTTTTGCCTTGAGTGCCTCTACACTCAGTTCTTGAACTGAAGCAGGTGCCGCGTCATTTGTGATTTTGAAGCCTGAGGCGTTTGCTTCGTTCAAGAAGTCGATGACCACATTCTCGGCTCGGCGAGCGCTCGCCCGGTCAACGACAATTGTATATTCCAGCGACTGTATCTCGAAATCTTGAGCTGAAGGTGCATCAAAGCCGAGATTGTATCGAAAGTCAGGGCTGATTTCTAAGCGAAGAACCTTCGGTTCACCTTCTTCAGCGGCAGCATTCAGCGCGGTTTGGGCCGCTTCGGTTAGTTCAACCTTCGGTTCGCTGACATCGGTGTTTGCGCCTAATAAAGTGGCGAGTTGCCCTTGTGAATCCAGATCCTTCACAATATCGCATCCGCCGATGAACTCACCCTTTACGTAAAGTTGGGGAATAGTTGGCCACTCAGAATAGGCCTTGATTCCTTCGCGGATGGCAGGATTCGCAAGAACGTTGACCGTGGTATATTTATCTACGTACTGGTTTAGTATCTGAACGACAGTCGCAGAGAAACCACATTGTGGCATCGTCCGGCGGCCCTTCATGAATAGGACAACATCATCTGAAGCAATCGTGTTTGCGATTTCTGTTTTTACATTCGCGTCTAAACTCATAGCCTCTTTTTCGTAGTGTCAAAGTTTCCCAATGGGCAAGTATAAGTTTTCGTGTATAAGGATTTGAAAAGAACAATATTTACGGTGGTTTACGGTTTTTGAACCCGCCAGACTGTCTCGGTTAGGCTGTCCAGCCCTCGACTTTGAAACTTCGGTTCTTTTTCGAGAATGCTTTGATGAAAGAGTTGAGTGATTTTTGCCGTCTTGAAATATTGAAGTACGCTTTGCTCGGTCACTGAAAATGGAGGTCCGGACATCTGTTCTTGCTTATACGTGAAGGTCACCAAAAGTATTGATCCTCCTGGCCTAAGTATTTCCAGTAACCTCTCCGCATACTCAGCGTGCCGTTCGCTCGGCATTGCGACCATAGCCGCCCGATCGTAGATCGCGTCGACTGTTCCGAGCTCACGCGGGTCAAAGTTGAAGAAGTCCTCATTCTCGATGACAACCTGCTGAGAGCTGAATCGGCGACGAGTTTGCTCGAAAGATATTTCGTTTTCTCGGAAAAATTGCTGGATCGCCAGTTCGGAGATCTCAGAGCCGATAACCTCCATGCCCTGCTGGGCCAACCAAATCATGTCGAGCGATTTGCCGCATAGAGGAACATATACACGTTTCGTTGATTCGTCTTTGATTTGATCGAAGAAATGACTGAGTTTCTCGTTAACTGACTTTCTGTGGAATCCGATGATTCCGTCATTCCATTTTTTCAGCCAAAACTCGTTATTGATGGTCATAATAATAGGTCAATCGAACGTTTCCGAACAATGAGTCAACCGCGTCTTCATTTTCATCCCAAAAAGCATTTCCGGTAAAGAGGTAGGCGCCTTCAATATCAATCAAAAATCCGGGGACAGGTTTTAAGGTGATCCCGAGGTCAATTTCTGTGCCCCAGTAGTTCCCCGGTTGGCCTCCATTGAAGTTGACTTTGTCGTCATCTAAAGAGCTGCCACTTGAGCCTAAAATCGTCGCTACAGGGTCCACCACAGGGCGTTGGGTAAATGCAAACATGACTCCGGTTCGCGTTGAGAGCCAAGGCAAAGGGTCGAATATTATCTGTGGAAATAGTACGAGCGCATTTTGTAGTCCGCCGTAGGTGTTGATCTCATTCGCTGGGAAGGTGGGTGCATCTAAGGCCTTCAGGCTAGCGACACCGCGAGCGGCTGAACGTGCTGTTTGGTAGTAAAGAACGTTTTCGAATAGATGGAGGCCGACATTTGTATCTTGGGCGAACGTAAGCTGATTGATTGGATCTGTCACGGAAGGTGTATCGTCGCCTGAGGCGTAGAAAAACTCGAATACAAACTCGAATGGGTTATGGCGATATGCAAGCTCGACCCATCCACCGAACGCAGCGAGGTCTTGAGACCCTGGTTCACCAACCCGTGTCCCTAGTCTACTCAGGCCTTCTGAGATCTCTCGAGTTGTGCCTGTCATTTGTGTGTGGAACACACTCATATAGAACTTCGGCATTTCTAGGATGAAGTAGCCGGTCACATTATAGATATCAGTTTCATAGAATCCTTGACTTCGATTGGTCATGGCGACGCCGGAGTCAATCTTTGGAATATCAAACCCTGCAAGACTCAAGTCTTTTCCTCGATAGAAGATGGCTGCAGCACCTTGATATAAATCGTCTGGTGCCGTGGGATCGTTTTCTACAATTTGCCCGTATAAGACGGCGGCAAAGAGCCCGTTGTCTTGGCTCTTATCTATTTTACTTCCGCGGATGATATCCGAAATCGCGGACAGTTTGGTCGCAAACGCGACGCCGTCTACGACGTCCGGGACTTTGCTAATACCCCAACGATTGATTCGACTACCGTCGTGAATAAGAACATTGCGACCATTTGAGAGCGTCTGTCGACCCGCTCTCACAAGCCCGATGGGTGTAAGTGCCTCACCAAAAAGCGTGCGAACGATAAGCGGCTCGGCTTCCTCGAGGATATAGCCATAGTTGTCTAAATCCAATGCACTTACCGACTCGTCGATTTGTCCGATGTTCAGGCGAGCCAAACTCGGGTTTTTTGCAGCGACGATAGAGCCACGGTTTCGCCGCGGAGAACCAACAAAACTTCCGTTATCGCCAAATAAAACCCCATCGAGAAGGTCAAGAGTGGAATGAATCCTGACATTCTTTCCTATTTGGAATACCGAAGTGGCTCTCGCACGTTGGTCAAAATAGGTAACTTTCTCGGCGGTAAGGTCGTTGAGCGATAAGGGTCTCATACCAACAAACTGGGTTCTATACTCGAACTCAAATGATGGTGTGATATCCAGGAGGTTGGAATCCGAATCGGACGTCTCTGCTGATGCAATGTTGACGCCTAAGCATCCCATGACAACTATGTACATCCACCGTGCGATTCGCATACACTACATTGCGTAACACAGCTTGCCCTCGGCAAGCCAGTGCCGTCATGGGAAGTCCCAGGACATAAATGAGCGAAGAGATTTCGGATGAATGATATTTTAGATGATGAAGCTATCGCTGTTCGGCCAACCACAGCCTTCGTGGACCTTGATGCTCTTGCCCACAATTTTCGAGTTGTTCAAGAAAAGGTGGGGTCCGCAAAGGTTATGGCGATTGTCAAAGCGAATGCTTTTGGTCACGGCCTACTGAGAATTGCGAAAGAACTTGAGAGTCTGGGTGTTGATCAACTTGGTGTGGCGTTTTTGGAAGAGGGTATTGCTCTTCGTCGCGCGGGGGTTACTTGCCCAATCTTAGTTCTTGGCGGAATCATTGGGAATCAAATTGATTATTTCTTAGAGTTCGATCTCCAGTTGACTGCGTCTTCGACGTTCAAAGTTCATCAAGTTGACGTAGCTGCTAAACGATTAGGCAAGCGAGCCCAGATTCATCTAAAGATTGATTGCGGCATGCGACGAATAGGTGTTCGTGCTGAAAATGCTCATCAATTATTTGAAGCGGCGCTGCAGGCGGAACATTGCGACATTGTCGGCGTTTTCTCTCACTTTTCTAGTTCAGATAGCGCGAATCAAGAAATATCCCTTCGACAGATTGAGCAGTTCGAAAAGGCCACTCGGTACTTCGACAGAGAGGGGCTGAAGATGCCCCCTCGACACATGGCGAACTCGGGTGGGATTTTACAATATCCACAGGCTCATTATGAGCTCGTTCGGCCGGGGTGTTTGTTGTACGGTTTTTATCCTTCTACAGAAGTATCACGCACAATTGAAGTGAAGCCTGTGATGACCTTGAAATCTCGCGTGGTCTATTTCAAACAAGTACCGCGCGGACATGGTGTGAGCTACAACTCAACATGGCTTGCCCCAAAAGATACAAGAATCGTCACGATTCCTGTCGGCTATGGTGACGGTTATGGTCGTGGACTAAGCGGAAAAGCGGACGTATTGATTCATGGTAAGCGGTATCCTGTCGTTGGTAATATTACTATGGACGCTCTGATGGTCGATATCGGTCAGGACTCTGCATTCAATGGTGACGAAGTTGTTTTGCTTGGTCGCCAAAAGGTTGAGGAAATATCGCCGTCCGAATTAGCACAGCACTTGAATACGATTCCCTATGAAATCTTAACGTCTATAAACACTCGAGTTCCTCGAAGATATGTCGGCGGGCTTGAGGGCAATGGTTTAGGGTAGCCAAACTTGGCTGCAATCGCTAGGACCACTTTATCTTGGAGAAGAACTTAACAGAACGAGATGTTGCCCAACCGGTGAGGCAAATCTTGGGCGATTGGTCGCGGATTGAGGTCGCAGATTTTCCGTCAACACTAGAAGGGTTATCTGGGCTAACTCAGCTTATGTTTATGATCGCTATTCGAAACCGTGCCTTCATTAAAGCGCATGAGTCCTTGATGGATTCTTCCGGTGCTGTTTCCATAGGTCGGTTTGTTGAAGAACACCAAGCTCTCGTCGCAAATCTCGCGATGATTCGTGCTGAGCAAGCTGGAGTGGCCGATGTCGCGGACTTAGTAGCTTCGCTTCGCCATAGTGAGAGTTCGCTTCAAAAGCGACGTCAGAAGATTGTCGCAAAATTACCGCCGAAGATTCAAGAAGAACTCGTAAACAAAGAAATGACGGTCACAGTTTTTTCTTCCGAGATTGCTCATGAAATGAATCAAGCCTCGCAATTAATATGGGCGTCTTTGGATGAAGCTTTAGATGCAGACTGGCTAAATTCTAATTTACCTGAGCAGGCAACAGAGGAATCGCTGTAGTCTCAGACCACTTCCCTAGTCGTTTAGAAGCCTATTTTGTTCCCGCCGTTTTTGAAACATGAGTCGTTTCTCTTCCTGGCGAGCGCGATACCCTTTGATGGCCTTCAATGCGATGGGATATGCGATAGCTCCGGTAGCTGCTCCAACCGCAAATCCGCCTATCCATAACTCGTAGCCGAGCATGATGAGTGTGTCGCCAACCATCGACCAGTACTGGGGACTCAGAAATTGTTTCATGGAGCCGCTTACTTGAGTGGTTGCTTCTACGAGTTTTTCAACGGCAGCACGGCCTCCTTCTGAGGATGCCTTCCCGCCAGTGAGTATTAGGTTACCCACCCACCAGGTCGAATAATAAACAGGAACAGCACTAAATGGATTCGAAAGAAAGAGCCATGGTATTCCGGATAATTTGTTTGCTCTCAGAATTGCTGCAAACACTAAGTAAACAAGAATTTGGAAACCAAGAGTTGGCGTGAAAGCAATAAAGAAGCCAAGTGCAACACCCCAAGCGATGCGATGAGGCGTATCCGCGACCCCGAGAACCTTTTGTCGGATCACGCGTCGCGCCTTCGCTTTGTAGCGAGGAAGACGTTTACGGGTATAGGTCTTCGTGCGAGGTGATTTCATAAGTTTTTATCGATAGGAACGAGATAAGTTTTATCTGATGCCGCTCATAATATCTAACCTACCGTTGCTTTAATTCCGCACGTCTATTCTTTTGGTGTGCGGACTCTGTTTCTCCAAGGTCGATCGGGCGTTCTTCCCCGTACGAAATGATTTGAAGTCGATTGGGCGAAACTCCTTGAGTAACAAGATACTTTCTCACTGCCCGTGCGCGCCGCTCGCCCAAATGTAGGTTGTATTCAGTCGAACCACGGGAGTCGCAGTGACCTTCAATTTCTAGGTTTTCGTTGCCACCAGAAGACATAATTTCGGCAATCCGGGTGAGAACCGTCTTACTGTCTTCTCGGATATGAGATTGGTTATAATCAAAATAGATAGTTTCTAAGGTTTCACCAAGGTCCATAGAGTTTGCCGCGTCGGTCGTACCTGAAGTGGCAGATGCTGGTGATGGGTTCGGAGAAGCTAAGGTTTCGGGTTCCTTATCGCATCCCGGTGGAGACGCATTAAGGGCCTGCTGTGCGAGATTTTCCGCTTCGAGTGCTTTTTCGCGAGCGGCCTCATTCTCACCTTCTTCGGCCAACTTGTTTGCTTCGGCCATGATTTTTTGCGCTGCGCGGAAAATCTGTTTTGCGCACTTTTCGGCGCGTTGGGCCGAATTAATAGCGGACTGTGCTGCAGAAAGCTCGAGCTCTGGTTTCTGAGTACCTGAACAGCCACTTATCAAGACAAAGGTAGCAATTGCTAAAATAGATAGTCTCACTTTAGGCTCCTTATCTCAGGTAGGGCGACCAGCTCGGTGTACTGTACCCACCACTTTTCGTGAGTCGGCGTTGATTGGTTCCGTCGAAAGCCATGATCCAAACTTGGGATTTTCCTTCGCGGCGAGATGTAAATACAATGTGGTTACCATCAGGTGAGAAGCTGGGCTCTTCGTTGTTTCCTTCATCCTGCGTGAGTCGCCGAATCTCTTTGGTGTCTGGATTGACTGTGAAGATATCGAATTTGTTTCTTTCGTCGCGTGCGGTGAAAGCAATCAAATCGCCTTTCGGAGACCAGTCAGGAGTTTGGTTATAGGTTCCTCGATCTGTTAGCCGCTTCACGCCGCTGCCATCGGAATTCATAACGAAAATATGAGGGTCGCCCCAGCGGGAAGAGACGAACGCGATTCTTTTTCCGTTTGGTGACCAGGTTGGTGACGAATCGATCGCCCACTCATTTGTAAGTCTCTTCAAAGCGGTTCCGTCGGTATTCATCTTGTAGATTTCACTATTCCCATCTCTCGAAAGGGTGAGGGCGACTTGTTTGCCGTCCGGTGACATTGCACCTCCGGTATTGAGACCACGTTCTCCGGAAAGTAGTTTGGGTCGGCCGCCAGTGGAAGGGATGGTGTACAGGTTGGGGTTCCGGCGAATGTAGCTGGTGAATAAAATCGAACGACCGTCTTTCGACCACGCTGGGAGAAGATTGATAGAGCCGTTATTCGTGATCGCTCTGACGTTTTTTCCATCCATGTTCATCGTGTATAGTTCACGACCACGCTTCGTTTTGCGAACTACTGCAATCTTTGTCTGAAAGATTCCTTTCGTACCGGTGAGATTATAAATAATTGCGTTAGCTAGTCGGTGTCCAATATCGTTCGCGTCGTCTAGATTTCCGGTCTCGGTCTTCGACATTAATTCTCGACCCGTCCCAACGTCGAAAAATTTCAAATCGACCTTCAGGCGGCGTCCAGTGACAGATGCGGCGATCTTCGCAAGACCGTCTGCGCCAACATTAATCCAGTCGGAGAATTTGATGGAGGCCGCCGTCATTCCTTCTTTCGCAGGGTTCGCAATAAAGCTTCTCGGATCGAGAACTTTGAAAACAGGTGAAACTTGAAGGTCCCACTGGACAGTCTCGATGACTGTTACTAGCGCTTCTCCCGCAGGACCCTTGGTTGTTCGCGGTTTTGCTACAGCAATTGGGAAAGCACGGAAATCAGGGTTTCCAACCTCGAGAACGGCTCGGGTATTTGGGGTGGATTGTGCCAAGCTTGACTGCGATGGAAGCCCAAAAAGGCTCCCCAGCAGAGCGACGAATGTAATATCTCTTGTAATTCTCATAGGTTATCGTGCCTTCGCCCAATAATAAGCTCATTTGAGCGGTCATTGTGTTTATAGGTTCGACTGTTTTCGAACAAAAAAATATTCAATGACGCGTAAGAATTAGTCGTGCTGCAGAAATTGGTCAATACCAACAATGTGACAAGCATATCTGAGAATGATCCCCTGGTTAGACAACTCGATGTCATCTAGGGACGAAAAATGATTTCAACCCCATTTCGTCGATAGTCTCGCGCCTGTTTTCGCGGGGGAGGGGGAAGTTTGGCGGTTTTCAGGAGCGAATCAAGAGCTCGCATAAAGACCTGGTTGGGGTGCCTTTCAATAAATTCAAAATCTGAGATTTGCCCATTTCCTTCAATGAATAGAACAACTCGCGCCTTGAGAAACTGACGTTGCGCTCTTGGAATGACGGTGGGCACTTTGTACTTGGCCTTCAGAACCTTCACGATATCTCGGTGGTAGCCCGCTGCTGCATTCGTAGCGTCTGTCGTGGTTCCATCGATATCTCCATCCGGGTCACCTTCAGGTTCGTCTGTTGAGAATTTGTCGAGAGCGTCGTCGAGTGCGTTAGATTCAAGCATCCGTCTCGCAGCATCTGAGATTTTTTGCTCTTCTTTATCTACTTTTCGATCACGCTTTTTGGACTTACTCGGTTGCTTCTTTTTCTTTCCGCGATCAAGAGCGACGCCCTCTGAAGGAGGCGGTGGAGGTGCGCTCCTAGCGATTCGCGGGAGGAGTTTTGGATCTCGTCTCTTACCTAGCTTCACGAGTTGAACAGGGATTGCGCGGCTCAGATCAACTTTCGGTTTGGAATCTCCCTTGAAAAGAGCAAGCCCGGCCACGGCACATCCATGAACAAAAATAGATAGACCGAGCATGATGAAAAAGCCGCGGTTATTTTGCGAACGCCAACGTGACTCTTGTCCAGGGATCTTGGCGAGTTTGACGGTCTCATCCAGCTTCATTGACTTTCAACAGGATCCGTCACCATACCCAGACTTTCAATACCAGAACGTTTGATTATAGCCATAACGTCAACGACGTATCCATATTCAAGACTGCGATCAGCATGTAGGAAGATTTCCTTTTCAGCCTGTAGCTTAGCGTTTGTTTTGAGCTTGGTTTCTAATTCTTCGAGCGGAATGGGACTTTCTTCGTTTGTGCCCAAAAAGATTTTCTTATCCTTGGTCAGGCTCAAGACAGTCTTTGTTTCATCTCCATCCAGCGCCTGTGCCTTCGTTTTGGGAAGTTGAACCTCTACACCTTGCGTGATTAGAGGCGCAGTCACCATGAAAATAATCAGAAGGACCAACATGACGTCCACCAAGGGCGTAACGTTGATTTCATTGATAGCGCCCCCTCGGCCGCCTCCACCACTTGACATACCCATCTTCGTTCTCTCTTCTTAGCTAACGCTCGCCTGCATCAAAAGTTCTACTCTCAAGCTCTTATTTGAAGAAATGTCGCTTTACGATGTTGAGAAAATCAGAGCCAAAAGAATCCATTTCTGACTCGAGAACTCGAATATTCGAACCGAAGTAATTGAATGCGATTACAGCTGGAATCGCCGCAAGAAGTCCGATTGCAGTTGCGATCAAAGCTTCTGAGATACCAGGAACTACAGTAGATAGATTTGCAGAGCCCATACGACCGATGTCGGCGAACGCTTTCATAATTCCCCAAACCGTTCCAAACAGACCAATGAATGGAGCCGTTGATCCGACGGTTGCGAGGAACGCCGTTTTACTTTCTAGAATCGTTGACTCGGAGTTTTGCGCGCGTCGTAGAGCTCGTTCGACATTTTCGATTCCTCCACCGAGAATAGAGTCTTCACCTGATGTCTTCTTTAGTCGAGCAAGCTCAATGTAACCTGCTCGAAAAACTTGCGAGATAGGGGACTTGAGTAGGTTTTCAGATTCCTTATAGATCGCATCGAGTCTTTTGGCCTGCCAAAACGCGTCGAGGAACGCTTCTGATTCTCGACGTGCCGTCCGAAGTTGCGTTGCTTTCAGAGCAATAATCGCCCAGCTCACGACAGAAAATACAATAAGTAATCCCATCGCGGCCTGGCTAAGTGGCCATTCGGAGAGTGACTCGGATAACCAAACGGTCATCTGGCCGAATGAGTCGTGTGAAGGCGCTGGCGGATTACCAACAGAATTCAATCCAACGGTGATGACTCCTTGAGTCAGGTCTGGCGATGCCACAAATCTGGGGTATCACGCAATATGAGGCCCTGACAACACTGAGAAACAACCGAAGAATAATTCGCGCCCTAAGGAACACCTGAACCGGGGAACTGCTTGCGCCGAGGTGCATCAAGATGCAACCTGAGCGCGGTGAAAGCTGTTTTCAAACCCACATTCGCAGGGGTGCTCTTCCTTCTAATGACTTTCATGGCCGCGTGCGGAAGCGATTCTAGTGAGGGATCAGCGGTTACGGTGAACTTCAAGGTATTTAAAGACGGCGGTAATGTTGAGTGTTCTGCAGTCAGCGAAATTGCTCGCGCTGAAATCTCGGTACAACGCGGCGTTGCCGGAATCGAACTTCCGGGTTTCCCACAACCTGTGGATTGCCAAAAAGGCAGCGTGGAGCTCACTTTATCAGCGGACGACTACACAATCATCATCTCCGCTTATGACTCAACAAATACGCTTCTCTACCAAGCACGTCGCCCAGTGACTGTTCCTGTGGACGGACCTTTAGAGTTTTCGCTGGAACCACAAAAAGGTCGCGTGAAGCTGATTTGGTCATTTACCCCCGATGATGACTTGAGTCCGTGCGGACCTGAGGTTTCGAATCTCGATGTGACATTAGCCGCTGGAGGAACCAGCGGAGATTCATTTACTGCTCAACTGGATTGTTCTACGGGCGAAGCATGGCTCACTCGCTATTTCAATGCGCGAAGCTACACACTTCTTGTTCTCGGCGTGTCTTCGGAAGGGTACACGGTCTACAAAACGCGAACATCCGTGGCGGTTGAGCGAGGTGAGAATGAAGTCTCAGTATCTCTCGTTCCTGAAGGGGGAAAGATTACATTTGATTGGCAATTTCTCACTCCCGATAAAACGGAGACAGCCGATTGTTCGGCCATAGAGATAGACGTAAGCAGTGCTCAGCTTTCGATTTCCACGGAACTAGGTGACGAACCCATTAATGTAAACCTAACTTGTTCCTCTGATCAGTCATACGCGCTTCTTTTCAAGCGCTTCACTCAGGGAACAATGTTGAATTTTGAACTCTTGGCCGACGGCGTTCATAAATATCGTTTTTTCGAACAATTTGTGATGCCTGCTTCGGATAAGAATTTTGGTCTTGTATCACTAAAACCGGTGGGGGACGCGGAAATTCGCTGGAGCGTTACAAGTACGAGTACCTGTAATGGTGAACCGCTGACAGGCTTTGAAATATCTATCGCCGATGAAGGGCAACGCATAGTCAGGCGAGAGTCTGTCAGTTCGTCTGCAACGAACCTTGCTGTCTCCAACATTCCTTATGGAACGTACAACATTGCGATCAATGGTAAGATAAATCGCGATACAATATGCCAAACGAGTGGTCTTCGCGAGGTTACTATGCGTGGCAACAATGTCTGGGATGAGTTTTCACTGTGACGATTGGAGTTTTTGATTCGGGAGTAGGGGGCTTGACTGTATTGAGAGCTCTTCATGAACAGCTCCCGCATGTGCCTACAGCCTATCTTGGAGACACTGCCAGGGTTCCATATGGAACGCGTTCTCGTGAAACAGTTGTAAAGTACGCAAGCAATGCGGCACGCTTTCTGAGCGAAAAAGAGCCTTTATCTATGCTTATCGTGGCATGTAATACGGCCAGTGCAGTGGCTGTAGAGGCCCTGAGTTCACAACTCGATATCCCGGTGATCGGTGTGATCGAACCAACGGCTCGTAGCGCAATAGAGCTTTCGAGGAATGGGCGAATTGGTGTTATTGGGACATCCGGAACGATACAGTCCGGCGCTTATGAAACAGCAATTCGAGAACTAGAATCTGACGCAAAAATATTTTCAAAGCCTTGTCCGCTATTTGTACCGCTTGCGGAGGAAGGTTGGATTGATAAGGACGATTCGATTGTACAGCAGGTGATCGAGAGATATTTAGTCGAGCTGGTCGACGAAGATATCGATACTCTAATTCTTGGTTGTACCCACTACCCTTTACTTGCAACCGCGATTGAGGCGTTCTTACCTGACTCGGTTCAGTTGGCAGATGCTGCGGTATCTGTGGCACAGACTGTCGCAACTCATGAATTGGTCAGCGCGTTGCCACAAAAAGTACCCGCGGCACGACGATACTACGTGACAGATGTTCCAAAAGGTTTCGTGATGGTGGCGGAACGATTCTTAGGCTCGCATATTGGAGAGCCTGTCGAGGTAGATCTTTAGTCTAGTTGTCCTTTTGTTGAAGCAACATCGCCTTGCCGCCGAGGGTCAATTGTCAGTGCCTGTTCGAGTGCTCTTGCGAATGACTTAAAACAGCCCTCGATCAAGTGATGACGGTTATAACCGTACTCACTGATAAGGTGTAGGTTCATTCGTCCCTCATCTGCTAACGCGCGAAAGAATACTTCGCATAATTCTGCATCGAAACTGCCGACTCGCCCAAGCGGAATATCGACGCGATAAATGAATGAGGAGCGACCGCAAAGGTCAATATGTGCTCGAACTAGGGCTTCGTCAAAGGGTAGAGAAGCTTCGCCGTATCTTTTCATCCCTGCCCGGTCGCCCATGGCGGCCACGAGGGCTCGTCCTAAACAGATTCCAACGTCTTCAACAGTGTGATGTGGGTCTACTTCAATATCGCCTCGAGCATGAATTTTGACGTCTACTAAGCTGTGTTTCGCAAGTGCCTCCAGCATATGATCGAAGAACGGAACCCGCGTGTCGATTTGTGATCGACCTGTGCCATCCAAGTCGACGACCACGCTGACATCTGTCTCTTTGGTTCGACGCTGCACACTAGCTTGGCGAGCAATTGTTTCGTGTTTGCTCTTCTTACTTGTTCTTTTCCGGGTTGGAACAGGAAGACGAGGCTCGTCTTTAGGGGCGACTTTACCGTTTCGTTTTTTCTTTGCTGCCATAGCTTATCTTCAGTGAAATTTATGCAGGCCACGTTCCCGAGCAAACTCGAGGATGGCCGCCATAATCCTTTCTGACTTCGATAGCACCAAATCCTGCTGAATCGAGCAAGTTTTCGAGCGCATTTAGCTGATCAAAGCCGGCTTCCAAAACGAGAAATCCTCCTGGTTCCAGATGCTTACCCGCTTTTGCAACCAAATCTCTAATAAGGTCTAAGCCGTCGGTGCCCCCGTCGAGCGCTTGTTTGGGTTCGTGGTCTTTCACTTCTGGTGAGAGCGAGTCCACATCGCCACTGGGGATGTAAGGAAGATTGGATGCAATCAGATGGTACTTTTGAGAACTGCCTTCCCGACTTGAAAACAGGTCACTCTCAAAGATAGACACTCGATCATCAACGTTATTCTTGGAAATATTTCGAGTCGCTACTTCTCGAGCACCGGCTGAGATTTCAAAAGCGTCCACGGTAGAATTCTTGAGCTCGTGAGCAAGCGCAACCGCAATGCACCCTGAGCCGGTTCCTACATCTGCCAGACGAGGTGCTTCCGAGTCTTTCAATAAATCCAAGCATACTTCGATAAGAACCTCAGTATCTGGTCTCGGGATAAGGACATTCTTGTTCACTTCAAAATCGAGGCTCCAAAACTCTTTACTTCCAAGTAGGTAAGCGACCGGCTCGTGTTTTGAGCGTCGCTTCACAAGTTCTCTGATATGAGCGAGCTCTGACGGGTCGAGTGGTCGGTCGAAATGGGCGTATAGCATCACTCGTTGTACGTTCAGAACGTGAGAAATGATGAGCTCCGCATCTAGTCGAGCCGATTCAATGCCCTTTGATTCAAAGAACCCTCGCGTCCAATCTAGAACGCGTAAAATTGTCCAGGTTTCACTCATACTAACTGTCGGACTGATTTGCTTTCAGGAGTTCTGCTTGATGGTGGGTTCTTAGCGCGGTGACCAGTGGGGCAAGATCGCCGGACATAATTTTTGGCAGATTGTGCATCGTAAGGTTAATTCTATGGTCGGACACTCGGTCCTGCGGGAAATTATAGGTTCTGATCTTTTCTGAACGATCACCGGTGCCCACCATAGAACGTCGTTGGTCACCTAATTCTTGCGCAGCCTTTCTTTGTTCTTGATCGTATAGACGTGCACGCAAAACTTTCATCGCTTTAGCCTTATTCTTGTGTTGCGATTTTTCGTCCTGACAAATCACAACAGTGTTGGAAGGAAGATGCACGATACGTACGGCTGAATCTGTGGTGTTGACCGACTGGCCACCGTGCCCACCTGCGCGAAATACATCAATACGAAGATCTTTTTGCTCGATATTTACGTCTACTTCTGCGGCCTCAGGCATGACAGCAACGGTTACCGTTGAAGTATGAATACGCCCTTGTGACTCTGTGGCAGGAACTCGTTGGACACGATGAACTCCGCCCTCCCACTTGAAGTGTGAGTATACTTCGTCGCCTTCAACTGTCGCAATGATCTCTTTGAAGCCACCAGCGGTGCCCGGACTATTGCTCATTGTGTCGACTTTCCAACCTTGATCTGAGGCATAACGACGGTACAGCTCGAATAGCTCTCCAGCAAATAGCGACGCTTCATCGCCACCAGCACCAGCCCGGATCTCGATAACAATATTTTTTTCATCAAGAGGGTCTTTCGGAAGAAGCTCGGTTTCAAGTTCGCCCTTGAGTTCTTCTAGGGCAGGAGTGAGCTCTTTTAGCTCGGCTTTCGCCATATCTTTGAGTTCTGGGTCGTCAGCATCGAGAAGTTCTTTCGCCTCTGCGATACTGCTCTCCATTTGCCGATATTTACGAAATAATTCGACGACTCCTTCGAGTTTTGAGCGTTCCTTGGTTAGTTTTGTGAGTTCGTCGATGTTGCTGGCAATCGCTGGGTCAGATAAGCGCGCATTCAGCTCCTCAAAACGGCGTTCTACATCCTCTAGTTTGTCGAGCATTTCGTTATTCCTTATATAAATCGTTACCGAGTAGCTTCGGATGCGAGGGCAGGGACTTCGGAGAAATCGCGAAAAACGCGTACCTGAGTGCGTTGGTCTGAGCGGGCCAATTGTCTGGCTTCTTGTTCCGAAGCGGCAGCATATCTATCTTCTGCGTGAATCGCAGCGCGCATGGCAGACAAAGCGATTTCAAGCTGTTCGTCATCTGGCTCTTTCGTTGTAATTTTTTGCATCAGTGCGCCAGGGACGACGAGGGCTTGAACCCAAAATTGTTCCGGATGCCGAGCAGCATAGCGATTGATTTCATAAGCGAGACCCGCGAGCGGGAGCATTAGAGGAACTTTGAAAGCCAACATCGCTACGTGATTCAAATACTCATTTTCGGCGATTCTCGGAACGAAAGGAAAGACAGCTGCAAACACAAAAATTGAAAGTACAAGGACAAAGAGTACGAAACTGGTTCCGCACCGTGCGTGAAAAGTGGTTTGCTTGCGCGCATTTTCGAGGGTCAGTTCGAGCCCTTGCTCATAGGCATTGATCGATTTGTGCTCCGCGCCATGATACTGAAATACACGTCGTATTTCGGGAATCATTGAAATACCCGAGACATAAGCCACAAAGATAGAAAGTTTGAATACACCGTCGAGTGCGTGAAAACCAAACTGATCGACGGATAGATTTACTCCGGACCCGGCGAGTTTATCGACGAGTACGGTCAAGAAATGTGGCAATCCTTTGAACAAACCGAACGCCATAAGCAAAGACACTCCGATGGTGAAAGCCGTACTCAAGGGCGACTGGGCCGGCTCTGCTTCCTCTACGTCGGACTCAGAATAGATTGAACCCGATACGTGTTGCTCTTCTGTGTCTGCTGTTTTTTGTAAAGCTTCGTTGGTTGAGTCTGACTCAATCTCGGCATGTTGAGCGGAAAAATTCAGCGCTTGGATTCCATTGTAGAGGGATTCAATTAATACAACAGAGCCACGTAAAAATGGCCATCGTAGAAATTTGATACGTTCGAACAAGGAGACCCAGACATCTTCGCGGACGATGATACTACCGTTGCCTTTGCGTACTGCTACCGCGAGAGCTCGCGGCGACCGCATCATCACTCCTTCGATGACCGCTTGGCCGCCCACATATGCTTGTTCTTCCTCGTTCGTTGATATGATGCTCATCGGGTTACCTGCAGGATATACTAAGGCCGACGCCCCGTGAGCGCCAAGACTTTAAGTAGGTTGGATTGCAACTTTTGAGGGATGTAGTCCCTTCCAATCGGGCTTGGCCGTGAGGCTGTTAGCCACTAACACTGCTGAAGAATTACGATCAGCTGTCAGGCCGTACCGGTCGATTGTGGTCCGTCTGCCGGAGGAGGAATAAGAACTAGCTCGATTTACGCTTGTAGCGTTTGTTGAACTTTTCAACCGCGCCTTTTGCTGCAGCTCGCTTTTGTTTCCCTGTGTAAAAAGGATGGCATGTGTTGCATACGTCGATCTTGCAATCGCCTAGGGTAGAGCGGGTTTCAAATACGGTACCGCACGCGCAGGTAACAGTTGCAGTCACATAATTCGGATGGATATCTGCTTTCATAATTTCCTCTGTTTCATCCGGACAGGCAGGAAGAACTGCCTTGCCACGAAGGTCTGCGGTTTTGCTGTGTTTTAGCGAACCTGTCAAGTACGACCTTTCATTGAAACGCAGGGTTCTCACATGCAAATCGAAACATTCATAGTTTACCCTTGAATCGTTCATCGTTTTCAAGCGTCGCGAGTGCTGCTTCGACCGAAGGTTGTTCATAAGCGGGTCGAAACTGAAGCTTTTGGGTAAGGGTTTGTGCCGCATTGAGGGCTCGAGGGACGCTATTGATCAAAGAGTGGTCATCCTCGACGCAATCAAGATTGATCCATTCTTCATACATTTGTTTTGCGCGTGCGGATCGTCTGACATCTACGGTTTCGTCGTGATTGCCATGGAGGATATAGGTTGGAACTCGAATGACAGGATAAGCTTGATGGTTCTTCGCGTCTTCAAAAAAACCGTAAGAGAGTTTCTCGGGCTTGCTTGTGCCGTAGTGGTCCACCATTGCGAAACCATCTTTTTGCCAAAGTTGAATGTCTTCGATGCTATGACGTCCTTTGAGGCCTTCAAAAAAATCAAATGCTGGAGCCATAAGTACCAGCCCTTTGACTCGGTCATCCTTTGCGGCCACGAGGCTTGCAATATATCCTCCTAGGCTGGACCCGATGATCACGTTTCGGTCAGCCAACAATCTTCTAACGATATCTACCGACCGCGAAACGGTCAATTCTGAGAAATTACCAGCGTTTTGATCCGGGACAACAACATCGTAGCCCTTTTGTTGTAATGCGGTGACAATCACTCCGGCTTTTTTTGATTTTGGGCTTGAGGCGAACCCATGAAGATAAATGATTCGATCGGGTGATAGATGAGAGGGAAGTCTCGGAGCTAAGAGGTCTTCTTTCAACCCATTGAAAATATCATCCGCGGTTTGCAACGCGTTTTCTAAATTAGTTTCAAGTTCATCTAGATCAATTCCCATCCAACCCTTGCAAGCTGTCTTTACTTCTTTGATTTTATTGAGAGACTTTGCGAGCAATTTACAGGTGCCAGCAGGTACTCCAATTTTATGTTTATGCAGAGCCGCAGAAATTTGGATAAGCGCCTGAAGTAGCAAACGAGTTCGACCGCGTTCATCGTACCAAGCATATTCCCATAGCTCGTGTGCCTCAAAGACGTATCCGTTGTGAAATAAGCTTAATCCTAGGTTTACAAGCTCGTAGAGCTCATCATCTTCTGGCGGATAAGAATACTTGTTCTTCATTTCACGACCGAGCGTGGGCTACCAGGCGAAGAGGGCGGTTGGTTAGAGTGAAGCTCACTTTTGTACCGAACGGAACCTTATAACTACGGTGAGAGCCATCGATATAAATAGACGCACTTTGGCTGCGGCACTCGACAGCTAATCTCTCTTTTGCGTCTAGAATTCCTCCAGTGAGTTCAACCGTACTCCCGGGTGGTGCGTATGGTTCTCGTACGATGTATTCGAAGCGAGTATCAGTCAGAGGCAGTGCCGTGCCTCCGGCAGAACGGATGGCAGCGGTTGAACCAGCAGGAGTGGCAATCCATATACCTGAACTGCGCTGTAGTTCTTCTCCTTCGGGCGTCAATATTCGGTACCGCGTTGTTACTGCTGGATTGTCATGACAAAACAAAACATCGTTTAAGACTGGCTCAGGAATTCGACGTCTTCCAACCCTCACAACCAACCGTTGGATTTCTAAAGGGGTAATACGATCGCTTGCTAAGTCGTCTAGTCTTCTTGCGAAGGTAGGCGCACGGCAGCAAGTCAGAAAGCCTACCGAATATGCAGGCGCGGAGTTGACACCCAAAACAGGAATAGAATTTCTAACTGCGTGTGAAGCCCTCAGCAAGGTTCCATCCCCGCCTACGCAAATGACTAAATCGACTCCCGAGATTGGTTTTGATGGTGGCGAGTTTCTTTCGCTGAATTTGACTCCTTGAGACCTTAGCTCTCGCCTGACAATTTTCAAGGATTCTGCATGTTCATCATGTGCTCTTTCGAATGACTTCACAGAGGCATGACCGGCCTCCAGCAATTTTTTGAACTTCTTCGCATCGCGGGCATGGGTTTGCCGCAAAGTCGTAAGGGGCGTCTTTTTGGCGATGAGCAGTGCCTTGGCTACTCGCATACGTATACTTTGGATCGCTTCGAAGATAAGCGCAAAATAAACCTCTATTTTCCTACGATATTTCGGGTTCAAGGTCTCATCTAGCTTGTCTCTTTAGAATACTGGGACTAATGTCTCCGCGAAATGACAGAAGAGCAAACTCATCAAACCGCGAAAGTAATAAAAATTAAAGAAGAGAGCACAGGGCTGTTAGCTGCGACTCTTGAGGTTGCTGCAGATGTCAGCGCGGCCTATTCCAAACCGGGTCAGTACATTGTTTTACATCCAGAAACCTCTGAGAAACCCGTGTTTATGGCGCTTGCCTCAGCGCCAGGTCACACTGAGCTAGAATTGCTTATAGGACAGCCCGCCGCAGAAAAATTACAATTTACTGAAGGTTCGACAGTGCGTATTGATCCGCCGGCAGGAAATGGTTATCCGGTCGATTTAGCAAAAGGGAAAAACGTCATCTTATTTGCTGTAGGAAGCGGTATGTCACCGATTCGGTCTCTCATTGAATACATTCGTGCAAATCGTAATGACTTTTTAAATGTTGATGTCTTTCTGGGCGCCCACACCGAAGAGTCCCATCCTTATCGACAGCACGACGAAGCCTGGGCCGCGGACAATATTTCGATTCACAGAACAACATCTCGTCCTTGGGTACAAGATGTTTTTCGTAATAGCTCAGTTTCTGCTGAGAACGCTGTCGCATTCGTCTGCGGGATGAAGGAGATGGTTAATGGCGTCACTGAAGCGCTGACCGACGCTGGAATGAATGCCGATCTTATTCGGCAAAATTATTGAGATTTAGCATGGCAAAGACGATTCAAGAACTCGCCCTAATCAGGCAAAAAGTTGCTCTATACGAGCGTACAGATATTCGAACCTTGCGATTGTCGGGGCCTGACCGAACCCGTTTCTTGAACGGGATGGTTACAAATGACGTTACGAAACTTACCGACAAAGAAGCTTTGTGGGCGGTTAAAACAAACAACAAAGGGCGAACAGAAGGTTTGCTTCGGTTACGAAGCATTGATGATGTTATTGAAATAGAAACCGAAAGTGTTGTCGCTGCCAAAATTCTTCAAATTCTCGATCAGTATATAATCATGGACGATTGCGAGATAGCGGATGTGTCATCGGAGCGCGGAGTTTTCCTCTTTGTTGGGGCAGAATCATCAGAGATTCTCGCCAATTTGGGATTCGAAATTTCCTCCGACGAAACTGTGGAGGGTTCTATTTTCCAGGGGCTGTTAGGGTTCGCCATTCGTGACAGGAGCTTTGGCGTCGATGGGTATGAAGTTCACATTCCAAGTGGCAAACTTGTTGAATGGGAGCAAAGATTGTCTGGTCTCAACGTACCTCACGTTTCTCTCGAGCTTCTCGAAATCCTACGGGTCAAAGCAGGCCGAGTTCGAAATTATCTTGATATTGATGAAGATACGATTCCTCTGGAGGCTCGACTGGAGTACGCGATTGATTTCGAGAAAGGTTGTTATGTTGGGCAGGAAGTTATCGCTCGTGCGACCAACTTAGGACAGGTCAATTATCTCCTGGTTGGTCTGTTGTTTGACGGCGAGCAAGGCGATCTGAAGACGTCGTTGTCTGAGTCTGAATTTGTATTAAATCCAACCGACTCGGAAAAGGTCGTCGGAGAAGTGACCACGGCCGTTTATTCACCAGAGCTGCAGCGCACGATTGCCCTGGGCTACGTTCATCGTAAGTATGAAAATGTCGGTACGCGACTTACATGTGCCTCCAAATCAGAACCAATTCGATCTTATTCGGTCGAAGTTGCCGCTCTACCATTCGAATAACTCCCTAAGTGCACTTCGCGAAATCTGTGATTTTGCTGGTATAATCTCGAAGGCTAGTGCTTCGACTTCTTTCACTCATAGCGTTTGCTTCGATCGTGCTTTACGGATGTGAAGACGGAGTTGTCCTGCAAAAAGGACAAGGCGTTCTTCGTTTCGAACCAGCTCGAATTAACTTTGGACCAGTCGCTGAAGGCCAGTCTTCTTCTCGCCAAATTGTTCTAACGAACGAGGGAACCGTAGCTCTCGAACTAAATGTTTCAATTAGAACATCTACGAGTGGCGCCTCGGACTTTCGTGTCTCGCCTAATAATTTTTCTGTAGGACCTCGAGGAATCTTCACTGTAGAAATCGCCTACGAGCCAATAGGGCCAGGTGAGGATAAAGCAGAGGTTGTTTTTGTTATTGCTGGGCCAGAGTCGAGAAGTGAAACGGTTTTTGTGACCGGCGGGCCCATCGGGCCAAAGATTCAGGTTCAACCCAACCCACTTTCCTTTGCACCGGTCTCGAATGTCGTCGAAACCCGAGAGATCATTATTTCAAACGCCGGATTATCGTCTCTGACGATCGAGACGGTGGGAATTGATCCAACTGGGAACCTTGCTTTTGCGCTCGAACCAATTGAGCTTCCCTTTACGCTTCCGTCTGAAGCCTCCAAGAATATTGCTGTGAGTTACACACAATCGTCCTCGGCTGGTGAAGGTCGGTTGGTGATTCGAAGTGACGATATCGCTCAATCTGAGTTTACGTCGATACTTCTGCCTGATCCTGCTCACGTATGCTCCGATGGCCGCGACAATGATCAAGATGGACTGACAGATTTCCCGGACGACCCAGGCTGTGACAGCCCGAACGACGACGATGAATATAACGTCCCAGAATGTGAGACGGGAACCAGCACCACTTGCGGTACCGACGTTGGACGCTGTGAGCTAGGCAGCCGAGACTGCATGAACGGATTGTGGGGTCCTTGTTTAGGCGCAACCAATCCCATCGACGAAACGTGCGACGGTGTTGACGAAGATTGCGATGGTCGAGTTGACGAAGAAATTACTGAGATGTGTACTACTTTCGGTTGCAACGGCGTAAGACGATGCATTGAAAGCTCGACTGTCAGTGGGGGAGAATGGTCGAGTTGCTTGCCTCTTCAAGCTGTTCCTGAATCTTGCGATGGCCAAGACAACGATTGTGATGGGTTGGTAGACGAAGGTATTGTTGAATCTTGTATGGTCTTTACCTGTGCGGGGACGAGAATCTGTCAGCCCGAAGGAACTGGGACGTACACGCAATGTGAGCCTATAAATCGAGGACCGGAAATTTGCGATGGTCAAGACAATGACTGCGATGGCTTCATCGATGAGTTAATTCCGGATGTGAGCTGTGGGCTTGGTGCCTGTGCTCGAACTGTGGTGGGCTGTGTTAATGGAGTCCCCCAAACATGCGTACCGGGCACTGCCACCGCGGAAACATGTAATAATTTAGACGATGATTGCAACGGCTCCGTTGATGATTTAGGTGACAGCACTTGTGGCATAGGTGAATGTCAACAAACATTACCTATTTGCCTCTTGGGCGTTCCAATTAGCTGCATCCCGACTTCTTCTACAACGGAAATTTGTAACAATCTCGATGATGACTGTGATGGCGTAATTGATGATGTTGGAACCAGCTCTTGTGGAGTAGGCGCATGTTTTCGGTCGGTAGACCAGTGTGTAGCTGGAACACCACAAGCATGTGTGCCAGGAACTCCGTCCACTGAACTTTGTAATAACATCGATGATAACTGCGACGGTCTTGTAGACAACATAAGCACAATCACTTGTGGGCAAGGGGCTTGCATTCGTTCGGTACCACAATGTGTTGCCGGCGTTGTTCAGGTTTGTGTGCCAGGAAGTCCCAGTACCGAAATATGTAATGATATCGACGATGATTGCGATGGCGTTCCTGATAACCTAGGCACGATTTCGTGCGGTATTGGCGCGTGTCAGCAAACGGTTCAAATATGTGTCGCAGGTATTGAACAATCGTGCGTGCCTACTTCTTCAACGGCTGAAGTTTGCAATAATCTCGACGATGATTGTGATGGTGTCCCGGATAATTTGCCTCCGTTAGAATGTGGTGCAGGAGCTTGTAGACGCTCGGTCGACGCGTGTGTAAATGGTGTTGAACAGTCATGCACCCCAGGCTCACCAGGTGTTGAGATATGCAACAATGTAGATGATGACTGTAACGGTCTCATTGATGATATCGGTGTTTGGACGTGTGGCACAGGAGCCTGTGAGAGAACAGTCCCGCAGTGTGTGGCTGGGGTTGCACAATCTTGTGTTCCAGGAGCTGCTTCAACCGAAATTTGTAACGGCGTAGACGATGACTGTAACGGTTCTGTGGATGATTTACCGACGATTTCCTGCGGCACTGGCGCTTGCGAAAGAACCGTGCAGCAATGCGTAAATGGTGCAACGCAGTCGTGCACCCCAGGAACCGCCGGAGTCGAAACCTGTAACGGCATTGACGATGATTGCAATGGGACTGTCGATGACCTGGGAACGATTACGTGTGGACGTGGAATCTGTGAGCGCACGGTGAATTATTGCATTGCTGGAGCATTGCAAACCTGTACTCCTGGTAACTCAGTTGCCGAGACCTGCAACCAACTGGACGATGATTGTAATGGGATAGTAGATGATATGGGTACGCAAACGTGTGGCGTGGGCGCTTGTCAGCAAACAGTGACAGTTTGCAATGCAGGCGTTGAAAATTCTTGTGTACCCACATCTTCGACCGCTGAAGTTTGCAACAACATTGATGATGACTGTGACGGTACGGTCGACAACGTGGGAACATCTACGTGCGGAGTTGGTGCCTGCTTCCGTTCGACACCGTCCTGTATTGCTGGTGTTTCATTGAGCTGTTCTCCCGGCAATCCAGGCAATGAAACATGCAATAATATCGACGACGATTGTAACGGTGTCGTTGATGACCTTGGCGAACTCACATGTGGGCGTGGCGTATGTCAGAACACGGTGCAGGAATGCATCGCTGGCGTACCTCAAAACTGCTCTCCGCTACCGAGTACCGGAAATGATGACGATTGCGATGATGTTGATGATGACTGCGACGGAGTTGCGGATGAGCATTATCCCAATAATCCAGTGACTTGCGGCCGTGGCGTCTGCGAACGAAACGGAAATATGGCTTGTAACGCCGGCGTTGAGACCGAACAGTGCACGCCTGGCAGTCCGCTTTCGAGTGACGACACTACCTGTGATGGAAACGACGACGATTGCGATGGATTGGTAGACGAAGATTGTGTTCCAACGATTGATTACAGCGGACTTTGGACGATGAGCTCTCGAATTGATTATTCGTGCGCAGATGTCATTGCAGGTTTGATCTCGTTCGTAGATATCGACTTTGTTCAATTCAATATCATTGACACTAACCCATCGATTTCGTTGACGACACCCTACCGCTCTGGAACGTTATCTCAGCAGCCTGGCGGGACATCGGGTACCTTCACCAGTTCTGTCACACCTCAGTTTGAGACTAATGCGACGTACTCAGCTTCAGGTGCAGGTTGTAATGAAACCTACCGATTTACTGCGACGTTCACCTCATCGACTACCATGAGTGGCGTTTTTACAGCCGAATTCATAGATGTGCCGGCTGGAAGCGGTAATTGTCGAGATTGTGTTAACCAAATAATTCCGTTTTTCGCGTCTCGGCCCTAGTTTGAGCTTACGCAGCCTGTTGCCACAAAAACTCTATGTAGAACTTTGATGTCCCCCGGGAACTCATTTTCGAGCATTTGGCGTATTTCATTGTCAACTTGATGCACTTTTTCGGGCGTCAACGAGGCACCTACGCCATTGCATGCCCGTAAACGACCGCGCCAGCGTTCGTGAGTGAATGAAATATTTTGATCATATGTATAGGTTTGAATCGAATCAAATCGATGACAGGTCAACTGCCATAATTGTTCGGGCGAAAGCCCGTCGTTTCCGGCGGAGCGCCATCCGGGATTATGTTTTAGAATAATCTCTTCGCATCGATAGGCGGGTGAATCTGGAACGGGAATATAGTGAAAGCTACAAAGGATGAGTCTGCCTCCAGGTTTTAGAATTCGCTTCACTTCTTGCATGGTTGGCTCTGGTTCAAACCACCACCAGCATTGACCAGCAGTTACGAGATCAATACTGCTTGAAGGAACTTTTGTATTCTCGGCGGGCGCGTGAATGAAGCTGATTTCGAGTCCTTGTGATTTTGCCCGTTGTTTAGCAACGTCGAGCATTTCATGCGCGAGGTCTGCCGCGGTAACTTGCAGGCCACGCTGCGCAAGATTAAGAGCGACCGACCCGGTACCTGTTCCTAAATCCAGCGCTTTTGTATCCGAATTGATCCAGCCTCGATTATCCCAATCTTCAAAAACTTCGGAAGGAAAGCCTGGCCTGTGGATGTCATAGTCTGCCGCTGTTCGTCCGAAATCGATTGTACGACCTTTATGGTCGAGTGGGTTAGCACTCGGCCTTGTAGTGTCATGACCTGTCATGTCGGTTTGAAAACATGGGTGCAATCTCTAGGTCAAGCGGAGCCATCTTGCAGAAATAACAGAGCCCGTTTTACGAATTCATCGCAATCCACTTTCGCTCAGTGTCGGCGTAGCTTAGTCGATCGGATTTCCAAGGTTGAAAGGGGAAGATTGCGTATCGTAATCAACTCCCGCTATTCGTTCGCAGTCTGGAGGGAAATGTTTTCGTTTCTCTTGAAAGTAGCGATCTCGTGTGTCGCCTTGAGATTCTGGGTTATAGGTGACGTAGAGGGCTCTTCGTGAGCTTGAGCTTTGGTTTGGTCCAGAGCGATGTGGGACGTACGAATCAAAAAAGACGATGTCGCCTCTTTTGGTCGTCAGAGGTGTCCAAGTACGTTTTGATTCTTCGCTTGCCGCGAGCGCGCCGCCGCTGTTTTGAGGAATAATCTCTCTCTGCTTCACTTGGTCAGAGAACTCTAAACAGCCATTTTCTGGGGTGCTGTCGTCTAAAGAGATCATCATAGTGATGTGATATGAGTGACCAAAGGTTGCAAAGGCGGGCGCATCTTGATGGGCATCAAAGCCTTGGCCGCCCGCAAGTTTCATGTTCATCTTCTCTTTGTAGATAACGGCTGGTTCGCCCATAAGTTGGTGAAGAACCGCAAGGATAGTGGGGTGGTGGAGTAAAGATTTCAGTTCCATATGAAAGGGAACAAAGTTTTCAACTCGACACAGCTGTCTTTCGTCGCCTGTTCCTTCATAGTATTTCATCCATCGGCCGGGCTTGTCAGGCCGAACGCTAAGTTCCGTGACCCAGTTGATAAGCGCTTGAAGTTCATCTGCCGAAAATGGGTTCACTAGATGGAGAAATCCGGTGTTTGAAAAGTCTCGACGTTGAGATTCATTGAGCGTGATGGGCTCAAGGGTAATTTTACTTTCTTCGACGAAAGCCTTTTTTACGGTCTCACGAAAATGCGATAACTGCGGGCTTACGATATCTGCCCGTTTTGCTTTTTCATCCCACGCTCTGAGTTTTAGGGCGTCGTTGAAATATGAGATTTCTTCAAACTGCTGACCTTCGAAGTCACTCATAGGGCCCCCCTGCCATTCAAGAGTCCCCTTTGAAGCCGTTGAAAGCTGTTGGTAGTACTTTGGCTTCTTCCAACACAGATATCGTTTTGCTTGTACGTGTAGTCGAATAAGGTCACTGACTTCTTGTTTGAAGCCAAATTGCGAGAGGAATTCAGCACCGATGTCTTCATGGTCTATCACTCCCAAGTCATCCATCTGTGGGGCGTCGTGATTGAGTAAATGTCCAAGATCATGAAACAAGGCAGCCGTAATCAGTTCTGGACGCGACCCCTGCTGCTGAGCCAGTTCGGCGGTTTGAATCGCATGTTCTAGTTGTGAGATATCCTCGCCGATATACTCCTGTTCGGATGATGCCATCAGGATAGAAAATAAAGTCTCTATGCGCTCTTCCATGCCCTGCGGGACAGGGTACTCTCGCTGTTTTCTATTCACCCATTCAGCACTAACGCGCATGTATCTATAAATAAAATTATGTTTATGTATAATAGTTATAAGAAAAACTTATGAATTTTACTCAACTCAAAGCGTTTTATGACGTCGCTTTGGCGGGGTCGTTCTCTCAAGCGGCAGAAAATACTCACCAAACCCAACCTGGTTTGAGTGCACATGTTCGAGCGTTTGAAGAAATATATCAGGTAGAGCTTTTTTATCGAGCTGCGAGGGGCGTGCGACTTACCCCCCAAGGAAGAGAGGTTTTTGTCATCGCCGAAAAAATCTTCCGGCTGTCTCAGGATATTGAGGCGATGTTGCTTGATGAAGCAACGACCTCACTGCCGCTGAGGATTATTTCTGATAATGCGGCGAGGGCAGTGACTGCGCTTGCCGCACTCAAGGCCGCCTATCCAGAACATTCATTTGCCCTACACGTTGCAAGCGGCAAGCAGGTTTTATCAAGCATCAAGGACTGCTCAGCAGATATTGGTCTCATCACGACAACCAACAAACCCCAGAGTGTTTACAGTATCCAGCTTGGTGCCCAACCCATAGACTTGGTCGTTTCAAGGGAGCACCCGCTTGCCCTAAGTGAAAAATGTTCACTTCAATCTCTTCGAGACTATGTTTTACTGGCTCGAGAGCAAGGCTCCAGGACTCGAGCGAAAGTGGACGCAGTGGCTCGCCAAAACCAAGCGGTCTTGGAATATGAAATGGAAATATCGGGGGTCGATGCATTGCGAGAAGCAATTGCAAGAGGTCTAGGTGTTGGCTTTATTTGTCGCGATGAATATCAGGAAGATTCTCGGCTCTGCGGAATTACTCTTTTGGATGCCGGTTTAGAGCTGAGTTGTTTCGCCATTTGCTCTAATGACCGAAAGAAGCTTCCCCGAATCCGTGGGGCATTGAGTAGCATTGAAGCGCGAGAATGAAACCAATGCTGCTTATGGCCGACTTCGGGGAGTGATCGTTGTCGCCGACGGAATATTGGCTCCCGTCAGCCACGACTCCATTGCCATCTCTGCTTTGAGATGTCGTCGAAAAAATGCCACTGAAAGTGTTTGCGTGGCAGCAAGGACATCAGGTTTATTGGCCGTTCCGCTACGACAAGCGTTGCAAATGAATCCGCAGGTATCCTCGACGAAATCCATGTGATCGGCGCCAACAAAATCCCATTCGGCAATCCAATTCGTTGTTGTGGCCGCATCGTAGAATCGTTTGAAATTCCCCGCGTCGGGTGCACAAGCCATGAGTCCTCCCATGAGTCCGTCATCGGTTGTTTCACCGAGAATACCGATAGGGATGGTCTGCATAGCAATCTGGCCAGGGAGAATATCAGGTCGTCCCATAGAGAACCCAGTCGGTCCGCCAGCGTTGACGGGATCAATTCCTAGCAAAGCAGTAATTCGCGTATCTATGAATGCAGCCATTGTGGCAATCTTGCCGCCGAGGCTGTGGCCGAAAACTCCGATATTCGCGCTGTCGATACTTCCTGAGAGCATATTTTGCGGGTCGAGCGCCCAATCGATGACGGCCTGAATATCTGCTGCCATCTCATTATGATCTGACCCAAAAAATGGGTCAGGGGGATCCGCGCGCAGAACGACGAATCCGTGCGAAGCAATTCTCTGCATGAGGGGCGCGTAATGGACAGAGTCGATACGAAATCCAGGAATGAACACGACGACCGGGCTCGGGGTGTTACTCGTTGGTAAATAGACTTCTACGTTAGTGGTTCTACGACTTCGTACGACGGTTTCTGTTTGGGTGGCGACCATCGCGGGGCCGATTCCATTTGGTGAATTGCTTGGATTTGTCGTTCCAGAGTCCCTTGGTCCTGCGGTCCCACTATCGATGGATGTTCCAGCATCCATGATAGGCGCCGAAGCATCCATGATAGGCGCCGAAGCATCCATTGTTGTGCCGGAATCGCTTGGAGCCGATGCATCATTTTGAACTACAGTTCCTGAATCAGTTGATCCCGCGTCCATTAGAGCCGGTTGACCGGAATCTGCTGGAGTTGTCATGCCCGAGTCTTCGGTGTTACTCGATGTTGCGTCCAGTGCAGCTGGTCTCTGTCGGTCCCGCGGTGACGTCGTATCAGCACCCATACAGCCCGTCGCGGCGAAGAGAAAACAGCAAATTGTTGCAGCTTTTGTATAAAACGATGGAGTAGGCCGTTGGGTCCGTTGGTTCAAAAACATAATGGTAGATGTGTCCTACGCGCTCGGGATTCACTTAGTGTATCGGACAACTGGCGGGAATATGACTTTAAAATAAAAAAGGAGCCAAGGTTTATCCCGACTCCTTTTTTTCTCTCGTTGTGTCGAGAATTCTTTATGAATTCATGGAATCCAAGAAGTCTTGATTCGTCTTTACGGGACGAACCTTCGAAAGCAAGAACTCCATAGAGTCGATAACGTTCAACGGGTGAAGCAGTTGTCGCAAGATCCAGACTCGATTCAGCACGTCTGGAGCCAGGAGCAGCTCTTCTTTACGAGTTGATGACTTGTTGATGTCCAAACACGGGAAGATACGTTTCTCCATGAGTTTACGATCCAAGTGAATCTCGCAGTTACCGGTACCCTTGAATTCTTCGAAGATAACTTCGTCCATACGGCTACCGGTATCGACCAGTGCAGTTGCAATAATCGTCAGTGAACCACCTTCCTCGATATTACGTGCAGCACCAAAGAAGCGCTTCGGCTTGTGCAGTGCATTTGCGTCAACACCACCGGAAAGAATCTTTCCTGATGGAGGAATCACGGTATTGTAAGCACGAGCAAGACGCGTAATTGAGTCGAGAAGAATAACGACATCACGACCGTGCTCAACGAGCCTTTTCGCTTTTTCGATAACCATCTCCGCGACTTGAACGTGGCGAGAGGCTGGTTCATCAAAGGTTGAAGAAACAACTTCGCCGTTTACGGTTCGTTCCATGTCCGTAACTTCTTCTGGACGTTCGTCAATGAGAAGAACCATCAGCCATACTTCAGGATGATTCGCAGAGATCGCGTGAGCGATGTCCTGTAGAATCACGGTTTTACCAGCACGGGGTGGAGACACGATCAATGCTCTTTGTCCCTTACCGATAGGTACGAGAAGATCGATGATTCGAGTCGAGAAGTTGTCGGTGCGGTGTTCGAGATGTAGCCGTTGATGTGGATACAATGGCGTCAAGTTATCGAAGAGAATTTTATCGCGTGCGATTTCTGGCGCTTCGAAGTTAACACTTTCGACCTTCAACATAGCGAAGTAGCGTTCGTTCTCTTTTGGTGGTCGAATTTGCCCACTGATCGTGTCACCAGTTCGAAGGTTGAAACGTCGAAGTTGCGACGGAGAAACATAAATATCGTCTGAACCGGGAAGGTAGTTGTAGTTCGGTGCGCGAAGGAAGCCAAATCCATCTGGGAGGCATTCAAGTACACCTTCGGAGTAGATAGTCCCTTGTCGTTCTACGAAAGCGTGAAGCAAAGCAAAGATGAGGTCTTGCTTTCTCATTCCTGCCGCTCCCTCGATGCCCAATTCTTTAGCCATACGAGTGAGTTCAGAAATTCGTTTTTCTTTGAGATCCTTTAGATTCAGTTTCTCTCCACGGTGCGTGGGTTCAACGGGCTCACGCGGAGCGCGCGCCTCAGCGTCAGCTTTTCCGTTCGATTTGTCATCGTGCTTGGCAGAGCTGCCATTTCTTGCGGACGCTTTCTTGTCCTTGTTGTTTCGAGAAGTTGTTTTCTTGCGGCGTGGTGTCTTCGTGCCGGCTGTACCTTCAACGGTCATGTCTTTTACTTGTCCTCTATGGCCCAGCGCTTTTGATTGAATCGTTGTGCATATCTGCACATCGAGTGACCAGCACCATGCCGGTCCGAGCTGCGATGAGCTTCCAATTACTTATGGTGGAAAAGATGCGCTTTCCCAGGGTATACCTCGGTAGCGCTAACTGGCCAGGAAGCTAATTATGGAGATGATGGAAGTCAAGGAGCATCTTTGTAATGACTGAAATTCTCGAAAAAGCGGAGCGTTTGAGAGAGGATCTTGCCTACCACGAGCACCGGATCTTTGTTCTGGGGTCACCAACGATTTCACCCAAAGATTACTGGGACATGCGGGATAAACTCAGGCTTCTCGAAACAGAACATCAGCTTCCTGTCACCTCGGATTCTTCATCTCTTCGGATCCCAGCACCTCGTCGTCCTGAATTTGAATCCTTTCCTCATTCCGCCCGTGGGCCTCAAGTTCCTAAGCTACGGTATCTGTCTCAACTCAAAAATTTTTATCAAGCAATAGAGGGCAGTGATGGGCCGGGAGCCATCTGCGTAGGGACAGGCCGGACTTCTGGACCGGAACTAGAAGTTTTCTATGCCGACGGCAGTTTAGAGAGGGCGATCCTCATACAAGATGGTCTCGCTGCGATCGATGTAACAGACAATGCAAGACTCGTAGGTTCCATTCCTTTGAAGCTGCGACCTGTCGGGTCTGTGACTGATACCCGAGTTAGCAAAGTTGTTCGTCAGGCCATGGGACCTTCGACCATGAGTCCGGTGCCTAAATTTTCGAATGACCTCGTAATTCGCGGAATCCTCAGTATGAAGAATTCTGATCTAAATTTCTTAGATAGACAGAGGATCAACGCGGGACAGCCTCCGTTTGTGGATTCTAAGGCGGCCGTTACCGCATCCATTTGTGCGCTCGATCCACGCGTAACTGCGTCCAGGCGACTACATTTTTTTACCCATGCGGTTCACACTGAAATTGAA
>JAYZDF010000141.1:0-28149 GCA_036337945.1 Myxococcota bacterium
AGTTTTTGTGTATCCTAATTCATTCAGAAATACGGGCATTGCCATCGAGAAGTTTTTTCTGACCAGATAGAACGCCGCGTAACCGATAATCATGCTTGTCAGCATGCGTATTCGGAAGTGCTTATACTTAGCGTCTATTTCCGCCTCAACGGTGAGTGGGGCAATCGGCGCTTGCGTTTTTAACGCCTTTAATAATGGGCTACTCATAATGCGCGATTGCAAGAGATTAGTGCGATTTTGCGGTCGTAAGCAAGGCAAGACAACCGATTTGAATCTGAGGTTCTAGGTCTTGTTGACCGCATCTGTTCGGCATAATAGCTTGGATGACAGTGCGAATTTCTCTAGCGATAACGTCTCTCGCTCTTGTCTCTCTGACTGCTTGTTCAAAAACTGGAACATCGTCACTGAGACAGCAGGTCGATCGAGACGAGACTGTTGGCGCGGACGGCAGTGGTACACAACGAGAAGATGCCGGGTTCTCTTCCTTCTTAGATGCTGCGTTGATTGACAGCGGCGATGTTGACGCCTCGGCTGTCCGTGTTGGAAGTGAACCTTATTCTTGTGGTGCTCCCGAACAAGGGCTTATGCCTGTTGACTGTACTGCGTTTGGTGATGAAAGTGCGGGATGCGTGTTCTCAAATCACTGTGCTTGCACAGAAAGTGATGGGTATAAGTGTGAAGGCTCGCACGACAACAGTGGCCCCGAATGTGAGCCTGGTGTCGTTTGTGTTGTGAAGAGAGAAGATGTCCCTCAAAACCGAGTAGGAAGTTTACCAACGAGTTGTGGTGACCCCGCTTTTAGAAGCCGAAAGTCTATCGATTGTACACGATATGGTGACCTTGATGCGGTATGCGTTTTTGGAGACCATTGCATGTGCTCGGTAGATAAAGGATTTGAATGCCAACAAACCTTTAGTGACGACATTGTCCGTGAGTGCGAGCCTGGCGCTTACTGCGTACCAAAATCCTAGTCGCTTTGCTGTGAATAGATTATTTCGGGCTGCTTGTGTAATACCCGAGAACGGGTATTTTTCAGGAGCACTTACCAAATATGCGGAGATGTCGCCGTCTCGGTATAGTTTCGATACTTAGGGTAAATAACGACTGGACGAAGATACTTCGTTCTTATACTTTACAGGCGTCGCAGCGATTGCGATGACATAACCATCAAGAGTGGCGCGAGGGACCTGACCCTATGACCGTCCGGCAACCTGACGCTTTGCGTGAAGGTGCTAAGTCAGCCCCAACTAGGAGGGGAACGATGCGGCTTATAAACGAGCAAAGAAGCGTTTACGTAAAATCAGAAACTCCAACAAGTTCAGTTTTGGACTTATTTGATGAGATTGATTCTCATTTCCGAAGCGAAAGACCGTCTTCGACTCAAAAGAAAGTGAAACTGAGAGATGTTGGGGCTTTGGTTAAATACATACGCGAGGCGAGAACACTATCTCGTGAGCAAGTGGTAGACAAAATGAAAATAGGTCGCAGAAAAAAGCGATTAGCTTGGCTCGAAAAGCTTGAAGAGACCGGCCGCGCCAGAACGAACGTTTTCGACGATATTTGTTCAGCTTTGGAAGTTCCAGAAAAAATACAGCAGACTTGGCAAGCCTATTTCGCTACAAAAAATGCGCAAAGCAAAAGGGTGTCGATGCACTCAAGAGTTCTTGGAAACGAGCAAGAAATTTTTCGTTGTAACTTTTCGAATTTGCTTTCGCTAGAGAATGAATATTTTGAGCGAGAAGCACTCGCTGACAAGCTTGGTGTTTTGGTCGAAAACCATGAGATGTTTATGTCTGACCATCGCTATCGGTCAGCTTTGCTAGGGAGCGCGTATTTGGTCAATGATGTTCGGCCAAAGCACTCTGAGCATATAGAAGCAACATCTGAAATGACTCTTGAACCAATACCGCTTGGACTTCTTGTTCATTTATGGGCGCAAGAAACCGGTGTTTTAGAACTTCCTGACTTGACCGAACCCTTTCATATTGTACGCGTGATAGGTGATAAGTGCCTCTCTCATTTTTGGGTTGAAGGAATTCTTCGGCGAACAAGAAAATGGAAGCAAGTATGGGTTCCTCAGGATGAACTTGTCAGATTTATGCAAGAGGTTGAGGAGCTCCGTTTTGAGTACTTCGCTGAGCAAAAAAGGAAATTGTGGTGGAATTTTCGAAAATTCAGCTCATTTCAACATGCATGGGAGACCTCGCAGATGCTCGCCTCGAGAGGAGTAAACAACAGCGAATGGGCGCGTGCTCTTCGGTTGCCTTCATGGATTAACAAAGATTCTTTACCTGAACTTCGTCAAACTTGGGAGGAAACAGTGGAAACGCTGGGTGCTCTTTGTAGAAAGCCTCTCTTTGATGACTACTGGTCTGAAGAGTCACCAGAGTACGATTGGATTTGTCAGGCCTCGCCAGAAAAATGGGTCCGCTGGAGGAAAGGCGTTTCTGCAGGGGTCAATGATTATCGCGGACGTCGATGGACTGAGGAGGCCTTTGAAAAAGCCGTGAACGGCAGTACTGCTGGGACCGTGGAGGTGCCTTGTTTGATTGAAATCCTCGCCGAGATGGGTGATGAGAGATATTTGCGGGCTCTCCAAGAAAGTCGGAGAAATAAGTCTAACGATTCTCTAACCGGGCAACGCAGCCCTCTCAACGTCTCGATAAAAAATACTACAACTGAAAAAGGAGCATAGAATGAAAGTTTTATACATTGATATGGATAACGTATTGGTTGATTTTCCGACTGGAATTGACCGCATTAGCGATGATCTTCGTACGCGATACGATGGCGATTTAGATGAGGTGCCTGGCATTTTTGCGCTCATGGATCCTTTGAGCGGTGCTGTGGAAGCATTTCACGAGCTATCGAAAAAATTCGATACCTATATTCTATCAACCGCGCCCTGGGAAAATCCCAGCGCATGGAGCGATAAACTTCAATGGGTGAAAAAGCACCTAGGGCCATCGGCGCATAAGCGCTTAATACTGTCACATCATAAGAATTTGAACTCCGGAGATTATCTCATTGACGATCGAACCAAAAATGGAGCGGCTGATTTTGCAGGCGAACATATACACTTCGGTACCGAAAAGTTCCCTGACTGGCCCTCCGTACTGCAATACCTTCTTTCGTGAAACTAACAGAATCGCCGCAGGTTCTTTTATCTGCTCAGAATATCTCGGAGCGAGAGATCTGTAGTGAAGACACACAACAGACAAATATGTGATAATGTGCGGGCCAAATGAAGCAACCACCGCGGCAGCGTTTGTCTTTTCTAAACCTTTTCATTCTCTTGTTGGCCTCCGTCGCCTCCTTGGCGACGCTAGCAGGGGATCACTCAAACGGTAGGACGAGCGAATATGACGAATGGCCGCGAGGGGAGACCAGGCAAGCTTTCGATGTTCAGATTATGCCAGCACAGAGTATGAAAGATGCTCTAGGATACTCGGGGGAAGTTTATCTGGAGGTGGTGTCCAAATTTCATCCTGAGGAACAATTCCAAGATGCGGTTTGGTCTATCACCGGTGAAAGTAACACTGGCGATATGATTTCTCGCTCGGCAAATTTTCAAGAGTTTGGTGGTGATCTTTTTATGGAAGACGATAGCCCACTCATGGGAGATGCGATTGCAAGAATCGGACGGCTTTGTGCATCAAACGAAATGACCGATGATGATTGTGTGCCATGTCTTGATGGATGCTCCTTGACGATTAAAATTGATCGTTGTGAGTCAAGTGGAGACGACATAAATAGTAGTGAGATTCGAATCGTGGGGGATGACGGCGAGAGGTTCACAGTTCGTTGCGAAAAAGATGAAGATTTAGCGCCATGTACTATGCTTGATAGTTGGTTAGTCGCAGAAGCAGAGTCGCTCGCAATGACCATATGCCCAGACCAAGGAATGTAGGGAAGATTGTGTCGAAACGCGTCCAACCTCGTGCAGCTGATTACCTGAGACATCCGGTAACTTTGATGCTGCTATGCCTGTGGATTCTGAACGACCATGTTTTGAAAGAAATGTTTGGTAACATGCTGACGGGCAAGATTTCAGACTTTTCTGGAGTCGCAATTTTGCCTCTTGCATTGGTGGGTGCCTATGAATGCGCTTGTGCGGCGCTATCAAAATCTCCTCGCTTTCGACATGAGGTCTTGATCACAAGTATGCTAATTACGGGCCTTTTCATGGTCGGAATTAATCTTTCGGAGTCTTTGGCGACCACATTTAGCTTTGGTTTAGGCGTCGCCCAATGGCCCGCACGCGCTGCTTGGCATCTCTGTACCAGTGGTAGCCTGCCTCAAATTGTTTCGGTGCATCATACGATGGACGCGTCAGACTTATACTCCCTCTCGGCATTGGTTGTTCCATTCTGTTTGGGGACGGAGCGACCTTTTTTTCTGCAAAAACGTAGAGCCGGGAATGTCTAATTACCTTCGGTAATATCATCTAGAAGTAATACTTTTTGCGGTGAGTGTTTTGACGAGATTACTTTCTTCGGCCGTAAGCTCATAGAGTTCGTAAACGAGCGCATCGAGTTGGTTTTCCAGATTTTGGATGCGCTTATTCGATTCGTCACTCGTACACCCCTCCCGGATTTCAGATTCCAACACCATTCGCTCCTTTGCCTTTGTGATAATTGCCGCCTTGAGCTTAAATTTGTGAGAGGTCTTGTCGTCTGGCATGAGGATAGGCGCTTTAGATAAGATCTTGCCGTTTATTTCAATTCCAATACCTCGCTTTTTGCCGTGATGAATAAACCAATACCAAAGCAGCCGTGAATTAAGGAGAGCCGTTAGATATACGAGGTTATTTTGAGAATTATCATGGGGTACGACCACATTGACACTAAAGTTGACGTACGACGGTTCTAGCGCCACCGTGAACTTTGGTCGTACTCCCATTTGAACAGAAAGGATTTTAGGCTTTTGCCAGATCTCTTCGTTTCTTGGCCAGTGTAAGTGCCACCAGCCAATTAATCTTTTTTGCGTTTCACGCCGTTTCTCCATTATTATTCGAAACCGGCTCAAATGCTTCTCTAAGTTTGGATAAACTGTAATGTCGGGGCAGGTGTTTCGGGTCAAATAAATGAGATTCAAGGAAGGTTTTGAGGAGAGGTAAAAGCGATCAATATCGCGCAGATGGAAGTAGGGCTTTATAAGCGACCGCTCTTTGTCTGTGAGACGCAGTTTAGACATCTCATCATCTGTCAGGGCAAAGACGCCTTCACCGACAGTCCACGGCTCCCCAAATTTAGTGTTGGTCGAACGGTTGATGTTCGCAGGATTCTCAGCAATGCCTTGGCGAGTTTGGCTGTAGCTATCAAGTGGGGAATAGTTATCTAGTTTGTCCAGAACCGAAGAGGGTTGGCTGAGGTCGATTTTCCCTGCTCTAAATACCTGATCTTTCGTTTTGCGGTACACGTGAACGGGGGCTCGTCCTTGAATGATATCTAGGCTCGAGTGTCCTATTAGATAGCGTGCATCTTTCACAATGATAGGTGCTTTTTTCGTTCCTTTTGTGATTCGAAATAGCATGTGATGCCCAGATACATTTTTGAAGACTCTAAGCTTTCCGAGTAAAAATGCACTTTCTAGGTGGGCTTCGTGCTGGATGGAATTAATGAGTTTTTGTGCGCCAGAACTATTCAGCCAGTAGGAGTTTACGATAAAGGAAAGACTTCCGTTTTCTTTGAGTTGCTCTAACCCTCGGTGAACGAAGTAGTACCAAAGGTCCATTCGTGGTGCAGCATACTTTTTGCCAAAATCAAATTGAGCGATTTCTCCGAGTAAATCTTTGTAATCGCGTTCTCTACGGTAGGGTGGATTTCCGACGATCACGTCGAATCCTCCATTGGTTTTAGCATGCGGAAATTCGAGGTCCCAGTCGAACGGACGTAGGCGATCTCGTATTTCGTTACTCAGTTCTCTTTTTATCTCGAAATCCTGATTCGTAACGATTGCATTGCCACATTTTATATTATTCCCAAGGCCAGGAAGCTTTCGCTTTTCAAGGAGCGGAATTTGTTTCTTGAGTGTCTCTTCCGTTTCACCTTCGAGTATCTTTAGAAGTAACGCTGATCTGGCAACTACGACGGCCTGATGGTCAATATCGAGGCCGAAGATATTGTTTTCAAAGATTCTGATTCTTTCCCGGAGAGTAAGCTGCCATTTGTCCTGGCTGACTCTTCTGAGACATTGATTGTTTTTGGTGTCATAGTGCTCGAGGTAATAACCTAAATGCCAATCAAGTAGTTTTTGATAGGCAGCAAGTAAGAAATTACCTGATCCACAAGAGGGGTCCAAAACACTCAAAGATTTTTGAGGATTGGACGTCGTGTCTTGGGAAACAATATTTGGTAACTCGTGACCCGTTTTTCCCAATAGAATCGGACTCAAACTCTCGTTGATGAGGTACGCAGCAATATACGAAGGGGTGTAATAAGTACCCGCATTTTTCTTGGAGCGAGCAATCTGTTCGGAGTCTAGTTCGTCAGTAACTGGTGTGGCCAGACAATGCTCATAAACAAAGCCTAAGATATCTTCTGGAACCTCAGAAAATCCGAATGGACAGTGTGGCGAGTAAAGTTGGGAAATGGCTTTTGCTAGGGCGACGTCGTCAACAAAAATTTCCGCTTCGTTCTGTAAAGCCCACTCCGAAACGAACTTGAGTTGATATTTCTTTTCGGCTTCATACATTCTTGTGAGAAGACGTTGAAAGACATCGCTTTGGTTGACGAGGTCAGCTAAATGAAACGTATTCTCTATGCTTCGGTCCTCGCAGATGCGAAGGAACAAAACTGCGTGCACGAGCTCTTGCGTGATTGTATTTATTTTGCTTCCGGCCAGCGAAGGGTTTCTTACCTCGAGAATTTCGGCGACTGACTCTCTCCATTTCTTCATATAGCGCAGAACAGAATCAGTACTTACTCGTTGTCCCTGCGTTTGCATCGATGAACTTGAAACTTTGCGAGTGTCGAATGTTTCCGGTGAAGTCATAGAGAATATGTGCTGAATATAAACGTCAAAAAGTATGTGAGACAAGAGCTCGTAGATTCTGTCACGTTTGGCCGATAAAAGATCACGCCGCCTGTGTCTTCTAGCCAGAATGTGCGCTCGTCTATCACGCTGTCCTGTGAAAGTTTCTCTTTACGCTCGCTCTATTCGCTCGACTCAGTGGTTTCACCCCAAAATAGAAATAGAACAATGAAAATGTTGCTGACCAAGACCACTTTGAAGGCCTCAAGTGGATGCAATCTCATAAGAAATATTTTATGGTCGCCTCAGATGAGCAGCCAAGTATCTCTGGAGACATTGAGTGCGAGGTTTCGACGGGTCCGAGAGCTTAGTGAAGAGCTTGTAGACCCTCTTGAGACCGAAGATTTCGTTGTTCAAACATGCGCAGATGTGAGTCCCATGAAATGGCATCTCGCTCACACTTCTTGGTTCTTCGAGACGTTCGTCCTTCAAGTATACATTCCAGAGTACAAAAGCTTTCACCCCAAATATTCTGACTTATTTAATTCATATTATAATTCTGTTGGGGCCCAATTTTTTCGACCGAATCGAGGCACGTTATCACGACCGACTGTCAAAGAAGTGATGACGTATCGCGAGATGATTACCAGCCAGACTATCGAGTTATTGACAAGTCTATCGCAAGAAATCCTCCACGAAGTCAGCGCGCGAATTGAGCTTGGAATCAACCACGAACAACAACATCAAGAACTGATGCTTACGGACCTAAAACACATTTTTGGCCAAAATCCATTGCTACCTAGTTACGTGGCAAGTGATGAATGGCGAAGTGCATCCTATGTACAACCGCAATGGCGAGAGTTTGACGGCGGATTGATTTCAATAGGCCACAGCGGTGATGACTTCTCTTTTGATAACGAACGTCCACAGCATCAGGTTTATTTGGAATCATTCGAGCTTTGCACCGAGTTAGTCAGTCAAGGAGACTTTTTAGAGTTCATGCAAGCAGGAGGATACGAAAATCATGCCCTGTGGCTGTCTGATGGATGGGAGCTTGTTCAAAACGAGCAGTGGCAACATCCTTTGTACTGGCAAAAAACAAATCACGACGACTGGCAGGTGATGACGCTTTGTGGTCTCAAACCGTTAGATCGAAATTCACCTGTTTGTCATTTGAGCTTTTTTGAAGCGGACGCCTACGCGCGGTGGCGTGGATGCCGGTTGCCTACCGAGGCAGAATGGGAACACGCGTCCGTCCAAGCGAATGGGTTGCCTTCGTCCGTCGGTACCTTACTTGAGGACAAAATATTTCACCCTGTCGGCAAGAGAAGTAAAGATGAATCGATGCTCAATCATATGTATGGAGAGGTTTGGGAATGGACGAGCAGTGCGTATACGGCATATCCGGGATATCAACCTGGAACAGGGGCGCTCGGTGAATACAACGGCAAGTTTATGAATGCTCAAAGGGTTCTACGTGGTGGCTCCTGTGTGACCAGCAATGATCACCTCAGAACAAGTTATCGCAACTTTTTCCAACCAGAGAAAAGATGGCAATTCAGCGGTCTAAGATTGGCCAGAGGTAAAAACAGATGAGTCCCATTATTCATCACTTATCGAAGAATGAATCATTGTCGAAAACGATGGCGGCGCAGCAGTTTAGTTTTGATGTGCTTGCTGGACTGAGCGATACACCGAAGCGACTCTCCTCAAAGTACTTTTACGACGCGGAAGGGAGTCGTCTTTTCACTGAGATCACTAAGCTTGAGGAATATTATCCGACTAGGCTAGAAGCAGAGATCTTGGAGCAGCATAAAGGCGCGATCGCTCATCAACTCAAAGGTCGATCGGTGAACCTGATTGATTTGGGTGCAGGTGACGGCCAAAAAACTTTGATTCTTTTGCGTCATTTTCAACAGGAAGGAATCGACGTAAAATTTGTGCCTATCGATATTTCAGAGGCTGCAATAGCGGGCTTGCTTGACGTTATCAAAAGTGAGTTTCCAAAAATGGAGTGTGAAGGTTTGGTCAGCGAGTATTTTCGGGGGATTCATTGGTTGAATACTCAGCAAGATGAACGCGTGAATTTAGTCCTCTTCCTAGGGTCGAATATCGGCAATTTTGATAAATCTCATGCGAGAGCCCACCTTCGGCAAATGTGGACCGTTTTGAATCCAGATGATCTGTTGCTAGTAGGTTTCGATCTAAAGAAAGATATCGATTTATTGTTGCATGCCTACAATGACAGCAAAGGAGTGACCGCGCAGTTTAATTTGAACCTTCTCAGGCGAATCAATAACGAGCTTGGCGGAAACTTCGACTTGAGCAAATTTCGTCACTTTTCGACATACAATGTCTTTTCTGGCGCCGTAGAAAGTTATTTAGTTAGTCTTGAAGAACAGGACGTGAAGATTGATGCACTTGAGATTAAATTCCACTTTCGTGCCTGGGAGCCGATTCATACGGAGTATTCGTATAAATATCTCAAGTCGGACATTCACGCATTAGCGGAGAATACGGGATTTCAGATTGATGCTGAGTACTTTGATACTAAGCAGCACTTCGTTGATTCTTTGTTGAGAGTTAAAAAAATCAACGTCTAAAAATCTTTTCAAAGGTAAGTTTTTCCGGGTGGTTCATCTTTGGGTGTCCCAATAAACAGGGGCCACGGCTAGCTTATGGATGCTTTTCGTCGGTTCACCACTAGAAAAATGAGCATGGGCGCACCGAATAGTGCTGTGATAACGCCAACCGGAATTTCGCGACCCGGCAGGACGACTCGTGCTAACGCGTCGCAGAGCACAAGAAAAGCTGCTCCTACAACGGCTGAAAGCGGAAATAACACTCTTCGTGCATTACCAAAAGTCATTCTGACGATGTGAGGCACCACGAGGCCTATGAATGCAATTGGTCCACACCAGGCGACAGTTGAGGCAACCCCAAGCCCTCCGAATAAAAGCACTATACTTCTGACTCTTTGGATATTTACGCCTTGGGTATAAGCATGCTCCTCGCCAAAGATAAGTGTCTCAAGTGCTCGCGTTTGCGTCAGAATTACAATGCAAGAAAGTAAGCATAAGGGAAGTAGAGCGATAGATGCGTCAAATCCGACTTGCGCGATTGATCCTAAGGACCATTGGACGGCTCGATAAGTGGCAGCGATGTCCGCTTGGAATTGAAGGCCTGTCGTTACGGCACCGGCAGCAAGAGTCAGAGCGATGCCTGCAAGAAGCACGTCCTCTGTGTGTAATTGCCGACGTGTTGCGAGCAAGCTTATTGCGATAGACACGACAAGTGCGCCAACGAATGCAAACACGGGCACACCCATTTCTCGCAGCCAACCTTCACTTGGAAGGAGAACGAGCGCAACGAGTGCGCCGAGTGCCGCCCCGGCAGTTGTTCCGGTTGTGCTGGGTGTAGCGAGAGGGTTTCCGAATAAAGCTTGGAAGGCAGCACCGATAAGTCCGAGGGTAGCACCAACAGCTGCACCGCTCAGAACACGTGGAGCGCGAAGTCGCCAAAAAATGAAGTCGGTAAGGTCAATGTAGGCAGTTGAACCTATCCAGGGTGCGAGTACGATGAGGCCGATGCATACCAAGCATGTTATCCAGATTTTCGACATTATGGCCGTCCAAAAATGAGATGCTCGACATCGAAGGCAGTCATTTTCTTCGTCGGCAGACCGTAGAGCTCGCCGATTTTTTCCGTGAGAGTTTGGTCAGATAAGGCAATGTCGAAATAGAGTTCACCGTTTTTTAAGCCGATAACCTGAACTTGTTTGTGCTGCTGTGGCGAGATGGCTTCTAAAACCAGGTTAAGATTATGCGTAACGGTCACAATGGTTCGACCTTCTTGCCATTCTCGACACAGGTCTGAGTACATTTGTTTTTGCACAAGCGGGTCGAGGTGGTTAGCAGGTTCATCCAAAAGCCATAGTTTAGAATCTTGTGCCCGCAGGCATGCTAGCGCAACCCGTTGAGCTTCTCCCCCTGAGAGACTGTGGTGATCTCTTGAACTAAGATGCTCTAGACCGCGGGAACTTAGAATCTCAAGTGCCTTTGCTCTCCTTTTTTTGTGAGACTCGTTGAAACGGAATCTTGCGGCACCAATCACGTCCACAATGGGTATCGATTCGCTTAACCGTGGTCGTTGCGGAAGAAATGAAATATTTTCGGCTCTCTCAGACGAGGTCATTTGTGGAATAGGGCGTCCATTGAACGAAATATTTCCGCGACTCGGCTGATACCAGCCAGATAAACAGCGAATGAGTGTGGATTTACCTGAACCGTTTGGTCCAACAATGACGAGAAAGGTGCTTTCAGGAACCCGAAAGCTCACTGCATTCAAAATCGCTTTATTTGCGACCTGATAATGGAGGTCATCGATAACGAGCATTATTTTGAATCCAAGACAGAGAGCCCTACGGCTCTGATGAGAGACACGAGTGCCGTGATATTGGGTCCTGCCCCCATCAGGTTGTTTCCATTGAGCACTCCAATCGAGTTTCCGCGAACGGCTTGAAGATCCGGAAGCATATCAAGGGACTTCACAAGGGCTTGTTCTTCTTCGCGCGAAACTCTTTTGGCCGGAAGAAATAAAATGATTTGCGGATCCTGTCGCAGTAATTGCTCAAGAGACATTTGCGGTGGACCTTTGAGATTTCTTGGAGCTGCATTGTTGAATCCAGCCGCCTCAATTGCGGCACCGTGTAAAGAGTTATGTCTAATGAACCAAATCTGTCCTTTTTCTATGTCACTGCTGGCCATAAGAACCAACATTCTTGGCGACGTCGATGAGGTCTTCGATTCTAATGCTTGATATATTTTTGAAGAAAGTTTCTTTGCTTTGTTTTCCGCACCGACGACTGAACCTAATACGAGAATAGAGTCTCGAACGTCTTCCCTGGTCAACCAAGGAAGCTGACGAGTCGCGACGATTTTTTCCAACTGTTTTATTGGGGTGCCTGCTGCTCGGTCTGTGAGAACTAGTGTGGGCTGGGTCCGAGCAATTGCCTCGAAATTAGGTGTGAGCGATGTTCCAAGTGGGGTGAGGCTTTCGGTCGCCTTCGGTACCTTACAATAATCACTTCTCCCCGCGAGCAGGTTCTGCTTTTCGAGCGCATATATGCTCTCAGTAATCGCGGGATGTAAGCTTACGATTTTTTTTTGTAATGGCTTCGCTTCTTCGTTTGACGGTTGGAGAGTACAGGACAGGGTTGCTCCGAAAGCGGTGAGGATTCCGCAAAACGTCCAGGTTGTGAAGGATTTTACTTGATTCCGGAACATGTAGTAGGTGGCCCTATAAGAGTGCTAATAACGTCAGACGCCTGTGTCATAGCACAGTTCCCCGAATTTTGATCACAAATTGCCTGCGTAGGTTTGTCTTGTTTGAATCCCTTTTTTTTCATGTGGTGATGATAGCTTTGAGTTAAGGTACCTGATTTGATGTATGTTGGTCTGGGTCCGGCGTAGCCTCTAACAAATGTCCTGCGTCGGATGCATATTTGGAACCGATCATGACTGGAAGTACTTCGTGGATTGAGCTCGACCTGTTAGCAAGTCGCGAAAAGAGGAATACCTACAAAGACCCGAAGACTGGATATAGCGTATTTTCTACTTATGGACTCATGCAACGAAAGGACTGTTGTGGCTGCGGTTGCCGTCATTGTCCGTTCGGGCATGTCGAGGTGTCCTCCGATAAGCGTCCACAACTCGAGCTGAATCCGTGGCTAGAGAACATGAACCCAGACAATGCTGAGTGTGACTTATTGTCTTGGAGTGGAGGTAAAGACAGCTTCCTTGCTCTCCAAGCTATGCTCCAAGAGAGTGACAGACCTGTCGTACTCATGACGACTTTTGATGGTCGGACAGAAAAAGTGGCTCATCAAGAAGTCACGTTGTCCATGATCCGCTCTCAAGCACAGGCGCTCAACGTCCCATTACTTCTTGTTCCTTTATATCCCCAATACCCGTATCTCACGCGTATCGAACAGGGGCTGGGTCTTCTCACTCAAAGAATCTTGATTCATCGGTTTGCTTTCGGAGATTTACACCTTCAGCACGTTCGAGACTGGCGAGAGAAAGAACTCAAATCTTTGACGGAGCGTTTCGCTTTGAGTCTGCACTTCCCGATTTGGAATGTTGATTATTCACAGTTGATGAAAAGACTTGAGCAAGCTCCCGTGCAGTGTCACCTCTCTGCCGTTGCGGATGACAGATGCACGCAAGCCATCAGTGTTGGAGATGTTTTCGATAGAGGCCTTATTGAATCTCTTCCCGCCGGTGTTGATCCATTTGGCGAAAATGGAGAGTTTCATACGTATGTTTCAATCGGCGTTAAGCTGAATAGGTGAGTAATATCAAATGTTTGGAGGAATCTAAGATAAGTGATTCCTCTAAACTTTTCTGCCTAGTTACCTACTGGGCGGTACCGTTCCACGCACATTTTAGGTGTTTATTGTACGACTACTCACAGTAGTTGTCGCGTCTTAGCCACGTGCATGTGCAGGCAGGCCACCAAATCATTCCAACGACAAGGGAAAATACTAGCATGTGACTGAAGAAAATATTTTCGGATTAAATTGAAGATTCTTATTGATATTGAAAACTATTTTCAATAAGGAAGTCTCAGGAACAGAAAATGAAATTCATTATCAATAACGAACCACAAAACAGATTCAACGCGGGGCGACCGATCCTTGCGATGGCCATGACGGGGTTACTGGCAGTGACGGTGGGCTGCGGTGACGACCACGACCACGACCACGACCACGAAGAAGATGCTGGAACTCAGACCGACGCCGGCACAATGACTGCACCGGTTCCCGACAGCTACGAATTCGAAAGCCGCTTTAATGCAGGTGAAAGCAGCCTAAGCTATTCAGGTCAAATCACTCGACACGCGCTTATCAAGGGACTCTACGACCAGATGGATAAGCTGGTAGACGACGTCAATAACCAAACGTTGACGGCAACAACCGGCTCTGTCGTTGCTCGCCTTAATTTCTTCCTCGATTTTGATGGCGCGAACGATGGTACTACTCCACACACGATTTCAACGACGCCACCAACTAAGCAAAAGACGTACGGTGACCTATCAACGAGCACGAAGTTGACGAATAAAATCGCTGGTAATGACACGAAGACCGACTACAAGTGCTGGAATCCAGAAAAACGCGATGACTGCACCGTTTCTGAATTTGCAGGCTGGAGCCTCACCGGAACAACTACTCCGGAAGGTTTGGTTCGCACCTGGTTCCAATTGGCTGAAGATAACGCGATTGCTCTACAAAGCATGACGAAACCAACTGACCCAGACGGAAACGCCATCACAAAATACTACGTAACTGCAGCTGGTCACGACCTGAAGCAACTCGTTCAAAAGTTCTTGCTCGGTGCGATTGCTTACCATCAGGGAACAGACGATTACTTACATGATGATGTAGACGGTAAGGGTCTAAAGGCTGGTAATTCTGAGCCTGGCAAAATGGGTGCTACGTACACCGGTGCGGAACACGCATGGGACGAAGGTTTCGGTTACTTCGGAAGCGCTCGAGACTACAAAGCCTACACCGATGACGAAATCGCTGGTAAAGGCGGTCGCGACGGCTACAAGGCTGGTTACCATGACACCAACGCTGATGGCGAAATTGACCTGAAGTCGGAATACAACTTTGGCCACTCTGTCAATGCAGCGAAACGTGACCGTGGTTCTGCCGACGGTGCGAAAACAGACATGACGGAAAAAGCTATCAACGCTTTCTTGAAGGGACGTCACATGTTGGCTACCGCTGACGGCGAGTTGAGCGCAGACGAGATGGAACTACTCAAGGCTGAGCGTGACATCATCGTGGCAAGCTGGGAATTGGCTATTGCATCTACAGCACTTCACTATATCAACGACACTTTGCAAGACATGGAGAAAGTTGGAACCATGGATTATGATTTCTATGACCATGCGAAGCACTGGTCTGAGTTGAAAGGTTTTGCACTATCGCTGCAGTTCAATCCAAACAAGAAGATTACCGACGCTCAGTTCGTAGACCTTCATAACAAGATCGGCGATGCGCCTGCTTTGCCTAACTCGATGAACTTCGACAGCTATAAGGCAGACCTTATCGCTGCTCGTAAGATTCTTGTAGACGCTTACGGAATTGATGCTAAAAACGTAGGGGACGATAAGGGGCAAAATGGCTGGTAACACGAAAGTGCCAACAGATATTTGTTGATTTGCGGTAATGGCGGTTGGGTCGAATGTCCTGGCCGCCATTTCCCGTTTTATTAGAGGTAATGACCTATCATGTGGAACCCTAAATTATACTTACTCAGTGCATTCGGAGCCAGTGTGCTCAGCTTATCCTGCACCACTCCTAAGGATGAACCCTCTAACAATATGATGGTAGTAATTCCAGATAACTTTAGCCGAACTGCTGTCCTCACGAGCATAGCGACGAACGTCATCGGGCCAACCTATGATAACTTTTATACTGAGGCGCAAGCGCTAGAAAAAGCTTTGTTGGAGTATAAGACGGCCCTCTCGGCAAACCCGGTTCCCGGTGCCGAACTCGAAGCAGCTCGCATGGCGTGGATGAATGCGATGTTCGCGTGGCAAAAAGCTGAAGTTTTTCAGGTTGGGCCACTCGGAGATAAAGCGAAGAGAGTCGGTGGTCAAAACCTGCGCGACGAAGTATTTTCATGGCCTACAGTAAGCACATGTAGTGTAGACAAGGAAATCGTCTACAATAAGTTCGAGGAGGACTCGTTCTTCTCGCAGACGCTGTTGAACGCGTACGGACTCGATGCGTTGGAGTACCTTCTGTTTGAGCACTCTATGGAGAATACTTGTAGCGTTCTATCGGACATCAATTCGAGTTCTCCTAAGTGGTCCGAATTATCCGAAGCTGAGCTTCAGCAACGCCGGGCAAACTACGCCTATGAAATTGCTCAGGAGCTGACTACTGTCGCCAAAAATATTGTAGACGCATGGTCGTCCACTGGTGGAAACTTCGTAACGAGTCTTACTCAGCCCGGCACAGCCGACTCTCAATTCGAATCGGAGCAGGCGGCCTTCAACGACCTTTTCGCTGCTTTATTTTATGTTGAGCTCATCGTGAAGGATGAAAAGTTAGCTCTCCCCGCGGGACTCACTGTCGATTGTATGGACATGAACTGCCCCGACAAGCTGGAGTCACGCTGGTCTAAGCATTCGCGGCAGAATGTTCTCGCTAATTTGCAAGCGTTTCGACAGGCCTTCGTGGGTGGTGACGAAAACGACGCGACTCATATCGGGTTTGATGATTATTTAGCGGCGGTCAATTCGGAGCAACTTTCTACGCAGATGCTTCAAGGAGTTGACGCGACGATAACTTTGCTTGAGGGACAATCAGAAACGTTCGCAGACGCACTAGATGCACAATCGACCAACTTGGTTGATGCCCATGACCAACTCAAAGCCCTGACCGACCTACTCAAAACGCAGTTTGTTTCTGTCCTCGGTCTAGAGGTGCCCAGAGAGGGTGCTGGAGATAATGACTAGCAAGAGCTTTCTGCCACTGAGCGAACCCCGGGATATGGCTTCTTTGGCCGTCTTTCGGATGATTGTTGGCTCGATAGTGGCGATCAGCCTTATTCGGTTTCAACTTGAGGGCTGGATCGAGCCAGTTTTCGTAGAGCCGGAATTCTTTTTCAAATACCCCGGATTCGAATGGATAATTGTCGGCTCAAAAACGACCCTACATTTATTATTTAGTTTTGGTGCCATCTGCGCTCTGCTCGTCGCTGTTGGCTTATTCTATCGGATTGCGGTCGCACTGTTATTTGTGAGCTTCACTTACATCCAGTTGATGGATGTAACAAACTACCTAAATCACTACTACTTGGTCGTTTTGCTATTGGGCTTGATGAACTTCCTGCCTTTACATCGTTATTGGTCCATCGACGCCTGGCGACGACCACAGCTGCGCACCTCAGAGGGGCCAGCCTGGATGCTTTACCTGCTTCGGTTCCAAATTGCAGTGGTTTACATTAACGCTGGCCTCGCAAAAATCGAGCCCGACTGGCTGCTGCACGCACAACCCATGAATATTTGGATGACTGGTCAGACGCACTTGCCGCTTGTTGGTTCGCTCATGGATGAGCTCTGGCTCGCGTACGCTATGAGTTGGGCTGGGTGCTTTTACGATTTGACCATCGTTGGATTCTTAATGTTCCGCCGGACCAGACCTTTCGCTTATGTAACGGTGATTGTCTTTCATCTACTAACCTTGGTCTTTTTTGATATTGGTATGTTCCCTTTCATTATGATCGGGAGCACGACGCTCTTTTTCGAAAGGGATTGGCCAAGACGCTTCATTCGGTCTGAGCGATTTGAAGATTCGAAAAAGGCAGCTGCCTTGCCCAAACTCTCACGAGGTCTAGTGTTGGTTATAGGTCTCTATTGCGGACTACAAGTCCTGATACCTCTCCGATCTCATCTTTCTGGGCAGAATGTGCTTTGGGCGGAGCAGGGCATGCGTTACTCCTGGAGGGTGATGCTCAGAGAAAAAAATGGGAGTATCACCTATCACGTTCGCTCCAAGGATACCGGTCGAGTGTGGCTCGTGAATCCTCATGACTATCTGACCTGGCGTCAGGTGTCCGAGATGTCAGGACAGCCTGATATGATCCTTCAATTGGCAAAATATATAGCAGGTGACTTCAGGAAAAAAGGCCTTGGTGCGGTCGAGGTTCGAGTAGAAGCCTGGGTGTCATTGAATGGACGGAAGCCCGCATTAATGATCGATCCTCAAGTTGACTTACTCACGGTCAAAGAGGAGTTAACGAAGGCCTCATGGATATTGCCACACCCGAAAGAACCGCCCGCTCGTCTACAGCCTCATTCGCTGGGAGTGTTCTCGCCGTGAACGTACGCCGAATCGTTTTTTCATTATTCTTCTCGAGTGGATTAGTCAGCGTAGCCAATGCGGAAACGTCTACTTCAACCAACGCTGACGCCTTGTATGTCTCGGAGCCTGACTCTTTCGATTCAATTTCGATCGTAGGAAAGCCGCAGCAGAGAGAACGAATCGCGGGATCGGCTCATTTTGTAGATGAAGCAAAACTTGAAACCTTTGAGTATAACGATATCCATCGTGTGCTGAGCGAAGTGCCTGGTGTGTATGTTCGTGGTGAAGATGGTTATGGGCTTCGCCCAAATATCGGTTTACGTGGTGCAAGTTCAGATCGAAGCTCAAAACTCACGCTTATGGAAGATGGCGTTTTGCTCGGACCCGCTCCTTACGCCGCCCCCGCTGCATATTATTTCCCGCTCACAACCCGTATGACAGGCGTAGAGGTCTTTAAAGGACCAGCCTCAGTAAAATACGGACCAAATACAATTGGCGGCGCGCTCAATTTACAGACGCGCTCTATCCCCAAAGCACATCAATTCGGACTCGATGTTTCAGGCGGTGCAGATTCCTTCCTCAAGGCCCATTCATTCTGGGGGCTACGAAAGAAGAATTGGGGTGTTTTGTTGGAAGGCGTTCGTCTGCAAACCAATGGTTTCAAAGAGCTTGATGGCGGTGGAAATACTGGCTTTGAGAAAAACGAATTCATGGGGAAGGCGAGGTACAACACCGACCCAGCGGCCGATGTTTATCACCAGTTCGACCTCAAGCTCGGTTACTCTACCGAAAGCTCAAATGAAACCTACCTAGGATTGTCTCAGGCGGACTTTGATGAAAATCCATATCGCCGATACATCGCGAGTCAAAAAGGGAATATGAGTTGGTATCGCTCTCAAGTTCAACTCCGATACACTTTGGCCGCAGACCAGTACGACGTTCGCGTCACTGCTTATCGCAATGATTTCAACCGAGACTGGACGAAGCTGAACGGTTTCGGCTCTGGTCCAACTCTTCCCGAAATTTTGAAGTATCCGAATGAGGGCCAAAAATCGGTGTTCTTCGCGATTTTACGCGGAGAAGAAGATTCAAGTGGTTCTGCACAGGGTCTGGTTGTAGGCTCGAACTTACGCGACTTCGTATCTCAAGGTGTCGAAGTCGTTACTCACTTTGACCTTGATTGGATAAGCGTCTTACAGCAGAGAGTCGAGTTGGGAGCGCGCCTTCACATTGATGGAATTCGTCGAGATCATTCAGCGCAGACCTATCTGATGCAGAGTAAGCAGATGGTCGCCGACGGTGATAAGGCATTTACTCTTCAAAACTCTGGCGATGCACGCTCTATTGCTCTGCATCTACACGATGAAATTCGCTATGCGGATCTACTCGTTACTCCTGGCATTCGGACGGAGTTTATTCATACAGACTACGAAGACCGTATGACGGGTTCCAAGAGTAGCAATGATAGCATTGCGATCTTGCCTGGCATTGGCCTGCATTATCAGCTTACTTCTTGGCTCGGTGTACTAGGCGGAGTTCACCGCGGTTTTAGCCCAGTCGCTCCAGGGCAGTCGAACGAGGTTGAGCCCGAACTGAGTCTTAATTACGAAGGTGGTTTACGGGCTGCCTGGGAAAAAACGAATGTCGAACTCATTGGTTTCTTCAATGATTATTCCAATCTTACGAGCGTTTGTACCCTCTCTTCTGGGTGCCCTCTGGAGCGATTAACGGAACAATTTAATGCAGGCGCGGTTCAGGTCTACGGCGCCGAAACAGCCCTGTCTCAACAGTTTAAACTCCCGATGGATATCCGTTTAGCGACAGAAATTACCTATACCCTAACGCTATCTAGTTTTGTGTCTGACCTCATTGGTAACCCCAGGTTTGGCGATGTCGCGGCTGGTGACGAGTTGCCATATGTGCCGAAACATCAGGCGAGTGGACGTATAAACCTAGGACAAGAAGATTGGAATTTAGCTTTTGCCATAAAATATCTAGGAGAAATGCGTGACATTGCAGGGATAGGAGAAATCAATGAGCTTGAACGCATTCCAGGAAATACGGTCATCGATGCTGCAGCCTCTTATACTATCGCCGAACATTACAAATTGTATCTCAAGGTGGATAACCTGACCGCTAACGAGTACGCGGTTTCTCTTAGGCCGTATGGGCTTCGGCCCGGTCGACCGTTACAAGTATTCGGTGGTCTAAAAATAGATTTGGGTGAATGAGATTTAATTTCGAGTGCCTCTGTTCCATGGTGTGCTCGCGATCACGAAAAACATTTTTCAAAAAATAATTTAAAACTTTTGAATGGTTACTCATCACGCGGCACCCATGTGCTGAAACGTATTTTTGCGTAGGCGTTTGTCGTCTTTTAAGTTCAGACCAGGTTCGAAAGCATGGTCGGAGAGGATTTATATTTGAGATTAAGTACCAATTTATTTTCCATTTTTCATTCTTGTTTAGGCTTTTTGATTCTTATGCCAGCGAATATCGTAGTGATTTCAAAGGCCAATGCTGATTCTGGTGTTACGAAGGGCGCACCCAATATTTTATTTTACAAAGCACTCACGGAGGATTGCTGCGGTGAAGATCCGCACCCGGTACACGGCATTGAGTCTCCGGATGGCGGTTACCTGGTTGCTGGAAAGTCGCTAGATTCGGCCGGTTCTTGGCAAGGTTTTATTGCAAAAGTGGGTCCGACCGAACTGAAAGGAACATCGATCATCGATGCGAACAGCTCCTCTGAGCTGAGTTGGAGTTATTCCTTCGGTGAAGAGGGCAAACGGGAGGCTCTGAACAGTATTGCGGCGACAGGTTCTTCGGTCTATGCGGCAGGACTTACAACGGGCGTAGATGGCAGCCCCGATCGTCATTTGATTCGTTTTGATTTAGTGACCGGAAACATCATCTGGTCTCTCACTTTACCGGACGCGACACCCAATACCGAGGGCGCTATCGAAGTCATTCGTATGACATCTGATGGTGGCGTACTCCTCGGTGGCGTTGTTAATGCGCCGACTGAAACGCTTGAGGGATTTAAGTCCTACGGTAATCCAACCGGAGGTCAGGCTTTTGTTATGCACTTCACGGCGGCTCAAATGAACGCCTCTACAGAGCCTTCGGCGCCGACGTGGTCAAAAGTATACGACGACTCTATTTCCGTCAAAGACCTTCGGCCTCTAGCAGAGGGGGGCTTTGTTGCTTTGGCGTCGTCGAAAAACGAAGGTGACCACCTGGTCAAGCGGATGAATGAACGAGGTGACGTTCTCTGGTCCAAAGGCTTCACGGGTTCGCACGGTGAGGGAACCGCCATCGCAGTCATGACGACGCTCAACGAAACTGTCGGAATCGCTTTCACTGGTCATCGCGGAGACGAAGGTACGATCGACGGCTTTCTCACTCGTTTGAACGCAAATGATGGAACAACTGTATGGGACAAAACCTTTGGTGACCCTGCCGGCGGTGTAGGGCGATTTGCCGGCTTAGCAAACGGCAATCCTATTTTGATTTATGATGAATGCTGGAGTGTCCAAGCGACCATTGATGAAGGCTGGGTTGTTGGCTGCGGAACAGGAATTGAAGGCTGTGATTTGCACGCTGCAGGCTCGGCAATTCGAAGGGAATGTGAGGCTGATCCTCGAACCACTTGGAGAGCTATGGTGACCAAGTTTGACAGTACTGGAGGCCTTGTGTGGCGTCGTCTGGACAACTTTTCCGAAGAGGGTAGCGATGATGTGGGGCCATCAGCGTGTGAGCATGTTGCGCTCACCTCTGATGGAGGTCTATTAGCCGTGAACGATGAAGGGTTTGGAATCGGTCTGATGCGTCTTGGACTGCAAGGTTCTGACGGCTCTCCATCCTCGGAGAGTAGTTCTGGAACAGTGATGAATACGAATCAGACACCGACACAGCTGCAGACCGAAGCTCAAACTGAGATGCGGACGATTGCTGCAGACAGTTGCAATGCTTTTGGCCAGTCTTCGAGCGGTGCAGGTCTGCTTTTGATAGCGTTCTTTGCTGTATTTGTTCGACGAAGAATGACTTCCGCAAGCTTCTAGCGAACTTCGATCACACCCAATACTGCATGATGGTCGGATAGGTCTCGATGTCTTGGATACTCGATTTCGAGGACCGAGTTGACGGGCCTTCCGACCAAATTTGCACCCCCTCGAAACAGCACGTAATCGTTCCACATACTCGGCGCGAAGTCGAACTCTCCACAGGACCGCCTATACCTATCATTGGCTGCTAACTCCTTACGACACTGCTTCAGTGCATTCGTGTTGTTATCAAATGTGCTCAACTGGCCACCAGCAAGATTTGAGCGAAACTCCAGAGCCAAGGTATTTAGCAGCCTGTTCATTCGGAGATATTCTTGAGAGCTTCGGGGAATATTCATATCACCGGCGAGGACAATGAGTTCATCATCGGGAATCTCTTGTGCTTCAATGAATGTCGCTAGCTGATGAAGTTGTTTTTCGCGAACGTGTTCGAAATCGACCCCGTCGTCGTTGAGGGTATCGCGACAAGATTTGAGAAGAGTGCCAGATTTTGAGTGAAAATAGCTGGCTTGAAGATGCGTTCCAAAAACGTGCACCGTTTGTGCGCTCTTTTGAATCTTCGCGTAAATAGCGCCTTTGTCCGCGAAACGGTCGGTACACGAATAGTCGTCGTAGATAAGCTTTTCAACCGACTCGATCGGATAACGACTGGCAATAAACACGCCTCCGTCTTGGATAGCACGGCCCTCAGTGCCGACATTTTCAGTTATCCATCGATATCCTGAAAGCCAAAGTGACCGCTTGAGTTCGCATGCACGATCGTCTTGGCACTGTAAATATCCATCCAAACGCCGAGGGCCCAACGCACGCTCACCGACCAGGTGGTCATCAAACCCTTCGGCAATAACAATCACGTCAGGCCAGGATGCGCCAAGCACTCGCTGAGTAGCCAGCGACATGGCCTCAGTCATATGCTGCGCTCGATATGCCGCATCCGCCGTTCCGAAAGGCCATGGTTTTAGGTATGCATTATAAAGTACGACTGAAATCTGATTGATCGAAGCTGGTTTTAGTTGAGTATCTAAATCAGGTGCAGCTGTCGCAGCATTAGAAAAAATCGAAAACCAAGCGATAAGCAAAAAGCCTAGAGATTTCATTTGGGCCAACATTTAGACCACGCACGAGCTTGCTGTCTTAGAGCCTCAAGCTGTGAAATAGAAAAGTATTCAAAGTTGTATCGCGTTGCACAGGGGCCCGCGTCATCGGGCTTTTCGTCGTCCATTCGAAATAGGTCCTCGGTGATGGGCTTTTCAAAATTTAGAACAGCTTCATGGCATTCATCGCGCCCTGAAGGGTCATTCTCTCGAATAAGCGACATTAGCAAAAAGAGCATGCCTTCTTGCGCGCCTTGATCAATGGGGCGGTCCAGAGGATCACCAATCACATCTTGATGAACGTATCGAAATATGAGTCCAGAGTAACTATAAGCCGCTTTGATTGATCCTGCCAACGCCGCTTGCCGAAACATGGGCATCGCTTTTTGCACAGACCTCCTTGCAAAGTATTCGCCCATACGGTCGCGGTTGAGTTCGTAATCGCCTTGTTTGGCTAAAGCAGTCGGGTTTGAAACGGTGGTAGTGGGGCAGGGCAGTATTTTTTCAAAGTTCACGAAACGGTCGACATGCTCGAGGTCGGCAGTGTGCTCAGCCACAAGAATAATTGCTTCTATTTTTTTCGAATTCGTATCGCGGCAGTCTTCAAAATAGAACAGGACATTCTTTAGTTCAGAGGTTTTTGCTACGCACTTCAAAGGCTTCTTGGCTGGCTGGGTGGCTCGACCGGGCATCTCTACGTCCGGGGTGATGGGTTTCATTTGGTCTGGTCGATACCACCAGCTAGGATCGATCGTTTGAGTGTGGAGTTCTAAGTCTGGATACGCGGAGCGAAGCTCGTATAGACTACTGTTTATATGTATACCTTTAGCGCTTCGATAACTTGGTCCAAGAGCAAGGCGGTACACCCGATGTTTCGGACTCATAAAAACAATAAGATCGAGAACGTCGAGGTAAAACATCCGAAGGCTGGACGGCACATAATAGCCATTCGACCAATAGATGTCATAAAGGCCTTGAATCGACGGCACAGCATCGTCCGGAAACGGTACGCCAAGCGTTATCGGCCCGGCTCGATTGGAATCGAAAGTCCGGGGTGGTTTTTTGGAAGACGCAATCGGAGGAGTCTGCAGCGGAGAAATCTGCTTTTTACAGCCGAGAGATAAAGCTGAAATGAAACCGCAAATGAGCACAAACCGACGCATGCTCATAAATATTAGCATCTGCTCGGTTCATAACAAAATTGTAAGGAGACCTCTTAGCATTCACAGTCACAGAACGCTTTAGATATCGATACGAGATTCTTTCCATTGGATGCTCTGACGCTCATCGCGCCGAATTGACCTTGAATGAGAAAATAGTCTTTGTTGTCAAACTGTATATAAGAGTCAATCGCTTCGTATTCGGTCTCAAAGAATTCAAATTTAGGCTGACCATTTTCATCAAGTACGCTGGTCAAACGTTGGTAGAAATCATCTCCTCCACAGGTTGTGTCTCCATGCCCTGTCAAGAAGCTCACGTGTTGCACGGTTTGTTGGCTTGCACCGATAGTAAGAGAATTAAAAAACGTTTTTACCTCAGCCTCTTGTTCTCGAGCATGGTTTTGAGCCCGTCTTTTGGCCTTAGTGAGTGCCGTCGATCTTAGAAGACTCTCGTGGCGAGGACTCATCTTCTCTCCTTTCATTGCGATGACAAAAGAGTCTTGAATGGGCGTCACTTGTAGGTTGTCGTCGCCCATCGCACCAACTGCAAACTCGCCTTCATTTCCGAATCCGCAATCGAGCTTCGCCATGACTTGCGGTGTTCCACAACCCGATTCTCCCAGCTCTCCACGCTCAGCCCTCCAAGAGAAATGAGGTGTGCCCCAGGTGAGACTCACAAATTTCTTTACCTTACAGCTTTTCGTTTCCTGTCCATCACTTTGGAAGACTCGCACCCTTTTCCCGATACTAAAATCACCGATTTTCAAGGGGATGAGATCGCGGATCCAAGCGTGTCTGGCCTCATCTACGGGTCTTTCGTTCGTCGCTTTCTCCATGGCCCGGGCCAGAATTGGCTGGGGCGCGGTGACTGGAGCGAGAGCATAGCCATCAAACTGAACGAGTGGAAAAAAAGGAATCTTCCGAACACTCGCTTGCTCTGTTCCTTTGCACGCGCGTTCAACTCGAGGATCCTTACCCACAAATTTTCCCGCGTGTTTATAGTAGTTGTTTATCCCAGCTTTCTTCAGTTTTTTGGTGAATGCTTGAGCATCAGCTTTCTTGGCAAAACTCTTCCCTACGATAATATTCCAGCAGGGCATCAGGCCTTTGAAGTAGTTCGACCAGGTGGCAGTCGCCTGACCGCCCAGTTTCGCCAACTTGTTTTCTGTGGCTGCCCAATCTTTCGGCGGATTTCCATCTTTATCTAGCGCACCCAAGATAACGAGCCAGTGATCATTAAACTGTCGGCCGTCCGTTTGGCGAAGACCAGAAACCTTTTCAACGGCTGGAGGCTGCTCCGGCGGCTTAGATACAGATGGGTCTGGTTGTGTCGCGGAGGGCTTTTCCACAACACGAGCTTTTTTACCGGATTCTTGTTTGATCTGCTGGTTGTCTTGGCAAGCGCCGATAAGAGCAAAAACGATTAGTGAGAAAAGAACTATGATTTGATTTTTCATTTTGTACCGAAACAACACGTCTCATCTCGAATTTGAAATAGAGATGATATGGACTGAAGTCTATCAGTTTACTCCACACAGCGCACTGCGTTTTGGTCAATCATTCGACCATCCGCATCGCAATAACAGTCATCGGCTTCTTCTCCCAAATTCAGTGAGCGACTTCTCCAGCTGCACGTAAAGTCTGCTTCAAAAGAAAGACGGCCATTCATATCGGCTTGGTCTGCGAAACGTATTTTTTGATTGGGCAGAAGAATAGAAGAATCTAAGCGAAGACTGAAGTTTCGCTGCAGGTAGTCAGGGGCCACACCGTTGGTCGTAAAACGGAGCGTGCGAACATCCTGCGGTTGCAGCGTCTGCAAATCATCCGCCAGCGTGGCCGTGTTGCCCAGATCGTCTTCGAGGATAAGGGAAAGCGGATAATAAAAAGGTGCCACACCCGTATTGGTAATATCAACCTCGATCGCTACATCGATGGCGCCTTGATAAAGACCAGAGGCTTCTACCGAAAAATTCGGAATCGCATATTCGTAGCCCATGGTAAGGGCTGCGACCCTCGCGCCGTCCAATTGAGTTCCGGTATAGCCGCCGCCGGCCCGAAAGGCGCCATTGTTGATCATCCAAGAGGTGTGGGTGTCCTCAATGCATTGGATGAAATCTTGGCTATAGGTGTCTACGACATAGCCCGGTGTGAAGATGGTGTCTTGTAACTGGGGATACACTTCTCCGCCGATCGGGCCTTGCTGCCATCTTGTATCTGCCCCAGCTGCCATCATTCGGGGATGAAAAAACCAGGGCACCGTTCCAATGGTCGCGTAGGCGAATGAGTCATCGTGAAAGCCGAAATCCCGCTGTGGACTGTCGTGAATCGGGTAGCGAATCATCAAGCGCGTACGGTTGAAAGCCTGGTCAAAAGCGTCAATGACTTGTCGTTGAAACCCGTTGGATGCAAAGTATGTCGTATGAGGAAACGTATGCCATTCTCCCCAAAAACCGAGAATCCCAAGCTGAATAAAGCCTAGGCGAGGATCTCCATCGTATCGGGCTCCAAATTCAGCGATGAAGTTTAAGATCGTCGTTTGGAGTTGCGAATCACTGTAATCCGGGCTGCAGCCACCACCGTACTCCATATAAGGGTTACAATTTATCTGAGCTGTAAGCCACGCTGGGAGTCCTGGAGGCCGTCCTGGGTAGTCGGCGTAGAACCGGACGACCAAGTGATTATTACGATTCGCGGCAGCGATGAGATGTGGTTCAAGACCGCTTGCGAAGTCATAGCTGTTGGCGGCGACCAAGACATCCGAGAGCGGCACATACACAAATTCCATCTGGTGCGGAATTCGTTGGTCGGGCGTCGTCCATTGGTAGCTGGTCAAAAATCCTTTGAGTGGGTTTCCTGCGGTGATCGGTCGATCATAGTTTTGCACTCTAGATTGGGTCGCGCTGGCGGTCGAGACCACGAATGGTCCAGGACCTGTTGGTCCTGCATCGACAATGGCGGCGTCGAGCGCAGCGGCGTCTGGGGTTGCCGCGTCTCGCCCGAAGGCATCTTCGAGCTCCGCGTCTGCGAGCTCTACGTCTGCAAGGTCAGCGTCGTCAGCGAGCCCTGCGTCTATACTTTCAGCGTCTTTGAAGGGGGCGTCCGTGTATCCGGAATCGGTAAAGCCGGCATCAGACGTGGTGGAAGCATCCATTGTTTGCCCGCCGCCAGGGGGCGTCACCGATGCTGCAGCATCTCGATATTCAGGAACTGGGCGTGCTTGATCTTCGGTAGTCGTTTCAGAGCAAGCTAGAGCGAGTGTAAGAACACTCCCTATCCAGCGATTCTTGTTTAAGCGACTTCGCATGAATCTATCAGCACTATAGCGCAGATGGGGCCGAAAGAAGGAGTCGATTCACAGATGATTGAACGATGCAGATATCAAAACATCATCTCGCCTTCTTCGGTGGCTGGTTCTGTGGGGACATACCCAGGGGGCGACGTACCGCTGAGCTGCGAGAGTTTCATAAGGATTTGACCGATACTGTCACGAGCACAGCCTTCGAAGGCCATCGCTTTTCGCTTTTCACTGTTAAAGCTGTCCGATACGCTCGCCTCAGATGTGGTAGTGACCAACTCATTCATGAGCATCTCGCCGTTTGAACGATTTATGAGCGTATAACGAATTTTGATTGTAACTCTATCTATAATCACAAATGGGATGCTTGGTTGCTCCCAGTCAATATTTTCAAAACTAGCCTTTAGTAGATAAGCTCCATTCGCTGATAAGAGTTGCATATACCCTAGAGTCTTTTTGAGCGCGGTTTCAAAGTCGGCAGCATGTTTTGTGTATTGCTGGACGAAGAAATTAATCCTTCCAACGTTGTCGGCCACACGGTCAACAGTAACATTGTTCATTTGATCCACAGGAAATCGAAAAGGCGCTCCTCGATAAACCATTCTCGCGGGATGAGGAATTTGACAACCCACTGCGAATAGTCCAAGAAGTATAATTGTAGCAAAGCGTTTCATGT
>JAYZDF010000142.1:0-31942 GCA_036337945.1 Myxococcota bacterium
TCTGCCATGAACATTGAAATCGCCCCGGCCGGTATCGTGGTTGAGGTTGGAATGACATTGATACTGACTAGGCTCGCTTCTGACACAAGCACCCGTGCTGATTCATTCGATGCGTCACTGCTGACATTCGAAGCTGTCTCACGTGCCGAAATCGATGCCATACCGAGAGAGTTTGCGGTTGCTAGACCGGACTGGGTTACGGACACAATGTTTGATGCCGTAGATGCCCAGACGACAGAACTCGTAAGATCTTGTGTACTACCGTCGCTGTAACTTCCGAACGCTTGGAAAGGTTGCTGACTCGTTAGGACCATATTCGCGTTACTTGGTGATACGGCAATGGATAGGAGCAACGGGGGTAGAACAGTGAGTTCTCCCGAACGATTACTGTCATTACTGCTGATTCCCGAATTCGGTTCGGTCGCGCTAATGGTAGACATGCCTTCGGCGAGGGTTGTGATACGTCCCGGTGTGATGGTTCCCGTTATGACGGTTGCGACGGCAGTGTTAGAACTCGACCAATTGACGCTGGCGCTAATGTCTCTACTTGTCCCATTTGAATACAAGCCAGTCGCGACAAATTGATAAACATTGCCGAGATTTACATCGACTTGAAGAGGAGTCACGACGAGCGATGTTAGTTGCGCGGGAATGACGGTGAGTTGCCCGGAGGTCGCTGAATCGTCACTGCTGACGCCGCTTTGGCTATGTAATGCACTGATTGTTGTTGTTCCTACATCTATACCGTACGCCAAGCCTGGAGACCCTGCTTGATTGCTCACCGATGCGACAGCCGAATTAGAAGAACTCCATTGAACTCTTCGGGTGACATCAATTTCAGAGCCATCGGTGTAGATAGCGGTAGCTTCGAACATCTGATTTCGCCCAATTCCGATACTTGCGGTGCGTGGTAAGACATCTACTCTGAGAACTGCTGGGTTTGTAACGGTCACTGTAATCGTGTTCGAAACTCCGGTCGATTCATCCGTTGCGGTAATTGATGTGATACCGAGAGAGTGGCTCTGAACTTCGCCTTCTCGGCCCGGAGAATTATTTACGCTGGCAGTACTTTCTGATGAAGAGCTCCAAGTGACCATGGACGTTACATCAAGCTGCTGGCCATCTGAAAATGTGCCCAAGGCCGTCAGCCGCGCCGATGCCCCAAGGGGTATCGTGGCTCGTCCCGGCATGATTTCCAGATCAACGAGCTCGGCAGCCATAACCGTGACAATTGCGTTTGCGGAGAGCATCGTCTCGGGCAGCGAAGCCGTTATAGTTGCTGTTCCAGGAATAGCAGCTCCTGTCACCGTCCCGTCGGTCGCTACTTGAATGAGGGAAGAGTCCGAAGAACTCCAGGAAACGCTAGAGGTCACGTTGACCTGTGAATCATCCATTCGTATTGCAAAGGCCGAAAGGTTTGCGCTGTCATTGGGTGCAAGAATGACAGTACTCGGTGTGACGATAAGTTCCTTGAACGAAGTGTCGGGCGTTACTGTAATGCTGATGCTACCCGTGAGTCCTTCGTATTCCGCTTGAATTTCGGCATTACCTGTTGCCAGTCCGCTGACGACGCCTAATACGTTCACGGTTGCTACGGTTGGGCTAAGCGAATTCCAGGTCGCAGCGTTCGATACATCTTTTGATGTCCCGTCGGAATATTTAGCCGTTGCAATAAGCTGAATTGATTTACTGACTTCGACTTGGCTTTGTTCTGCACTGACGAGCACAGAAGAAATCGTCGGAGTTGATGACATTGGTCGGTTATTTCTCTGTGGTGCATCCTCTGAGCAGCCGATCAAATAACTCGTAAAGAGTGTGCAACTAATGATGGTTGTAAGACGTCTTGTATTCATTTCTTTTCAGCGTTTGTCGGGCCTAACTGGATTGGGACTAAACCTATACCCGTCAGCTTCTTCTCAAACGTGAAAAACCTAGCATGCTTTCGTCGCTGAGAGTAGCTTAAGCCAAGCCAATATCCGCCCAAATAATCTTGAAATCCCCAGAAAAGCTGGATGCTTACGGCATTCCTTTCCTCTTAGTCGAAGTGAGCTACGGAAGCTGCTAATTCCTCATTTAGGGAAAACGAAGAAGGCAGAGTTGAGGAAATAGGCCGTCCTTTGTCGCGTTTGTCGTGTGACTTCTCTGGTTCGTTTTCGTAGACTGAGGAGCGTTTTGAAAGCTTTAGTTATGACCAGCGAGCGGGTTGAAATCACCCATCTTGAAAAGCCGAAACCCGCCGCGGGAGAAGCGCTACTCAAGGTCAGAACCGCTGGTATTTGCAACACGGACATCGAAATATCTCGAGGATATATGGGTTTTCAGGGGACGCTGGGCCACGAATTCGTGGGAAGCATTGTTGAGTTTGGCCCGGACACCCAGACTCTGAATTTTCAAATTGGAGATCGTGTTGTCTCAGACATTAATTATGCTTGTGGCGCCTGTTCCTGGTGCGATTCGGGTCAGCGAAATCATTGTCCAAACCGAACTGTGATTGGAATTGTCTCACACGACGGCGGGATGGCTGAGTTCGTACGGGTTCCGGTTCGGAACCTTTATCACGTGCCTCCAGAAATCTCCGATGACGCTGCGACCTTCATTGAACCGTTAGCTGCAGCCCTACACGCTTTCGACCAAGGAGTTCTTGAAAAAGATTGCAGGGTCGCGGTGATTGGTGACGGGAAGCTGGGATTGTTGATCGCCAAAGCGCTCTCACTTCATCTCGACCAAGTCTCACGCGCAGTGCTCATTGGACGTCATCCGCAGAAGATGAAGATTGTGAATCGGTTAGGCATTGAAACTATAGAGTCAAAAGACGCGCTTGGAAATGAATTTGATGTCATCGTAGAAGCATCAGGGCAGCCATCAGGTCTGGCGCTTGGGTTGTCATTACTCCGCCCAAAAGGCCGACTCGTGCTAAAGAGTACCTTTGCTGTACAAGATACCGCTTTGGATCTCTCTAGTATCGTAGTGAACGAACTTCAAGTCATTGGTTCGCGATGCGGTCACTTTCCAGCAGCGATCGAAGCTCTGGCAAAGCGAAAAATTGACCCGACGACTTTGATTTCTCATCGATATCAACTCGAGGATGCGATTGACGCATTTGAAACGGCAAAAACGAAGGGGACCTTAAAGGTTATTCTTGAAATGAATGCGAAGGAGACCGAGCAGGTTTGAACATCGACTACCGAGTGGCAATCCTATTGTTGTTTTTAGTCATTGCTCTCATCGAAGTAGGGAAGGGGCGCTTCTCGTGGCCGCGCAAGACGACGAGAAAAGATCTTATCCTAGAACTTACTTCCGGCTTCTTTATTCCAGTAATTATCGTGCCAGGGGCTTTTTTAGGCGCGATGTGGCTCGGTAAACGATTTCTTCCCGAACTAGAAAATATTTACGCTGAATTACCGGGATGGGCCATGTTTTTGGCTCTCATCTTTGCGGATGATTTGAGTCAATATTGGTGGCATCGAATCTCGCATTCGGTCCCTAAACTTTACTCATTCCATAGGGCTCACCATTCAGCGGAATACATGTCTGTTTCTATCGTGTATAGAAATAGTCTGATCTACTATTTTTTGATGCCAGGGATATGGCTGTCGGGTCTCTTAGTATATTTAGGCTTTGGGGTTATTTATCCTTGGTACGCAGTCGCAAAGCTAACGGTCATAATGTCTGCCCACTCCAGTGTGCCTTGGGACCAGCCCTTGTATAAAAATAAATGGAGTCGTCCAGTAATGCGATTTCTTGCTTGTATAATCTCAACACCAACAACACACGCCGCACACCACGGGAAGCACTTGAGTGATGCAGCGACCCACTATAAAGGCAATTTTGGCAATTTCTTTTTCTTTTGGGATCTACTGTTTGGAACCGCCATGATATCTGAGCAGCGCCCCAAGGCGTATGGTCTTGAAAATGTTACTCCCGCGTCGTGGTTCGCGGAATTACTGTGGCCGCCCAAGATTGATTCAAATGATCATGTCTGATTCGCATCATTGTCGACTTCTTTTTGCGTACTCAGTGAAGTGAGAATCTGAATGCGATTTGCATAGTAAGTGGAGCTTATGAAACGCGACTGACACAAGGGCGTGATTAATACTCTCGCTTGTGAAGAGTGAGTCCAGCTCGTGAATTGAAAGGAGCTGCAGGGCTATATCCTCATGCGTATCGAAATCAACACGGCCCGTCGAGGTACAATCGAATGCGACAAAGCTATGACAATAATTAGTCTGGATAGCAGGATTCGGTGCGATCTTACCAAGAGAGAACCAGTTCTCGCTGATATAGCCGGTTTCTTCGGCAAGCTCTCTTTTAGCGGCCGTAAGAGGTTCTTCACCTGAGTCGATCATCCCACCAGGTATTTCGAGCGTAATTTCGTCCGTCCCCGCTCGATATTGTCGAATACCCACGATTTCGTATGAGGGAGTGAGAGCGATAATATTCACCCAATCATTAGATTCGATGACATACATGTTGTGCGTTCCTTCAAAGTGGGATGAGCTGACAATCATTCGCTTCGTAGAGAATACGCGATAGTCGTGCATTTCTTCTGTTCGTTCCTTATTCCACTTCTTGATCACGGACATAAGCTAGCACCCTTTGTGCCGATCAAATAAGAAATCATATCGATTCTACGAAGCTGACAGAAAATCCCTGACAAACGCGCCGGCTTTGGGCATATCATTAGCTGTGCTCAGCTATCGTCACGGTTATCACGCAGGGAATTTCGCCGATGTTCTCAAGCACAGTATTCTTCTAGAAATTTTATCTCTGATTCAGAATAAGGAGAAGCCGTTCGTATATATTGACACTCATGCCGGGGCAGGAGGCTACTCACTCAGCCATGAATATGCGCAAAAGACGAAAGAATACGAAACGGGTATAAAACGTTTGCGGGAGGCCGAACAAGCGCCACCAAAATCGATGCAAAGCTATCTAAATGCGGTCTCTTCATATGCGGACGAAGAAGGGAAAGGGGAGCACTATCCTGGTTCGCCGTGGTTAGCGGTACATACGCTTAGAAAGCAAGATGGGGCGTTTTTATTCGAGCTACATAAGAATGAATACTCGAATCTCCGTTCGAGATTTGATGATAATAAGCGTGTGAAGCTTGCGAACCGTAATGGCCTAGAAGGCTTATTGTCGGTCGTGCCACCGGTGCAACGACGCGCGGTCATACTCATCGACCCCAGCTACGAAGATAAATCTGAATATCATCAGCTGGTTCGTACAATTAGCCAGGCTCACAGGAAATTTGCGACGGGCAGATATGTGTTGTGGTATCCGGTTGTCGATCGTCAGATGACCGATTCAATGATCAGTCGTTTCCGCGAGACGGGTATAAAGCGACAACTTCGAATAGAGCACTGCATAGCAGCGGATACAAAAGGCCTTGGAATGACGGGCTCCGGACTTTTGGTTATTAATCCTCCGTGGAACCTAGACGAGACGGCCCGGGAAATTATTTCATATGTAGGTTCTGTGTTTGGTTCTTCATTGAACCTTTCCAAGGTTCGGTGGGAGGTCGGCGAATAGCTGACCCTACACAATCCATTCTAAATGATGATCGGCGGCCCAAGTCGTCGATTGAGAAGTTCGGCAGATTTGAAACCCTCAACCGTATTGAATTTGGGAGGGGCAATATCTATATGAACATGCGTGTGATGACTTTTTCCACCGTGAAAGACTTTGCTGCTCCAGCTGTAATCGCCCGTCTTTATCCTTTCTAGTAGAACGTTATCTGAGAAGATGATTCGCTCGACGTTTGGATCTTCACCGAACGCTTTGATCATCGCGAAGGTTGCTTCGCGGTCGTAATTCGCCCAGTTTGTACGGCTACCATGACTCCCATCAACTCGGGGAAGACGAATATCCAAGTCTAGACCATTTTCATGCGTAATATGATCGGGAGTATCGCCTCCGTTTTTCAAAGAGAGATCGTTGGTTGCAATTTTTGCCGAGTCTGGATTGGTGCGAAGATAGTCACGGTTGTACCTTTCGCCTACATCTCGGACAACACGCACGACATGGTCAGAGCCATAGTCATGGTTGTCGCGATCGCCGTTGATAAAGCCCACGCCACCACTCGGCATTTCAACCCATCTCGGTGCTTCACTGGATTCAAGAATTCTGTGAAGTTGATCTCCTCCGCGAATGATTCCGCGCACATTCGTAATGCGATCTTCACCACGCACCATTGCTTCGAAAACTCGAATCGCGCGGCTTGTTTGCGGACCAAATTGACCATCGACACTGACATTAAATCCCAGTTCGTTGAGTCGCTCTTGAACTGCTTTGACATCTGCTGCGTTATTGATCGCTCCGGGCCCAACGGGCTGTCGAATGTTCACGAGTCGACCAGAACCATTATTGATATTGAGATTTATGTCTGAGGGATTCGTCACTTCATCTATTGTGAGCGCTTCAGCGGCAACCAGTTCAACCGGTGCGGCCGCAGCGACTGCTGGTTGTGAAGTAATAAGACTTGTAATTCCACCTGCGCCTACGACAACAGCTGACACGGCAGGCTTCAGACGAGAGCGAAGGTTTGCTGGCTCAGTCGGTTTTACGGCGACGCGTGGAAGGTGATTTAGCGTCCCAAAAGTATCACGGTGTTTTGGATCATTATCGACAGTATCCTTATTGGTTGAGTCAGCCGCCGGTGCGATGTCAGTTGATGACTCGACGGGCCTCTCAGAAGGTGAAGTCGTGATGCGAACCAAAGCGTTTCAACCATATTCGAAATTTCGTCAAATCTGAAGGAAACAAGTCACGTGAGGTGCTTCTAATGACTGTTTTCAATGCAGGGTATGACCACCTATTGGCACGGCTCCGTACCGGATGTCGCAATATCGCTGGTTGCGACACTGGATTTCCCAAAGTATAGCGCCTCTATGTCAGACTTTTGGTCAGAAAAAACCGTTTTCATTACCGGGACGAGCAGGGGCCTAGGTCTAGGAATGGTTGAGGAATTTCTAGCACGAGGACTCACTGTTGCTGGTTGCGCACGTGCTGCATCGGCACCGATTTCGCATGACAACTTTTACTATGAATCGATTGATGTCACCGACGAAGCTGCCCTATCTCGGTTCGTCGGCTCCGTGAGTGAACGAGTGGGCGCAATCGATATGTGGATCAACAATGCTGGAGTACTTGATCCTGTTAGATTTCTACGCGACCTCACCGCAAATGAGCTTACTGAGCATCTCAATATAAATGTTGGCGGGGTATTAAACGGTTCTCGTCAATTCATAGCTCACCGCAAAAAATATGGGGGTCACGGTGTGCTGATAAATATATCATCGGGAGCGGCCATAAAAGGTTACGCGGGCTGGGGCGCATATTGTAGCGGGAAGGCTGCTGTAGATCGACTAAGTGAGTGCTTACAATTAGAAGAGGGTGACACTGGCCTAAGGGTACATTCTGTCGCTCCTGGTGTGATTGACACCCAAATGCAAGAGACGATTCGGTCGCTAACTCAAGAAGAATTTCCCATGGTAGAAAAATTCCACGCGATTCGCCGAGACAATCTTTTCAATACGCCCAAATTTGTAGCCGAGCATTTGTTGACGCTGGCATTTAGTAATGACGAAGTTACTCACCCGGTGGTTATCCGCTTACCCAATGAATCCGAGTCGTGAGTTTCCGGTGTAGAGTAGATTGCTGTCTCAAATAAAAATTCTATTTTGAGGCCGCGCGTCTTACGAAGTCTTGGTAACGTGTCCTGAAAACAAAATCCCAGATTACAAGTGTAGAACTATAGTTACCTTTGTGAGGTTTCGCATGATGATGGCCGTGATTCTCCGTAGGACTCAGCAATGGCAGGCTAGTAGCAACTTTACTTGGTGAGTTTGAGTGAATCATGAGCTCGTGAAACTGCCTCCAAAACGCGAATATCCACAGGGTCCACACGCTAATGCTCCCGAAAACTTGTGAGACGACAATGAATCCCGTGATTGGTCCGAGAGTACCCACTATCCATTCTACAGGGTGAGCATAAATGTAATCCATAGGAACTGGCGCATAGGCCCGGTGGTGAATGGAATGAACCTTACGGTAGAGCCATTTGTTCTCGTGCAAAATTCTATGCCAGAAATGGAAGATGAAATCGTCGACTAGGCATACTATAGCAAATTGAAGTGCAATCGTTGTCCATGGACTTGAGTAGTCAAAAGCATCGGCCAGCATTGGCAGCACAAATGCCGCGCCTCCGATCATAAGCGCGAGATTAAACGAAATGAGTTTGATGCGTCCTTCGAATTCTTGCGCGTACTTAGATTTGCGTGGGTAGATTTCGGCTTTCGGAATCCAGTTATATAGACTCGCAAAAGTCGCTAGGAATCCTATCGCGGTCATCGTGAGCAGAATTGCAATTGTTACATCAACGAAGACCATGCTGACAGAGTATATCAAACAAGCTGTCTATTTAATACGATGAGAGATTGCATTCCTTGCGAGAGCATAAGTGTATGATTTTATTCATATTTATTTCGTTGGCTGGCGCGTGATTAAGGGGTTCCGGAGGGCCCTCGAGTGTGGGCACTATTTTCGTTCGTTTCGAGGGTTACTCGCAGAACTACTTCGTTTTGTGGCACGCATCGCGTATATCTACGGCATGAAAAAGCCAGTTCAGCTTCTTTCAACTGCTTATCCTCGCAGAGCCGTACTTCAAGGCGGGCTCGCGGGGTTGGCCGCAGCGATGATGAAAACAAATCTTGTCGGATGTTCCAGCGAGATAACTTCAGGAAGGATTTCGATGGATGCATCGGGAGTCATTAGGGATGCAAGCCAACTTGCGAGCGACAGTGGCTTTCCAAAGGATGCCGAGGCGATGGACTCCGGTATTAATCCAGATGCACAGCAGCCTAGAGATGCTCAAGCCGAAGTTGACGCGGGTCAAACTGAAATCGATGCAGGTCAGATGGATGCGGCTGGAGGACCGGATGCCGGACCGATGGCGGATTTTCCAAGTAGGATGCTTCCCGCCGAGCCTATGCTGGCATCACTCATCGCCAACATAGGGCCGTTACAAGATGCCGATGCTAACGGGGTAAGATTGCCCGTAGGATTTAGCTCTAGAATTATTGCACGTTCGGTTCGGACCGTAGCCGGTACAAATCACCGCTGGCATCGAGCGCCCGATGGCGGAGCGACGTACTCAACAGAAGATGGCGGCTGGATTTATGTGTCTAATGCCGAAATCTCAACTACTGGTGGAGTAGGAGCGATTCGTTTTGACTCGAACGGCCAGATTACAGACGCTTATCCAATTTTGGAACGTACGAGTCGTAATTGTGCGGGTGGAAAAACGCCTTGGCATACCTGGTTGTCATGTGAGGAAACATCCCGGGGCCAGGTCTACGAGTGCTCGCCTTGGGGTGACCGAGAACCTATCTTGAGGGCTGCACTTGGTTCCTTTAAGCATGAAGCCGTCGCAGTCGACCCTGCGACCGGATATCTTTACCTGACCGAAGACGAACGAGATGGTTGCTTATACCGATTTGTTCCTACGCGGAACAATGCGTTAGGTTTTCCTGACTTAAGCTCTGGTACGTTGGAAGTAGCGACAGTGTCTATGACCGGGAGTGTGACGTGGTCTACGATACCAGATCCCGAGTACACGGGCTCGACGCCAACGCGAGACCAGGTGTCGGGAAGTACATCTTTTAACGGCGGGGAGGGGATTTGGTATCATGACTCAACCGTCTATTTTTCGACAAAGGGCGATAACAAAGTTTGGGCCTACGATATCCGTAATTCTCAGCTCAGAACGATTTACGATGGAAACGGAATTCTCGATGGCGTTGATAATGTCACGGTTTCTTGTTGTGGTGATGTTCTTGTTGCAGAAGACGGAGGCTCTATGGAAATTGTTGCGATTCTTCCATCCGGTGAATTAAAGCCTCTCATTGAGATAGAGGGCCAAGATCGGTCTGAGATTACCGGCCCGGCATTCGATCCGAGCGGTACCCGTCTATATTTTAGCTCTCAGAGAGGAACCACCGGCTCTAGCTACGGCGGCATTACCTATGAGGTCACCGGTCCTTTTCATCAAGTCATTTAGTCTTCGACTTGGAAAATACGTTCGTCAGTTGTGAATGTGTTACCAGCGTCGTCTTCGGCCCTTATTCTGAAACGTCGTTCCCCCGAGCTAACCCGGACTCTCCAAATAAACTCATCGGAATCAACCCGACACTCCACATAGTAAGAGGAAATAGGGCATCGGTATGTCCTATTATTATACCAAGTCCAATCCAGTGTAGCTCGACGAATAGCAACGTTATCTGAGATGCGCGCGCGTACCTCAACCGTGCTGTTGCTGGGGTGCAAGCTCCCTTGAGAGGGAGACAATAGCTCAATCGTGGGGGCTTCGGTATCGGTCTGATGCTGCGCGACGATGCGAATGGTTTGGGTCGTAGCCGTGTTCCCCTGTTTGTCTGTAGCTGTAATTCGAAAGGGTCGTTCGGCGGCAGACGTCACACGTACAGTCCAGTTGTAATCATTCCCGGATTTTGTGCAACTTACGTAGGTAGATGATGATGGGCAGGAATACCGGTTTCCATTAAAATCCCACAGCAAGGTTGCCGATTGAATTTCACTGTCGTCAGTGATGTTTGTTTCGATTCTGAGTGTCGTTCTCGGTGACACGACCGTTCCATTACTTGGTTTGCTAATAGTAATTACCGGAGGAGTCTCGTCTTTCGGTGGTTGTGACTTGGGCGTGAGTACGATTGTTTGTTCAGGTGAGGTTGTCTTTTTGCCAAATATATCTACCGCTTCGATATTGAAGGTTCTTTCGCCAGAGCTTACTTCTACGTTCCAGGAATATACATCACCTGAACGGTTACATTTTACATACCGCGAATTGTAGGGACACGAGTATGAGTTTCCGTTGTAGTCCCAAATCAGTCGCGCAGATTGAATTCTTTGGTCATCAGTGATGCTTGCGCGAATCTGGATAATTGAATTTTCTTCGTGAATAACTCCTGGTTGTGGAGAGGTGATCAAAATAGTGGGTGCTTCCTGATCAAGAGACGGGTCAATAGATGGAGGGGTTGTCAGTGCTCCCCAGCGTGCAAGCGTTGCGTTGATCTCATCTATGAACTGATAAGGTCGTCCGAAACCGTCTCTGGAGCCATAAGAGCTATTAATTCCCCATATGGCACCCGAGCGCCCAATTGTTGCTGGGCCGCCCGAATCGCCAGGACACAAGTTATCAGTACGTCCATAGGATAAATTGACGCTCCTTTTAATTCCTCCGCCTCTCTTACTTGATTGATTCGTGCATCCGTAACCCCATATTGTGACAGGCTCTCCGGTGTCCGGGGCCGCTAGAGCGAGAGTTGTCGGCTGGATTACATTCGAGTCTACTGCTTCGCTCAACTTCAGTAAGGTTACGTCTCGTGCTCCAAGTGAACGGCCAAAGCTTTTATATTTTGTGATCTGGTACCGTTTTGACTCTGAACGGCTTAGATCAAATCGTATTGTTCCGTAGCTACCTTGTGTTTCTCGTGTTCGGTACCCTAAGCAATGAGCGGCTGTAATTGCGATATCGGGTCTGATCAAAGTGGCAGTGCACCCGCTGATCTTTCCTATCTCTGGCCGATCGTAATCTTGTGAGCCTCCGACCACACTCGATTCCAAGTCCATAACCTCTTCCTGGCTTCCGCAACCAAAGGTCACGATCAAAAGTCCTATCTGAATGAATTGCGTCCTATTCATGCGGGATACTATAGCGGAACCAATTTTTAGAAAGTTTGAGGCTCTATCGCCTGACAGTCGGTACAAACTTAATGCTTACCACTCAGTCTGACGGTCTACGGGATAGATTTCGTCTCGTACAGATTTCGTATTGCCGGCTCTAAGGTGCAATGAGGAGGCATTGAAACGGTTTTAGCTCTATCTCTAGCTGCCCATCGGTCTGTTTAAGGTTCACTGAACTTTCCGTAAGATAGTCGCTCAGGGATTCAAACGTGTTGAAGCCTGTTCGCTGCCTTAGTTGCTCAATGTCTAACTTTATCGATTTCTTCTCGCCGGATAAATTAGCAACGGACAAGAATGACTTTTGTGATGAATCATTGGGCGTTTTTGACATCGCCAAGACGTTTTCGAAACCCGTGTCGATAGGACTTATTTTTCCACTTCGTAACGCGTCAAAACGTGTTCGTAGCTGGTTTAGTTTCGAAACCATGGAGTGACTCGGCAACTTTCCGTTTTGCGCGTCTTCGAATGATTTCGCACTAATTGGGCCACGTTGGAGTTCTCTTGGGTCATAGGCTTGCTCGTCACTAACCTGAATACCCATATCTCTTAGCCGTTGCCCCTGTCTAAGCATCATCTTTTCAGCGTGCTGTGGCTGATTTCCAGCGCCGATTTCTGCGCCATAGTAAACAGCCGGAGTTCCAGGAGTCATATAGAGGCAGAACATAGACATCGCAATGCGGTCCGGGTCGTTATCGAGACAGTCCGCAAAGCGGCCACCTGCACTCATCCCTTCTTTATAGACTTTACCACCTTTCGACTCGATGTATTTTCCGAGCCATTGACGATTTTCTTCCCGAATAAAGCCCATATATGTTTCGTCGTGGTGGTCCAGTAGATTCAACCATGTCGCGTTTTCTGGCAATTCGGGTTGTTTGAAAACTGTATTCCAGAAGGGAGTTGATGTTTGAAAATAAATCATCTCGCGAAGAGCTCCTTGGAGCTCGAAAGCGAACAATGCGTCACCCTCTGACGCGACGGGTTTATTGTTTATTTCCGTCGGCATCCCTGCGTATTTAGCAGCTTCTCCTGCGCTTCGGACGGCCTCTGGTAGAATAATCGACTTTGGTGATACTTGACGTAGAAATGTTTTGAACAGACTTTGCAGGGCGTGCGTCTCTGGTAAGCCGTCGTTTGCTGTGCCGCGCCTTTTTAACCAGTGTGCGATAGCGTCTGTTCGTTTGCCAAGAACACCATCATTACATTCATTACCGAGAAGTTTAAATAGCTCGTCTAATACTTTTGGGTTTCTCAGATCAAGGTCAACTTGGAACGGGTAGAACTCTCTGAAGACATTGACTTCTTTGTCGCCTGACTTAACGGGCAAGGAGTGTGTGCGGTCTACGTCTGGAAAAATAGAAACGAGCTTTGTTTCGACTCCATCTGGGTCGCGGTAGGTACATACGATGTCTCCATCGATGTTCTCTTCGGCAATCTTTTCTCGCCCATCAACTCGAACATAAAACTCACTTTTTTCAGAGTCTCCCTCTTTGAGTTCTCTGAACCACTGATGTTCAACCGAAGTATGATTGAATGGTGCATCGGTCACGACACGGAAGCCACGCTTGTTGGCAGCTTCCATAAAGCGTTGATAAGCTTTTTCGCCGCCAAGGCTTTCACGAGGCTGGTAGGCTGATACATCATAGCCGCCATCCGCCATAGGAGATTCATAATGAGGAAGAATGTACAGGTTTCGAATTCCTAGTTCTTCGAGATAGTCCAATTGTTTGATTAGGTCATCGAAAGAAGCTTCAGTGCCTTGGTCAGAGGTACCAAAGTATTGTGGGTAGAGATAATAGAACGGCTCATGGAACCAGTTCTCATCGAGTTCTGCATTTCGCTTGGTGATCTCTGCGGGCTGAGTGCTTTTTGCTTCGATGACATTGTTCCAAAATGATTGAAAGATTTGCTCAGATTTTTCAGGATGAATCTCGCGACACATATTCCAAACCGCTCTTATGTCCTTGGTCGACGCGATTTTCCCAATTTGTGTCTCAAGCTTTTCTGTTTTTGCCTGCTGGGAACGGATAGACAGCATCCCGCTACCCCCGGCATCGCCTTGGGTTTTTTGAGACATCGGACCATGGTTTGATGGGTTTAGCGGTGCCTCAATATTTTGGGATTTGTGTCGAGAGGCCGCTGGTTCAGTGCTGACCGGTTTGGGCGCTTCAGACCTCGCGAATCGTAGCCGCATTTTGCTGAAAATTCCCGGCACGACCACATTATCGCACATAATGATGGTTTGTTGTCTATATTTCTGGATTTATTGAGGTAATTGGAGGCAGGGCAGAGTAGAGAACGGGTAGAGGAAAGCGTTTACGGTTGAATCTCTCGCGAAAACGATTGCATGCTGAAGTTTCTGAATTCAAGTACGTTGATCCAATTCCAAAGTAGACCTTTACCCTCAGCGTCGAGCGCCAGCCCCTGCTCCCCTTCACGCAACCCGTTCAGCTGGGCAGCAAAATCAATGTTGGTGAGTTTTACGGGACGCAGTTCGAGTAGCGCACCTTCTTCGTCGAGCATGGACCAATTGAGGATGAGCTCTGATTTACCGCTGAAGTTCTTGCTTTCCTGCTCGGTTTCTTCAGCCTTTGTATCCGCCGTCACAAGGCTCGCCGACAGATTTCGCAGTTTCAAACCATGCGGAGGAAATCTCCAGGCAGGGATATTTACATCGTTCAGTGTGACTTCTAAACCAACGATGTTCGTGCTCCGATTCGGGTTGGTATCGAGTAAAATTTCTCCCTGTTGGATGGTCATTTCAACTCGGTTTTCTTGCCTTGGCTCAACGGTTCTTTCTACCGTTACTTCCAGGAAAGTGTCCTCAGCGGACATTTCATAAAATAGGATAGCGCTCTTTCGACCATTTTGCTCTGGCGGCATGTTTTCTGAAACTTTCGATGAAAGCGAGTCGCCTACAGGAGCGATGTCGTCTCCACCGCAAGCTACGCTAGTCGCCAAGATGCACAGACTAAAAATGGATCGCCATCGTTTTTGGGCGGAATGGGCGGTTTCCATCGCTAAACTTGGCCGATTTCCCGGCGGCCAATGTGTTGTTTCTTTTTGCTCTCTCTCGGTAAACACGTACTTCGGGTAATATCAAAAAGTAGAAAGTGCAACTTATTACTTGTAAAAAATTCTGTTTGTTGTTAGCCACCGGTCGTCGAAAGGCCGGCGCGCTGAGGTATAGCGGGAAAGCGTTATAAGTAGAAGTGCTAGTGTTCGACAACTCTCGTCTGGGGATTCGCTCAGTTCGTTTCGAGGAGAGTTTGTAGGTGCCAATTGGCGAGTAACATCGACCTGGCTGCTGACAATGATGCGTTGGTTGGTACCTACAAGCTCTTCACGAATCATCCAAGTTCGAAACGAAGGACTCCCTCACGCTTCAATTGTTCAAACAGTTTGTACGCATCGATATCTTTCATGGGAGAGATACGAACGATAGCGTCAATGTTCCTAATTCCATTTATCCGCGTTAGTAGATAATACTCTTTTGCGCTTATGCGCCTTCGTGCACGAAGCTGTTCTATGGTGATGAGTTTGTGAGGAACCGCTTCTAGCGAGGGAAGCAATCCTCTGAGCTGCTCCTTGAGAAGCTTGTCAGCACTATAAATTATGTTTCTTGCACGTTCATCGTTGGGGTCGCGTGCAAGACAAACGTTCGCGTAGCTCATCGCCAGCCTATAATCGCCTGCGCTGAATGCCTTCTCCGCTTTGATTTCATGATTTATGGTAGCTTCATTCTGAATTGGAATATCGAGAGTCGGCGGCTCGTCGACTGCGGCGCCGATAATTTCTATAAAGCCCAGTTGCACAAGGTTCGTAAGGCGTTGATATGTTTGAAAGGCGGGACCGCGAACCTCCAGAAGAATAGCTTCAACGGTCATCCCGAATGCTGCATAACTCAAGATGCGATCCTCAAGGTGGTCTAGCCGATACTTATTATCGCTCGATACACGTCCTATTTCTAAGCGTGCTTTCTTGTCTCCAAACATTTGGTGAAAGTGGTGCCAAGCTTCTTGTCGATCTTTGATCAGCCGACAGAGCGTTTCGAGTGAGACGGATGCCTGAGAGACAAAAAGGTGATTCGGGAACTTATCTCGCTCGAATACAAAAACACCTTTCTTCCAAGTTGCTGCTTCAAAAAGTACCTCCTTGATTTGAGAAATGATCGCTAATTTTAGTTCTTCCTCTGAAATGAGTCTGTGTTGAATGAGAAACTCACCTATAGGCATGCTGTTTCTCGTATTTGTTCGGACTTGAACCTCTTGTCTGACCTCGAGTGCATGACGCATGCTGTCCTCTGAGAGCGTTCGCATCGCGATTAGAAACTGACCAAGGGATAAGTTTTTTGTATTTGTTTGTGCACGAACGATTGCACCTTGGCTCATGAAAAATTTGAACTGAGTGATGCCGGAATCTACTGTTAGTACCCCCTCCAAATCCTGAGTTTGTAGCCACTCAAGAAGGTCAGGGATAGGCATTAGTGAAAGGTCTGCACGGATCAAGGCCATGTAAAATAGTACTGAAATCGAGAATACGAACTCAATTCGTAGAAATACCGTGAGACTAAGTAAGCCTTTGCATGAGACGTCCTACGAGCACTGGTTTGTGACTACATACTATCTTGCACAAAATTCGCGTTCCCAAACATTCGTGAACTAGGTCGGCCGTGAGGGCCCGACACACAAAGGCCTAGAGCGGTCGAAGCAAGTAATGAACAAGTGAGGGTAGGTTGTGAGGAGCTCATCCATTACTCGTTTCGACCGCTTTCGGCGGGGTGAGGGAAGTGAGCGCGATCCGAATAATGTCGTGAATGGAAAAGGTGCTGTCCTTAGCAATCCAATTTTCCATGCGACGAGAACCGAATCTACGCTTGTGTTTTTATCCAAACTCCAACGACGGCTGACTCCGGCCATCTTTGAAGAGTTCAGAAAGCAGCGGCGGTATTGTTTACCGCCACCGGTCTTGATTATCCTAATCATCAAGTTCTCACCTTCAACGCATCCTGCGTTAGACAATTAGAGACATTTGCACCGAGCGTGCCAAAATCTCACGACTGCTCAATAAAAAATCCATTTACAACAAAGAAGGCGACTTTGCCCTGTTAGCTTTGCAAACTGTGATGCGTGAGGGTGCAGTTGCTTGTGTCTGATAGGCTATTTATTTGTCTCATCGAGGAAGGCGAGCTTTTTCCCTATTTTTCGCGAGCTGACCCCTCTGTTCGCCTAACTTTGCAGAGGGATACCTCGTAGGTGCAGTTGCAGTTTATTGTGTGCGTAACGTCTCTGACCTACGCAAGAGGCCAAGTCTAAGTGGCTATGAGTCGTTTGTAATGAAGAGCTTGTCGAGAAACGTTTGCAAAGTGAAGTCAGGTGGCCAGGTATGGACTTGGCTGCTTTCAATTGTTGGCCTGTAACCAATTACACCGGGACCGCCCAAGTGGAGACGGATTCGTCCAGCCCAAGATTTCGACAGTTTCTCTAAGTCTGGCTGGTGCAACATCAGAGTCCGTTTGAGTTTTACTGATAGACACACGGCTTTTGCGTCCAGTTGCTCCGCTGCTTGCTTCAATTCATCCAATGGTAGGTCGCGCCCTAGATATGCCACGCGATAACCCGCACTCTCGATGAACAGAGATAAAATTAGGATGCCGAGCTCGTGCTGCTCTCCCGACGGACAAGCGCAAACTACAAGGCGAGCCCGTTTACTCGATGCAGTCAGCCCTTGCCGTAATCGGTCGATGCGGCTAATAAGCGCTGCGCTCAGCATGTGCTCGGCAGCAATGCTCAGCTCGCCTGCCGCCCAAAGTTCTCCTACTTCAACAGCTGCGGGGTGAACCACTTCTCTGATTACTCGGTCTGTTCGAAACATTGCGAAGGCGCTATCAAGAATTTCGTCGAACTGGAGATGGTCTAACGCTCTTGCTGCAACGACGAGCTTACTCGCGAACTCTTGGAGCCGATTTTGATCTTCTCGCTGGTTTTCCGGTTCGACCTTACGCTCCTCGAGGCTGAGTAACTTTTCTCGACCGATGGCTGCTATCTCACCGATCGTTCGTCCGTCTTGGAGGAGTTCATTCACCCGCCGAATGGTTCGTAGGTCGAGTTCGGTGTAGAGCCGATGACCGCCCTCGAGCCGCTCCGGCTCCAGCAGGTTATGTCGGCGTTCCCACGCCCTCAAAACAGAACTCGAGAGCCCGGTCATCGCCGAGAACGAACCTATTTTGTATAGGCCCTTGTTAGACTCCGAGTTTTCCACTAGCCGATGTATAGATTCTGTATAGATTTATTGCAAGAGTTTTGAGACCTTATTCCGAATAAGGTTTGCAAATGTCGAACTATTGTATAAATTATTAGCAGTGATGAGGCCACTGTATAATTACTGTATAGTTTTGCGTTCTGGTTACCCCAATGGGTGGCGTCAGGGCGGATCGTACGGTGTCCATTATTCATCGACTTTTACCAATCCCCCCCCCGTGAGGGTGGCAGCTAAAGAGATGGGCTCGGAAGCTGTTGCCCTCATATTTGGTAAAGGCGGACATTCGGAGGATCAACGATGAAAGTATTTGTCACGGGCGCGACCGGCTTTATCGGGCGAGTTCTGGTAGCCCGATTGCAGCGCGACGGTCATGACGTCATCGCGTACGCAAGAAACACCGAAAAGGCAACGGGTTTACTCGGTAGCCAAGTAAAGGTGGTCAGCGTTGATTCGGAGGACGGTTTCACCGAAGCACTTAGGGAAAGTGACGCCGTTGTTAACCTACAGGGCGAAAACTTGTTCGCAGGGCGGTGGAGTCGCACTCGGAAGGAAGCCCTGAGGAGCAGCCGTATAACGTTTACCCAGAAACTGGCCACCACGATTGAGAGCCTTGGACTTAACGCTCCGAAAGTTCTCGTATCAGGAAGCGCGGTTGGGTTCTACGGCGAACACGCGGTGACTCCGACAGACGAGACCTCTGCAAAAGGCGACGGTTTTTTGGCCGACCTCTGTGCTGACTGGGAGCAAGCCGCTCAACGCTTGAGCTCGAGCGGCACGCGGGTCGTCTGCATCCGCACTGGAGTAGTTTTGGGGCGCGACGGCGGTGCCATGCAAAAACTTTTGCTGCCGTTTCAATTCGGCTTGGGCGGCAAGCTTGCTTCCGGTCAACAACACATGGCGTGGATTCACGTGAGCGATTTGGTTAGCATCATGATTGCTGCGCTGACTGACGCGCGATACGAAGGTGTTGTTAACGGCACAGCGCCGGGTGTAGCTACCAACAAAGAGTTCACTCAAGCGCTAGGGCGAGCTTTGGACCGGCCAACACCATTCCCTGTGCCCGGTTTCGCGATGAAGATAGCACTAGGAGAAGCATCCTCAGTGCTCCTCGGCGGCCAAAATGTGTTTTCCAGCCGTGCGACGTTATTTGGCTTCGAATATCAATATCCTGATATCGACTCTGCTCTTCGCGAAATGGTGAGCGAGGGTGGCGTAGAGATAAGCAAAAACGCCTCTGGAGATTATGTGCTCCGTCAAGAGCTTGTTGTAGGAAAACCGCTGGACGAAGTTTTCGCTTTCTTCTCGAATGCCAGAAACTTGAGCGTGTTGACCCCAAGTGACATGTCTTTCGGGATAAGAAGCGAGGTTCCGGAAAAAATGCAGGCAGGTGTGGTCCTGGAGTATGACATAAAACTCGGCCCCATCCCTATGCGCTGGGTTTCACGAATCGATTCCTGGGAAGAAATGGTCAAGTTCTCTGATGATCAGCTGAAAGGTCCGTACGCGAAGTGGTACCATACCCACGAGTTCGAAGCCCGTGGGCCGAATACCGCCATTATTGATACCGTGGCTTATCGAATCCCTCTAGGGCCCTTCGGGAAAATTGCACACTGGATATTCGTAAAGAATAAACTCACTCAAATTTTCGCTTTTCGGCGATTTTTCGCTGAACTGCGTTTCGGCAAATCTGTTTCAAAGGACAGCTTGAAAAAAGCGAGTTAGGGCATGAGTTTGCGTAAGGTCACAGCGGTTTGTCTGCTCACGTTTGCAGCCTCTTGCGCCGCATATCCGACAAAAGACCCGACCGGTCAAAGATTTCCCACTGTGAGCGGGAAAGCGTTGTCTGGTGAACGCTTCGAGATGCCTTCCGCATTCGGAAAAAACGAGACCTTGCTTCTCGTGGGCTACAAGCAACGTGCGCAATTCGATATCGACCGGTGGCTTATCGGTCTGAGCGCGAAAGAACTTGAGGTTAATGTGTACGAAGTGCCTGCCGTCGTGGGGCTTGTTCCATCGCTTATAGCAACGAGAATCGATAATGGAATGAAGCGCGGAATCCCAGAGGAAGATTGGGCGCAAGTCATCACGGTGTATGAAGACGCCGACCGCATCGCCGAATTTACCGGCAACGAAGACGAACTTACGGGCAGGGTGCTCCTGCTCGACAAAAGAGGAATTGTAAAATTCTTTCACGATAAAGGATTTTCAGTGAAGGCTCTCGAACGGCTCGCAACCACCGTTCGGCAACTCAAAGCCAATACCGTTGCACTAAGAGGGCAGTAAAATGAGAACATTGGTTTGGTTTCGGGGGAAAGATTTACGTCTGGGAGATCACAAGCCGCTGGTTAGCGCATGCGAGAAAGGAGAAGTTGTACCTGTATTCGTACTAGACCCGTACTTTTTCAATCCTGAACGCGCATCCGAGATACCGCATCGGATGCAGTTCATGCTCGACGCGCTAAGCGAGCTTGCTTCAGGCATCAAAGCAAAGGGCTCCGAGCTCATTCTCATTGAAGGGAAGAGCGTCGATGTCATACCGCGTGTTGTCCGAGAATGGTCTATCGACCGGGTCGTTGCACATCGCTGGGTGGAACCATTTGCGAGAGAAAGGGACCAGGCGATCGCTGATAGCTTAGATGTACCTTACGAGCTATTCGAAGGCGAAACTCTGGCTAACCCAGGTAGCATAATGACTCAGGAAGGCCGATTCTTCCGCGTTTTTGGAGCTTTTGCCCGCACATTTAGGAAAAGATATGAAGCGTCGCAAACCGTGGATGCTCCTGAAACAATACCTGCGATACCGGCCGATATCTCTTATGAAAACACAGCAATTCCGACGGTCGAGAGCCTGGGGCTCACGCGGAATATAGAAATGCAAACGGGCGGCGAAAGCCTCGCTCACGAGCGGCTAAAGACCTATCTTTCAGGCGCTGCCGAGCACTACGCGGTAAACCGCGATCGCCTCGATATCACTGGCAGTAGCCGATTGTCGGCGGACATCAAGTTTGGAACCATATCGGTGCTCCACGTGTGGCATGCGATTGGGCAAACCGTTAGAAACGAAGAATCCCGTGAGGTCTTCTTGAACCAGCTTCTTTGGCGAGAGTTTTCTCACCATATGCTGTGGTCAAGGCCAGACCTATTGCACGGAACATTTCGTCCTGAATTTGCCGAGTTTCCTTGGAGAGATCACGAGGAATACTGGAAGGCTTGGAAGGACGGAACAACGGGATATCCGGTTGTTGATGCGTCCGCTAGGCAACTCCTCGGAGAAGCCCACGTGCACAACCGTGCCCGGATGATATCCGCGAGTTTTCTTACGAAGCATCTCATGATCAGCTACAAGCGTGGGGAAGAGCACTTCATGAAATATTTGGCAGACGGTGATTGGGCACAAAACAACGCAGGCTGGCAATGGTCCGCAGGTTGTGGCTGTGATGCTCAGCCTTACTTCCGCGTCTTCAACCCGATGACTCAAGGCAAAAAGTTCGACCCGAATGGAGATTACGTGCGCAGATGGGTCCCTGAACTGGCGCAATTACCTGCGAAGTATATCCACGAACCTTGGTTAGCTCCTCAGCATGTGCTTGATGCCGCTGGCGTTCGACTTGGAGAGAACTACCCGAGGCCTATCGTGGACCACAAAGCGGCGAGGGTAAGATTCCTCGACGCAGCCACTGGTCACCTAAAGGGCAACAAGAAAGGCGATATGAAGCGAACAGCCTAAGCTAAAGAGAAATATTTAGTTCCTGGTTGAAAACCCAAGCTATAGTGTCTTTAAACACGCTCTCTTCGTGGCACTCTACGGAGAGCGTAAATTGCCATGCCTTGAATGAAGTTCCGTCCTTGTAACGAAATTCACACCAGTCTGCATACTCTTCTGTAAACCCACGCTCCATCCAATCACAACGGTAGTTATCGTCAAAACATTGGGTTAGATGCTGTTCCGCGTCCTCATTCTCTTCATCAAATGCAGGATCAGTAATTGTCACATTGACCCAAATGATTTTCGAAACGAGGTCAACATGGCACACGTGATATCCATGCTGGTCTGTAACCATGCCATCGGAATCAATGTACATTGATACATCGTCCACCCTAATTTTTTCTCTATTGTTCAGTTTCTTAGTTTTGCTCATGCCCTGTAGTCGCTTGAACCCGAATCCTTCTGACAGGTTTTCTGCATTAGAGAGGATGTTTAACGAAAATAGTTTTTTGGGGGGGCTGATTTGCATTCGAGATCTGTATGGAGAGCGTAAGAGCGAACAATGCCTTGCGTTCTGAAATCGTGGGGGGCTGATTTACAAACCCAACGGTAGTCCCTGTGTGACAAACATGGGGAAACTGAAAAATGAGTGAAAACAGATGCCTCACCGCAAATAAAAGTTTTTTCGTTAGTTTTTCGGAGTGGTGCGTAGACCGTCTGTCGCGACGCTACCAGCATCAAATACCGAGGAGAGGTAAATATGTCGGAGCTCGGCTATCAGAGCAGCGGCGAAAAAAATCGAGGCCTTTAGAAAAAAAGGGTGCGTGTTTTCACCGTCGTCGTACTTGGAGTGACAGTTGGATGAACAGTAACCGGATAAGGGTGAATAACAGCCTAGTTAGGCGAAGGAAGTTGAAACATCGATATTATTTTTTCTCATCGTAATGACTTGGTTTTCGCATTCTTCGAACTCGACGATGGATAGACCAGAAGCATGGGGGGCTGATTCCAAATGAGAACGGTATCCATAGTGAGAGGAGGAAAAATGAAAAAATGTGGGTGCGTTTATCAAAGAGCATCCGTAGTTGGAGCAAGGGAACGCAACAGTAACTGCATAGCGGTGAATAAGCGCCTGAAAAGGCAAAGGACATTCGGTATGAGAAATTCAGAAACCGTACTTACTACCGTAAGGAATCACCGCCTGAGTAAGGCAAAGGAGCTGCGTATAAAAACCTTCCACCGTAGCCACGTCCTCAGTCGAGGACGCGGTGACTAGAAACTCAAAGGAGGTGCTGCTTATTGAGTGAAATCGGCGTTGAAGACGCCCTAGAGCGCACATCGCAGGATGTGCTTTCTCGGGTCTTTTCGACCAAATCCTAAAACTGGATTTTTGAAACGGTAACTGCCGTATGGTGGTGAATTGCGCCCGCACAACGCGGGGAGGAGGTCATTTATGACAAACACTCTCAACAGCGCAACTTCGGTTGCCCTTAACTACTTTCCAAAGGAGGGTACAACAAACAAACCTAAAGTAGAATTGGACTTTATTGTCCGTAGACTAGAACAAGGATGCCGTACAGTTGAGGATTGGGAACTTTATGTTGCTTATCAGGAGCAATACGCTCCGGGACTCAAGTCAAAGGTTTACGGTAAGTACGAAGATAAATTCGGAACTTGCATCGTTGAAGAAGCCCTTATGGCAGTAGATGAGCTCCTGACCGAAGGAGGTTATGTTTATCGTGGTGCGAACGGAAATCGAAGTGCGTTGTCCTTTTTGATTCGAATTGCGACGAACAAAGTGTTTGACCAGCGAAGAAAGCGGAGTCGTGAGGTTCCTCTAGATATTATAAGTGATGATGAGATTCCAGTATCGTTTAGTGCATGGAACCCTGCGCAAATCCGAATTATCGAAGATGCGATGACGGCATTTGAAAAAGCCGTGGCCACTTTGTCGAATGGAACAGCGTTGACTGAAAAGCTTCGTAAGCGAGTAGATGAGCGTTTGCTTGGATTTTCGACAAAGGAAGCTCTTCTTCGGCTAAGTGATGTGCTCAAAGGCACAGAACTAAATCGAACGGCGTTGAACAACGAAGATAAGAGAAGAAGTCGTGATCGCCGATTGCTTGTGAATAATTTGAGATCTCTCAGAGCACAAGGATTACTGCGACCGCGGTATAGCGAGGTGCTAACGGGCTTACTTTGCTAGCAATCACTTACGAAGGAGTGAGTACTTTGATTGTGCTTACTCCTTCTCATTGTTTCGCTTCATGTGCCTTGCGCCTGAGTAAAAAAATAAAGGAGGAAATTTATGGAAAATCAAAAGTATGTTGAACCAAACCGTTGGTTTACAGTTCTAAAAGAAAAAGGAGTGCGAGGGCTTCGGCGTGAGTTCTCCGACAATAATTATTATCTCAATCACGGTATGATCGAGATGAAGTACCACGACTTTCGTGGGATTCATTTGAGCCGAATCCCGCTGGAGTTGGTAAATTGTGAGGGGGCAAATTTTTCCGGATGTGATTTGACATCATCATTGCTGAGCATTGCTAGTCTAATGGAATGTGATCTTCAGAATGCCAATCTTCAACACGCGACGATGCATCACACGATTCTTATGGGCGCGAACTTAAAAGGCGCAAATCTACGCCAAGTGAGCTTCAGTCAGAACTTGGAATCAGATTTTCCGCGTTTGAACTATTATGAGAAGCGAATGGGACCAATCTTTGGCCATCCTCTTTACGGCAATAATGTAAGGTTTGCTTGTTTCGATGAAGCTGATTTTCGTCGAGCTGAAATGGGGGAGTGTGATTTTCGAGAAGCGTCTTTTCGTGGAACGAATTTTGAGCGCGCTGACGCGTGGGACTGTGATTTTTCTGAGTGTGAAATGGAGAATGCACGCATGTTTCGCACGAAGTTGGAAGGAACGAGTTTTAGAGGCGCCACGCTAGTCAACGCTGACTTTCGTCATGCGAACCTTACGGGTTGTGATTTTACCGGAGCCAAAGTAGACGGCTGCCGCTGGAATCACGCAGTTTTAGAAGGGGTTAGGGGACTTTGAGTCTAATCGCTGAGTAGTTCAGCGCCGCGTTCCATGAGACTCCAATAATCTTTGAGCCATTGTTCTAAAGCCTCAACTCTTGATGGCTCAAGGCCTACTTTTTCGCCGACGATACTAATGAATTCTTTCTCGGCTTTGTTACAATCTCCATCAATATAAGCGAGGGAGATACAGTCGCGAATGACCAGGGCACGAGTTTCTTTTGTTATTTTGTTGAGCTCGATATTTTCGAGAGTAGGGGGATGTTCAATAAGTTCTGAAATGTCATAATCCAGCATTGATGCTTGGGCGTGAATAAAACCCAGTTCATCCTCGTTGATCTGACCATCGGTAGCGGCGACTGCAATGAGTACAGCGAAATATGATTCGTCATGGAGATCGATTAGATTTTCTTGATTTGGTTCACTCATAATTCGACGGTGCTCATGAGGTTCTTTTTGATAAAGAGCAACAAAGAAATCTCAAAGTTGCGTGTGTGGGTTCTTCGCCTACGAAGCAGCACAAGATTGTGACCTAACGCACGTCTATTTGAGGTAAGTGTCAGTCACAGCTACGTATTTTGACCGAGAGACAGCAGTTATTTGTCTTCGCAAATTGACGGGACGAGTCCGCGAGTTCATTGTGATGCCTATGGTTAAGTCTGAGGAGAGTCAAAGGTCCGGTTCACAAAATGGCGCTGTGGTTGTTGACCCAAGTGTCATCGATTTTATCGAGAATTGGAAAAACGAGTTTTGGGAGAAAGAGCCTCCGGAAGAAACAGGCTTTCGAAAGCTTCCTAATCTTCAAAGGCCTATACCCACACGACAAAAATCGTCGTTTTAGATCTCGGCCTCTTTTGACCAATTTAGCCAACTGGTCCTCTGTGCCCCGAGATTCCCGGTGACACCATTTCCGAAATCATCTTTCCCTGTAATTCGAACGAGCGCAGCTCCCCAAAAAAGATGGCCTTCCGAATAGGCCTCTAAGATTAAGGGAATTGCTGCTTTTCCCATAGCGACAATATTCTCAAACGAATCATGCTCAATGTAGACAAACGGGTTCGCTGTGAATGAATGGGCGTCGATGTGCTCTTGCCATTCGCGCGCGCACTTTTCGAAGTCGTCACGGGGAATCATCTTACTTTGTTCGGGCGTAAACCTTCAGAAGCTTGCCGTAGGTGCTACCTTCGATGGTTCTGGGGTCGGGGTGAGCAATGAGTGAATTGCTACCGAGTTTACTCGTCCATTGGCCGTCATCTATTTGTCGAGCCGCATGAGTGACAACCGGTCCCTGCTTAGCTCTGGATGGGCGATTTGAGATGTAACCGTAGATGGCAATTTTTTCTACGCCAGGTTCATGCGAAAGCGCGTGGTTATCGGTAGAGTCGAGCGGGTGATAACCATGTTGGGCGTACAGTCCGTCAAAGTCAGAGATTTTGTCTCCCGGCCAAATCCAATCGTGTCGTGACCCGATTGACCACGCGATGCAGTTATAGAGCGGATTGTTGGGTCCGAGCGCCGTGAAGTTATCTTCTCGTAATCCAACAATCGCGTTTCTAGATCCGAGTATCGTTTGTTTCCAGGCCGGATTTGAATCTCCGCGTGCAAGCCCGACGTCGAATCTGAAGTTTTCACCGAAACGAGAATCGTGGACAATGTGACCATCAGCTTCACCTTTGAACCAAATTTTCATCGATTCCGCTTCGTAAGGAATTTGAATCCTCGGAGAGAAGCTTGCATGAGAATCAATCAGACCTTCTTGCTTTATAGCGATGTTGAATTCTAAGGCAGGCCGGTCGTCGAATTGAACACATGCGACTGCGTCGGTAATATCTTCGCCTAAGATTTGACGAAGACGAGACATGTCATAGGCAAGGTCTAGTGAATCTCCGGCGCGAATTTCGCCAATAGTATTGGCTTGCCAATTTGAATCGAAGTGAATTTGCGCGCCGGTTTGAGGAAGAATTTTGACGTCGAACTTTGGGTCCCACTGAACGTGAGGTTCACCGTCCTTAATAGCCTCCAGTCGCAGCCGCATGATTCCCCGCGCATCTTTAGGAATTTCGATATTCACGGTCGCAGGTAAAAGGGCCCCACTTCGGAGGTCTCTTGGAAATTCAAGCGGTGCAGAGGAAGACCCTTTTTCACCTTTCGTCGAATGTTCCCAGTACAATTTTGGATGTTCGCCGGTTTTGAACATATTGGGGTCAACTTTTACTCGAAAGCTTTTGCCGGCAGCTCCTACGAAGGATGGGTCTCGCCCATTTTGATCTTCGGAAATATTGAGCGTGTCGTGTGTTCCAAATTGGACATATCCTTGGAACTGTCCTCGCGCGAACGATGCAACGTACGAATCAGCTTTGACGATAGCTGATGAGCTGGTGGTTCGGGTATTCACGTCTGGGAACGAAGAACCATGAACTGGTGGCAAGTTTGCAGCGATCTGATTCTTTACGCCAATAGGCATGCAGCTATCTCGGCAAATCCACAGCACTCGTTGTGTGTGAATCCGAATTCTTTCAGTATTTTTCGCTGACTAGCGTTCGACCAACTGGTTTACGTTGGTCGGAAGGCGAAAACCGAGCTCGAGAATGTGATTCAGAACACGAGGCTAATTATTATACTGGTTTATCGCGAGCTTGGGAGCGGCTGGACCGTTCTTGTAATAAAATGTGGAGCTGGCATCGTCGATATCTCGCCAATCAGCCACGATGTAGGTTTGACCGTCATCTGGGCGAGTGAATTCACCGATGGCGAGGGTTCCCTTGGTGTTGGGAGCAATGACGACTGGGTTACTATGGCTGTTGTATCGAAGTACGCTGTTCCAAATGATATTGAGTGCCGCAGTGGCTACATTTCGCTGGTCTTCCGTGAGCGTTGAAGGAAGGTCATAGCGCACGGGCTGTCCACCTTGGTGATATACTCGAGCGTTATCAATGACGACATCTGCATTCCAGTGCCCCCCAGGTGGAATCTGGCCGGCGGCAATCGCTTCGGCTTGTTGAGAGTATCCATCTTCGTGTCGAGCATCATAGGAAAAGGTTCGAGCAAGTCGGGCGCGCCCCGGCCATTCGTCCCAATCGACTGATTGCCAAGCCATGAATTCAGAGGAGGCGACAGCCTGTCCGTTCTTATTGAAGACTTCGAGATACTGGTCATCGCCATCCGTGGTCATGTAGACCACGTGAACGGGTTCACCGTCGATCTTTCCTTGGTATAGACGAACCGAAGCCCAGTCTTGTGCTTCTGCTTGATAATAGAAATCAAAAACATCCAAGGTTCCCTGTGGGACGCCTGCGCGACCTGGTTTGCCCACGCGAGCATCCACTCGAGATCCGTCTTGTAGAGTTTCGTCGATGCTCTGGGTATTGAAATCAACTGAGGAGAAGTGCTGCTTTACGAGGGTCTCTATATTACGAGTTGGTGCAGGAGTAGGGGAGCGGCCCATTCTAAGAATCGCTTGGTCGGTCAGTTTACCAAGTTCGGGATCATTGTTTCGGATTTGTTTGGTCTCCGTCTTCGAAAGCCAGACATAGTCACGCTTGTTCGATTCTGGGTTAAACTGATTCCAGCCCGCTTTTGCTTCTTGCGTTGCGCGTTCGATAAGATCGCTGGTTCGAATTCTTGTCCCTTTACCGCCCTCGGCTCGAAGTTGCGCTTCGGCACGCTTCACAAAAGGCTCTAGATTTCTGGCTTCTTTTCTCGATACCAAGGAATTACCGTTGGCAGCGTCTTCCACATTCTCGGTAATCGTGTTTCTGAGAGCAACGAGGGCATCTTCCGTCTTAATCCTGGGCATAGTGAGTAATTCCGAGAAAGTTATCGCGGATTTGTTAAAGGTGTTTTGTGATCTAGCTCATATTTTTTTTCTAACTCTTACTGAGACTCAAAATAGTCCGCTTGGATAGAGGGTTATTTCGAGTTTGTTGGGGTTTTTAGTGGTTTATACGAGGTGAAAGTGCGAGGTTCGGGGTAGTTGACGCTGAACAGCCGAATGCGGATGACCACGGCGTATGAACTTTCGATTCTACTTTTCGACTCTGGTTCTTTGCGCGCTTGTGCTTTTCGGCTGCAGCGATGACGAAGTCCAAGGACCGGTTGCAGGTTTCCCATTGGAGGCTGTTCAGCAGTGTCAGATGCGCGAGGTGTGTCCCGACATTATCGCCGACCGCTCTGCGCTTCGGGCAAATTATAGAAAAGATTACTATTTATCCTACGAGAAATACCCAGAGGCAAATATTCCAGATCCCGTCGATGGTGGCCGAATTCAGGTCGCAGCTGTGGCTCAAGCTTCAGGTGAGGTCACAACGGTCGAGATCAATGGTGAAAATGCTGATGAGCTCAACGAACGACTCTGGCTTCATTGGTATCATGTGTGGCCTCGAGTTGCTGTGGAAGGACAGCCCATCTGGATTAATTTTCATTCTCATGAGCCGTTATTTGACCGCCTAAGCGAGATGGATATCGTTGTGAAAACATCGAGTAGAACGATTGTAAAAGGGAAGTTTCCAATTTATCAAAGTAAGCTTCCGCTGAGTTACGTCACAACAGTCAATGATCGAAATCAGATGATCATCCATTTGAAAAATCTAGATGATAAACCGCATACCCTTGAACGACTGATCATTAATCACCGGGATTATGCGGACCAAGCTTGCATTCCATCACGCATTATTCAAGCAGGAGAACAGGTCATGTGGACGGTCAATTTGTGCGCGCAGCTCGAATTGGGTGCAGCCTGGACGGTTGTTGCTGAGTTCGAAGATACTCCGCCTTCGGTTGGAACGGGAAGAGTCGTCCCCGAACACTTTCCGGTTCACGCGTGGCCGCAGTCGGTGGACTGTCCATTTCCAGGCGGAAACCAAGAAAACTTTCAGCGACATCTGGATGCAGGCTTTGACACGTTTTTCACGATGAAGACTTCCTATAATTATCCAGGAACATGTGAAGTCGACACGAGTGACATCGTGACCGCTTCGGAAGCTAATGATGACGTGTGGTTGATGGTTGAGCGTCATACAGATATCCCCAAGGTATCTAAGAAGATTGTTAGACTTGTGGGAGATGAGTCTGACCAAGTTATCGAGTCTAAGCCGAAAGAAAAAGCAGACTATTCGAAGCTGTTTTGGGCGGCTAATCCTGAAGTAGCAACCTACTTGGGAGGCTCACGTAATCGACACACCGCAGCTTTTGCGGGAACAGCAGATATTCAAGGTATCGATATTTATTTTGCGGCGTGTGCTCCTCATGTCACAGACTACAATTCTCATCCGCCCATCGATTCTATTTACGACTTTACCGACGTGACAAGACGAAATCATATGCCTCTTCCTACTTGGGTCTATTCGCAAGGTTTTTCCGTGGTCTGGAACACAGATGCTAAAAACTTTCAGCCGAATCCCGCTGAAGCGATGATTTCGACCGCAAGTGTACTTGCTGGTGGCGCTAAGGGACTCATGTATTTTCAGTCGAATCTAGAAATGGCTGATGTTTTTGCTGAGACATGGAAAGCGATTTCGTCCATCAACCAAGATGTAATTACGGTTCGGAAATGGTTGAGGGAGGGGGACCCCCTGGATGGCTACACAAGAAGCCAGGGCAAGGTTATGCTTCGAGCTATTCGGGCTCGAGACGCCATAGTAGTTGTCGTCATCAATAAAAAGGCTGAGAAGGAGGCGAGCGATCTAGGGTGTCTTACGGAAGCAACTCGAGAATTGCTTGACCCAGATAGTCTTGACCCAGAGGCAGCCGCGTCGTCTCCAGAATGGATAATGGCGGACCAGACTGTTACTATTGAGATTGACATACCAGAAGATATCTCACTGACGCGAGGCCAAGAGGTTATCGATGGTCAACCGATTGAACTTGTGTACGAAGCAACGCGTAAAGGTCGCACACTTAGCATTCGTGACATCCAGCTAAGTCACGAACGACCCTACCGCATTTTCATCTTGCAGTAGTCTATTTATTCCAGCCGCAACCTTGTGCGAAAAAGTCGTCATCAGCCTTTTCGAGCTCGTCGTACCAGTAGGTCCACCAGTCGGTGATTCGTAAAGCGAAGTCTGCAACATCCGAGTCCGCTTTTCCTGCTCGGTCGAGCCATGGACCAAGAGGTTCGATTTTTCCATCACCATTTCCAAGCCCCGGAACCCGAGTCGATAATCGATTTAGACTTTCTCGCTCGGCCCAGCGATCGCTGGGGTCTTGGTGAGGCAGAAGTTCGGGTAAATTGGACCATGCTTCAATAAAAGTCATCTCTCCAGCGTCGTTAAAAGTGAATTCTTCGTAGATTGGACAAGGACCATGCTCATACTCAAAAACGACATAACAACGGCCAAAGGGTTGCTTGTCAAAACCTTTGCACTCTCGAACGGGCACGGTTGAAGGGTCGCCTCGTTTGAGTGCTTCGCCGGTCAATATCATATCGTCGCGTCCATAACCGGTCAGTAGCAGCCAAGGTTCCCACTCCCATCGCGCAACCAACTCTGAATAATTCGGTAGGCTGTTCGGGTCTGCGTCGACGTCTAGTGTATCGAAATACTTACTCGATTGTTCGGCGTAGTATTCGAGTGGCATCGTTGGCTTGAGGCAGGTTGAGGTTGCGCCTTGCGTTCCTTTATTTAGGCATGGTTCAAGTTCTTCTTTCTGTGATTCGCTGCTGCATCCCAAGACTTCACTTAGAATTAAGAACATTAACAATCTTGTGCGAAGGAAACGTCTCACAAGCAATACATTACCTAAATAGTGAAATTTGTGCACAGCAAAGACGTTCGAGGGAATTCGTTTTTTGGTAAAAGAGCCGATTAGAAATGTCCTAGACAGAGCGAAAAGAGGAGAACCCGTATCTGTAAGGTTTGCTCTTGCGGAATTTTGGGTTGTGAAAGTCTTATTTCCTCTGACATGGGTGTCGCGACTTGGATAGTCGTAAGGCATGTCGTTACTTTTTTGAGGTTTGTCTGAAAAGCGAGTTCGATAATCGAACATAAAGAGCGGCCAGATAGGCACATCCTCAGGGTTATCTTTCCGTTTGAGTAAGCAGCGTAAGATGTTCTTGTCCCCGGCTCAAAAAGGTGTCTGGCTTCGAAGGTGGGAAGAATGCATCTAAATAAAGGGACAAGCTGTCCAATGTGCAATCGTGTACGCCCGCTCACTTTTCACCATATCATTCCCACGTCATTGCAT
>JAYZDF010000143.1:0-8178 GCA_036337945.1 Myxococcota bacterium
AGCTGAACGAAAGAAGCAGAAATTGGTGCAACTCGAACAGAAGCACAACTTGAATTACCCAGACACAAAGATCGTACTTCGGAGCATCCGCAGGCATCAGCGAACCTCGCAGAAATTGAAGCATAGGCTGATCGAGTCGCACTTAAAATTGACCGTGACTATCGCTCGTCGATACTCTCGTCGCGGCGTGGCATTTTCTGACCTCGTTCAAGAAGGAAATTTGGGCCTGATTACCGCGGCTGACAAGTTTGACTGGCGTCCTGGCTTCCGATTTTCAACGTACGCAGGCTGGTGGGTAAGGCAAAGCATCGTTCGAGCCATCCACGACCAAGCTGACCAGGTTCGCATCCCTATTAATCTCAAGCATAAGGTCAACCGACTTTATCGATTGAAAGGCAAACTTTCCGAGCAGCTCGGGCGTGAGCCTTCAAGCGAAGAACTTGCGAAGCATTCAAAACTGACGAAGAAAGAGGTCGACAAGATGCTCAGCTACCGAAAAACATCGCTGTCACTTGACTCAGACACCGCGACGGGAGCGATGACCTTCCTGGAAACGTTGGCAGACCCCTCGACGGTCAATCCGCTGAAACGCATCGAATTCGATGACCTGAAAAACGGTGTAGATGACATCCTGAAATCACTCACAGATCGGCAACGGGAAGTCGTCCAATTGCGATTTGGACTGACGGCTTCAGAATCTAATACGCTAGAGGCAATCGGACAGAAACTCTGCCTTACCAGAGAACGTATCCGGCAGATCGAAAGCAGTGCTTTCACGAAGCTCAAGCACCCTGTTCGCAAACAGCAGCTAAGCAAGCTGAAAGACCTCGCCTGGAGCGTAGCGTAGCTTTTCAGCTGTGGACGAAACTACAAACTTTCTCAATATTCCGAACAAGCGGACCGCGCTTATCGTCGGAGCCAGGGGTGGATTAGGACAGGCGTTTTGTGAACGTTGGTCACAGCTGGACCCTTCGTTAAGCATCGTTGCTGCGAGTCGGAATACTGAGTGGTGCGCGGAAGACACCGATAATCCGAAGATTTCTCGGCTCGAGATGGATATCGGTTCGGAAGAGTCGGTGGAGTCGGCGGCATCATACATCCGCGAGCGTGAGCTGAAACTCAACGTCGTCATTAATTGTAGCGGTCTTCTTCACACGCCTTCTTTTAGCCCCGAACGTGCACTAAAAGAACTTTCCATGGAGAAGATGAGGAAAGTGTTCGAAGTGAACACTTTTGGGGTGGCGATGCTGCTGAAATATTTCGTTCCTCTTTTCCCGAGAAATGAGCGGACGATCTTCGCGTCGTGCTCCGCCCGAGTGGGAAGCATAGGCGATAACCGCCTCGGTGGTTGGTACAGCTACCGAGCATCTAAAGCTGCACAGAACATGATGATTCGAACCGCTGCGATAGAAGTGAGAAGACTCAGACGCGAATGTATCTGCATTGCTTTGCACCCAGGCACCGTGATTTCTGAGCTTTCAGCACCATTCACAAAAAGAAAAGATCCATCCAAACTTTTTTCTCCTGACTTTAGCGCCACCAAGCTCACCCAGGTCCTTGAGAAACTTTCCATCGAAGATTCGGGTGAATTCTTTGCCTATGATGGCAGCCGCATTGAATGGTGAACCTGTTAAAGGCTAAACTACGTTATACACAGTGACTCTCCCTGCAATTCTTGGGACGGGCCACGGGATTTGTAGTGAGAAATTTTCGTTCCTTCGTTCTTTGGTTCTTCGGCGTAATTACCTTCGCTATAAGTGGAACCTTATTCATTCTGTTCTCACTCGTATTACCGCAAAACTATCTATTCAGAGTTGCTCGAGTGCTATGTAGAGTAATTCTGACAACTATTGGTCAACGCATCAAAGTTAGCGGGAGCATACCAAACCTAAGTATGGGCCCTTATATCTATATGTTCAATCATACGTCCTTACTCGATACCTTCATCATGATCGCAACGCTTCCTGAATTCGTAGCAGCTGTAGGCAAAAGAGAGCAGTTTCAAGTACCGTTATGGGGATGGATTCTCAGAAATTGGGGAGCAGTTCCTATCGATCGTTCGAATTTAGCCCGCGCGAAAGAAAGCCTCAATGTGGTGCAAGATGCTCTGCACAAGGGACGCTCCTTACTCATTGCTCCAGAAGGAACACGTAGCCGCGATGGGAATCTAGGCCCACTCAAGAAGGGGCCGTTTCACCTGTCGATCAATACCCATTCGTCCATCGTTCCGGTTCATATCCACGGCGCCTTTGCTGCAAAAAATCGTAATAGCTGGTTGTTGACACCAAAAACCATCACAGTTCACTACGGCAGCTGTATTAAGCCCGATACGCAGTCGTTAGAGTCTCTACTTACTCGCGTTTCCGAATCCCTTTCATCAAAATGTACCTCATAAATGTCTCTAGACGCATTTTCTCTCTCCGCGGATTGACGAAGAATACGCTCGTAAGTCAGTAATCAAGTCATCCTATGACCTGGGCGGAGATCATACTTGTTCTATTTGCTTCGATAGCATTCTTGGCTCTGCTCAAAGCGAATTATGATCTGAGACAGTTTCGATGTTTAGATACGCTGTCATTTGACGAATCAGCACTACCGTTTCTTAGTATCGTCATTTGCGGTCGCAATGAACAGGAATCAATCCAAGCAACCATTACAGATTTGACCCTTCAATCTCGTTTCGAAGCTGAAATCATCTTCGTTGATGACCGCTCCACCGACGGAACACCAAAAATTCTTGAGGAACTACAAAAAACAATCCGAAACCTCAAGACCGTGCGAGTTAACGAGCTACCCCAAGGATGGCTTGGTAAAAATCACGCTTGCCAAGTGGGACAAGAGGTTGCCTCAGGAGACTGGATATTGTTCACAGATGCCGACATACGATTTCAGCCAGATGCCATACCAAAAGCTCTGCAATATGCAATATCTCAAGAACTCGACCATCTTACAGTACTACCCAAGATCGTGTCGCAAAACAGACTTGTACGCTTACTTGCCTGTGCTGCCACCAACATTCTCATTTCGGGAACTCGAGCGGCGAGTATAGCTAGATTGGCTCGGAGCCCGAACGCGCGTGATCGAACTCGCGGTCGAGTTTTGGGGATAGGTGCCTTTAATCTTGTGCGGACGGAGACGTGGAGAGAATCACAGGGGTTCTCAAAAATTTGTGGTGAAGTATTAGACGATATGGGTGTCGCCTGGCTTATACGCAAACAAAAGGGACGCTCAGATTGGCTCTGGTCAAAAGCAATCATCTCAGTCGATTGGTACAGGTCTGTCCCAGCGTTGTACCTTGGGATGAGTAAATCTTTTTTAGCCGGTGCGAAGTATCGCCCTGCTCTACTCATTATTCAGGCCATCGGACTAGCTGCCATCAGCGCCTCCCCATGGGTCTGCCTGTTTCATAGAAGTCAACCCGTGTGCGTAACACTCGGAAGTATCACTGCTGGAATGCTACTTCGCGTCGCTTATCGGCGAGCGCGAATGCAATACCAATCGGCAGTCTATACGGTCCTCGCGCCGCTCAGTCAGTTGATACTCGCCACAATGATGCTAGGCACAGCCTTGCGAGGGCTCGCTCGACCACACTTATCTTGGCGAGGTACCGATTATTCGTTTGAGTTACTGAGAAAGGCACAGGTCGTTTGGAAAAAGTAAACCACAGTCGAAACCTAGAAGATGGCTCTAAATCCAACCGTCGGAAAAACGTACTTGACGTTTGAGCCCGCTGAGACCTCCTCAGCGCCAAGTAAGACGTTGCTGATATCCACATAAAAATCTAACAACCAATCTCTGTAGATGGCTCTTTTATCAATTCTTACATCGAAGCGAACAAAGTTATCTGTTCTCGCCTGTCCTAGGCCACCGGTCGTCGTTAGTGGCCTTCCACCCTGCCATTGCGCTCTCAGTCCAAGATCCCAGTTTCTCGGTAAAGTTATCCCGGCAACCAGATTTAAGATGTGCGTTCTATCAAAGTCAAACGCCACCCAGTCTCCATCTACGCGACGCTCTGAACGAGATAGGGAATATGAGACCCAACCAAAAAAACCTTCCCGACTTTCGCGACGAATCAATAATTCTAAGCCATAGGAACGACCTGTTTTTGGATCCAACAGGAACGGTTGATCATCCGGGTTGTCGCCTGTTTCTTCAGGCGCCATGCCTGCAAGGTTTTCGGGAGGCATAGTTTGTAAGTCCTCAGGATTAGCATTGACGGCCAGCTCAAAGACAACCGGGTCCATCCAGTTGAAGTATCCCGTCACATCAATCGAGAAATTTTGCCCAAGCGAAAATTCAGCCCCTAGGCTCGACTGTGTAGCCTCTAGTAAGCCTTGTTCAAATAACAGGGAGTCAAATCCCGGAATGGGAATTGGTAAGCGAGCAAGCTGGTGATAAATGCCGACGCTTCCCTTTAAGAAAATCGGCTGCTCTGATTCAATCAGTTGATAACGAGCCATGATCCTGGGATCTACCCCGTTGATGCTGTCTTCTGTGTTGTGAAATAAATCATACCTAATCCCGGGACGAATCAACCAACGAGGCGTGGGTCTCCAAAATGCTTCTGCCAGAAAACCAAGGTCGTAAAGATCAGTCGGCTCAATCTCTTGCTCACTCATTGGCATAACTTCGCTTACAAAATCCGAGCGCATCCCGTAACTGTCCAATCCAATGCGAAGACTAAGTTCTTTGCTCACAGCATAGTCCAAGTGGGATCTCGGCGTCACTCGATAGGCGCGGACCGAGGTGTCGGGTCCAAATGCCGATTCTTCGTATGAAAAAGACAAGATGTGCGACCCGCGCCAACGACCACTCTTGTGCACATAGCGAGCATCAACTCGATGAAAACGAAAAATGAGCGCGGTTTCTATTACTTCTTCATTCGTCATCTCGTCGATGAAGACGCTCTCTAATGTATCGTTTGCGCCAAACGCGAAGAGCGTCCATCCGCTTCGAGCATCACCGCCGTCGAGTCTCGCTTGATAGTCCCAATAAGAAAGGTTTATCGGCGCATCAGCGATGGACAATAATAAACCAGGGTATCCGATTCTACCCGCGAAAGTTCCCGTGACTCCTGTATCAAAAATAGGAGATCTGACCATTCCGCCAGACTGAAAAAGGTTAATGTCCGCCTCTGCACTCACTTCGTCTTTGCGCGCCATTCGAGTTTTTCCGTCGACAATTCCTCCTGTATAACCGCCGTATTCCACCGAAAACCCCCCAGGCATGAACTCTAATGATTCAACGAATTTCGGATGAATCACCGATGGGCCACCAAGCAGATGATACAGCAGCGGCACACGAATACCGTCGACTAGGAACCCCGTACTGCCTGGACTCGCGCCTCGAACGATTGGAAAAGGTAAAAGCGACATGGTCTGCGTAACGCCAGGCAATGTATTAACCACTCGGAATGGGTCACCAAAAGTGCCTGGAATCTGCTGAATCTCCTTACCGCGAAGGACAGTACTTGATACTTCAGTTCGCTCAGCCTTCCCGATTACGAGGATCTCATAGGGCTCATATGAACGCCTTTCCACAACATAAACGACGCTTAGGCGCTTACCTTTCGACAAGCGCTCCTTTTGAAGAAAGGGACGATGTTTATATGCGCTGACTCGAACTTCGGCCTTGCCTGGTGGTAACGCAATGAGAAATCGACCATCGTCGTTCGTGACCGTAGTGAATTTTCTTTGGCCAAGTTTGATTCGGATACTTGCACCAGCAATCGGAACACGAGTTCCTTTGGTTCGAAGCTGGCCCTCTAACTCCGATTCAAATACTTCTGCATCCTTCTCTGCGTTGTTCGTTGAAGTCAGCGTAGAAACGCGCTTCGGGGGAACAAACCTTTGGGAAAACTTTATCCTCACGGGAACAGCTACTCCGCCATAGGTTGCGGGTTGAAATACAAAATGTGTTGAAGAGTTTCGGACTAAACTGTCGAAGGGCTCACCTGCCGACCTTAGTAACTCTACTCGGTCCACTTGCCCGTCGGGGAGAACATCGATAGCCACAAGTACGGTCACCTCTTCGGATGTCGTCGCGGTTGTCGGGTAAGGTATTTGGGACGATGTAAGTAATTTTGGAGGAATCAAGACAGCACGAGTGGAAGTGCGGGTTACCGTTGACGAGCTTACGTCTGTAGAGTTTTCGGCAGAAGTTGGTTCCGGGGAAGACAAGGCATCGGTGGCGAAAGAAGCGACGACGGTCGATAGCAATACAGCAATAAGCCTCTGATATTTTATCTCCATGTCAGCATCCAATCGATTGAGAAGCCGTTGTGATACCAGTACTGTTCAAGTTCAATGGGACGGCCAGTATCTGGGTCTGAATTCTCTAGAACCTGCGCACAACGCGTTACCTGCGAGCCAAACGAGACGGCTGGACCTGTCGCAAAAATAGGACCCAAAACAATGCTATAGGCAACGCGTGCGGTTGCCGCAAAGCCGGAGCCGGAACACCCTCCAAGCGCCGGGTCACCGTCATCGTAGGTATACGTAGCTACTACGCCGTCTGCCGGAGGTACGGGCGGCATATCGTCAATAATTACGAACCCGGCAAGGCCTAACCCAATCGATACTGTGAGTCGCGGAATGATATCGAAAGTAGGCTCAACCGTACCAAGATATCTTAGTCCTCCCGCAGCACCTTGGTATTGAACATTTCCCAGAAGCGACCAATGCTCATCGATTCGTGCTCCTGCTCGAAGCATAAAAGAGGTCGTCCGGCCCCCCGGGGCTAGATTCCTTCCATATACATAACCTCGGCCGTAACCAAGCGAGATTCGAAAGCCAGGCTTCGTCCAAACAGTATAGTCGTCTTCTGTTGGTAGAGATAATCGAAACAGGGGTTCGCTCTGCGACTTCAAGGTCGTTTTCGGACTCGTTACAGAACTAGAGCTCACCGCCGGTTGTGCCGCAACTTCAACAGTCGAACAGATCACCCAAAAGAGCCCCACTGCAAGCAAAGCAGTTTGACGTACTATCCACGCGCTCATTTACTTACCGTCTTGTAAACAAGGCCACCATTCCGGCGGATTGTTACTATAATCCCATTCTGGAGTTTCGCAGATGAAATCGCGTTCACACCCCTTTAGCTGGTAAAGCACGGGATCTGGGCATGAACATGTCGGGTCTACAAGTGCAAATTCTGACTCACTTAAGCATTCAATGATCGAACGGTCGGCAGGTTTCTTGTCTCGAGGCTCACGGGCATAGTCTTTCCTTCCGGGTCCGCATTGCATGGGTTTGAAGATATCGGGGGAAGCAATATCTAGACGAATCCGCTCATTCAAATTCGTGAGCGTGCAGTCATTCTCTCCTATGCGCCAAAGTGAAAAGCCGGACTTTGGAAACTCTTCGCAGCCAAGTGCTGGATAGAAATAGGACTCTTCATCAAATTGCCCTTCTAAATAGACAATTCGCTCATGCGCCTCGGCGAGATTAGCAAAGCTTGCTGCTAAGATGGGCTCTTGCAAATCGCCTTCGCGGTTTCCATCTTCGCCATCTCTTTCAGGGCGACGACAACGACCTCCTTGATCAATTATTCCGTTGCCGTTCAAATCAGCAAACAAGACGACCGAAGCGTATCCAACGCGCTCCCCTGGTGACCCTACCAAGACTTCCGCCGGGGGAAGATTGACGAGTGGAATATCGATCTGCCGAGCAGACAAGTCGATTAAAGCACTTCCCTGAGTCTCACCAGAAACGAACCGAAACGGGTCTGGACATGCAAGTTTGGCAACCGTACTGGTGATCACTTTGTTTGGTTCAAGCGGATTGAAGCCTTCTTTCAAGCAAAATGGGGAGAAATTTGGTACCCCAGCCCAGACCAAGGTTGCCCGAAGTGGTGTACTCGTCGATAAGCCTGCCAATTCTAATGAATTAGATAAATCACCATTCCATTCAGCGCTGATAGTGACGAGACGTTCCGCCTCGACTGCGGTTGTGTATATCGAATCACACGACGCAAGCAGGATAAAAATTGAAGAGATGACATGCCTCACAATCGATACCCTATTCCCAACGTGCCAAACCAAGATGTTTTGTTGTCTAATTGCTCGTTGACCTTGAGATATGCCCAATTTAACCCACCCCGAAGAACAAGATCTAAACGTTGAATAATCTCAAGCTTGAAAAATGGACCTAAAGAAAAGTTTGGTCCCGTTGTCCATCGAAT
>JAYZDF010000144.1:0-43495 GCA_036337945.1 Myxococcota bacterium
ATGTCACCTGGAAGAAGAGAGAAGTCTGGAGCGTTTCCATTTCTTATATCGCCAACAGGTATAAGATATTTTTTCTCGTTTCCTTTGACGACGCGGGTAACGCGAACTCGGTTGGTCGATGCAAGCTTCGTAAATCCGCCCGCTGTGGCAACAGCCTGAATAATCGTCATGCCTGGCTGAAAGCCTTGTGTTCCCGCTTTTGCCACCTGCCCGAGGATATGTACCTTTTGAGAGTGATACTCACGGACAAAAACAGTCACCTGCGGATTGTTAAGGTAACCACTTGCGAGCCGAATTCTTATTTCCTCTCCGAGCTCATACGCCGTTTTCCCGTCGACGCGTACTGCACCGATAAAGGGAAAGCTTATCTCACCATTGGAGCTCAGCCGATATACACCCGCAAGTTCAGGCTCTCTAAATACCTTGATATCAATGACGTCACCTGTACCGAGTGGATAATTACCGATGAGGCTTGTAGTTTCATTGGCAGTCTGCGTGGGGAGCGGGTCGATATCTGCAGAACCGAGTCGCAAGGTTGAACAGGCTGAGGCCGTCGCCACCAGGCCTACAAAAAGGTGAACTGAACGTTTCATTCGAACTAAGGTTCCTCTTACGCCTTTCTATATTCACGCTATTTTCGTACAACTCGTAAAATTGCTCAATCAGCGCGGTATCAAAGGAATGAAATGGTGCTACATCTCTCTACTCGGGGTGTGCAAGCGTTTTCAAAACCCAACCTTAGGGGTTAAACGGCGACTTCCACCCAGTCGCTTTTTTTAAGGGTTTATACGAATCCTGTTTTGCAGTTGGATAGCACCTGGATGGGATGGATTGAGGTTGAGTACGGCCTCAACGTCCACCAAGGCTTTGCGATATCTCTGCGCTCTTGTGTGAATTTGCGCGCGCATCATCCGTAGGTCGACAGCGCTCGGTTCGTTTTGGATGATCCGATCTAACAATTCAAGCGCCTCACCAGGTTTCTGGTCTTTCATCGCATGCTTGAGACGAAGTCGAATAATTCGAGAACGATTCAAATCCGTCGGCGGCGCCACCAGTTCGAGCTCATCTATAAGTGATTTTGCAGTTGTACTCGTTCCGTAATCGATGGCCATTCGCGTGGTTTGAAAAAGCAGCGCTACTCTTTTGTGAGGTGAGTCGTCCATCGCTTGTCTTAATAGATGAATCGCTTCGGAGTACTCACCGACGGCTTGTAAGCATTTGATTTTTAGTTTTCGTAGGGCTGCTTTATCTTGTGTCAACTCACGATGGATTGATATCGCTTCAAGTGCTTGCTCGAATTGCTTGGTATAATAATATGACCAAGCAATCGCCTTCAGGATCTCAGGTTTCGTTACGTCTGAGGGTTTTGGAAATTCTTTCGTAAGTTCTCGAGCAAGTAGAGGCTTCTTGTTGGAGACGAGCCACCGGATGATTTGAATCAGATAACGTTCGTCGGGAATGTCATCGGCAAAATTACGCCTCGGCACAGCCTCTAGGTAGTCTTCAGGGGCCTGAGCGAAATGGTCAATATAAGAAAAATAGTTCGAGGGGAAGCTTTGAGGTGTTCGCTGCCAAGCGACACGAATTTGCTCGAAGCCTTGGCTCCGGATACCGGCTCGTAAGAGAAGTCTTCCAACCACCCAATGCGCATCTGCATAGGCAGGAGACAGGTAAAGGGCAATATTTGCCCATCGAAGCGCGTCTTTCAGTTTTGGTGGATTAGCGCTTTCAGCGTGAAACGCCATAAGTGTAGCCATGGTCGAATTTGCCGGATGCTGTTCTACTCTTTTTGTATTTTCTTGGTTCTGCAGAAATTTCAGGTCGTGTTCGATCACTCCTTTCGAGAACGTAAAATAATTGCTGGTTATTAGGATGACTAATGGAACAATGAGAATCAGCGCAAAAGGAACGTTTGACGTTGCTGAGATCTTTTTCACAAACAGCGATCGATGTGAAGAATGAGCCACAAAAGCGATCAGCACAGGAATTACGAATCCAGCAATCTCAAAGCTAAAGTCGAAGATGTTTTGCAATCCTATGACACAAATCCCAATGAGGACTCCTGCACTCGATGGATTCTGCAGTGCTTTCAGGCTTCTCGTTAGTGTGAGGATTAGAGCAATGACGACCAATCCACCTACCAGGACTCCCCAGTCGGTGAGGTATTGAATAACAAAATTTTCAGGGTGCGTGTACGTGAACTGTTCGGTTGAGGTTTTGTAGTGAGAGAATAGTGAAGTATACGAGCCTTTACCAATACCGAACCAAAGGTGGTCTTGAATCATTTTACTCGCGCCACGAACTGCGCCAAGTTTTGCCTCCAGACCTAATCCATCGTCGAACTCTCGCTTTAGGAGAGTGCTTTGAAAAATTGCGGTAATCGAGCCTACTAAAACAAGGGCGCCTACAATAGTATTTGATACAGAAGCGTTGTTTTTACGCCCGCTCCATCGCATTGCAATCAGGAATCCGGTCAAACCAAGCCCGAGGACAAGAATGCCGCCTCGTGAGGGCATCGATACGCAAGCTATGACGCAAAAAGCAGCGACGATGAGCAATCCCGCCTTGTTCTTTCTTTTTGGCTCCTCGAGCGCGAGGCCAAGGGCTATCAGTGCACCCCAGGCAGAAAAAGCCGATGCGTGATTTACATTCACGAAAGTGGAATACAGCTTATAAGCTTCTGTGCTGCTCGTAAGGATCCCGAATATCTTCTCTAAACCGAAGAGTCGATGGAATGCGCCTCCAGCGATGGTTGCTAGAATGGCACCGAGTGTGAGTAGCGTAAATCGATAAGCCGTGCGTCTGGCTCTAAATCGTTCAAGAGTTGCATACGCCAAGAGTCCGTAAATCAATAGCTTCGTGGCTTCCCGAGCCGAGAGCCCAGCCTCATAAGAAATTTGTCCCGAAGATAGCTCCGGATGTACAAACGATCGAATCTCGTGGGCTTTCGGTGAAATCCACTCGAGCACAGTCATAGGGAGCGATAGACTTTGTGCCAGCGTGAACACACTCAGTCCTACGAAACCAAAAGTCATCAATGGCAGAGCAATAGACCGCCCTTGACGCCGACACGCCAATAGACTGGCTACAAAAGCCAAATAACCGAGAACGGACAGGACCGGCGTCATCCAGACATTAGTACTTCCACCAGCCACCGGCGCGATGAAGCCAGCACAGCATATCAGTCCAAAACTTATTCGGCCCTCTACACTTTTTGTGCGTTTTTTCGATTGCAATGGCAAAGCAAGATGCGGATCCCAAATGCCACACTCAGGGTCAAGCACGGGATCGCAAAAGCGCAGACGTAGACTTCCTCCTCTAGTCCGATTAGGTTGCTCGTGTGACTATCCGTGTATTCACCATTGTTGGTGCGCGTCCCAATTTTATGAAGGCAGCCCCGATTCATGCGGCCGCTATCCGAAGGGGCGTGGACCATCGAATCATTCACACTGGTCAACACTACGATGAAGCGATGTCGAAAATCTTCTTCGATGAGCTAGGGATGCCTGAACCAGCGGTTTATCTTGGCGTCGGCTCTGGTTCACATGCGGTGCAAACAGCTAATATTATGATCGGTTTAGAGAAAGTTTTTATGGAACATGAGCCGGATCTCGTGAATGTTGTGGGTGATGTGAACTCAACGGTGGCCGCCGCTTTAGTGGCGAAGAAACTTCATATTCCGGTTTGCCATACGGAGGCGGGTCTTCGAAGCCGCGATCTTCAGATGCCAGAAGAAATAAATCGAATGGTTACTGACGTCATTTCTGATTTGCTTTTGACGCCTTCACTCGATGGTGACGAAAATTTACTGGCCGAAGGAAAGACGCCTGAATCTATCGTTTGTGTTGGTAACGTGATGATTGATACCCTCTTCATGAACCTGCCTAAAGCGAAGGAATTAAATACACTAGAAGAGCTATCCCTAGAGGAAGGAAACTATGCGGTTTTGACTATGCATAGACCTTCCAATGTCGATGATGAGAGTGCATTTACGCGCGTTACGAACGCATTACTTAAGATCGCTGATCAAATTCCCGTCGTCTTTCCCGTGCACCCTCGCGCGGCCAAAAATATGGATAAGTTCGGCCTGACGAAACGATTTGAATCGCATCAGAACATTCAATTGTTGAAACCTCTTGGTTATCTGCAGTTTATGTCTTTGGTCTCGCGCTCAAAATTCGTGCTGACTGACTCAGGCGGACTTCAAGAAGAGACAACAGCTCTAGGTATTCCTTGTGTAACACTCCGCGAAAATACAGAGCGTCCCATTACGGCCAGCGAAGGAACAAATACGATTGTTGGGACCGATGCGAACAAAATCGACGAGGTCTGCCAGGATATTCTCAATGAGAAAGGCAAGCAGGGACGTGTTCCAGAACTGTGGGACGGAAAAGCATCGGAGAGAATTTTGGATGCGATGATAAAGTTTTTGGGCGCGAATTAGCGCGAAAGCCTGAAGGTGAATGCGCCCAAAAAATCTCAGTCGATACCTGGATGAGCTTTCTAGAACTAAAGCTGAACGACGAAAAATCGATGAAAAGGTTTACGGTAAGGAGACTACGGTTTCCCACAACTCTCCATCATTGTTGAGCGTGGACCGAAACCCGCTTCGCATGAGTTTACTTCTGTGTATTTTCCGATTCATTCAAATCGGTGGGACCATTGTTGTCACTCGGTTTCGGGTAAAACCTTTATTCCTTATTTACCCTTTGGTGCCGCACCGACTCGTGTACCGACAATCACGATCGTCACCATTTTGCCCGACAATGCGGATCGTTTTGGCCTTGCTTAGTCGAGGTGGCTCTTATCGAGGGTTTACTATAGTTGTGTCCGAGTGTTGGCTTTACAGTTATTTTGGAAACTAAGCCCACTTTATAACGTAATCCTAACGTGTTACCCCTGGTGAGATCGGTTATTCACCAGCGCGCCTTTCGGGACACGAAAAATTTGCACGAAACAAGGGTTTACATAAGCCTACACCAAGAAACTTAACCTTGACGTTAACGTTATTGTCATTGTTTTTTGCTTATGGTGGCAAAACTCCTCCCCATAACGAAGGGCGTCTCTTCTGGTCAGAAAAAAAGTACTTACCGGATAGGCGACCTGGCAAAACGGATCAATAAGAGCACTCGTGCGCTCCGACTTTATGAAGAAATGAATCTCCTGGGCTCGGTGACCAGAAACGAGGGTGGGCAGAGAATCTATGATGAAGAAGTATTTGCTCGTCTAACCTGGATTGAGAAACTTCAGAGCCTTGGCTTTTCGCTTCTTCAGATTCAATCAGTGCTGTCTAACTGGATCGGAAACGAATACGGTCCGGCCGGGATGAAGGAGATTCGTCAGATTTATAGAGCGAAACTCGAAGAAACGCAGTTACAGATTCGTCAACTCGAGTCCCTATCGGAAGACCTTCGGGAAAGCCTGACGTATCTGGAATCCTGTGAGGTTTGTGACCCATGTACGTTACTTGGAGCTTGCGCAGAGTGCGCACATCCTCATAGTACCAGCTCGAAACCTGCGCTCGTGACTGGTCTATACTCTGTTTCCGAGGCGAAAAAAACTCAGACAGATAACTAAGAAAGGTAAGAGAGAATGAAAACAGACCTTCCCATATATTTGGACAACAACGCGACTACGCCAGTGGACCCAGAGGTTTTTGAAGCGATGGCACCATTTCTTCAAGATAAATTCGGAAATGCGGCATCTCGGTCTCATGCATACGGTTGGGTCGCCGAAGAAGCCGTAGATTATGCGCGTGAACAAGTGGCTAAGCTTATAGGGGCGAGATCTCAGGAAATTATTTGGACCTCTGGCGCGACCGAATCCGACAATATGGCGATCAAGGGTGTCGCCCGAATGTACGGCATGACAGATGCTGAAAAGGTCATGATCGACGCGCTGGCGAAAGGCCACGTCGACGGAAGCATTCCTAATGCTGCAGACATACTTCCTGGTCGCTTCGGTCGGTTAGATTTCGAATCGATTGCAGAAAAAGGCGCGTTCGAGGTCTTCAAGTCGAAGGGTGACCACATCATAACGCTTCCTACAGAGCACAAGGCGATCCTTGATAGCTGCAAAAGAATTGAAAAAGATGGCTTTCGTGTGACCTACGTCCCTGTAAAAGCCAACGGCCTTGTTGACCTTGAAGAGCTAGAAAAAGCGATAACGGACAAAACAATTGTTGTTTCCATTATGATGGGCAACAACGAAATCGGCGTTGTTCAGCCCGTAAAAGAAATCGGGGAGCTGTGTCGTAAGCATAAAGTTCTATTTCACACCGACGCGGTGCAGGCCATTGGCAAAATACCGGTCAACGTGGATGAAATGAATATTGATCTCATGTCCTTGTCTGGCCATAAAATGTACGGTCCCAAAGGAGTCGGCGCCTTATACGTCAGAAGACGCAACCCACGAGTTCGCGTCGAGGCTTTAATTGATGGTGGTGGACACGAAAGAGGAATGCGCTCTGGTACGCTCAATGTTGCCGGTATCGTTGGTATGGGCAAAGCGGCTGAAGTTGCGCTTAGAAAACTCGAAGCTGAACAAACTCGAACGACCGAACTCAGAAATAAGATGTGGACTCGGTTACAGGAAGAGCTTGATGAGCTGTACCTAAACGGTGATGAAAAAGAGAGACTTCCTGGAAACCTCAATATTTCGTTTGCCTACGTAGAAGGTGAGGCACTCATGATGGCGATCAAGGATTGTGCGGTGTCTTCTGGCTCCGCTTGCACGTCTGCATCACTGGAACCATCCTACGTCCTTAGAGCGCTCGGTGTCGGCGAAGAGTTGGCCCACACGTCTATTCGCTTTGGAATTGGACGCTTTACTACCGAAGAAGAAGTCGATAACGCAGTCGAATTAGTGATTGCCAAAGTCAAAAAACTCCGCGAAATGTCACCACTATACGAGATGGTGAAAGAGGGCGTTGACTTGAGCACCATTGAGTGGGCTGCACACTAAAGAGGAAAAGAATCATGGCTTATGATGAGAAACTAATTGATCACTACGAAAACCCACGAAATGTCGGAACACTCGATAAAGCAGACGAAACCGTAGGAACAGGCCTTGTAGGGGCCCCGGCTTGCGGCGATGTTATGCGCTTACAAATCAAAGTCAATGACGAGGGTGTCATCGAAGATGCCAAGTTTAAGACATTCGGCTGTGGTTCTGCGATCGCTTCATCGTCTCTTGTGACTGAATGGGTCAAAGGACGAACTGTAGACTACGCGAAGTCCATCAAAAACCAGGAGATTGTGGAAGAGCTATCTCTGCCACCGGTCAAGGTTCATTGTTCGGTATTGGCAGAGGACGCAATCAAAGCTGCGGTTTCTGATTGGGAAACCAAGCAAACAAAACAAACCGAAGCGCCTGCAGCTGAAAGCCAAGAAGCCGCTCAAGAATAGTTATCATCATGGCGAATCCAAGTCTTAATGTTATCTCCACCTCCCCGGAGACCGAAGGAACAGTAGCAGTCACCGAGGCGGCTGCGGGTGCAATCCAAAAGTATCTTCGTGAACATGACGCAAGTGAATCCGCCGGTATACGCATCGGTGTTCGCGGAGGCGGCTGCAGCGGCTTGTCTTATTTCCTCGATGCTGAAGAAACGCCGAAAGATAACGATCATGTTATCGAGGCTTTTGGCAGTCGCGTTTTCATCGATCCCAAGAGTTTGCTCTTCCTGCAAGGAACAACGCTAGACTACGTGACTGGATTGATGGAGGCTGGATTCAAGTTCTTGAATCCAAAAGCTGGTAAAGACTGCGGTTGCGGCGAAAGCTTTTCGATGTAGAAAGAGTCTCACGTTCAAATGGCAGATTGTTGGACATGCGGCGCGGAACGCGGCCGAGCAACCTTTTGTCCGAGTTGTGGGCTCATCCAGCCTGTGGTCAAAAATACAAGCTTTTTTGATAGCTTGGAGCTTGAACCAGTTATGCGGCTATCTCGTAGCAAGCTTGAAAAAGCATATAGAACCCAAGCTCAAAAAGTCCATCCTGACCGTTTTGGACGAGAATCTCGCATGGAACGTCGACTGGCATTAGAACAAACAACCCACATCAACGACGCCTATCAAACTTTGAAGAAGCCCCGCAGAAGGGCAGAATATCTAATGAAGCGGGCCGGGCACGAAGTGGGTACTGAAGAGCAGCGTGTCAAGGACATGGACTTTCTCATGGAGATGATGACCCTTCGCGAGACACTCGAGGAAGCCACGACACACGAACAAATTGAACCGATAGAAGAACAGATTCAAACTCGCTTTGATAACCACATTGAACGACTAGAACGTTTCTTCGACGATAAAGACGGGTCAGAAGAGGAAGCTTTGGCATCTTTAGAACAGCTTCGCTTTCTTGAGAGATTTTTGGACGAGGTCGAGCACAAGTTTGACACTTATTAGGACGTAAAATGGGATTACTTCAAATTGGCGGTGGGCCAAAAGAGAAATGCGCCGGCAGAGTTATCGGCATTGATTTGGGTACAACCTATTCTTTGGTTGCAACCGTGAAAGATGGTAACCCCCTCGTGATTCACGACGATGAGGGAAGAGCGAGTCTTCCTTCCGTTGTTTATTTTGGTCCCGATAATCAAATCGAGGTTGGTGAACAGGCAAGAAGCCAAGCAGCGAACCGTAGTGGGCGAACTATCGCCTCCGCCAAGCGCTTTATGGGTCGCGGACAGCAGGAATCTCAGAGTATTGATGAGTTATCTCCCTATCAATTTGCGACAGACAACGAAGGCCCCGTCGTAAAATTTCAGATTGCAACAGACCAAGCTGTGACCCCCATGGAGGTAGGTGCAGAGGTCCTAAAAGCATTAAAACTGCGAGCAGAAAAAGAGTTGGATGGCGAACTCGATGGCGCGGTGATCACTGTTCCAGCCTATTTTGATGACGCGCAGAGGCAGGCCACTCGAGATGCTGCTCGCCTCGCGGGCCTAAATGTATTGCGACTCCTTAATGAGCCAACAAGCGCGGCACTCGCGTACGGCCTAGACAAAAAGAAAGACGGTATCTTCGCTGTTTTCGATATGGGCGGTGGTACGTTTGATATTTCTATTCTCAAACTCGAAGATGGTGTGTTTCAGGTTCTTTCAACAGGTGGAGACTCACGTTTAGGAGGTGACGACTTCGACCGAGCGATTGCCGAACATTTTCTCTCTGAGTCGGGCCAAGATCCAAGAACAACTGATAGTGCCACTGCAGCTCTCTCTTTGCATGAGTCGCGACTCGCAAAGGAACGTCTCACCACCGAAACGACCACAACGATCAAAATCGGGGGACAAGAATTCTCGCTGTCGCAAGAACAGTTTGCCGAAATTATCCAGCCCGTCATCGATCGTGTGCGCGGTCCGGTTCGACGAGCCTTGAAAGATGCTGAATTGAAAGCGAAAGAACTTGATGGGGTCGTATTAGTGGGGGGCTCGACACGAGTATTGGCCGTTCGCCAATACGTTCAAGAAGTATTTGGACAAGAACCTCTCGCTGATATTGATCCTGACAAAGTAGTAGCATTGGGTGCTGCTGTTCAAGCCGATATGCTTGGTGGTTCCGGTCCACGAGACGACGTACTTCTTCTCGATGTGTTACCGCTATCGCTCGGGATTGAAACAATGGGAGGCGTTGTTGAAAAGCTTCTTCACCGTAATCAAACTATCCCTGCCTCGGCTGGTCAGGAATTTACAACGTATGCAGACAATCAAACCGGGATGGATTTCCACATTGTTCAAGGTGAGCGTGAAACGGTGGCTGCCTGTCGGTCTTTAGCCCGCTTCAAACTTTCTGGTATACCGCCGATGGGCGCGGGTATGGCTCGGGTAAAGGTGCTGTTTAACGTTGATGCGGACGGAATCCTGCACGTTTCTGCTGAAGAAGAAACAACAAACACCCGCTCGGCGATTGAGGTTAAGCCCTCTTATGGACTCGATGATGACACGATTGAAAGGATGATACTGGAGTCCATTGAAAATGCTCGTACCGACGTATCAGAACGAATGCTTATCGAAAAAAGAGTCGATGCCGATCGTATTCTTCTCGCGTTAAAGGCCGCTCTAAAACAAGATGAGGACTTACTCACTCCGGATGAGCTTATAGAGCTCGAGGGCGGTATTGCTGCTCTTGAGGAAGCAAAACGAAATACTAATCATCGTCTAATCGAGCAACGGACTGAGCAGCTCGATAAGCTCTCCGTGGAGTTCGCCGCTCGACGAATGGATCGCTCGATCAATGATGCATTGTCAGGAAAACAGGTCAAACAATTATAGCGGTGGCTACTCTTAGCCAAATATTCATCTACCCGGTCAAGTCGTGTGCAGGGATTGAAGTTCCAGAGGCGGTCGTTACCTCTCGAGGTCTTCAATTCGATCGACACTGGATGGTCATCGATGAAAATGGCCTGTTCGTGACGCAGCGGGAAGAGCCGCGGATGTCACAAATCCTTCTCTCGATTTTAAAACCTGGATTTGAGGCATCTTTTGGGTCGAGCCGAGTTTATTTAGATCCTTTGGAAAGTGGTCCTTCACAGGTCGTTCGTGTTTGGAACGATGACGTCAAAGCAACTGTTTGTCGCAGAGAAGTGAACGATTGGTTTAGTGGTGTCCTCAATCGCCCCGTGCGGGTGGTGAAAATGTCAGAAGATGCTCGTCGATTAGTTGATCAGAAGTTTGCCAATAAAAATGATGTCGTCAGTTTTGCTGATGGTTTTCCATTCTTGTTGCTTTCTCAGGCCTCAATCGACGAATTAAAGAGTCGGTTGTCTCAAGCGGGTGATGTTCTTCGATTTCGACCAAATCTTGTCATTAGCGGTGTTTCTGCTCACGCCGAAGACGGCATGGACGAGTTTATGATTAGCGGAATTCGTTTTCGTTGTGCAAAACCATGCGCTCGATGTGTCATTCCCACCATCGATCCTGCCTCTGGTAAAAAAGATCCTGAAATAAATAAAGTACTGTCTAAGTATCGAAAATTCGATGGAAAGATTTTATTTGGTCAAAACCTCGTGCACCTAGGTTCCGGTACTCTGCAAACTGGAGCCAAAATTGAACTCTAGATCAGGTCTCGTTCTGATTCACTGTGCCGTTCTTCTTTTCGGTCTCGCAGGACTTTTCGGAAAAACAATTGCTCTATCATCCTTACAGATAACTTGGGGCCGAACCCTTTTTGCTGCGATTAGCTTGGGCGCAGCGATTCGATTTTCTGCGCAGTCGTTCTGGGTCAAACGGAAACATATTTCTGTTTTCATAATTATGGGCTGCCTCTTAGCAGCGCATTGGTGGACGTTTTTTCATGCAATACAAATATCGACCGTTGCGATAGGCCTGCTTAGTTTCGCCGGTTTTCCGATCGTCGTCATTTTATTAGAGCCTTTTTTCGATGAGGTTTCCTTTCATTTCTCAAATCTTCTCTATGCCATTCTCACTATCGTCGGTGTATTTCTCGTTTTGCCGGAAATTAGCTGGGACTCAAACCTGACCATGGGTGGAGTATGGGGGTTACTATCGGGAGCTCTTTATGGGTTTGTCACCCTTATCAATCGAAGGTTTATCTCACAGTACTCTGCACTTACTATCGGTTTCTGGCAGTATCTAATCGCATGTGCGGCCCTCAGCTTGGGACTGCGTCAGGGCGGGGGCGACTGGGGCTCCGAAGAACTCGTTGAATTGGTAGTTCTTGGCGTTGTTTTTACCGCTCTTGCGCACGGGCTTTTTATCCAAGGAATGAAAACAGTTTCGGCTACGACAGCCAGCTTGGTAGGGACTCTGGAGCCCGTTTATGGTGTGACTGCCGCTTCGGTCGTTCTTAGTGAATTTCCTAGTGTGAGAACGATACTTGGCGGGGCCGTCGTTATGCTAGTGGTGGCACGAATAAGCACTAAAGATCGATGAAATGCCGATTTGGCTCAATGTAAGGCAGTTTCAGTAATTTGAATCCTTGAATTTTGTCGGGGCTTAAGGCGGCAGGTTTCGATTCATGATACCCACAGGGTGCCGTGAAGAGCTTAGAGCGAACCGTTGGCCTAGTAGGCGTGATCGGAATCAGCATCAGTTCCATGATGGGCAGCGGTGTATTTGTTTTACCAGGTATCGGTGCTTCTGCAACTGGGTCCTCGGTGAGTCTTGCCTTCTTAGTTGCGGCTTTGTGTGTATTGCCGGCGGCTTTATCGAAAGCCGAACTTGCGACGGCCATGCCCACATCAGGCGGCACCTACGTTTATATTGATCGCGCAGTCGGACCTCTGTGGGGAACGATAGCTGGCCTTGGTCTCACGGCCGCATCTTTATTTAAGAGTGCATTTGCTTTGATGGGTTTTGGGGAATATCTCAAAGTCACTGTCGCGGCGATACAGGGTACTCAATCTGTCGATTTCAACACTACTCCTTATGCACTAGGTTGTTTAGCCTTCATTGTTCTTCTCAACATCTTCGGTGTTCGAAAAGTTTCGAAGTTACAAACCGTGGTGGTCGGTATAGCTCTACTCTGCTTTGGAGTAGTCATTAGTGTTGCGGCGAAAAATTTTCCTGCAGAACAATCGGCTCTCAAGGAAACGTCTTTTTTTGCGGGTGGTATTGTAGGTTTTGCCGAAACCGTGGGGCTGTTATTTGTTGGTTTCGCTGGTGTCACAAAAATAGCGGCCATTGCGGAGGAAGTAAAAGACCCAGCGCGGAATCTGCCTCGGGGGATGCTGTTATCTTTATTCGGCGTCACGGCTATCTATTTTGCAATGTCCTTTACGCTCGCTGGCTCACTTCCCATGGAACAGTTGGAAGGTAATCAGACAGCTCTCTACACGTTGGCCAATGTTCTTCTCGGTCGCGAGATGTCCATCATCATGGGTATCCTCGGTGCTGTGACAATGACCGCAATGGCAATGGCAGGAGTCCTTGCTACATCGAGGTTTCCATTCGCGATGAGTCGCGACAGACTTTTGCCTTCTTTTCTGAGCGAAGTACATCCGCAATACGGGACGCCTGTTTACGGGATTATTTTCATTGGGATCTCAATGGCGACAGTGATTCTCACGGTCGATATTGTCGTGGTTGCGAAAATAGCGAGTGCCGTCAAAATAATGCTCTTTCTGGCCGTCAATCTCATCGTGATTATTTTGCGTGAAGGAAAGGTACAGTGGTACCAGCCTTCTTATCGCACACCGCTTTATCCAGCAGCCCAAATTTTCGGGATAGTCGTCTCTTTTGCGTTGCTGTTTCTTCTCGGTGCTAAAGTGCCTATCGCAATCGCCGGCATTACTATTCCTGGTATGCTTGTCTATTTTCTCTACAGTCGCAAGAGAGTGGAACGCAGGGGTGTATTTGGGATTTTGGGCAAGCGTAAAGATCTTATAATCGCGAGGCCAACGGTCATGGATTTAGAGACCGTAAATCTCGAAGGCAAACATGCCGCTGTGGTTGTTCCCTTGTTGGGAGAGGAGCACTCTCCCGAGGCGCTTGCCGAAGTAGGTGCTACCTTGGCCGGAAGTCGAACGGTTGAAGTTCTGCACGTCACTGATGTGCCTGACCAAGTATCTCTATCTGCTGTTGCTCTTGAGGATTCGGTCGAAGTCAGCGCACTTCAACGGCGAATTGGAGCGATGTCTCAAACTAAGGATGCGACTCTTCATGTTTCACCTGTCGTAACTCGTGATGTGGTACAAACGGTTCACGACTCAACAAAAAGCCTGGAGTGCGAATGGGTTGTGATGGCTTGGCAAGGCAAAACGAGTAATCGTTTTGGTATCCTCAGTCCTCTCGGTTGGCTGGCAGACCATCTTTCATGCAATCTAGCGCTCTATAAAGACGCTGGAGTTCGCTATATACGACATATTCTCGTTTATGCAGAGCCGGGCCCTGATGATGCTCTTGTCGTATCTACCTCTGATCTACTGGCGAAGGAATATAATGCCGAACTCACATTTGTCCGTTTTGTCTCTGACGACCAAGATGCTCCTGAACTACAATCTGAAGGCGATTACCTTGATCAAATTCGAGCGATGTGTTCAGCGAATACTCGAAGTTTAATCCTTCGAGGAGACAGTGAGATTGAGGCGATTGCAGGTGCAACCGCAGCCTATGACCTTTTGGTGCTAGGCGCGCCCCCAGACACGTCATTCACAAAGCGCCTATTGGGCACAGATCGAGATAAGCTTACAGAGCAAGCGACCTGCTCAGTGTTGCGGCTGAAGACGAGCAAAGTAAGTACCAAACACCCTTCTTTGATTCAGCAGATCACCCCTGCTGAAGATCCTCATGGAATACTTCATTTTATCGATGACTCCTGCGCCCAAGCGCGAATCAATATTACCAAGAAGGAAGCATTGTTTACTCATATTGCGCAGTCTTTTTCGCGTTCCCATCCCAAGCTTGATACAGCTGCCGTCGAAAAAGCGCTGTGGGAGCGTGAAAAAGCACAGAACACCTCCATTGGTTTAGGTATTGCATTACCTCACGCTACGCTGGCGGATGCAGAAGAAACTCTTTTGGGTGTATTCACGACTGATACGCCGATTGATTACAGCTCACCGGATGGTTCGAAGATAGACTTATTCTTTGTAACCATTGGACCACCAAGAGCTCGTCAAACTCACCTGGTTTTATTGTCTACTCTCTCTAGAATGATTGTTTCTGAAGGCTTTGCCCAGTCGATTCGGTCTAGTGAAACCTCGACTGAGTTACTTGAGGTGCTAGGACGAACATCACTCTCCGAGGATGCTCCGAAGAAAAAATTGCGACGTGAAGGTTCCGGTCGGGCACTAAAGAGCAAAACTTTGCCACCAAATCTCCGGCAACGTTTAGACGCCCGAATCATCCATGCTCACCTCGATGTCGAAACAAAAGGAGAATTATTTGACCGAATTTCTCAACTGATCGCGGATGACCTTCAAACGGACAACGCGATTGAGCTACTTGACTCATTCCATGAACATGAGCTTGAGCACAACACGGGCATTGGATTAGGCGCCGCAGTACCACGAGCGACGCTTTCGGATATTGGGAATACTTGCTTGGGAATCTTTACGACGAAGAAGCCCATACAATATGGTTCACCGGACAGTGTTCCAGTTGATGTTTTCTTTACGACCGTCGGGCCCTTATCTCAGCAACGGTTGCAACTGAACGTGCTGACCGCTGTCGTACAACTCGTTTCTACTACGTCCTCTCTCTCATTATTACGAGATGCGGATACGCATGACGAACTTCTCGAAGCCTTTGAAAAATCGATCAAAGAATTGACGAGAGAGGGGTAGACGCTTTTGCATCGTAAAGTCTCAGCTTGCTGAAAGAGAAATCGATATCAGACTCTATCATTGAGACTTCGCTCTGTGATGAGACGACACCGTCTAAAGCCCCTGGAGTGTATTGTGCTCGATGCCGTCAACAGCTCGCGGATACCTCATCAATTTTTTCCTTGGCTGGACAGCCTACCCACAATGCATTTGCAAATCCTGCAGGTTTTCTTCGGGTTGTGATTACCTTTGAGTCCGTCCGTAACTATACCGAAGAGGGGCATGTCACGAAGGATTTTACCTGGTTTGCTGGTTATTCATGGCAGGTGATTTATTGTCAAAGCTGCAAATCTCATCTTGGATGGAAGTATCACTCAAATACTCAGGGAACACCGAATTTGTTTTACGGCCTACTGCAGACTGCTATTCTTGTTGATGAATAACCGACTTTTATTTTCTTGAAAAACGCAATTGCTCAAGAAGGGCTGTATCGAGCTCTTCGTCTGTTTTGATTGTATTTAAGCGACGAAGTCGCCGAAGCATCAGGTTAATTTTTTGATTGTGTTTCAACGGAATGTCGTTTTCAACAAAGTATTTGTGATACAGGATTGGTCCCGGAATAATCGAAGTAAGATAGGCCATTTCCCTTAGGCTCAGTAGATTGTGAGGTTTACCAAAGTAATATTGAGAGGCCTTTGAAAGTCCATAAATATTCGGGCCCCATTCAATAACATTCATGTACAGTTCAAAAATAGTCTCTTTCGATAGAGAAGACTCTAGTAAGAATGTTAAGAAGAGCTCCTGCACTTTTCGCAGTGCTGTACGATCTCTCGATAAAAACAAATTTTTAACTAACTGCTGAGTGAGCGTTGAACCACCGCGAACTTGGCTAGTTGACGTTAGGCCCGCGACTACAGCCGCCTTGATGGCATCTAGATCTACCCCTTTGTGTACAAAAAAGCTGGCGTCTTCGGATACCTGAATTAGGCGTCTCTGAGAATACGGAACTTTCTTATAGTCAATCCAGCTTTTCGTCATCGGACCGGTCTGAAAGCCTTGTTCACTTCGTCCAGTTTTGGTCAGAGGATAGTAGGTGAAAGGCATAGAAAGATAAGTGAGTCCGTGAGCCTGGTTGCTCTCGTTTACTCCAGCTAGGCTATGGTCTAAACTAAGCACCCAGTCCTCTGGAGCGTTGAGCGCTCCAGAAATCGAAAACTTTAATGCAAATAAAGCGGTTGCGGAGAGTTCTTTGAGAGAGTCCGGACGTTTGGTTCCGGGAATTGACTCAAGCAATTGAAGCATCGAAATTGTTGGGAGCTCTAATTGCGCGGTGAACTTTGGACTTCCTTCGCTAAGCGAGGCATCTAGAGAAAAAAAGGCGGGAACACCATTGACCTCAAAAAGCCCATTCTCGATGACGAACCTATTCTTTACCAAATTAACTTTGAGTCGCACTTTTTGTCGTGCTCGAAAGCCTTGAAGTCGTTTCGATGAAACAAGCCGATTCGCAATATCTACGTTTGATTGAATTAAATCGATATCCATGGTGACGAGGCCCGACTCTTTTTCATAGTAGACACCGATTTGTCCCCGTGTTGGCAATCTACGGACATCTAAGCCAGCAGCGGCAAATAAGGGTCCAAATGAATTTGCTAAGTCACCTGAGACGCGACCTGTAACGTCCCAGCCTAATGCTGTTGGTAACGCTCGTCCTATGATTTCGAGCCCCGTTAATGGCTCGGTCAATTGTATTGTTGCTGCCGATTGTGATCCACGTTTTTGGATTGTGACACTACCGTCAATCGGACCAAAGCTTCCCTTTGATAATCTTCCGGGCAAAGGAAGTTTGTTCCAATTCACCTGCATGTCATCAAATACAACTTTCACCTCGCGCAAACCAGGGCGCTTCTGCGGCCCGGAAGCCTCTCGTGGGATAACCGTTGTGGCTTTCGCTTGTCGTGAACTCGATTTCGTCGTTTGAACAGCGGTTTGTCCCCCTTCGACATCGAGATTAAGGTTTTTGAGTACGAGTCTTATGGCGCGGAATCCGGAACCAACAGCAGATGGCCACTGCTCAACGCAGGCGCTGTCCATCTTCGCCGAGAAACGATAAGGGGCTCGCCGCCGAAAAAATTGAGAGGACTGTAAGCAAGGTTCATATGCCCAACCAAAATTTACACCACCCATTTGATCTATAGACAAGCCGGTTCGCCGACTTACTTGCTCTGCGAGTTCATCTGCAATGGCGATTTTGACCCGCTTTGAATTTAAGATGAATCTAGGGCTGAAGAGCAAAAGTGCAACAATGAACGGACCCGCGAAAAATAAGATTCGAGCGAGCCGTGCTTCGCCGCTGACTCGACCACGGTTTTTTTGTCTGGGACGTGGTGCAATTTCGTCAACTGACATTTCCGATGGATCAGTGCCCACAAATCATTCCATAGCATAAAAAAAGACTCCTCGGGATAAGCTATGCGCAAAACTCATGGAGGGTACTTGCCTAAGGAGGTCTTCCTAGGGTCTATTATCAATGATGAAGAAATTCGTACTGTTCCTTTTAGTGATTATAGCCGTGCAGAGCTATGGGATTTATGGTGCGAGTCAGGCCAGTCGGATTGTGTACACATGTGAATTGGAGATAGGACCGCTTTGTTATAACTGGTCTGAGACGGCTCTCTCGAAAACACTCGGTGTCGAGAACACTGAAAAAATCGAAAAGAAACTCGCTGAGGCGAAAAAATCTTTCGAGAAAGATTTCCTCGACAAGATTATGAAAACGGATAAGTCCAAACTAGATAAGTTCTTCGACTCTGTCACTAAAGGAGCTTCGGAAGGATTTGATAAGGCCAAAGAAGCGGCAACGAAGGTCCTGGATAAGATCGAAAAATAAATGCCGTCTACAGTAGATCGTGTGCATCAACATCATAAATTACGTCCACGGATGATGGTACGTTCTTCAGACTTTTTTGTAGAGACCTCATGTTCGCTACGAGTAATGCGGGTTTAGGCGCGAGGATAAGCATAAGCTTACGATGTTTGCCTTTAATTTTTTCGATGGGTGCGGCAACAGGTCCCCGAATAGAAGTTGAAAATTGCTGGCTAAGGCTTCGTGCAAGTTGACCTAGTCGCCGACTAGTCTCTTCTATTTTTTTCTCATCGAGGGACTCAACTCTAATAACGCCGAGTCGACTAAAGGGCGGATAGTTCGTTTTCTCGCGGGATGACGCTTCAATTTCGTAGAATTTATCATCATCATGATCAATGGCGCATTTCAAAGCAAAGTGGTTGGGCTGGAAGGTTTGTATAATCACGTGACCAGGACGGTCTCCACGTCCTGCGCGTCCCGCAACTTGGGTAATTAGCTGAAAGGTTTTCTCCGCGGCGCGAAAATCAGGAAAGCCAAGTGAGCTATCTGCGCAAATGATCCCGACTAACGTGACCCTTGGAAAGTCATGACCTTTGGCAACCATTTGTGTTCCGATAAGAATATCTGCTTCATGATTTCTAAAGGCACTTAGATTTTTCTCTAAAGCGCCCGTTTTACTGGTAATATCTCGGTCTAGTCGAATAATGTTTCCACCAGGGAGGAGTCTTGCAACTTCTTCTGCAACTCTTTGTGTACCTGCTCCATAAGGTTGCATCGCGTTAGCACCACATTCGTTACATTTATTTGAATATTGTTCAGTCGCGTTGCAGTAGTGACATACGAGCACATTAGCGTGTTTATGGTGAGTGAGCGACACGTCGCAACTTGCGCACTTCTTCGCGGCACCGCACTGGTCGCAGACCAAAACTGTGTTGAAGCCTCTGCGGTTTAGAAACAGTATTGCTTGTTCTTTTCGTTCGACCGTTTGAATCAGCGCGTCAGCAAGCTGGCGAGAAATAAGTGGAACTTCACCTTTTGCATCGCGAGCGCACCGACCCAAATCAACGGTGGTAACACTCGGGAGAGGTTGAGAAGCAAAACGCTTTGCGAGTCTCAGTTCCTGAATTCTGTCCGATTTTGCTAATCGTCTCGTTTCTAGTGAAGGGGTAGCTGACCCTAAAACAACAACAGCATCGGCTCGATGAGCGCGCACTAGCGCGAGGTCCCTGCCGTTGTAGCGGACATCTGAGTGCTGCTTAAACGAACTGTCATGTTCTTCGTCGACAATAACTAGTCCTAAGTTGTTTACGGGCGCCCACACAGCGGAACGAGGACCAAGAGCGATTCCGGCCTTCTCCCGAAAAAGTTTAGCCCAACCGTCACGTCGTTGCTTGTCGGTCATGGCAGAATGAAGAACGACAACATCATCTGCAAATCTTTCTCGAAAGCGAGCTTCGAGCTGAGATGTCAGAGCAATCTCAGGAACCAAGACAATCGCGGTACGGTTTTGTTTACGAACTCGTTCGATTGCTCGGAGATATACCTCAGTTTTTCCTGAGCCCGTTACCCCTCGCAACAAAAACGCAGCGTGCGCTTTTGCGTCAATTTCTGAGCAAATGGGAGTTAGTACCTCGCGCTGTTCTGCGGTGAGTTGGACTTGTCGCGTATCTTCGCCAATAACAGCTGCCTTTTGATCTATTTGTTTCTTGTAGGTTCTAATCAGTCCCTTTTTTTCAAGGCCTCGAATTGTATTACGCGCAGGTGTGACCCCTAAGAGTTGATTTATCTCCGGTCTACTTAATGGCCCTTGAGCAAGGGCAACGTAAAGCGCTTCTTGTTTTGAGCCCCGTCTCAATTTTTTAGGTTCGGTCTCCTCTAATCGCTGGATAACTTCAACTTGCTTTTCGGTTTCTTGCACGTGGAACTGTTCGATAGCTTCGATCAATAGGAGTTTTTCAAGGTGCCTTATAAATTTAGCATTCTGTTTATCTTTCCGTATTCCTCGTGGTTTTGATGCACGTTCGAGCAATTCACGGTGTTCTTCAACAAGGTCGTCAGAAGCGACTGCTGCGGTCCCACTTTGGGTGATTCGGTAGCGCCGACTCGAAGCAGCAGTAACACCAGGGGGAAGGGCTATTCGAAGAATTTCTCCTTCCGGTTCTAAGTAGTAATCTGATGCGAATCGAACAAGGTCGATGAGATCAGAGCGTAAAATTGGGTCAGGGTCTAGAATTTCGGTGATACTTTTTAGTTTCCCTTTATATGCTTCAAGAGTTTCTCTTTCATGAAGGTCTCTGACGAACCCAGTCACTCGTCTTCTTCCAAAGGGAATTAGAACTCGATGTCCAATTTGAATTTTATCGTCAAGATGATTGGGAATCGAATAATGAAAGCGCCCTTCAACAGGAAGAGTGACGATCACCTCTGCTACACGCACCATTGTTTATTTTTGGGTTGGGATATTTAAAAGTGCCGTATCAATTTTTGGATTCACCTCCACACGGTGAAACACGAGACGGTCGGTAAGCTTCCCATCTTTGAACGTATCGATTTGCCTAGGATGCCATTCTCCGGTTTGTGCAGATCCGTAGCCGAGCCAGCGAATTTCTATGTTTTCGTCTGTTTTCGAATCTCGGTAGATAAATCGAACGGGTACGCGTAGATCTTTATGTATCCATACTTGCGGTGAGTCGAGGTCACCAGGCTTAGCTCCAATGACCCAAACAATCTCTTTATTAAAGCGGTTCAGACTTACGGTCTTTGTTTTCACTTTATATGTCTTCAGGGCTCGTAGTGCGCGTGCACCATTTTCGTCTTTTGAACTGTCAATTAAGAAGACCGATTCGAGAGCAGACTTTGCACTGATACCCTTCAATGGCGGTTTCCCGTCCGTAAATTTGTATTGTTTTCCTTGGGTGATGAGGTCGACCTGGGTCTCTATTGATGACTTATACTCTGTTCTCAAGCCAGTCTTACTCTTAAGAGCTCGCCAAACTCGCTTTTTAGCAATGTTGGTGTCCGGATCCAGCGCTCTTCCGTGGACAATAAGTGTGTCGTACTTTAGGGCGGCTCGTCTGGCTCGCACAGATTCCAGGATCGCACTCGAAGGCAGTATGTATGCGAGCGCCGAATTACTAAAAAATATACCGATACACGCGATGACGACGATGGCATGTCTCGCGGAGAATGATTGCCGCATAAGGTATTTGCTAGCACACGTGGGTGTTCGGACCAAGTTCACAGCTTCGCTGACTCCTCGATTTTTGATCAGTGGGCTCTCGGACTTGCGCTTCTGATCGTGACGGGATATTTCACAGTTCCGTGAGAAGGTTATTTTTGGTGGCTTTGGCGATGCTCTTCGCCTCTTCTGCATATGCCTATCAATTCGAAGGCACGCAAACGATGGCCTTAGGCGGCTCGGGCCGGGCTCTTGTAACCGGCAATGATGCGATTAATCTCAATCCAGCTGGATTAGCTTGGGCTGAAATATACAGTCTTGAAGCAAGTGTACGAGATGACCTTCGCGGCTCTGACACTTGGTTTAATACCTCGATCATGGATAGTCAGGCCGGACCGATTGCTGGAGGGGTTTCCTATACCTATATAGATAGGCTAGCTGAAGACGGTACGAAGACGCAGCTTGGACATCAGCTGGATTTTGCGCTGGCGACAAAACTAACCTCTTCGATGTCACTCGGAATCACCGCGCGGTACCTAAATGGAGACGAAAGTACAGAGGACTCCGGTTACCAACTATTTACGATTGATGCCGGATACCAGTTGCGTTTATCTCAAGGACTGAGCTTAGGCTTAGTTGTCTACAACGTGACTGATACAGGACGATCGACGGCGCCCCTCACTTATGGAGGTGGTCTGTCTTACGGCTCCGATAGTTTTGGACTTCACGCGGATATTTATTTTGATGCCGATACCAACGCTGCAAAATATCTTTTTGGACTAGCCTACCTTCTTTCGGCTAACTTTCCCCTTCGTTTAGGAACCAATTACGATGAAGCAGACGAATCAGTATTCGTGAGTGGTGGAATTGGATATCAGACTGCGGGTCTGTCCGCCGACCTTTCCTATCAGCAGAGGGTTGATGCTGGCAAAAATATGGATGAAAACATCGGAGACCGTCAGCTTGCGGCATCTCTGCGTCTGAGTTTTTTCTAAAAGCTCGTCATGGTTCGCGTTGGCGATTACTGCCGATGCAGGCAAAGCCGCGCGACTAAAAACGTTCTAAAAATAGAATTTAGGCGAGGGCAACAGCCTCTCTTTTTCGGCGTAGTAATAAGACCGTAAGTAAAGTAACCGCTGAGATTGCGAACCCGATAGAGATGAGCTGACTTGTCGACAACTCAAGATTACCGATGATGTTGTAAACGCCGCGTTCGCGATCTCCGCGCACCATTTCTAGTGTGGATCGCAATAGTGGATACAAAAACATATAGGTTAGGAGTTGTTGTCCATTGAATCGCTTCTTTGTGCGCATCCATTGCAAGATAAAGAAGATCGTTAATGCGCCCGTCGACTCATAAAGCTGGACCGGATGGACATGGACTGTATGGAGCGCGTCGTCAGCGATTTGCTGTGTGTATCGCATACTGTTGTGAGCGAGGCTTCCAGCAGGGAACTGGACCGCCCCGAAATAAGATTCGCTTACTGGCCGCCCCCAACAGCATCCGGCAGCAAAACAGCCGAGTCTTCCGAAGAATTGCCCCAGAGCGACCATAGGAATAAGGGTATCTGCGATAAGTAAAAAGCTGTGTTTCTTTTTGCGGCAGTAGTAGATGCTGAACAAAACGGCTCCAATCAAACCGCCGTAAAAGACCAAACCGCCCTCCCAAATTCGGATCACCTTTAGAGGGTCTTTCGAGTAGTCTTGCTCCCAATTCACGAGGATAAATACGACCCGCGCACCGATTAAAGCGGAGATAAGTATCCAGAAACACAGATCAAGAATGAATTGGTCGAAATCTCGCTTCGGACTGAGGTCAATTCTGCGTGCGTCGCGCACGGCCAATTGCATTCCGACCATAAAAGCGACCGCCATCATGAGTCCGTAAGTGTGGAGCTTGAAGAATCCTAAATCGATCAATACTGGGTGCATGAGTACGTCCCCTAGGAGTAACTCCAAAAGGTGGTGAATAAGCAACCAAGAACCGAGAGAAAATATGCCATTTAGTTGAAATTCTTGCTCGTCGAATTGGATTTCACCCGCTATACAGCGCGCATGAAATTTTGCCTAAGGATGGTTTTGACCTTCCTGACATTTCTAAGCCTCTCTAGTTGTGGGTGGGATGGTGTGTTCTTTACGCCCCGAGGCTTTGAGCCAACCCAGCCGCCGCGCGTTGTTCTCACGGGAAATACCGTCTCTGGATCCGAGCTTCAGGTCTTTAGTGCCGACGGAGAGAAAATTGCGAGCGGCGTCGCTCCCGACCAAGGTGAGTTTCAGTTGGAACTACCTTCGGATGCGCCCACCGATAAATTGCAAATCATTGTGGTGAAAGACGGGCTTGTCTACAAGCGGTTCCTTCCACAGGCGCAGCGTGGAGTAGTTACAGGCGTTGGTAGTGTTGATGCGTTCACAACTGCCATTGCCCAGGTGATTCTCTACAAGGTTCAAGCGGATGCCGGCTCAACACTGGTCGCTACGCCGGCTGTTGCGCTCAATGGTCTCGTATCCGAGATGGAAGCCTCGGCGTCTGGTGCACTCATGGCTCTACAAGCAAAGATTCAGCAAGTGTCAGAACTTGGTGCTGGCAAACAGAAAACCTCATTTTCATTTGAAAACTTTGAACTCTCGGAAGCGTTTGTCTCAGAGGCCGGGCAAGACCTAGCCTTTCTTGAGGACTATCGGTCGCTTTTAGCAAGCGCCGCGGGAGATTACGAACTTGTTATTCGTTGCGACCCAGCGAGACTTAACGTTCTATTCACCGTTGATGCATCAGGCCGCGGTCGAGATGGAGTGGGCAATCCACAGTTGATTCGGCAAGCCACCAAAGAAGCAAAAGTATATCTCGGAATTACAAGTGACGAGTCTTCCCCAATTCTGTCAGATTTGGTGCCTCGGAAGCTTATGCCAAATGACCCATCATTGGTTATGACGGACGATGGTAAAAATGGTGATGAGCTCGCTGCTGACGGTGTGTACTCAAGAGTTGTTCCACTTCCTCGCGGTGCAAGGATCAAATACAAGTACACCAACGGCGTTGCTGGGGAAGGATTTACAGGGACAGAGGAATGGCCAGGCAATGCTCGTATACTCGAAGTTGAAGATGTTCTCACTAGTCGACCTGATGGAAAAGCGGATTGTATCTTAGTTCGTCGTGATGCTTTTGGCGACGAGGCGACCAACAAGAACTTTGTAAATCTACACCCCGTTGCAAAAAAACAAGGAGGCTCGGTAAGTTTTCAGACTGATTTTGGTGGCGCTGAAGCCGCCGAAGGTTCCGATGGCATTTTCATTGGTGGTATCAAACTAGAAGACGCCCGCACAAAGCCTTTACTTACGCCTGCTAAGCTTCCCGAAGCGCGGGAAAATGGGAGTTGTATCCGTTGTCCTGCCCCCTTAATTCTCGATCCCAATGACACGACTCCTCCCGAACTGGTCAATGCGGAACGAATAAGCCTCACGAAAACAGTACTGCGTTTTTCTGAGCCCATATTGGCGGCGGATGCAGAGGACGTTGGACGATACCTTTATTTGAACGATGTTGGCCAAAGCATTCGAATTCTGTCAGCCAAAGTGTCTGGAACAGATGTAACGCTCACGACGGTTCCTGCCGACTCTGTCGCACCCGCTCGAGTCAAAGTTCAATCGATGAGAGATGTTTCTGCGGCTCAGAACATCTTGGACTCAGCACAACTCGATATTCGACCTGACACGACAGCGCCGAAAATTGTAGCAGTGAGAGCCCTTAGCCTTTTGGACCAAGACCCGTCTTTGTCTATTGAAGACCCTACCGTTGGGGAGTTATTAGAAGTTCAATGGGACGAAGAACTAGAAGCGAGTGCAGCCGAGGACCCTAAAAGGTATATAATCGAAGGGCTCACTGTCCTCGCTGCAACTCTAAAGAAAGATGCTTTGGTCCCCACTGTCGTTTTGCGAACTGAAGTTCAGCAGAAAGGAACTACTTATTCTCTAGATGTAATTGGTATTCGAGATTGGGCGGCCAATTCTCTCGAACAAACAATCACGTTTGATGCGTTCGCATTATATCGAACTACATTTTCTGTCGTTGTAGGATTCGCTTTCGCAAGCTCAGATGGGATGCAACGCGGCTTACCGAGAGAAGAGGAACTCTTCCTAACGGGAACACCACTTGGTGAGGCAAGAAGTTTGACTGGACGTCGCTTGTCGGTTTTTGACCAAGGTGGCCGTCGAACGGATGTTACAGGCTGGCCTGATTTTGAAATGAAACCGTCGGGTCGTAGCTACGAAGGACAGGAAGTATACACAATTGATCTGTTATTGCCGCCCGGCCGCTGGGCCTGGAAAGCTGCTCACGGTGTAGCCGGTGAGTACGTTAATCCGCCTACAACGCTCGAAAAGGTCTATAAGACCCTCTCGACGGCAAATGATGGCTCCGGAGTACGCGTTAATCCGGTAACCATGATTGCTGCAAATGGTGTTGATTATACAGGTGCTTCTTTATCTGAAAGTGGAGAGGACCCACCCCGAAAGCAGACTGTGTATAAGCGTGAGGCTCCTGACGAAGTCTGTGACGTAGTCAATCGGGACATCGAATGTCCAATGATCGTTGTTGGTGCGTGGCGTGATTGGATTGTGGATGCTGGCGGTCGCACGAGAGATTATGATGATGGTCTCATTACGCTGCCACCTCACCGGCCTACTTTGCCAGACCTCAGTGCCCCGATTCTTCATGAGATCCGCGCGCGAGATTCATTCTCGACGTTACTGTCATTTAGCGAGAGCCTAGCTTCTGACTCTCCTTTTCAGGCTGAAATGTATAATGCGGATACCGGAGTACAAAGGCGGGTGCAGGTTGTGCGAACGATTGAAATCCCGTCCCATCAACTGATTATTCAAACAGATGAGGCGTTAAACCTAGGAGAAGCGTATACGGTTAGATTCCGTGGGGTGAGAGATACTAACGATCCCGCAAGAACGAACTTTGAATGGCAAACCGCAACTTTTCTGGCTCCTGAAACTGAAACTTCCTTGCGTCCATTTGTCGATCGTGAAGCTCCGCTGATTACATCGATTGAAGCGACCGACATCACTGAACTCCTCGTAGTTTTTGACGAAATCGTTGATCCACAAACGTTAGTGGCGGATAACTTTGAGATTCGACAAGCTTCAGGTGGCGGGACCTTGGCTGTTGAAACCGTTGTTCGCGGTTTTGACGGTAAGAGTGCTCGACTCACAACGCCGAATCAGCCCATTCGAGGCAACTTTGAAATGACAATTGAGAACGTTGGCGACATCGCTGACCCATCAAACACAATTACCTCAACGACGATTGCTTTCGTCAGCTTTGGAGAAACAATTCCTCCTTCGATTGAGGCGGTTCGAGCCCTCGACAACAGTCATGTTTTGATTCGCTTTGATGAACGAATCAACGACGCGGGCGTGACCGATATATCGAGTTATCGAATCGATGGTCTACAAGTTCGCGGAGTCAACTTTTCCGGCGATTCCATTCGACGCAGTTTAGCGTTCAGCCCTGGCTTGGCGCCGGCTATACGAAATCTCGTTATTCTCGAGACGTCTCCCATGGAGTCCGGACGCGACTACAGCATTGCCGTTGATGGTATTCAGGACCTCAGCGGAAACGTTCTAACAACGACAGTGAGCTTTGCCGGTGAAGCCAGCGCGCCCACTATTGACGTCGTCTTAGAGTACGAAGTTTCGGAAACGAAAACGGTAGCAGGTCGGCGGCCTGCTCGAGCTATTGGCCTTGCAGAATTTGGAGACAGTCGCGAGGGTCTTTATGTCATTGGATCTCGCCTCGATGAGTTAAACCAACCGGTTGCGGGAGCTCTAGGGCCGGTCAACTCTGTTCTGGGTGGCTTTCCGCCAGAAGGACAACCATTGGATGGCATTGAAGCGAGATTACGAGACGACGGTCTCGGCCCTGATTTGGTGGCTGGGGACGGTATTTTTTCAATCCTGCTCGAAGATGTCCCTCTCGGTACAAAAATGATCTGGAAAGCCTTTGCGCCTTTCACTACCGAGTATAGAGATAGTAACCCAACCAAGCTCGAAGCTGCCTTCGCTGATTCTCTACCTGGCCCGAGCGCGTATTCGGATGGCCAAGAATATCCGGGAAATGAAAACGGAACCTGGATTCTCGATGCTGATAGTCAAACAGGTGTACTACGCATTCGATGCCTCTATGGCGACGAGGTCACCTATAAGAAAAATACGGGCGCTGATGTCTATTACTGGTCTGCCCAGTAGCTCGTCGCTTTGTGTTTAGTTATCGCATAATTTTTTTCGACGGTACCATCGCGACAATTGACCAGGTTCACGCGTCGCTGTTGCCTCTTTCACCCTCAGACAAGTTGTGGCAAGCTGCGTTCTGTGAGGCTCTCCGCGCTTTTTCTTTCTCTCAGTATTGTAGTTTTACCTGGTTGTTTCCGGACCGTTTCTGATATTCCCGCGCCTAGTGAGGGTGTGACTATTTTAGGTCGCCTCGTGAAAACAGATCTTTCACGAGTTGAAAAGCAGCCTGTTGCTGGCGTGAGCGTATCGCTTTCGGGTAGGCCACAGTCTCTCGTGACTAAGGAAGACGGAAGCTTTGCTTTTTATAGAGTTCCTTTAGGTGAAATCGAATTACGTGTTTCTCAACCCAACCCCGCGGGTCGGCTTCGTACCTTGCTGCGTAAAGATGACATTCTCGCAGTGAGTGACGGCCAAGTGCTGAATCTAGGCGATATTGAGCTTTTCGGGACGGGAGATATCCGTGGTCAGGTTGAACTGGTTGAAGCAAGTGAGGCATCGGCTGAGGGCGCTCTTGTTGCCATTGTAGGAACACCTTATCGAGCGGTTGTTGATAAAGAGAATGGTTACCGAATCAATGATTTACCGTCGGGGCGCATTGATGTGGTCACGTTCAAGTCTGGGTATGTCCCAGGCCGCCTGGACGGAGTTCTCGTTCAGCCAAACGAAATTAGTAATATCCGGCCGATGCAACTGATTTTAGGCGACACGCCTAATGTCGTGGTCGAGGGAAGAGTGTATCTTTCCGATAATGCTGCTCCCGAAGGAGTTGAAGTTCGGTTCTCGTCGGCGACAAGTTCTGCGACCGAAAATTTATCAGCGACCACGGCTCCGACTGGTTTTTTTCGTCTTGAGTTATCAGTTGGTATTTACAGCGTTACTTTCAGAAAGGAGGGCTACGTGCCCCAGCTGCTTAGTGGGGTTGTTGTGGTCAACGAAGGCGCATTAGGTCTGAGGACTGTGTACCTCGCGCCAGTCGACACTTCAGACAGTGATCAAGACGGGATAACAGACGGTGAAGATCCAGACGATGACAATGACGGTTGTTTGGATGACGTTGACCAGTTTCCAAATGATCCGGAAGTGTGTGTCGATACTGACGGTGACGGAATAGGTGACGCGCTCGACGATGATGATGACAATGACGGACTGACTGACGCCGAAGAAATAAACGTAGGTGTTGATGGTTGGATCACGAATCCGCTTCTCATTGATACAGATGGTGACCAAGTACGGGACTCGGAAGATGTCTGCCCGACGATTCCTGACCCAAGCCAGACCGACACGGATAACGATGGACTCGGTGATGCCTGCGATCCTTTTACGATGGCTCAACCCCCCGTAATCTCTGATTTTTTTCCGAAATCAGGACCTGTGGGAACCGTTGTTTACATCAGAGGAGAAAACTTTAATACATCGCAACCCGAATTCAACGCCGTTGTGTTTGGCCCTGATGGAGGCGTAGCGTTTCCAAGTGGTTTTAGCAGTGAAGAGGGCCTTGTTGTCAGTGTTCCGCCGGGTGCAAAAACAGGGACAATATCTCTTTACAATGCGTTTGGAAGCGCGACGTCTACCGCAGTATTTTCTGTCTTTCCTAGACCCATTATTTACGAAGTATCGCCATCCACTGCGAGGCCCGGCCAGTCGGTTTATGTTCGAGGTGCCCATTTTTCGGTGAGTACGCCAAGGCTTACCATCGGTGGTGTTCAAGTTCCGATTGATGAGCTGAGGATTGACAATCCAACAAGTCTTCCGCCGACTGAGATTATTCGATTTCGTGTGCCTCAACTTCAAATCGGGTCGGTTGATGTTTTCGTGGAAACAGCCGGCGGCAGTGATAGCTCTTTGTCGGCACTTTTTGTTTCGGGTGGTCCAGAAATCGTGAGGGTCGCTCCAAACCCAATTGCGCGCGGTGCTCCCCTAGACATATTTGGTAGTAATTTGACTTCTACTGTTCAGAATGCCGAACCTATCATTTCATTTGCAACGGCTAACTTGAACCAAAGAGCGGAAGCAGTTGCTCAGCGAGTCGCCGAAGGACATCTGAGGGTTTTAGTGCCTCAAGCTGCCGTGACCGGTCAAATTGCTCTGGTTTATCCGGAGGTAACCTCAACCAGTGCGGTTGAGCTCATCGTAGATTCTCAGCTTCCCAGTCTTTCGGATATCGATAAGACACTTATTCAAACCGGAGACACTCTTGTTATTTCGGGGTACAACTTCCAATCTCCTACTGCGGTTCGCTTCGAGGGGGTTCCGGGCATTATCCAATCTTGGACGGCGGGACAAGTGATTGCGACTGTCCCAACCACAACGGTCGCTGGACACATTGAGGTGGATTTCAATTTAGCTGGCACGGGCAACTATACGGCTCGCATGCCTGAGCCTTTTCATTTGATAAGCACATCAACCACTCCGATAGCGTTCTCGTCTGCTTTCAACCGAAATTTCGTACTATATAATGATCTTGGGACCGAAATTGTGACCTTGGGCGCGGGGGCGTCTCAAGCGCAGTTCATTATTCGCCGTTACAGTGCAAATACCTTTGCATTACTCAGTGAAGCCACGCTGACAATGCCTAATACTCTGTTTCCTGTGTCAGCAGACCTATCGCCTGATGGGCAGTTTCTTTTTGTGACCCGAATTATTCAGGGGACCGGCGCAACGGACACTGAAGAGATTCTATTCATACCTCTGACTAATCCTTCTGCTTTTCAAACCTGCCGGGGTCTTCGCGAAACCGCGACTCGGCTAAGAGACTCCGTGTTTCATTTTGATAGTCGGTCTGAGTTTGCTTACGCCATCCTGCCTCACGGGCTCAATCGAGATGATACTGGAGTTTTGCGAGTAAACTTAAGAGATCGCAATAATATTGTTTGCGATTCAATTGGGGTCCTTGATGCAGCGATTGGCCCTGGTGAAATTGAAGCCCTATTACTCTCTGAAGACGACCGTTCGCTTTGGGTCTTTGATTCTCAACGGGGACTCGCTCGCTTGGACGTCGTAGAAACGTCCACGACTTTTGAGACGTACTCTCCTTGGATTTCGGTGACGACGGCAAACGGTACTCCACTTCGAGCCAATCGACTATTTTTTGCAAAAGAAGCTGGTCATGTCTGGTTGATTTCAACAAATCAAGATACTGCGTTAGTCAATGTAGCGAACGGTAATATTGTAGATAACATCTTCAATGTTCGACGCTCGACGATATCACTTGTAGCCCAAACATTTGACCGCCGTTGGCTGGCAGAAAGCCCCGGCTCGCCGCGCAATGAAATTAAGTTTATTGACTTAGATAACCGACTGGTCAGCACGACGAAGACCTATACAAATACCAATGACCAACAAATCTCTTCTCATCCTTATCTGAATCGATTTCTCGTAAAACCGGGAACCTTCGACGTCCTTCAGCTCGAGATTATTTCACCCTAGAGGATCATCGAAGCGCCAAACTTGTTGGGGATACCCAATCTTTTAAGTTTGTCATGAAAGGTGCTTTTTGAGTAACCAAGCTCTCTTGCAACAGCAGATCTGTTTCCACCGTGCTCTTTGAGTAGCTGCAGTATTCGGTCTCGTTCGTCTCCATCCACCGCGCGGACTCGTTGAGATGCAGTTTGTGTAAAGAAGGTCGTATCACTAAATTCGAGGTCATCTATGTCGATCGTGTTTCCTGTGCGCAACAGAACAGCTCTAAAGATCATATTCTTCAATTCACGAACGTTACCCGGCCAGCTGTATTGACTGAGCTTTTCTTCTGCCGCAGCAGTTAGGACAAGTGATTGATCTGGGGACTGGTCGGATAGGAAGTGCCTTGCGAGCAAAACAATATCGCTTGGTCGTTCCGCAAGAGCAGGGAGTTCTATATTCAATACAAAGAGGCGATGAAACAGATCTTCGCGAAATTCGCCTTTTTTGACTAACTCCTGTAAATTTTTATGAGTCGCTGCCACAATTCTAGTATTAATCGGAGTCTCGCGGTTCCCGCCCACTTTCCTAATACATCGCGACTCCAAAACTCGGAGAAGTTTCGGCTGCAGCTCTAATGGCATTTCACCGATTTCGTCTAAGAACAAAGTACCGTTTTTTGTAGATTCGAAAGCGCCGACTTTATCCGACGTCGCACCGGTGAAAGCACCTTTTACGTGACCAAAGAGTTCTGCTTCTATCATCGTGGATGCGAGTGCTCCGCAATTAAGGGCGAGATACGGCTGGTTTTTACGTTCCGATGCATCGTGAAGCGCTCGAGCTACAAGCTCTTTTCCGCTTCCTGATTTGCCATTGATAAGCACGGGCGCGTCGGTCGGAGCAAAACGCGTAATTAAATCAAAAACCCGTTTCATGGATGAAGATTGACCGATCATTCCGTAATTTCGATAAATTTCCGAATTCGATAAATTCGGGGTGTTTGCTTGTGTTGTGAACTCTAAACTTGCGTCGCCGACTCTAATAGTGGCTCGACTTGGCAGCTCGGCTTTTTCAATTCTTAAATTGTTCACGGTCGTGCCGTTTGTGGAGCCAAGGTCGGTAATTTCCCATCGTTGATCAAATTGTATGATGCGACAGTGATAACTGGATGCGAAATCTTCTTGAATGACAATTTGGTTATCTTCTGCTGCGCCAATGTTTGTGGCCGTGTCATCCGAGAGCTCGAAAGTTTGCCCCCGATAGCGTAATTGTGCGTTCACACTGAGACGGCGATTAGACTCTTGGACCTTGGTTTGTCCTGAAGATAGTAATTGTTTCTCTCTTAATCGAAAGCGGAGAAGATACTGTCCGATCGAAATTTCATCGTCGTGTATAAGGGAAATTTCATCATCCTCAATAACTTTTCCATTCACGGAAACAAGTTCATGGGTCAGGCTTCGCAGGAAATAGCGATGATTGCCACGATCTACGAGCACCGCAGCGACGTCGGGAAGATTGGGTTCTGGGATGATGACGTCGTTGGTGGGATGAGGACCTAAGCATGTTTCTGCTCGATCCACGTGAAAGTGGATTAAATCTCGGCCTTTTTGGCGAAAAACTAGATCACAACCGCCCACACCTGTACTTAACCCTGCAGGACGCTGTACGCAAGACGTGTACAATAAACATGAGAGCTTCGAATGAATTTAAGGGTTCCAAAGCGAAAAGTTGAAGTCCAGCTCTGTGACGAGCAGGGTCGGATCCATCGTGGGGATATCTTCCTTTCCCAAAACGAAGCCTCTGGTGCCTCAAGTCAGCGTGTCCAAGATCTTCTTAAAGAGCGTAAGTTTGTCCCGGTACGACAACATGAAAAAGTTTGGTTTATTCAAGCCCAGAGGATCAGTTGGGTTAAGATACCGCTTTTGTCTGCAGCTGCGGAACTGGACCGACATGTTGAGACCAGTGTTGAGGCACGGGTCAACGATGTGAAAGTCGAGTTGGTCGATGGCTCAACCATTCGTGGTAAACTCAGATTTTTGTTACCTGATTCTGAACGAAGGCTCGGTGATTATATCGAACGTTACGAAGGTTTTATGCCGGTTCGAACCGAGGACGATTTGTACCTTGTCAACGTCAATAAAGTCATCAGGTTTATACCGGAGGTGGAATCAGGTGCCGAATAAAAATCCACTAGACAGCTTGGTCGAGGCGCTCTTTCGCGATCGCGCGGACTCGATTGTTATTGAATCTGACAGACCTGTAAAAATTGCGATGGGATCAGTTGAGCGAACATTGATAGCTCAGGACATTCGAACAGAACAAATTGACGGTCTCATTCGTGCGTACATGGACGAAGACCAAATGACGACTTTTCTCTTCAAAGGTGAATTTCGGCTCAATTACCAGAACTCCCTTGGGCAAGTCTCGCTGATCTGTAAACGAATGGGAGATCGACTCCGATTATCTATTTATCCTTCCACTGAATCTTCAATCCCGGAAGATTCAGAACGCATTGTGACTGCGGCTCGAGTAGATATGATTAGCATTCCACCTGAAGAATCTGTCGCTTCAGATCCGAGACGAAAAGTTTCCGGAATAGCGGACATAGGTGCTCCCGTTCCCCAAAAGTATAGTGATCCTGAAACTCCTCTTGAGCTCGATTTGTCGAGTGTCCCACCAGGCCCTGGCGCCGAAGGTTCGTCATTGGCGGCCGATGGCCCTGTTCCGATACGTGGCTCCTACGGTGTGCGAGCGATGAGCAGCATCACCACCACCGACGATTTTGAAAAAGCGCTAAATAAGCTTGTAGAGCACAATGGTTCAGACCTGCATCTCACTGCTGGTCTTAGCCCTCGGTATCGAGTTGATGGGGATATTCGAGATTTTGGCGGCCCTTCGATTCCTGGGGACCAAATACTAACCTGGTTTAAGAAGGTCGCTCCTCCTCATGCAAAGGAAAAATTCGACCGGGAATTTGATGCTGATTTTTCGTTCTTCGTCGATAGTATTGGTCGTTTTCGGATCAATGCATTTCGCGATCAACGAGGGATAGGTATGGTTGTTCGCTCTATTCCCACTCGTGTACCGAAACTTCAAGAATTGGGCCTCGCGACGCAGATCGACGAATTGTGTGAATTAGATCAAGGTTTAGTTTTGGTGACTGGTGCTACTGGATCCGGCAAGTCAACAACGCTCGCGAGTATGTTAGACCGAATTAACACGACCCGACCTGTTCATGTAATAACGATTGAAGATCCCGTAGAATTTGTACATGAACCACGTGAGGCTCTCATCAATCAAAGGGAGCTTCATGTAGATACCAAGTCGTTCTCAAAAGCTTTGCGAGCAGCACTTCGTGAAGATCCGGACGTCATTCTTTTGGGGGAACTTCGCGACCGCGAAACGACGGAGATAGCGCTTGAGGTCGCAGATACGGGTCATCTCGTGTTTGGAACGCTGCATACTCGCAGTGCAAGCAACACGATAGCGAGGATTATTGAGCAGTTTGAATCGTCTGAACAATCTCAAATTCGAAATAGTCTTGCAGAATCTCTTCGTGCGGTAATTTCACAAACACTGTGCAAGGCCATCGCCGGCGGAAGAGTCGCCGCATTCGAAATTTTATTGGGGACGCCGGCAGTAGCAAATCTGGTACGAGAGGGGAAAGCTTTCCAAATTATGTCAGTGATCCAGACCAGTCGAGGTGCAGGAATGAGAACATTGAATGACGACTTAGTAAGGTTGGTTCAGAAGAAACTCGTTACACCCGAAGAAGCTCAACGCCGCGCGTACAACAAGACCGAACTGGCAATGCTGATGAAAAGAGTTGGAGCATCTTCTTTGTACTAGTTTTCTTTTTTTTCCCTGATTCGAAAACGAAAAACGTGTTTCTTATTTTCTTCAACTTCTATTCGCACCCATTCTTCGTATTTCTCATTCGCCGAAACAAGCCGTAATCGGTGAGTTCCCACCCTAAATGGATGGTCAATGAGAGGAGAGAGACCCAGCTGCTTTCCCGAAAAATCATATACGGCACCAGCGGGCTTAAAGGCTAAAGTAACAGCGCCAGTGGCTGGGGGAATAGACATTCGTATCGGTATTTCATCTGCGAATTCTAATGAGCATGCGAGGTCACCAAAAAACACCTCTACCGTTTTCTGTTCAGACAATTTCAGAGTCGACTTGACGGACTTTGCCTGGCTGTTAGGGGCAATCAGTGTCATATCTATGGGTCCCGGTCGTGTGACTGCTGCCACTAACGGAGTTCTTCCACGAACATATCCGTTTATTCGGACACTTGCGCCAAGAACATCTGACAGGACTGTAACGGTCGCAGGCCGCGGCTTTGGAATATTGAAGGTCCTATCTTTTTTGGTCCCCGCAACGATTTTTATTGTTTTATTGACCTGCTCCGCACCGGGATGTTGCAGAATGAGTTCGTATTTGCCGGCAGGCAGAACTAATGTTGCTGGTGTTTCAGTGACTTTTAGCTCACCATTTATCCATACTTTTGCGCCACTCGGAAATGTTCTCAATCTAAAGCTGCCGTGTGTGATTATATTTCCATCCTTATCGACGGGTTCACCGCAGTTTATGAGCAGAAGCGACATAATGCAGATCAACAATGATTCAATGAGATGAATACGTTGCATCTTAGATGTCCCGACTAGCCCTATGAATCCGCGAACCAAAAGATTGTTTGCAGACCTCCAGTAAATCCTAACTGTAGATCGACCAGCGCATCGAAAAGAGTCAGGCCACCGCCTACAGAGATGTCGACTCTTGCGATCCCTGCCCAAGGCAAGCTCAGTCCATAACGGAGTCCAACCCGAAAGTCTGTTCCCGGTAGACGGAGATCTACTCCGGCAAATGGTTCACTAAAACTATCGATTCCAATGAGAGGAATCGTGCGGAAATTTCTACGACCCACGGCCTCAAAACCGACAGCGACTGGGCTCTCTGTGGTAATTGCAGTGGGTTGTCCAAAATTTGGCCCGACTGTGACTGTAACACCGGCTTCCCAGTCGTCAGTGATGTCGCCACTTGCTCCTACCAAAAGCCTCAATCTTGAGCTCGTGCCTGCGAGCCCCACGAACCCCAACCCTCCTACAAACGGAGCATCGATCTGAAGCTCGTTTTGCGAGCGTTGAAGAGCTTGCCGTTCCACGATAGCGCGCTCGTTCGTTTTAACCATCACGATGTATCCTTCTGGTTCGCCCATAGAAAGGATCACGCCATTTCTCTCGGTGAGAAGTACGGCAGAGAGTTGAATTGTTTGTGGCGCCTTAGGGATATATTTTGCTGGAACGAGCGCTAACCAACGTTGCTCACCATCCGATTGAACCGAGTCAAGGCTCGCTGAAAACTGTACAGCGTCTTTAACCATAGGTGTCTTTAGAGTTAAAATGACCTTCTGAATGACCCCTAAAGGATCGAATATCCGAATGGGCACAGGAAAGTCTTCACTTTGAACAGCCGTCAGTCGCCCGAACGTTGCTGAAATACCAGGTTTGGTTTGCTGTATACTGAGTTGAGCGGTCTTTAGACCTGAAAAGCTATGAGCTACCTTTGCAGGCGTATAAAACCCCGCAAGAGCACAAAAAATGACACATGTCTGCTTCGCTAATCTCATGGATAAATTATCCGACCGATCACTGGAAGGGGCACGTGCTGCACTGAATCGAACTCCCTCACCTGTGAATGTGAGTGTACTATGTCTTTCGCCCACGCCAAATGCCTTTCCGTTAGGAATTTGTGGTTTGAGTTTGCTCTTAATATCTGAATCATGGTTACAAATGCCGGTTTCTGGACGAACCTCATTTTCGCTGCCAAACTGTGTATATCGTACGGAAGGATTTAACCGGCGCTTTTGTGCTTTCTCGGTCGTATTGTCTATTGATGACCACTGCCATGTTCTCTGTGTCATGTGTAGCTTCTTCGCGATCCCTTACATCCACCGTGCTTGATCCCGAACTTGCGGAACAATCGACGAGTCCCGCTCAAGATTCATCAAAAGCGACAGGTAAGAGTGAGACATCCAGTCTGCTCGACTTGTCTCTCCGTGTGAGTGGTTACGAGGACCCTAGCGAATTCGCGAGAGCGAAAGAAGAACTCGAGCAGTTAATTGAACCAATTCTCGAAAGAGTCATGCTTCATCAGGATGAAGCACAGCAAGCGTCAACGTTACTTCAAGAGTTACATGCCAAATCTGGCCTGCTGAAAAAATACAATGCTCGTGCCACCACGCTGAGAGAGATTCTCGCTCATGGTGAGTTTAATTGCTTATCAGCATCGGTGTTGTTTGCTTTGATCGCAAATCGAGCAGGGCTAACTGTCCGAGGTGAACTTTTGCCAAGTCACGCCCGAATTGTTCTGAACGCCAATGCTCGAAAATACCGGGTGGAAACCACCTCTAAGGATGGCTTTAATCCCTCACCGCGGGTTCTACGTCGAATCTTGGCTCAATCCATCGGCAGTACGGACCTGCGAAGTCGGTCCCTTGTAGACTCGAGAGGTGCCGAAACATCAACTCGACTTCTCATTGCGCTCATTTTTGTGAACAGAGCCTCAATTGCTCAAGAAAACGCTCAACTCAGGCTAGCGGAGCGGCTCTTTAGTCAAGGCGAAGCACTAGTAAACAGTTTACCGATGAGAAAGGTCCTTCGAGAACAAAGGGCAGCGTTGCTATCACAGCTTGGTGCCAATGATATGACTTCAGACGATCCAAAGAGACATCGCAGAGCTTTCCAAACGATGATTCGTTCTGCGGAACTCAAGCCAGAGGAACCACTAATTAAAGACGCGGTTTTTCAAAACTTAAGAGCAGCCGCGGAGCGCTTGGTTGCTGCTCAAGCGATGGACGGCCAATCAGACCAGCTCTTTACTTCCATTGTGGAGCGGACGCGTGAGGTCGGTCTGCCGGACGATGATGTGTCTGCGCTTCGGGCATTCGCTTTTTCCGAAATCGCGAGACAAAAAGCCAGTGGAGGAGATTTTGAGGGTGCTCTTTCTGCAATGGAAAATGCTACGGGGCAGACCTTGGCGCCTCGGGAGGTCAAACTTCGGAAATCTCTGCTTGAAAATCATGTCGCAGCGCTTCGTTTGGCCGCGATGACTTCAGCCAAGGTCGGGGAATACACTCGAAGTATGCAAATCATCGAGCGATTGCTGAATTTGCAGGGCTTGAGTGTAGACCAGCGACGAAAATACGAAACGGATCGACAACAGGCTATAATGCTCTCTGCAACTCAGGCTATGAAAAGTAAGGATTATTCCAAAGCCGCGAGGATTTACCGAGCAGGCCGGCAACTTTATCCCAGTGAAGATACCATTCGACATAATCTCGTGGCAGCACTAGAGCGCCAAGGTCTTGAAATGGTCAACAGTGGACGTTGCGAGCAAGTTGAATCGATTCTTCAGGAAATCCAAAAACTTGATGCTCAGGAAAAGTTCACAAAGCCTGCCCGAATTCGATGTGCGCTCATGCGAGCAAACCAGTGTCTCCAAAACCACGACTATTTTGAAGCATCAAGGTGGCTTCAGGCTGTTCAACAAAAGTATCCAGACGCATTGCCGGTGCGCGAGAGTCTAGAAAACACATTTTTGGGATGGATGACTCATCTTGTCGTAAAAGGGCAGTGCGGTAAGCTTAGTGCCGTGATTCGACAGGCAGGTCCGTTTGTTTCGCCCACTGACTCCCGTGTGAGATCGTTACATTTACAATGCCAAAATGGTGGCTCATCGGGGAGATGAGCCACAAATGTGAGAGACTTCATCAGGCATGATAAGCTATTAGTATGGCTCCTCGCTTAGGGAGAAAACGTAGCTCTTCGCTTTGGACTAGTATTCTCAAGTTGAGACAAAATACTTTGTCTATCTCAGAATGGAGACGCCGTAATGGTGAAATCTATGCGCAATTGTTGAGGGAGGGCTACGTTGACTCTGAAACGTTATCGGCCGAAATCGTTCAGTTAATTTGCGAGGAGCTCATCAATGAGTCAAATCCCGCTGCGCAAGATTCTCTTAACGCTGGCCATATCCGAAGTCAGAATGAAAATATTCTCTTTTTGGCCGCGATGGCCAACATTCCGCCACGCGCACTCGCCATATGTATTACGGCGGGTTTCATTCATGACCTGAACAAGACTGTTGGAGAGCCTCTTCGACAGGATCGATACGGGGTTCGAGATAAGACAGGCAAAAAAGTAAGAAACCAAACAAATCTTGCGCTGAGCGTCGGAATGAATCACCTCGGGAATCGGACCCGAAAAGTTCTTTATGACATCCGGAAACGGCATCCCTCCGCTATTCATCTTCAGGTTGTAAGAGAAATTGATGAATGCATTATTCACCATGGTATTGGATCGAGCCGATTTATAAAAGGCTTGTTCAGCGGTGAAAATCCTTGGTGGCGAGACATTTATTGGAACAAAAGTGATGGTGGTCCAAAATATCTTCACCCACCGCAGCCTTCTTCATCAGTGAGTACAGTCGTTCACGACTTAGCAGATTCAGCGCAGCAGATGCAGGGTGATTCTGGTTGGTTACAAAAATACCCCTTTGGTTATTGGGCCGAGTCGAATCTTTCTTTTTGGCAAATGTTTTGGGCCTGCCGGCCTCAAAGACAAATTCAAGTAGCTCAAAGCCTTGCGGAGCAAGTCATCCTGGAGTCGCAAACATGCTTTGAGATCATAGAACATGCCCGGACTTTGAAACTCCTCACCAACTCTCAATTGGTTCGATTAGAAGTAGCCGTAAGGATTATTGCTCAATCGAGTGAACAGTGGCTTGCTCGCTCTGTTCAAGAAGGGCAGCCTCCCGGATATTCATTATTGACCGACCTTATGCGAGAAACAGGATACTCTGAAACCAGACTGAAAGCGGAGCTGAAAAAGCTTCGCCCTTATGATTCTGAGAGTCATGTTTTTAAAGAAGTAATCGCTCGGTCATCAGTCGCGAAGCATGGAATTTTTCGAACAATCGTTGCAGAATCTCTCTCCAATGGACCTATTTATTGGTGTCAGGAATGAATATCGCACGGTTGTGCTTGCGTAATTTGACCCGACTCTGAATGGTGCTTGCGTGAAATTGCGCCTAATATTGATTGGCCGTGACAAGAATGAACCTCTCATTCAAGTTGCGGGTGATTATGCTCGTCGCATTAATCGGTATGCCTCCTTTGAGGTCGTTGAGGTCAAGGAAACGCCGCTAAAATCTCAATCAAATGTTGACCAGGTTCGTAGTGATGAAGCGAAAAAGCTTCTGAAAATCCTGAAACCGGGCGAGCACATTATTGCTTTGGATGAACGCGGAAAGTCGGTAAGTTCAGTTCAGGTTGCTGAATATCTTGACCATTGGAGTAGTCACGGACCAAGCTCTATCGCGTTTGTGATTGGTGGTCCTTCTGGTCTCGACCGAGGGTTTCTTGCCCAAGCCCATGAGCGTTGGCAACTATCGAAGATGACCTTACCGCACCGCTTAGCAAGAGTTATTTTGACTGAGCAGCTCTACCGAGCATTTACAATTCTGAGAAACGAGCCCTACCATAAATGAAAATCAAATCTATGTTTCAAGACTATCTCGATCCGCTCATGCCTCCCGAGTGCACGGCTTGTGGTCGAATCGAACAGCATACTTTTTGCGGAATTTGCCGCTCGGCCTTGATTGAAGGTTCATCTCTGCAGCTTGAAGGATTCGGAACTGTTCATGCTGCTTGGGAATACGGTGGTCCGGTAAGGCAGGCCGTGCAGCGCATGAAATACGCTCCGAAAGTGGAGGTAGCATGGAGTTTCGCAAGAGCAATACCAGATTTTGTCGAGAGGATGGGGCACTACGATGTCATCGTGCCCATTCCTCTCACTGCGAAACGACTGTTACTCCGAGGTTTCAATCCTTCATTAGAGATCGCTCGTTTTATGCCTGGCCGATTGGAAACGAACATCTTGTATCGAAAAAAGGGAAGCCAACCGCAAGTTGGACTAACTAGCGTTCGACGTCGGCAAAACGTGCGAGACACTTTTTTCACGCGTAATCATGCAAAAATCGAGGGAAAACGAGTGCTAATAGTTGACGATGTCCTTACAACTGGCGCTACCTTACAAACGGCAGGCTGGAAATTACGAGAAGCTGGTGCAAGACACGTGGACGGTTTTGTCTTGGCTAGATCTGTCAGTGATGCTTCCATGCATCCGGTTTAGGTGGCGAACGATTGTCACCAGTCCAAAATTATTCCGGTCGTGAGTTGACGGAGAGAGAGTAAAGAATGATGCAAATTGAAATGTTTTCTGCGATGGCGAACAAAAGAATCCACTTATTGGTAGCATTGCTTGCTGCTTCGGCCCTGGCCTGTGATCGCGGCGGAAAGGCAGGATCGCCGGGTCCTACCGACTCTGGCGTCGTTGATCAAATTGCGTGCACGGTGAACTCCGATTGCCCACCTGCAAATCTTTGTTCAGACGGGTTCTGCGAACCCGTAATCGGCTGCAACGTCGACGATGACTGTGCCGCGGTCGGAAAAGTTTGTCATTCCACCCGAGGCTTTTGCGTAGAATGCGATGGGAAGCACGAAAATGAATGTCCGATGGGTCAAACATGCCAGTTTGATTTCACTTGCGTTGGAGCCAGTGGAAATGACGGCGGGGTTGGCGATTCAAGCACGTGTTCGGGTACCTGTGCGACTCGAGACGATTGCAACCTAGGGCTAGTGTGTAGCGGAAATTCTTGTTGCCCACCTCCAGCGCGCTGCATAACTGCGGAAGACTGTCCTGCAAATTCTCCGGAGTGTAATGCTGCCACAGGCCTTTGCTTTGGCGGTGACAGTTGTCTGTCGGACCAAGATTGTATTGATAAACCAGGTTGCCCAGGCAGCTTGTGCGCATGCGACCAGGTTTCCGCGGGACAACCTGGAACTTGCCGTCCCCGAGAAGACGAGTGCCAATCAGACCAAGACTGCTTCAATATGGGCGCTTATGACGGAAAATATTGCGCAGTTCGCGCACAGCCGAAGACGTGTTTAGAAGCGCCGACCTGCACCGCCGAAATCGATTGCGCCCAGCTTTTGCTCGTTTGTGACCAGGCTATGGGCTCTCCGTCGCAAGGGCGTTGTGTCAACGGCCCAGCCTGCCCAATGGGTAATGAATGCGCCGCAGGTCAGACCTGCCAGGACGGCCAATGTGTGGGTCAAAACTGCATCAACACACCGAGCCTCTGTGGTATGGGCGAAAACTGTAATACACAAACCGGGCGTTGTGAGATGGGAGGTAATACATCGTGCACTGACAGCTCCGACTGCCCTCCGGGTCAGTATTGCAACACATCAGCGAACATCTGCTTGCCTGGCTGCCGGGATAATAGCGACTGCCCAATGGGGGCTATCTGCGACGCTAATAATCAATGCGTTCAGCAGCCCGGTGGATATTGTGGACCGTGTCAAACCGATGCTGATTGTCCTGGTGGTCTCAGCTGCGGACTGCTGTCGCAAAAGTGCAAACAAAGATGCCAATCAGCGAGTGACTGTACTTTCGATTCGAACGCCTCCTGTACTTTCTTCTTCTGCAGTTGTCCGTAAGCAGGCTGCAACAACGCTATCCTTCTATTTTTATTCATAGAATCCCCTAAATTCTGCTTAGAAAGCTTCTGCCTAAAGCGTCGTTCATTGTTCTCTGGCGCTCTCGAATTCCAGTATTTGTCTAAGAATGATTACATAATTTTCTCGCATTGATGCATGAAATTGCCTTACGTCCGTCCCGACAGACGGATTCTTGCTTTTGTGTTTCTTACTTTCGTCATGGACGTTGAACATTTTTCTTTCAACAATATTTCGTTCGATATCTCAGTCCTTCTCATCCCAAATGGCTCGTCCGAAAAGCTCGAACATCTGTTTGATAGTGAAGAAGATCACGTCGAATCGCGACTAGACAGAAATGATAGCGGATAAAAAGACACGTGTAAGATTCAATTTACCCCCCTTAAGCGGCATGACTTTGCAGAGCGAAACGAACGCAGAAAGCGTATAGAATGTCTCTGCATGCTTGTATTTCAGTCTTTATTTCTCGTCTGTTTGATAAAAAACTGTGATCGCAATGTGTCTTGACGAAGCAAAAAAGAGCTAGAAAATTACAAGAAATGTCAAGGAAAGTGGACAGCTTGTTGACATATTCTCTAGGTGTGCTTAGATTTCATTCAAATGACACCTCAACTTGAGGTTAATAAGAGGTAACGGATGGCAACTAAGAAAAAACCAGCTGCTAAGAAAAAAGTAGCTAAGAAAAAACCAGCTGCAAAAAAGAAAGCTACTAAAAAGAAAGTAGCTAAGAAAAAACCAGCTGCTAAGAAAAAGGTAGCTAAGAAAAAAGCAACCAAGAAGAAGGTAGCTAAGAAAAAACCAGCTGCTAAGAAAAAGGTAGCTAAGAAAAAAGAAACCAAGAAAAAGGTAGCTAAGAAAAAACCAGCTGCTAAGAAAAAGGAAGCTAAGAAAAAATCAACACAGAAGAAGGTAGCTGAGAAAAAAGCAGCAGCTCAGAACCAGCGAGCTGCTAAACAAGC
>JAYZDF010000145.1:0-8766 GCA_036337945.1 Myxococcota bacterium
CTACGCAATGCGAAGAGGCCCTACAACTCCGTATCGGCGTTCACTTGGAGGCTCTAACGCGTGGCTGGATCGTCCGGACGTTCGAGTGATCGTATTTGATGATCAAGAAGAGCTACTCATTCTTCTTCGCGTTCCTATTCCATGGTCCACAGATTTTATGCTTGCTGATACTGCCTATAAAGTTCAGCAAGAACTGGGTATCAACGTTCTTGAGAATATCGTTTCTTCTTCTCCACACTCGCACTCGCATCCCGCGCGTTTTTGGCACTTAGTCACTGATAAGTACTTTGGCGTATTCGGTTACGGCGAGTTCAGTTTTGAAATCTTCGACCGAATGACGACTTCTCTCGCAGAAGCAATCATTTTGGCGATGAATGACAGACAACCTGCAAAATTTGGGTACAGTACTCTTGATAACTTTGACGAAGAGAATCTGATCTACGTTGATCGAAGGCCAGAAAACGATGGCCTGGCTGGTACATATCCTAAAGACGACCGCCTCTTCATCATGCGTGTCGACGACATGAATAATCAACCACGAGCTATCCTTGCGCATTTCGGCATTCACGGAACCGTTTTCGAACTCGATAACCCGATCTTGAGTGGTGACGCGGGCGGAGGGATAGAGATTGAAATGACTCGCGGAGCGGGCAACAAATACAAACGGCCGGTAACGGGCTTCTTCATTCAAGGTAATGCAGGAGATGTGAGCCCCGCCGGGACCGACAAGAAGCACTCAGCGCCTGAACGCGTTCAGCTGATAGGTCAACGTTCCTGGGATGTTATTGCTCCTATTTTTGACCAAATTCAGACATCAGCAGATATAGATGTCTCCGTCGTATCCCGGCGAGTTGAAATCACGCACACAAAGTTAGGATACACGGCGCCAGAGTTTTACGACGCAAGTGCACAATGCCAAGACAGTGCTCCTTATTTCAGATACGGAGCATTTCAATGTGTCGAGGGATATCCTGCAGGAGATTCAGACCCGAGTACGCGCTTTCAGGACGGTGACCTAAATTGTATTTTTGCCATCGAATGTTTGACAGCAGGTTATCCAGTTCCCCAGTTTCAAAAGACAAGACTTTCGATTGCTCAACTCGGAGACCTCGCTCTTGTCACTGTTCCAGGTGAACCTCTTTCACAATACGGCCGCGAACTCTCGACACGAGTCAAAGATCAAATAACATCTGCCAAAAATGCACTTGTGGTGGGATACAGCCAAGATCATCACTTTTACCTCCTTGGCGAGGAAGATTGGTGGCAAGGCGGTTATGAAGCCTCTCGTGTGATTTGGGGATGGCGGCTTGGAGACTACCTCGCAGACGCGTCGGTTGCGCTTTCGAGCGAACTCAACAAATCGCAAGAGGAACGGACAGTTGATAACGGTAATCTGAAACCTATGTATTGGGACATACCGGAGGAAGAACGCGTGCCTGTTCCGTTGAATGATTCAGAACAAGAACCGACGACTGTGATTACCGACTTACCTGACCAAGTGGAGCGTATGCAAGTGGTTGATTACTCCTGGGTTGGTGGTCATCCGGGAATTGACCGACCCGTAATTACACTTGAAAAAGAAGATATGTCAGGTTTCAACGCCTTCCTTCGCGCGGATCAATCAACGTACACCGATGCTGACTTTGAAATGCTCGTTCACTATGACGGCAACTGTAACCGCAAGAACTGTAAAGAGCATGCATGGCGGGTGAGCTGGGAGGAAAGGCGCAATTTCCCTATGGGAACGTATCGATTCCGAATCGTCGGACAAGCACAACGCGACGGAAAAATTCAAGCATATGAACTTATCTCACGTCCGTTCGAGGTCGTCGCAAGTTCATCGCTACTCATTGAAAATATCGCTTGGGATACAAATAAAGAAAATCTAATTGTCGACGTCCGTTATCCAGAAGCAGTTCGTTTTGAAAATGATGGCGAAGAAAAGAAAGCTGTGGCCATTGGACACTTGCTACGCTCGCGGCAATCCCGCAGCGAATATGGCGCGCCTTTACCCGCTGGTGAAATGATTACCTGCGACAGCACGCTATTTACAGAAACCAGTACCCAAACAACATCGCACGAAGTCGCAATCACCCAGTCAAATGGATCACGTAAACGGATTGTTGGCTACGATGCGAATGAACAGCCTTTATACGATACAAAACGGGACCAAATCCTCAGCCAATTCAAGATTCCACAGTCCGCGAGCTCGCTCTCTTCGAACAATCCCAGATTCGAGTTGAAGGTGACGGACCAATTTGGAAACACGGGAACCGTAACGGCAACAGTTACTATACCAATGTAGTCAGGCTCATCGTTCGAATGATCTACAATTGAAAAAAGTCGCCAAATCTGAAGTGATAGAGAAGAACGGAATAATACACGATAAAGGCAATGAATATACAAATGACCGACAGTGGTCTTTTGCGGTAACGCCAAAGCAAAGTCGAGCCTAGAAAGACTAAGGTAAATTTCACGACCACAAACATAATTGGGTTGCGTTCAATGAGAACGGCCATGATAGGGTTCGCTTCCGTCGCTTGCCCAGATGTCACCCACAAGAGGGTCAGGACGGCATCTGCAACATTCAAAACCAAAGTCGCCCAGACGATATAGGCAAGCCATCGAAAGTGCTGAACCGTACCAATTCGGCGCGTATATGCCCCGAGGGTTTCGTTGGGTAATTGCCCTGGAAATAACACGCTCAGGTATTGTGACCTGACTTGAATCGAAGATCCAATCTGTCGCAAGAATTCAGTCTTTCAGCAAAAAAAGTGGGTCCGTCAGTGATTCGGAATGCGATTTTTCGCCTTCGGTGCAGCGAGAAAACCAGCAGCCAGAATCACGCTGAAGCAAACAACGGTAGCCAAATGTGCGGTTATCCCTACAACAAGTGCCTCGGTCGCACTGACTGCGTATGCTGCCAAACCAGCACGGAAACCAGCTTGCATCGGACCGATGAACGCTGGGCCCGCGGGTACCATCACCGCAAATACCAAAACCGAAACTGTAAAGGGTCCCGCCAACAAAGGCACATCAATCCCATAGCTCTGAATCAGGAGCGCCGTCACGAAGCCGTTGACCCCCCAGTATGCAATCGTCAGCATGATAAATGACAGGGCATGCTTGGGATTGGCGAGAGACTTTAGTCCGACCAGAAATGATTCCAGGAGCTCACTCACCTTCGTTGCAACTGACATCGAAAAGCGACCAAGTAAACGGTGGATCCAATCAATCGCCTTGTCGCCGATATAGCTAATCATGAGTAGCGCACCACATCCTCCGCCAAAAATAATCAATGCGATCTTGGCACCGACTCTAATTTCTGATGGGACATCAGCGTTAGCAGGCAACTGTGACAGCAATACGAAGAAGAGCCCTACATTAGTAAGACCGTCGACCGCTCTTTCAACCACAACACTCGCCAGCCCACTCGCAAAAGGAACACCCGCACGTTTGATCATCACAGGTCGGACAAATTCACCGAGACGAAGTGGTAAAAACATCGCAGCGGGGATTCCAACACTTGCAGCAGAAAAGATCGCTCGATAGCTTGGTTGTCCCAAAGGTCTCACCAATAGACCCCAGCGGATTGTTCGAATTGCGTGAACGAGGAATTGGGCAAACAGATATAAAGCTACGATAGACCATTTCGTTTCGAACAAACGTTCCTTTACCTTATCTAGAGGAACATCGCTGATGGACCACCAAAGCGCTACAGCCGTAACAATGAGAGCAACGAGTGCCTTTAGGAACCAACCTAAGAGCGACCGGGACTTGGATTCACCAACACTTGATTCAACATTCATCAGCAGCCAAGTAATTCAGATTCGTTCGTACAAAAGAAGGAGAAAAATACGTGCCGGGAGGGGGACTCGAACCCCCACGTCCAAGAGAACAAGGGCTTTTAAGGCCCCCGCGTCTACCATTCCGCCATCCCGGCAGCGGAGGTGGTTCTACCAAGACATTTCTCTCATCGCCAGTGAAGAATCAGTTTCAAAAGCCCAAAATCGATTAATTTTTTGGAGGTTTAATCGTTTTTGGTGCTCAAACCGGAGTTTCAGCCTGAACCGGCGTAATTTGCACATGAGAACCTTCAAGTGGGACAACCAAAGTCACGTGAATTGTAGTTCCCTGAGCCGGCGCGGACTGAAAATCCACCGTTCCGCGAAATTTCTTCGCTCTTTCCCTCAGGTTCGTCATACCGTAGTGCCCATGCTTTGGCTGATTTACGTCAAAACCGACCCCATCGTCGGCGATGGTTAGAGCAATAAGGTCACTCTCGTACTTCAATAATACACTCGCTTTTGTTGCCTCGGCGTGCTTGTGCACATTGGTTAAGGATTCCTGAACGATCCGAAAAATGGCCAACTGCATTTCACTAGGGAGTCTCCTGATTCGCCCAAGTATCCTTAGATCGTATTCCACCTTTGAGCGTTGATGAAAACGCAGACAATAGTCATCGATGGATTTGTGAAGATCGAAATCACGTCGCATAACCGTCAGTGAACGTCGCAATTCATCAATTGCGTCTTCAGCTTGAGATTTCAAATCCGCGATTTCTTGTTTGAGCTGCTCATCTTTCGCCAGGTGCCACAAATATTCAGATTGAATGATGAGAGTTGAAATTTCACCGCCCAGCCCATCGTGAATTTCTCGTGCTAGACGTAATCGCTCTTCGGCGATGAGTGATTCTTCCCGGTTTTCGCTGAGTACTTTCAACTGTTTCGTATGCATCACTTCAACCCGATGCAAATAAACAATGACGTACACAGCAATCGCGTTCACGGCTGCATACCAAATCAGAAGGAAAATTTGCCGATCATTCAGGCCGGGACCACTAAGCACTAAGTCCAACCGGGCAACTGCAGGCAGCATCAACAACGGTGGAATCACCGTAAAAAACCTTGGAAAGAGCATCGTAAAGAAGATTGTAAACAGGACTTGAGCAGCCATAATCGGCGACTCTAATCCACCACTCGCCAAGACCATGGCTGTTAACGCCAGAAGGTCGAGATTCAAAGTCAAAAACGTAAGTGGACGTCCCCAGCGTGGGTGATCCAACAAAAGATAATTCGTAACTGAATAACCAATCGCGCCGAAATAGACCCAAAAGGCCGACTGATTCATCGCCCCCAGATAACTGGACCAGCTTGGTACCGCTAAAACCCCGAGGCCGATGGCCAAGAAAGACAAACGGGCATAAAATAAAGCCCTCGCTCGGTCTGAAAATCGGTCAACAACGGGTTGCTGTCCGACAGTCTCGCCTTCAGTCAATACTGCACCATAATCGAGGGACATGTGTATTGTTCTAGCACAAACCGAAGATTGCTCCACGGCCTCCGGAGTCTAAAAGTACCAAAGAACCGGTCTCTTGGACCTCATCGCATCTACACTTTGATTACATTCGCGTCGGTCCAATCATCTGTCGAACTCACAACAATCATCTGCGTGCGAGAAGTAAGAATGTCTATGGCTTCTCGAAATCGGGTACGGCGGGTCTCAGACGACCGGGCAAAGCGGTCTGAAATGACAAACGAGGCGTTCGTTCCTGCATTCAAAATCGCGCTTATCGCTCCAAGTCTCATCGCTGCCTCTATCAGCGCCTTGTCTTTGTCATCAAATCTTGTGAAGGAAACCGGAAACACATCATCGGGACCAACCACCGTAATCCGCCCTTCCTCACTTACCGTTGCACCATCATAACGACCTTCGGATAGTTTCATGAGCGGTTTTAGGATTTCCTGCTCAAACGACTCCCGCGAAACATACGCTGTCTGTTTTCGAGTCAGCGCACGAAACAGATCTTGGTCTAAACGGTGGGAAAGTTCTTGCTCAGTAGAGTGTCTTGGACTCACAGAATGCTTCTGTTCAACTCTCCTCGCATGAGCGAGAGATATTTTTTCGCCTAGAGCTACGAGTTGTGCGTGCGTCTCATCAGAAGACGCTCCTTCCTCAAGCTTTTTGATTTTCTGTCTGATTTGTGTCGCTTGCTCAGTTATCTCTTCCGACGAAGACATCACTCTTGAGATTGAGTCTCTGTCGACACCGAGCGACTTGCTTACAACATCAAGATCAGAGTTCGTCTGGAGCTTTTTTCGAGAAATCCGCCGTTCAGCATCTGAGACTGCTCTCCCTCTAGCATTAACACGAGCAGTAGATTCAAGCTGCTCAATATTTTGGAAGAGTCGATTTGCAATAAACACGGCAAAGAATAAATTCAGCAAAGCAATCATTGGAAAATCGAGGACTTCTGCCAGGACAAATGAGAGCACCATTCCAACAAAAGCGTATGCAACCCGTGAATCAAACTCGACACCTTTATCAGATGCTATCGCGACAACAACATCGTCTTTCGCCTCTGAAATCTCGCCCTCACGACTAGTAAATCGGTTGAGCAAAGCCGGAGCAGTATCTAATCGCTGCCTTAATTCACCCGGTAATCGCGCGATCTGTTTCACAAGCGCCAAGTCGGGTTCAAGTGCTTTGAGTTGGAGCTCAAGTTCTCGAAGGTGATTATACTTTCGTTGCAAAAGCTGTCTTTCATTCTCCCAAGCTCTGATATTTGCGTCCGAGACGGATTCCACAGCGTTGTTTCGAGAAACATCAACCAAAGACAATCCGGCGATAACTCTCAACAAATGAAGATTCAGCAACGGCGAGTCTTTATCTATCGATTCCTCCATGATGGAAGACATCGTCGGTCTAGTAGAGTCGTCCGCGTGTGAGTAGATAATGGGGTCACGCTCATTGCTCAAATCACAACAATACCGTTTATTGTCTTCCGAAAAAAATTCGACTCGCATGCGCGAGTTCGTGGACTCGGTATTTTGGGTGCTCAGTGATAAAGCAGCACATAGGCTTTGGAGTAAAACTTGTTCCTGAGTTTTAGATGTGCAGACAACGACGTTGAGACCAGTGCGAAAGGTCAGGTCATAGGCCCCCTGTCCTCCTTCGAATTCGACTCGAGATAAACGCATACGTCTCAGGCTATAAGACCTTAGCAGAATGTTTTGATAGTATGTACCGCGCCAACGCGATACTTGAGGATGTCGTCCAGGCCACTTGCCGAAACAGCGCGGCGAAGAAAAAACCGCGAATGGTGGGAGGTAGATAATCCGCGGGGAGGCTTAGTTGACTTTACGTGCCTTAATACGTGCTTTCTTACCTGTGAGTTTACGCAGATAGAATAGACGCGCGCGACGGACAGCACCCTGTGCCTTGATTTCGATTTTTCCAACCGTTGGGGAGTGGACAGGAAAAACACGCTCAACGCCAATTCCGTGTGAAATCTTACGTACGGTAATTGCAGAGTTCGCTGTGCCGCGTTTCCAACGAATAAGGACGCCTTCAAAAACCTGGATACGTTCTTTTTCGCCTTCGCGGATCCGAGTGTGTACGCGAAGCGTGTCGCCGATTTCCATTGCTGGGATGTCGCTGCGAAGATAAGGCTGCTCAATAATCTGTTGTACGTTCGTATTCATAATGCACCTCAACGGAAAATTTCCGAGGAGCCCGCTTTTTGCGAATCATGACCCCATGGGTCAAGTCAAAATTGACTCCAGACGGCACTAAGCCTCTAGAATCAGTCGGTCTAGCACCAAAGCGCACGCGACGCCCGAGGAAACCCTAGTGTTTTTTCCTCGAATTCGTACCGGACTGAGCCACGCATCAAACTTTTCCAGGTCGATATCAAAACAGAAAACTTGGGCACATTCTGCAGAAGTTCCTCGAAAACTCAGTCGGTCAACAGGATTCGTCTCGGGACGTTGATGTGGATCGTAAGCGATAAGTCGAAACTTTGAATCGGCAAAGTACTGACTTATTTCATCGGCTTGTGCACAAATCTTGATATTCTGCCCTGCACTCTGCAACGCCGCGAATTCTTGATGAGCCCGATCTTTATCTATCTTCCATTGTTTGCGCGAGCCTTGCCGCTCAGGAGATACAAAGTCTTTCGCTTGGAGTTTTTTGAGCCATGCATTGTATTGCTGCGAGAGTTTATTTCCTGGCTCGTTACTTGGCTTAGGTAAAACGAAAGCCATTTCTAGATTGAATGCGAGAATCAGCTGATGCAGATGATCAAACATAGACGCTGCGCTTTCTGATTCATGTACTGTCATCGCTACACACAAACGGGGTCGCTCATGTTCTAACGTTCGTAAGACAGAGCGTTCTTGATCTGACAACCGTGCCCAAGCAAGTATTTCGGGACGCCGACGAAGGGTGCGGGCCAATGAGGCTTTCTGTCTCCAGTTCGCAATCTTAGTATGGTCTCCGGAGGTCAAAACCTCGGGGACGACTCGATCGCGAAATGATGACGGACGAGTGAACTGAGGATGCTCCAGCAATCCGTGACTGAAACTGTCTCCAGCATGAGATGCCGCGTTACCGAGGGTCCCAGGTAACAGTCGAATCACGCCGTCCAACAAGGTCAGCGCACCATACTCACCACCGGTAAGGACAAAATCACCAACAGACACTTCGCAATCAACAAAATCTCGAATACGTTCATCAAAACCTTCATAACGTCCACAGACCAATACCAGATGCTCTAGTTCGGACCACTCGGCCAGTTGCGCTTGGGAAAGCGGCGCGCCCTGAGGTGTTAACATGATAACTTTGCTATTCGCGCTTCGGCTTTTTGCTTTTTCAATAGCAGCGACCATCGGTGGGGCCTTCATAACCATGCCAGCACCCCCACCATAGGGCGTATCATCCACAGTGCGATGAACATCCTGAGTGAATTCACGCGGGTTCACGTAA
>JAYZDF010000146.1:0-8727 GCA_036337945.1 Myxococcota bacterium
CTTTCGCCAAGGCTTTCACATCAAGAAAGAAAAACGGTCGCTGGCATGATGCAGCAATTTCAAAAATGGTTTTATCGTGCATTGGCAAGAACCCAAATTGTGCGTCCCGGAGAAACAATTGCCGGTATAAATATTCCCGAAAATGCATTAGACGGTTTTGAAGCCTTGTTCGCCGATCGTGAACAGCTTCCATGGGTTGAAGGGGAAATTGATTAGGGATGTATTTGGTCCTTCGAAGCACCGGCGTTTTCTTCCCCGAAGAGGTTGTTGCGACCTCAGACTTGATGGCTACCGAGCACCCTCAGCTTTTGCTAAAGAGGCGGCTTCTTTCCGTACTTGGTTGTGAGACCGTGCACCAATGCGGCCCTGAAGATACTCCGGCGACGATGGCAGCCGAAGCGGCGTGCTCTGCTCTTGAATCGGCAGAATGGGGCAGTGATGATGTTCAATTGCTTATGACGGTCGGATGTACATTGCCTGATGTAGATATCTGGTCGACTTCGGCAAAAGTAGCGCAACTATTAGACGTTATGTCGGCCGAGTGTATGGGGGTTGGCGACGTCGCCTGCGCCGGTTCTTTTACGGCATTGCGCGTTCTTCGAGCGATACTAAAGACCGAAAGAGAATTGTCTCGGACGGTTCTTTGCGCGGGTTGCGCAATGCCAGGTGGACGGATTTTTATTCCGGCAACTGTGTTCGGGGACGGTGCAGGAGCTTTTGCTCTGGAGAAGGTAGTAAAACCAAAACGAGGAGAACTGTTTCTCAAGGATGTTGCAGTTCATTCTCATCCCGAATTTATCGACGCTTTTGGACCTCAAGCTGGGTATCGAAAGTTACAAAAGAAGGGTGAACTTTTGCCCGAGGATTGGACGTTCGAAGTTCGGGATCAGGCTTCATACGCTGAGCTGGCCAAGGTGAATTTTGACCTGGGGGCAGAACTACTCCTGAGTCGTTTGAAAAAAGCCAGATGGAAATCTTCACAGGTGACGCGGTTTCTAAGTGATAATGTCACCAAGTCGGTCGGAGCTGCGATTGCAGAACGCACTAAAATTCCGCTTGAACGGGTCGATGCAGAAGGGTGCCGAGTGAGAGGACATGCTTTCGCTGCGGATATGTTTGCGAACTTACACTTTTCTATCGAAAAACAACCGCTAGAACCAGGAGAACGGATTGTTTCTATGGGAATGGGCTTAGGTCAGCACTGGGGCGCCGCTTTGTGGGAATGCGCGAAGTGAAGATACGTAGTGGAGTTAACTGCCGAGGCTAGTGACCATATGCATTCATATCGATCAAAGATTCAATTTGCCCGTCGCTAAGGTTGGCACCTTCTCGTTTTGCAGCTTCCATTGAACGCCAGATAGCAGCTTCAGAGATGATTCCATGCCGAAACAACTCAAGCGCGGCTTCGTACATTTCTTCATAAACAAACATGCCGCTCACTCGATGAGAACTCACATTATTGACGCGGTGAATGAAGACCGCGGCAATACGTCCAGGGAAACGGCGCATAATCTCCGCGTATACTTCAGGGTCACGGTAGCTGGAGTCACCGAATAAGACGAAAGATAACTCGGGGCGTGAATTCATGATTCGAGAAATATCTTCCACTTTTTCGGATTGTGAAATCCAAGGCTGAAGAGCGACGCCAGTATCGATTTGACCAATTGGGAATCGGTTGCTCCATAGCCATTCAGGAACTTCTCCAAGTACGTCGGGAGTTCTGGTTGTGACGTAGTAGGTGTCTCCGCTTTTGCGGCCTTGTTCGTGCTCTAGCTCGTCGAGCAGCTGAGCGCTTCCTGCGAATGGTGCAGTGAAGGTTTGAAGATTACCGCTGTGGGGAAGTAGAGTTCGGTCGATATCGGAAATAACGCCGATTTCCGGTGTTGGTTGGGTGACGGCCATAATGGCAGATTTTATCTCACTGGTTTTTAGGTATTTGTTTTGATCTGTGTCGCTGCGGATGGCTTGCGTGAGTAAATGAAGTCGGTCACGTATAGCGTTGGTTTCGATCTCTCGCGTCAAAACCGAGGAGGAGTACCGATAGGAAGCGAGGATTTGCTGGTCACGTTTGATATCAAGAGCTCCCATGGTGAGTTCGCGTCGGCTTAGATAGTAATTTTGATTGTCGAAGCTCTCTGACCGAACCAGAAGGTTTTCTATGTCCGTGATTTCGTATCTGCGAACGACTGAATCCAGAACGCTTTGCGAGTAAGAGTAGGTCGCCTGAGGGACCTCCGTAGAAACCGGTGTTTGAGTTTGATTTGATGTTCCGAAAACAGTGGTCGCATAGTTGAGTATGTTTGCAAGAGCGGTTCGACCAACGTAGGGGATTGCATCGAGTTCGTCGACCGTCGAAAAATATTGGTCGTCTCGGGTTCGGGGACGTTGATCGGGTCCATATCGATAGTTAACAATGTTTCGGGCGGCCCGCTTATCTAGGGCGACATCTTTGTCGAGCAGTTCAAAGGTAATCGACGAGTCATTTACGAACTCAATGATCGCTTTCGTGGAAACATCATCCAGAGCAAGGTATTCAGTCTTGATGTCATGGTTAGAATCACCACATGCGGTGACCACGAAAAATGTAGAAATGGTAATAGCAGCGAAGCGTTTCATCGTTCATCTCCCTCTCGCAATCTCTCATTTGCGAAACGAATTTGAGCGGGCTCGCTATTTTCTCCGGATTGGGTGGTTACACCCGAGCACTTTTGGTGCCGGACCGCTAACTGACACGGGGCTATCAGAAATACGAGTCGCCCCCAAGCAAAAAGTGCAGGGTTTTAGCAGAAATCGCGACTTTTTTGGTGGGTCATTTTTGAGGAGACTTTCGGGTGCCACAATGAGTTCGCGACGAGATGAACGACGCCTGAATCCACTTGAAGTTTCCCCGATACTCCCAGAAAAGACGCGGTCTTAGCTAGGATTGAATATTTTTCGAAAACGTTCTGCCAGACGACCACGTTCACGAACCCTGTTTCATCTTCAAGCGTCAGGAATACCACGCCTCCTGCGGTTCCTGGTCGCTGACGACAGATGACGAGTCCAGCGTAGCGGACAAATTTTCCACTCTTCGAATTCTGGACCTGGTGAGCACTACAAAGGCCTTGAGATTGAAGCGTGGCACGAAGATCCTCCAGTGGATGCCCTCTAGTGCTATGAAAACTGTTTTCGTAATCCCATCGAACTTTTTCAAAATGCGTGAGGGAAGGAAAGCGAGCCCGACTCGAGTGATTGAAGGGGAGGGCCGTAGCGCCCGCTTCGTTCTTAATTTCCCACAGCATGGCTCTTCGGTTGGAATGAAAGCATTCAAATGCTCCACAATCGTTGAGATGCCGCAAAGTCTGCTCATTTAGCTGAACTTGAGCCATGAAACTGTCCATGGTGTGATTGCTGCTTTGAATCTCGATAATTTTTTGTGCCTCTTTGGAGGATAGACTTCGAACATAGCAAAGCCCCATTCGGACAGCGAAGGTGTGGTCCTGTTTTTCTAACGTGCATTCCCATTGACTACGCTGAACGCAAATGGGGAGCACCTCAACCTGATGTCTTTTCGCATCTTCAATCAAAGTGGCAGGAGAATAAAAGCCCATGGGTTGAGCATTGAGCAATCCGCACAAAAATGCTGCGGGATAATGTCGCTTTAGCCAGGCGGTAGCATAGGCGATGAGCGCAAAGCTTGCGGCGTGACTCTCTGGAAATCCATATTCGCCAAAGCCACGGATTTGTTCGAAGACCCGTTCTGCAAACTGTCGTTCGATTCCTTTTTCGTGCATACGAGCAATCAGGCGTTGTCGGTGTCGCTCAATTCGTCCCGAGCTTTTCCATGCTGCCATGTCTCGTCGAAGTTGATCAGCTTCGCCGGGTGTGTAGTCGGCGGCAACAACAGCCAATCGCATGACTTGTTCCTGAAAAAGCGGAATGCCTAGTGTCTTTTTGAGAACCGGAATCAATGTAGGGTGAGGATAATCTATAGGTTCCTCGCCATTTCTCCTTCGCAAATAAGGATGAACCATTCCGCCAGTGATCGGGCCAGGTCGCACCAAACTGATTTCGATGACCAGATCGTAATATTGCCGAGGCCGCAAACGAGGGAGCATAGACATTTGGGCCCGACTTTCTATTTGAAAGACACCCACAGTGTCGCCTTTGCAAATCATGTCGTAGGTTGCCTGGTCTTTTGGAGGAACCGTCGCAAGGCTGTAGCTCTGCTTATAATGCTGGGCAATCAGATCAAAACTACGATGCACGACGTTGAGCGCGCCAAGTCCGAGCAGGTCAAGTTTGAATAGCTTTAGCGTCTCTAGATCGTCTTTATCCCATTGGATGACACTGCGATCTGCCATCGTTCCGTTTTCGATAGGTACAAGAGTATTAATAGGTTCATGCCCAAGGAGGAATCCGCCGGGATGAATAGAAAGGTGTCGAGGAAAATCCAGTATTTCTTCGGTAAGCTCTAAAAATTTCTGCACACTCACTTGAGCAGAGTTTAGCCCCGCGCGCTGAATCATCTCGGAGTGAAAAGCTTCTTCTCGAGCGCTGATTTTTGACAGCTTTTCTAATGCAGTCTCACTGAACTTTAGTGCCTTGCCTACGTCTCTGATTGCGGATTTTCTACGGTAACGAATAATGGTGGCGACCATCGCCGCATGGGTTCGTCCGTATTTTTCGTAGACGTGCTGTATGACCTCTTCACGTCGATCGTGCTCAATATCAAGGTCGATATCCGGCGGTTCTGCGCGTTCTTTAGAGATAAATCGCTCAAATAATAGCCCTAGCCGGATGGGGTCGACCGCTGTGATTTGAAGACAATAGCAAACGACCGAATTCGCAGCAGAGCCTCGACCTTGACACAAGATGTTTTGCGCTTGGCAAAACTGAACGATTTCGTACATCGTCAAAAAGTAACCACTGTATTCGAGGTCTTCGATAACTTGTAATTCCTTTTTGAGTTGTTGAAAAACGTCGCCAGGAACAGAGGAGCCATACCGCTTGCGGGCACCTTCATAAGAAAGATCTCGCAGGTACTCTAGCGAAGATTGCCCACTAGGAAGTTTTTCGGACGGATATCGATAGCGAAGATCATTGAGTGAAAATTGGCACCGACTTGCGACCTCGCGGGTTCGATCGATACTCAGTAAGTCGTCTGCAAAAAGCTTTTCGAAGGCAACTGGACTCTTTAAGCTGTGTTCGTGATTGGGATGAGTCAGTCGTCCAATTTCGTAGATGTTTTTTCCGTGACGGATGCAAGTCAGCACATCCTGCAATGATTGCCTGGACGGCGTATGATACAAGACTTCATGTGATGCAACCGTCGGTATGTTGTATCGATGAGCCATTTGTCTAAGCGTCGCTTCTCGATTGGCTTCGATTGCTTCTCGGTGTCGAGCGACCATCAGGTACAGCCGGTCCCCAAAACACTCTTTTAGGGCTCCGAGTTTTGAAAAGCTCTTGGGGTCTCGGACCAAAAGAATGAGGTCTGAGTGGTTCTTCAGAATCTCCTCCCAATGAAGGATACTTTGCCCTTTAGGACAGCGGAGTCTCCCTTGAGATATGAGCTGACAAAGCTGGCCGTATCCTTTTCGGTTTTGTACCAAGGCCACAAGGGTGCAACCTTCGTCGAGACTAAGTTCGCTACCTACAATGAGCTTGAGCCCCAATTCGTGGGCTTTGGAATGGGCTCGAACGATTCCATAGACGCCATCTCGGTCGGTGAGGGCCATCGCCGAAAGTCCAAGTTCGTGTGCATGTTCCACCAATTCATCCGGATGGCTCGCGCCTTCCAAGAAGGAAAAATTGCTCTTACACCACAGTGGAACATACGAAGCCATAGACAAAAATCTCGGTATAAATGAGTCTTGAGACTGAACATATGTTCACATGTTGGACGGAAATAAGCGAGCGAAAAACAGAGAATCGGCGATGGCCCTAGCGCTTCAAGATAAATCGTTTTATTCGACGAGCAACCATTATGAATACTCGTGAAACCACTAGTGGTTCTTCAAAGCCTATCGGGATTGTTCTTAGTGCTGCGATCGCCTCCGGACTGTCGTTTTTTGCGCTTGATCTCGTATGGTTAGGCATAATCGCTCAACCGATATACGCAAAACATATGGGAGATTTACTGACGAAATCGACCGTGTGGTCCGCCGCTTTGATGTTTTACGTGATGTATATTGGGGCGATTCAGGTTCACGCCATCTGGCCGTCGGACAATCTCAAAACTGCGGCGAAGCGCGGTGCGGGTATGGGTTTTTTCGGCTATGCAACGTATGAGCTTACGAATTGGGCGGTCATCACGGACTGGCCGGCAGCTCTGGTGCCCATCGACATTGTTTGGGGAGTCATTTTGACGGCGTCTTGCGCTGCCGCTGGATTCCTGGTCAAAGATCGAATGTTGAGGCGCCGCACCTGAGAATGAGTCTTTATCACCACAGCTTCGCAAAAACGTGGATGCGCCGGCTGGTTACGGTTCCCATCTTCATACTCATTGCGTTGGCGCTGGTAATCACGTCGCCGGTTTGGGTGATTTTTACCTCTCTGTATGAACTAACTTTCGGTCGAGGAAACCGATTTTCGCGTTTGCGAACACTCATGATGATCACGACTTTCTTCGTCCTCGAAGGCGTCGGCGTTTTGATTGCTCTTTTCCTGTGGATTGTTTTTATCGGTCGTTCCGAATCATCGGCCTTCACGCGAGCGCATCTTAAACTGCAGTGGTGGTGGACGACCACCAATTTCGCAGCCATGCAACGCATTTTCAACTTAGGACTTCAGGTTGAAAATGCAGACGTAGGTGCTCAAGGCCCTTATTTGCTTTTTGTTCGTCACAGCAGCGTGGCGGATACTTTGCTGGCGTCGCTGGCGATTTCAAAACCCTTCGGAATTGGGTTTCGTTACGTCCTGAAGCAGGAACTGCTTTGGGACCCTTGCCTTGATATTGTAGGTCAACGCCTCGAGAGCGTGTTCCTTACACGCCAAAGCAAAAATCGTGAGCGCGAAGTAGAATCTATTGTTGAGCTTGCATCAAACCTCGACGACAAAACCGGCGTTTTGATTTATCCCGAGGGGACCCGCTTTACTCCGAAGAAACTCGCACGAATTAAGGCCAAAGATACCAATAACGAATATCCAGAACTTAAGGCCATGACCGACTCCTTTCAAAACGTCTTACCGCCGAGACCGGCGGGTGTAGCGTCCCTGTTGACCAGTCATCCAGACTTAGATGTTGTTTTTTTGGAACATCATGGCTTTGAAAATGGCGTGAAATTTAAGGACTTCTGGCGTGGCTCGTTCGTGAACAACAAAATCAGTATTCGACTCAGGCGGGTCAGGGCGGCTGACGTTCCACGAGATGGTGATTTGGCCATTTGGTTATTCAAACAATGGCAACAAGTAGACGAGTGGGTCACGGCCCGCGTCGCTGAAGGAGCGAAAGTATGACCTGGCCGCAAAATGATTTTCTTCATTCCGCCTTATGCATTTGGATATTTGTGACCTGCTTATGGGTCGTCAGCGTACTAAAGAAGAACGCGAGCATTATTGATCCTTTTTGGTCCATTACGATTACCTTAGGAGGTGTGGCGGCTTTGTTTCGGCACAGCCTCACTCCCGCAAAAATGTTGTTTTTGGCGTTGCTTTTCCTTTGGGCAATCCGCCTTTGGGGATATTTGTTTCGCCGCGGATGGGGCGAAGAAGAAGACCCTAGGTATCAAGCGTTTCGCAAAAATTATGGGGCCGAGCGATATTGGTGGTTCAGCTATTTTCAAGTGTTTTTATTGCAGGGAACCTTGGCTTTTATTGTCTCTTTGCCCATCCAATCAGTGGTTCAAAATTCGTCGTCGACGAACCCGAGTCTGATTGACTACCTTGGCGCAGCCATCTTTTTCGTTGGTTTCATTTGGGAGGTGGTCGGAGACCATCAACTCGAAGCCTTCAAAAAGAATCCTGACAACCGTGGCAAACTCTTGGACACGGGCCTTTGGGCTCTCAGCCGACATCCGAATTACTTCGGTGAAGCGCTTTTGTGGTGGGGCTTATGGATCAGCGTCATTGACGAGCCATGGGGGCTTTATACGGTTGTATCCCCGATTTTGATCAATTTCTTATTGGTCAAAGTCTCGGGCGTTTCTATGCTTGAAGCGCGGTTGATTGAAACCAAGCCGGGGTTCAAAGAGTACATGCAGCGCACTCCTGCGTTTATTCCAAAGCTAAGAAGATAGAATGCCGATCGAAATCAGCATTGATATCGGAATTTGGCTCGAATTGGGGTGAATTTCCGCGGCGATTTGCGTACTATTTCGGCGTGTTTCGCAGCATGCTCAAGTCAATAATTGCCGGACACTTGTTTGTGACTCAGTTTGGCTGTTTTGTTTTTGATACGTTCGTAGAGGATACCAGCTGTCTCTCGCAGCGGAATTCTCGGACGGAAGAATGTCTTCTCCCGGAGCAAATTGCGGCCGGTCAAGAGCACAATTGTGTTGTGCTCGCCAATGGTCAGGTGATGTGTTGGGGCGGCAATACACGCTCTCAACTTGGTCTTGATACCAATGTGGAAGTCAGTGCGATTCACATTCCACAAACCGCCCAGCTCGATGCGCCTGCGTCGCACGTGGCGACGGGTGCTTTCCACACCTGTGCGCGCAGTGGAGCATCCTTTTATTGCTGGGGCGCGAACGACTCTGGACAAGCGGGTGTGCCGGTGACGGCCGATCGCGGGCGAACCGTATT
>JAYZDF010000147.1:0-36022 GCA_036337945.1 Myxococcota bacterium
TTGGTAAATTTCTCTAGATTCATACTTTTACACCTCCTCGCCGACGTAGCGTAGTGACACTCTAATCACCGATTCGCAGCGTCTAGTCTTCTAATTCAGGCACGAAAGAAGAAGCTTCCGCCAAAGCGGCAAATAGTTCCCGCTCGCGGTCCGTAAGTGTTTTCGGAAGAACAATTCGGATTTCGGCATATAGGTCTCCAGGTGTCTCGTTTTTCTTTGGAAAGCCCTTCCCTTTTATTCTAATTTTCTGACCCGACGTCGCCCCAGCAGGAATTTTAACTCGAAGAACTCCGTTCAAAGTTTTGAGGTCAGCCTCTCCACCTAACGCCGCAACCCAAGGGGACACGCTGATAAAAGTAAACACGTCACGCTCTTCAAGGCGAAAGCGTGCAGAATTTCGCACCTCAATCTTTAGAAGGACATCACCGCGAGCACCCCCCATGATTCCCGGACCGCCTTGCCCTTTGAGTCTAATTTTCTGTCCCGTTCTCACGCCAGCCGGAACGTTCACCTCTAAAGTACGGGTGGAGCCCGTTTGTTTATCAGTGACCATAATTTCACGTTTGGCACCCGAGAAGGCATTCTCAATGCTCATACTTAGGCTGACTTCGTGGTCTTGGCCGGCGCGGCCTCTTGAGCGACCTCCGCCACCAGGGAAGCCACCTGGATTGCCGCCCATGCCCCCAAAAAAGTCTGAGCCACCGCCCCCGAAAAAAGTCTCGAAGAAATCGCTGAAGCCCTGACCACCTGGACCACGCTGTCCACGCCGACCCTGCCCGAAGTTTACGTTCGAAAAGTCAAAACCTTCGAATCCCGGCGGTGGTTCGGCGCCATCTTTATAAGCTTTCCAGGCGGACCCATATTTATCGTATTTTTTGCGATTATCGGCATCACCAAGTACTTCGTAGGCCTCTGCTATCTGCTTGAATTTGTCCTCGGCTCCTGGCGACTTATTGAGATCAGGATGGTACTTGCGTGACAACTTCCGGTACTCACGCTTGATCTCTTCGGCTGTGGCATTTCTGCTCAGTCCGAGTGCTTGGTAGTAATCGACATAATCCATAGAATTGACCAGAGCCACCTAGCTCTAAGCACAGGTAATTACCAGGGTTTTACATTAGAACCAAGCGACTTTCCTCAGGATTCACTCTAACGACCGAGTTTTACCCGTCAAGACGTAAAGATCCTCATCAATCGGGTCTTTGCTGCTCGCTGCGAATGTGGCACGAAAATAGTGTGTATCGGTCGGTCTTTTTGAAATTGTCGGGACTCCTACTCACGGTGACCTTCGCCACCCCTTCCATTGCTGGCGGATATTATGTTGGGGATGTCGGTACACGGGGCATGGCTCGTGGTGGTGCGTTCGTTGCGGCACCTAATTCTCTTTTATCGATTCACTATAATCCATCAGGGCTCGCGCTCTTGGACGGAGGCTTTCATCTGTCTGGAGACTTAAACCTCGTTAATTATCAGGCTGCGTTTGCTCGCAAATGCCCTTGTGTTAACGGCGAGCTTGCTGATGCCGACCTTCTCGATCAAGAACTCACCGAATCTTTCATAGGCCGCACCGCCGAAGAAACCAGAGGGTTGCAAGAGATTCCATACATTGGACTCGCTTACGGATTCGACTGGAACCACTTGACGGTGGGACTTGCCGTGTATGGACCTCAAGGCCCCAGAAGATTCAGCTATAATGTGCCCGGTGCAAAGCCGTCAGAACAACCTCAAAGGTACAGTTCACTATCAGTAGAAGTTGCGGAAGCCTATTACAGTCTCGTTGTTGCAGCCTCTCCAATCAAAGGATTACGTTTGGGCTTTGGCGCGCAACTTTATCAATTCTCGACACGGCAGGAGCTCACGCTGTGGGCTAACTCCGGCTTGATCACAACCCCCGAAGACTCAGACTGGGACATTCCCACAGTAGTCGAGTTTGCAAGCAGCATACGACCAAACTGGACCTTTGGTGCGAGTTACGACATCGTTCCTGGGCTCACAGTAGGTGCGAGTGTGATCGGCCAACGCTCTATACGCGCCGATGGCACCTCCGAGATTCAGCTTCCTCCAAGCGCAGCCAGTATAGCAACGATTGAAGGCTCTGAAATCCAACTTGAAATTAACTTGCCACCTATTTGGCGGCTGGGGGTTCAGTACCAAGAACCAAAGTGGTTCGCCGCAGAAATTGCGGTCGTGTATGAAGCATGGCACGTCTACGATTACGCGAGAATACGCTCCAAAGACGTAAACATTATCCTCAACGACGAGGCTGTCAAACTTGCAACCATCGACCTGCCCTATGACTTTGAAGACACGTGGTCATTACGCATTGGTGGCCAATTTGACCACTTTGCTCCTTACGTGACAGTTTATGGCGGCTATTTTTACGAGCCGAGCGCGGTACCACAGGCTAACAAAGACCTCTCTTCGCCAGACCTGAATAAACATGGCTTTAGCGGTGGCATTGCTACACAATGGTTTGGTACAACGCTCACTTTGGGAGCGCAGTATATAACCTTAGAAAGCACTTCGATTACGAACTCTGAGCGGAAACTCGTGGGCCCATTACCACCTCCTAGCGGTTCTGAAGAATTACTCACAACTATCGCTAATGGAGACTACTCCGGTAACTACTTCATCATGTCTGCAAGTTTGAGCGCAGCATTCGATGAGATCCTAGGGGAAATCAAATGACACACCAAATCGTAGGTAAGAGACATCGCAAATTTGAAGGCAACGACAAAGCCACCGGCCGAGCGATATACGCTGATGATATCATTCTGCCGCGAATGCTTCACGCGAAGATTCTTCGTAGCCCGCATGCGCACGCTCGAATCGCAAATATTGATTGCAGCGAAGCACTCGCGATGGACGGTGTTTTCGACGTATTAGTCGGAAGCGAACTTCCAACACGATATGGAATCATCCCGTGGACGCCCGACGAGCAAGTACTTGCGGAGGATAAAGCAAGATATGTCGGCGATGGTGTCGCTGCAGTCGCTGCGATTGACGAAGATACCGCTAACCAGGCGCTGAAGAAGATAAAGGTCACCTACGAGGTTTTAGAGCCTCTCATGACGCCTGAGGAAGCCTTAGAGAGTTCAGTGGTCATTCATGACTATAACCCGCGACAACTCAAGAAAGGTAACATCTCGAAAATGGTCGACCTCTCGTTCGGCGACCTGGACGCTGCATTTGAAAACAGCGACGTCGTTGTTGAAGATGAGTACTTTTTCGAGGGGACAACTCATGCTCCCATAGAGCCACACTGTGCGGTGGCGCAATACGACGAGTCTGGACTGCTGACACTTTGGTCATCGACGCAGGTACCTCATTATCTACATCGTGAATTGGCGAAGGTGCTGGAACTCGACCCGGCGCGAATTCGAGTTATCCAGCCCGTCCTCGGTGGCGCTTTCGGAGGTAAAAGTGAGCCCTTCGACCTCGAATTCGTGACTTCAAAGCTCGCAATGAAGACCGGCCGCCCCGTCAAACTCCTCTACACAAGAGAGGAGGTTTTTTACTCTCACCGCGGACGTCACCCTATGAAGATGAGGTTTCGCTCCGGCGCCACAAAAGACGGGAAACTTACCGCGGTCAAATCTAAGATCTTAATCGATGGAGGCGCGTACTCTTCTTTTGGCCTGGTTACGGCTTATTATTCCGGGCAGCTTCTGACGGGGCCTTATCACTTTCCTACTTATGGATTTCACGCCACGCGAGTGTATACAAATAAACCATGTTGTGGGCCCAAGCGTGGTCATGGAAGCGTGCAGCCCCGATTTGGCTTTGAGGTTCAATTGGACGAGCTCGCTGAAAAACTGAGTCTCGACCCGATAGAACTCCGGCGGAGAAACTTCATCGGCGATTATGTCGAAACTGTAAACGGCCAATACATAGGCTCGAACGGTTTTATGGAATGTCTAGACAAAGTCGAAGAAGCGTCTGACTGGAAAAGTCGTTATGGGAAGCAAGCAAGGGGACAAGGTTTAGGCATCGCCGGTTCGATGTATATTTCTGGGACAGCCTACCCGATTTATCCAAATGACATGCCTCAATCAGCTGTGATGATTCGCATCGATCGCAGCGGTGTAGTGGCCGTACATTGCGGAGCCTCTGATATCGGTCAGGGCTCTGATTCGGTCATGCAATACATCACGGCCGAAGAGTTCGGTGTTCCACTCGAGCGAATTCGTGTCTTTTCATCTGACACTGACCTCACCCCCGTTGACCTCGGTGCGTATTCAAGCCGTGGAACACTGATGATCGGAAATGCGACGGTCGACGCATGTCGCAAACTGAAGAAACAAATTCAAGAAGCAGTTGCTGAAAAGTGGGAAGTGAAGGCGAAAGAGGTTGCGCTGGCCGACGGGAAAGCCTTTTTTACGAAAGACACTTCCCAGAACATGTCGATCGTTGACGCTTTTCATCTCACAGAAGCAAAATTTGGTTCTCTTGCCGCTACCGGCGCGCAATGGACAGAAAAACTTGGCGGCGATTACCGAGGTGGAACGATCGGTGCGTCTCCTGCTTATTCCTTCACAGCCCACGTGGCGGACGTCACCGTCGACGAGGAAAGCGGCGTAATTACTGTGAACAAAATTTGGGTCGCTCATGACTGTGGAAAAGCAATCGCCCCAATTTTGGCTGAAGGGCAGATCGAAGGCTCGGCGTATATGGGGGCAGCAGAGGCCATTATGGAAGATCAAAATTTCCATGACTCAGGTCTTCACAGAAGCCCTTCTCTTCTCGATTATAAAATGCCCACAACGATGGACACTCCCGAACTAGAGGCAATCATTGTGGAATCTATTGATCCCAAAGGACCTTATGGTGCAAAGGAAGCCGGAGAGGGACCTCTTCATCCAGCGATTCCAGCGATAAGCAATGCTGTCTTTGACGCTGTGGGGATAAGGCTTCGAAAGACTCCTTTTACCCCTGCTCGGGTCCTCAAAGCTCTAAAGGAAAAAGCAGAGCGAGAGTCGTAACTTACCACGCACAAAGCTCCAAATTAACTCAGCTTGCGTCATCTGAACGCACGGTCTAAATTAGGTGCATGAGCGATGACTCATCAAAAAAGGAAAATATTCGGTCCAGAGCCCGAACAGTCATTAGCTCGGAAAGTAACCCGCCAGGAGGCGACGACGCCATCACCGTGGCGGAGCTACCGTTGGAACTGTTTGCAAACGTGAAACAGCTCAACACTAAGAAACAACCACCACCTCGACATACTGCCCCTGTAGAACAATCATCAGAGGCCTTAGAAATTGAAGCTGCAGCCGAAACAGTTGTTCCGGTGCTCTCAGATAAGCTTGTTGAATCCATTCGAAGAGCGAACTCTTCTGCGAAATACGTAAATGACTATGTGAGAGAGGTCAGAAGTCTGGGCATCGCCCATTTTCAACAAGCCTACCCCTATCCTTTCATCGTGGGACTTGGCTTGGTCGGGGAGATAGATAATATCGCTCGGTCTAGCCGTGAGCAGTCAACTCGCGAAGTTCTTATTTCCGATGTGTCAGATATCATCAGCCAATCACCGGTTCTCGCTTCTCGAGTCTGGCCGCTGAAAGCAAGCCCAAATATCATGGGGGTGCCTGGGGTAACGATAGGCCGTTCATCCCGAAACGATGTTGTCATCACAGAGTTTGCTCTTTCAACCGTTCACTGCCGGTTTACGCAAGGTGAAGATCACCGACATTTCTCAATTACTGACCTCGAATCTAAAAACGGCACATTACTCAACTGAAAGAAACTTCAACCGAATGAAGCGACTCCAATCACCGACCAAGATTTGATTATTTTGGGCCGGTATAAGTTTATGTATTTTTCAAACGCAGGCTTTGGGCGACTTCTTATTAGACGTGCTTCAATACTGAAGCCCTAGGCAATTAACAAAAAAAGCTTCGGGCGTTTCCACCCGAAGCCTAAGCCATCCGAACCACAAAACTTTGCGTTCGCGCTTCTCACTAATCGTTTGGATTAGAGGATGTCTTTCAAAGCCTTCGCAGGCTTGAAGCCTACAGTTTTAGACGCTTTGATTTTGATTGTCTCTCCCGTTTGTGGGTTTCGACCTTGTCGCGCTTTTCGCTTACGAACTGTGAAGCTACCAAAACCTGGGTAAGAAATACCACCCTCTTTTTTGATGGTCTTTGTCATCGCTGTGAAGAGTGAATCAACAACGTTTGAAACCTGTTTCTTCGTCAAGTCTTCGTTGTTCTTCGCCACCATGTCTAGAAGTTCTTGCTTTGTCATATCTTTATGACCTCCCTTTTTGTGTTGCAGGACTGATTGCCTGCAACTCGAGCTATTAAAGCCCAACTTGACGACTGTCAAGCCACACCCCCAACATATCGTGGCTCTTTTTTATGCACCACCATACAGATTGTGTAATCGCGGAAACGTTGATTTGACGGGCTTTACGCGAGATCTCGACTGTAACCGCCTGAAATTACCGAGTTATCTGGAGCGCCCTCGGATCACAATTCGTTCACCAATTCTAAGGTAGCGTGTTTTATAAATTCCGTTCCATCTCTTTAATTTTTTTAAAGAAACTCGGTATCGACGTGCAATCTTCCACAATGAATCTCCTCTTCTGACACGGTGAATACGCACAGGAGGACTATCGGGTGTGTACAGCCCCATTCTCGTCAGAGGCATCCGTAATTTTTCTACGGGAACATCACGGTCTTTGATCAATGGAATAGGAATGACCATAGCTTCAAACTTCGAAAACTGACCCTTTGTTATTTTGTTGTGAGCAAGTATTGCTTGAGCAGTAGTCTGATATTTTTTTGCTACATCATCGATACTACGAGAGTCCTTGTTGCGATGGAATCTATAGGTCCATCTTTCAGAAATCGGAACTTCTGCTAAACGAGATTCGCAGTCTCTAGCCCAATATCGCGGGACTTTTACCTCGTAATGTCGCCCGGGCGGTGTAATTCCTCTGTATAACTCGGGATTGAGTTCTTGTATTTCAGATAACTCAATGTCCTCTCCACAGGCCTCTGCGATTACTTTCAAAGAGACTGCAGTGGTAACAGTAACAGTCTCAAATGTTTCAGCATCCAAATAGTCCGGAGGCTCAATACCGAAGCGATGGGGAGCTTTCGACACGATCGCGGCAGCTATGAGTTTTGGGACGTACTCTCTTGTTTCTCGAGGAATATGTCTTGTTTCGCTAAGAGACCAAAAATCGGAGGTACGAGATCTTCGAAGCCCTCGTCGGATTCTCGCTTCTCCGGCGTTGTACGCAGCCCATGCCAAATGCCAGTCACCAAAATACTTGTAGAGATATTTGAGGTAGGCCGCAGCTGCTTGTGTTGCCTTGGCTTTGTTGAGTCGTTCATCAAGCCAAGGTGAATACTCCAAGCCAAACCGAACCCCCGTTCGAGGCATAAATTGCCAAAGGCCAGCAGCACTCGCCCAAGACAAGGCTCTAGAGTAGAAGCCACTCTCAATCATCGATAAAAAAAGCGTATCTAGTGGCAGTTCTGCTTTGCGAAGAATCTCATAATACAATGGTGCCATCTTTGAAGCTCTCGCCATCCAACGTCGAAATCGCTTCTTACCTCGATATTGAAAATGATTAATCCATTTCTCTACTCTACGAGAGCGATTGATAGGGATATCAAAGGAAGGCGTACCAGTTCGCGTAAAACCAAATAAAGGCCACTCAACCGGCTCAACAATAGTGCTTGAACGGGTGTGTGTCGACGTCGCGACGCTCGACGAACTTGTGGTTTGCGGCGCTAACTCACCAAGGCAAGACAGCGCGACGATACTTAGAAAGACAGACATTAGTTTTTTGGTAAGCTTGCTTCACTTAACTCGTGTCCCTCGCCCGTAATTTCCTTAAGGTAGGTCGTATATTCAAATCTGTCACTATGTTCGGGAACATGGCATAGCTTCGCACAAGTACTCTCTGTGGAAGCCAAGATAATTGAGTCGGGGTCCTCGTCTTTCGCATGCACGCTGCCCGCTCCATGGCAGTTCTCGCAGCCTACATCCTTGAGCACCCCAACGTCGGCTAGACGACAAAATCCGCCAGGCTCTTGGTAGCCAACCGTGTGACATCCAATACAGGTCAAATCAAAGTGCTTATTATCGTCTTCTAAGGTTTTCCAGGCTTTCGCATGCTTTGATTTCTTCCAAAATGCGTATGCTTCCTCGTGACAATCGACGCAAACTTGAGTTCCTACATAGACCGCGTCTTCAGGTTTCTTTTTTTCGCAAAGCGCTACATCTCCCTTCGTTAGATTCATTTTCACTAACTGCGCGTAGTATGCCTTGAGAACAGCGTCACCGTCAGTGTCGCTCGGAACATCTTCGGTGAGCGCTATAAGCTCAAATTTTGCATGGGGTCCAGCTTGTGCTTGACTTGACGAAAGGCGACTGAGGCGGCTTTTCAGGACGCTCAGTTGTTTCGTGCGTGCTGATACTGCTTCTTTATTTTTCGAGTCTTTCGAGAGCCTATCAATATCACGTTGTAGGGCCGTTATTTTTCGTTCAATAAGATTTGCTTTCCCTTTCCTTGAGAGACCGCCATCATCAAACGCAAGTTTGACCGGCGCACTTTGGCCCAGTAACAACTGTAATTTCCCAACGTATTGGCCCTGACTACCTGCTTCAATTACAACAACATCTCCAACTTTCTTGGGGGCAGATGGTTTTCGAGTAATTTTGGAGCCGGGAGAACGTATTACAAAATGTAACTGCGGAAAAGCGCGTGCTAACGATTCAGCTCCAGATGCTGACACATCAGCAAGTAGGACAAGTACGTCGACTTTCTCAGCAGTGAGAGTTCTCAGTTCTCGTTCCAAACTTGCTTTTTCTGCGTCAGAAATTTTAGCTCGGCTATTCTTAGTATCGAGGGCAACGCCGGTCACCCCAACTTTGATGCCGTCTAGAACATGAACCATCGCGCGTTTGACCGCGGGTCCTTTATCTGCCTCAAAGCTCCGGTTCGCCGAAAGGAACGGTATATTCGATTTATCTTGAAGCGATTTCAAAAAGCGATGCCCTTGCTTCAAGTCAGCATGCCCAATATTTACGGCCTTCACGCCGAGCGTCTTATAGAACGACGCGAGTGTCTCCGCCTTGTAAACATGCTGGTCCCGGTTCGAGTCATCAATATGGTCTTTTGGAAGTAATAAATTCCCGGCATCTAGTAACGCAGAGTCAAGCTTCTCTGATTTCACAATCGTAGCAAGCCTCTGGATACCTCCCATAGGCGTCGAAGTACACCCGCATGGCTCCATGTACCCCAGGCTCCCCGTCGTGAAGTAAAGGGCAGCGTGACGCACAGGTTTCCACGGTATGGGTTTAGAAGTAGCTGTACTTTTTGCCACTGCATTGTTCTTTTCACCGTTTTTACAGTTCACGGCAAGAAGGCAAAATGCGGTCAATAAGCTTATCTGTCGCAGGTTCATCCTTTCATTTCCTCGCTCTCGGTATCTGGGCCTTACTTGAGACGTCGCCAGAGACTGGTATAGGAGATTCCCAACTCCGCGGATGCCGCCTTGAGACTTCCGAATTGACGAATAGCTGCCCGAATTAGGCCACGCTCAAACTGATTGCGGGCGTCACGAAGTGATTGAATCTCCTCAACATGCGTAGGTAGCGGCGGTCCACAAGGTGGTCCTTCGATTGGCGAAACGGATTCCGCGGAATCACCCAAGAACGCTTTCTTGCGTAGGTTCCGAAGTTGAGTTGCTGCGCTTTGATGTTGTTCCCGGTAAAATCGAAGGTCGAACACTTCGATAACTGACTTCAACCATTCTCTCAGACTGCTTTGAGAATCTGACGAATCACTCCAATGAACATGCTGATGACTGATCCCGTATTCCACCGCTTCGGCGTTACTCTCCGGAGCAACTAGGCAAGTGAGTATCGGTGTGACCAGCTCTTCTCGGTCTGACCAAGTCAAAAGGTCTCTGAGAAACGGTCCAGCTGTGCTGGCAGAGCAGACAACCGCCGTCACCTCGGTAGGGCCCGCCTCTCCCACAACTTCCAAAACCGTCTCATAGGTCAACAGCTTAACCTCGATATCTAAGATCTCTACGACGGATTCTATCTGCTCGCGGAGTCGTCCCCGATCAACAATCACGATTTTAGGACAAGCTTTCTTAGCTTCGATCATGATGCTTCCTCCTCGTCATCGCGACGTTGTTTTCGAGCTAGTGTCGCCGATGAAACATCAAGATACGAAGCCGCCTCGCGCGAGCTCGCGCACAAATGCAAAACACGTTCGATATACGCTTTTTCAAAGGACTCCGTTGCTTCTTCTAATCGATATGGCGAAATCGCCCCAACCGGTAACGGCGGAGGTTGTACACTCAGTAAATCGTCGGTCATTGTCTCGGGTGTTTGTCCGAGCAGCTCAGCCTCGCGACGCATGAGGCGCTGCGACTCACAGCGATGGCAAAATTCGAGGGCTCGTAACGCTCTAAATTCGAGGGCACGACGTGCAACGCGAACGAGGCTCTCTCGGTCAGGACTTTCAATGATAGACATTGCGCCCCCCGAGCGAATACTGGCTTTTGATAGGCCCGCTTCGTCTACAGGCCCGAGAACAATCAACCCAATGAGATTACTCACTTCAGTACCAGCCTTCGTCAAAATATCGCTAATAGCTCCGGCGCCGACGAAAACCGTGAAGTGGCGGTTTGAGCGTGCCGCCATGAGAATTTCATTAATTTCAGAGAACTCAATAACGACAGATTCTGCTGAAATGTCGCGGATCGCGTCCATGTAACCTTCGCATTTAAAGGTGCCTAAATAGATGTCCGTGCTCAGGCCCTGCTGCTTCAGGACCTTGCTGAATTCGGTACTAAGTAACGACTTGCTCAACCCAGGTTGTACTAACCCATCTGATCGGTATTCCCAAGATCAAGTTTTAATAGCCAAGAAGATTTATTCAGGTCAGGCCGAGGAAATGAGCGTATCAAGGTTTTCTATGAGGAAGAAATCCGAGTAGATACTCCAAATTTGTTGTTTACTTCGAGTTCTGTGCAAGCTGTCGGCGGTCAAGAACGAATCTTTGGACGCCTCTCGCGATGGCAGAAGAGAGATGACTTTGATATTTCGAGTCGGCGAGTCGCGACGCTTCCATAGGGTTAGACATGAAGCCATTCTCGATTAGGACCGACGGCATGCGAACGCCAAGTAGTACGTAAAACAGCGAGCGTTTCACACCAAGATCTCGAACGTTTTTATACTTAGAGCGAAGCCCGTTCACTATCGCACTTTGAATATAACCAGCGAGTCTTCGAGATTCCTCTGTCGCCGACTTCATCGCTAGATCAGCAAGAAGTAAACTCATATCACGCCCCATTTTACCCGTCGGCATCGCAGCGTCGTCCTCTACGCTTGACCCTACTTTTGGAACAGCGCCACGGACAGGTAATTGTTTCGGGCCAGATGTATTCTCCCGGCGAGCAAGCCTCAATGCGTATTGGTCAGTCGTGGTATTGAGGTAATACGTTTCAACCCCTTTCACTTTCTTATTTTCGTTTGCATTTGCATGAATCGAAATAAATAGGTCGGCGCCAGAAGCATTCGCAATTTCAACTCGACGCTTTAGCGACACGAAGACGTCTTTAGTGCGGGTATAAACGATCTTAACACCCATCTCCCGTCGTAATTTTTTCCCCAGCTTTTTCGCTATCGCAAGGTTGATATCTTTTTCTCGGCGATGTTTAGAACAACTCGCTCCGTGGTCTTTACCGCCGTGCCCGGGGTCGATGACTATTTTTCGAATGTTCATCAAGTCAGACGTTCGACGAGGTGCGATGGCTTGGACAGTCGTTGAGTTGAGCCCTTTCGTTTTTACGATCTCTTTGACAATAGCCCGCACCTTCTTCTTCGTTTTCGACTTGGGTTTTACTTGAGATGCAGCTTGCTCCTTGTCTGCGGTTTGCAGATCATCAACTAGCTTTTCAAGCGCCTTTTGCTGCGCAACCCGCTGATTGATAATTGGTTTTCGAAGCCGAGAGATCACAAATCGTGGAGACTTGTTCGTGCGAAAATCTAGGACTGCAGGAGTTGGCTTGCCTTTTTCAATATCAAAAACAAATCGGACTGTATCCGCATCGAACTGCCCTACGCGGAGTTTCACAACACCAGCATGTTCGATCATGGAAGTCTTCAATGAACCCAGTGAAGCAACCATAGGGGAGACGTCGAAATACACCCGCGGCCCTCGAGCTCCACGTTCAGGAATCACATGACGCTTTACTGAGAGTTTGTGACGCACATTCAGCAATACGTGCGCTGCATCTTCGATTACCTCTAACTTCAGAGAAGGAAGAAGATACTTAGGATTTTGCAGTGCGGCTTTGGTTATCTTCGGCCGAACAGGCTGAACTTTTGCTACTTTTGTGGGTTGAGGAGGCTTTCCTGTCTGAGGTTTCTTCGCAATGCTTCGTTCTTTTCTGCGAAGTAACTGTTCCAAAGCTGATTTTTGTCGTTTTGCTTCTTCTCTATCCCTAGAAGTTCCTGACCAATGTGCAAGCCTTACCCAGGCCTGCGTGAGGCCCTGCTGGGCCTTCAATCGCTGGCTATGAGTCGTAGATTTGCTCATGCTTAGCGCCCATAAGCGAATAACTTTCGTACTGTTATGGCGAAATTTCAGTTTCTCCGGCTCTTTATCGAGAACCAGCTCTTGCTCGAGCGCTCGCTCCAAATACGATTTATAGCTATCTTCAGCAAACGCCGATGTAGATATACCGATTGAGCATAGTGCGAGAGTGAGCGATGATATCCAGAGCTTGACCACGAGGTCAGTATGCATCTGACATTGTCCTACATCAAATTTTTAGCCGGAAATTATATTTTTGGGGGGCCTAGCGCACCAATTGTGGCCTGAGGCTCACTTTATCACCCTTGACGAGGACCTCAAACCTCACCGCCTTGCAGCCATGTTGGTCGATAAGTTTCTGCTCACTTTTTCGAAGTTTAGCGGCAAAGCCATCAAAAGTTATGGAATCAACGTTTTCACCTAGCTCTCTCTTGGAGGAGACGAAATTATCAAAAACGGCTTGATAGTGATCTTCAGAAGGAGCGGCGTCAGCGTCGTTGGTCGGCTCATTTGGTGTAGCCAACTGTTGAGTACCCTCTTCCTCTGCAGAAGCTGGCGACGACTCGGATAACGACGGGAGAGGAGGCGTGCTCGAGGGGCTTGTTAGCAAGGTCGCCGCACCGTCACCAATCCCAGCTGGCAGTCCTGATAAGGGTGGTGGCGGAGGTAATGATGAATGCTGAGGCACAACATTGTCTGAGTCAGAACCGAAATCATTTGATGGCTCCTGCCCATCTTCAGCTTCCTTATCCATCGAACCAAATACGCCGGTGAAACTCATAGGTGATGAAGAAGGTTCCGGAGGCGAAGGCGGACCAGACTCGGCGGGATCAGGGGCTGTCCATGCGTCGAGAGGCGGCATTGGAGGAACCGGAGGCGAGGCCTCTCCACCGAGCGAAGGAAGGTCAGGAGTTTGGGCTGAAGCGCTGATTTCCTCAAAGGCGGGTAATCCGATACCACTCGAAGGAGCATTTTCTTGTGAACTCGAATTTTCGGAACCAAAACCAATTCCTGCACCACCGAAATTGGGGGTGAAGCCAAGGTTTGCGTTACCGCCCAGGTCGCCGACGCCCTGATCATTTGAGAAGTCTGCAGGTGCTGGGAAGTCATCTGATTCACGGACTGGAGGACTCGGTAGGTCGCTATTATTCTGATTCTCCTCTGGAGACATCGAATTGACGCCAAATGCACCTGGTTCAGCAGAAACAGAGCTTGGCGAAGATGACGCATTTTCCGCGGATACAGGTAAATTAACCGGCGGCGGAGGAGGAGCAGGCTCAGGTTTAGCGGCCTTCGGTTGGGGGTTCATCATGTTATTGATGACATCAGGCCTCGGGCTTGCGCCTTTACCCATAGTTACGTCTCCCGCATTTTCGGGCGTTGGAATCTCTTCAATCGGGCGGGACGACATCTCAGACGGAGCAGACGACGGAACGGACGAAGCAGTTTGAGTCGCGGCCGCAGCCATCTCGGCCGCAAGTCCCAATTGAGGAGAGACAGGCTCTTCTGCGTCATCATCGCCCTGTCCAAGACGAAGAGGAGGCAGATCATCAGATACTGACGGCTGTGAAGGTTGCGAATTAGCTTGATGAGCCATTCCTGAAGAGGTGCTGGAATGGACATTTTCAGACACGACAGGTTGTTGAGCTGGCGCGGGCTGAGCAGAGGAGCTTGACGGCGTAAACATCGACACCAGTAACGTCATAAGAACTGATACAGCACCAAACAACCAAACCAGGTTTCTGACCTTACCGACAAAATCCAGGCCTTTCTCTCGAGACATCGCTCGGAGTCCGATGACATGACCTGCGACACCAGAATCGTCTAAGACAGCCTCACGATGAGACCAGTATTCCGTATTGTTCAGGCTAACCTTGCCGGGCTTTATGATTTTAGTCTTCATCGCGTCAGGAACACTCAAAAGACTAGTAGCCTTGTTGTCGCCCGAGCTTGAGACGAAGAGTAAACCTGTTTCAGGACGTAATTTTAGGGCCCAAGTCGAAAGTTCTCGGCTGTCGACAGGCGCGGTTATGACTATCGCACCCAGCAGGACTCCTCCAGCGCTCACCGGAGCAGATGCAACCAAATTTAATTGCCCTGCCTGCTCTTCCGCGCGGAGCATATCCGCGCCACCCAGAGCGTCTTTCACACTTTGAAAATCGCCGAAAGCAAACTCTTGTTCACCGGAAGTAGCAACAGTTGAGCTCACGACTTTACCATCAGCATCCAATAAGGCTGCTTGCCCACGCCCGTTCACACTATCGAGAATCGAAGCCAACACGTTCATCGCAGACTTTTGTGCCATTTCATCCGTGGACCATTGGCCGGCTCGGATGATCGGATTCCGAAGCGCTGCACGGGTCACACCTCTGTACTTCTCAGAAAAGTCTCGCCACGCAATTTTCCCGCCAAGGGCAGTTGCATGAGATTCTGCAGCAACAATGTCTTCGAGCTGACTTTCAGTGCTCGAGCTCACGACCTGATCAATCGCCTGATATCCGGCTCCAAAAAGAATCAGTAGGCCAATTGATAAGGTGACGCCCGTTGTAAGTTCCAGTTTCATACTCTTCACTCTTTCCCACTTGTTGTGGCTGTCTTTACGAATGTCGCCGCCCATGTGCGAATACCGGTCGGTTGTCCCGCCGGAACCCCCGACCATTTCGAAAGAACACGTCTTGCGGCAATTTTGACACGTTCATCAGAATCGTCCAATAAACGGACCAGTGTTTTCACTCTTTCGGGTGAGATTCCTTCGAAGCCGAGCGCCAACGCTAGATTGACCCGAACCTCGGCTCTAGGATCCTCTAAAGCATTATAACTACCTGATATGTCAGCGACTTCTTCACGCACAGTCACCTCAGGAGGCGCCCGCATCACTGCATTGGGTACAATCAGAGAAAAAATGACTGCAAAACCGACTTGAAACAGTGCTTTACCTGCAGGGTAATTACGCTTTCTCACCAACCAGAAACGATCCATGGCGTACACGATCACGAACAGCACATAAATCAAGGTCGGTACTTTGAGCCAAAATGACTGTAATGCACCTCGGCTGACGGCGCCCTTGAGCGCGGGAGCTAGCTGCAGCGTAGCTAAGGCCGCAAGCGCTGCAAGAACGTACATGCCGATTCTGAGAGTGACCGCAGGAGGGCGACTTTTGTCGAGGGCCGGTTTCTCAACAGGATTTATCGAAGGATGTTCAGACACGCCAGATTGGGAATACCTTTGAACGAGATTTCGCGCAACCTGTAGCGACTTCCGAAACGACGTAACGCGGGTTAGTATTGCCCTGTGATACGTATTCTTACGACGCTGATTTCCTTATCGCTAACGTTCTTTGGTTGTGGGGAGCCCGAACCGGCGAGTATTCGATTGGCCTGGACCTACGAGGGAGGGGCTCGAATTGCAGAGGCCATCGCAGGCCCTGAGGACCGAATCGTAGTCATGTTGAGCGAGCAGAGCCAAAATAGCTCGGGACAACTTGTCACCCTCGACGGGAACCTGGGCGATACGGTAGAGGGACCCTTCGACGTCCCTACCCTCACCGAACAAGCTCCTGTGTTCTTAGGAGCCAACATTTTTTCGGTAAGCAAAGTCGGAAAAATCGACAAATATAATCTTGCGGGTCAAGGCCTCGGCTCTTTTCCTATGACCCCTGTCGGCAACACAGGGCCAATAGGACTCGACGGCGACCGAGCCATACGAGTTTCAAGCTCCACCGGCATACTCTACAGCTTCAACCCCGAAACCGGTGAGCAGCAATTCCAGGCTCAAGTCGATGAAGCCATCGACTCGCCGATGGCTATCAACAATGATGGAACTACGTTCCTCGCTTCTCCCCTAGGGAGGCTCGAAGCTATCGATAGAACTGGACAAAAAATTCTAACAGCGGCGACGACTGGCGCACTCGCGAGCGGCGTCACTTTGGCAAACGAAAGCATTGCAGTGGGTCACTCTAGTGGAGTCGACGTGTTTTCGCCAAACGGAACACTTCGATTCACACATCCGCGGTCTTCGGCCGTAATTGGTACAAAAGCGCTACCAAACGGACATATCGCCGCATGGGGCCAGGACGGTATCCTCGACGTTCTTGAAAGCAGTGGGAACCTTGTCACAAGGTTTCGAACAGGACCTGATAATGAGCTAAATCCACCAACACTCTCCGTTTCACCAGCCGCTCTAGACAACGAGCACCTACTCCTCGTTGATGATCTTGGAAAAGTATCCCTTATCGACGCAGGTGGAAACACGCTTGCAAGCTACTCGCTCGACTCACCACCACGAGCAAAATCTCGAATTCATCAAAGTGAGAAAGGAACTATCGTAATTTCGACCCCTTCTCGTGTCTATGGACTGAGGATCACTCTTCCAAGTAATTAGGTATCCGCATCAAGAATCGAAACACCTAGCATTTCCCGGCAGAGAAAATACTGATCGCTGATAAAGAACGCCATCATCTCAAGTGCCTGAGGACAGCTTGAAAGCGCCGTTTCCGCCGAGTCGGCGTCTGCAAATATCGCTTTTTTCCCATTCTCTTTCATTACAGTCTTAAGCATCGCTTGAGTGTCATTCGCTAGAACCATTGCCGCTCGATTTCGAGTATGTTCGAGAGCCGCAAAATACGCTGTAAGTTCCGAACTCCACTCCTCTTTGCGAGAACGTAAGTCAGCGACCTGCTTGATGACCGACTGAGGAAGTTTTTCGCCAAGTCTCTTTTTCCAGGCTTCTGCGACTTGCTGTTGCTCCTCTGGTACAGCAAACTCTGCTAGGAGGGCCAGGCCATAAACGAATGCTGCGCTCTCCTCCGGAGTAAGCTTAGCAAAGATATGATGGCCACCTTTAAGGCCTTGGACGTGACGAGCCAAAACAATACGTTTTTCAGTTTCTCGGGTACGCCGCTCAAATCCGGTTCCCACAATTAGGCTAAAGGGGTTGTCGCTTATGCCTACTACTGCCGACGCATGTTCCTTAGAGGACACGATATTTATGTTCTCACAACCGAAAACCTCCGTAGCTTCGTCGACGATATCGCGGGTCACAGCACTCTGACGTTGTTTCACAGCGTCATCTGCCTGCAACCCTAATTGTTCTTTGTGCTCAGGAAACACATTTAGAAGATGCGGCGATACTATCTCCATAAGCGTTCGAGTCATGTGCCGTTCGTCACCGTGCAATACAATCGCTGCTTGAGCCTCAGGGCTCAAGCTACCCATCGTTTGAGGAGCCACGTTTTCTGAATATTCAGCATAGAATTGTTCTTCCTCAGGGAACTCTGCTTTTAAAAACAGTAACAACTCACAAACAACAAAAACCTTATCGCTTTCACCCAACGCTTCGAAAAGCCTCTTCAGTTCATGATACGAAACAATTCGAAATGGATTGATTCGCAAAAGTCGCCGATGCGCTTCTACAGCGTCTCGGTAATGAGGTTGCGACTCCGACGCAATACGTGCGAAAAGTTCAAGGGCATCCAATTGGTACGGCTTTAGTGCTAGAACCTCCTTGAGTGCTTGCAGCGTACGCTCTTCGTCTTTGAGATGTTCTAAGTAAAACTGAGCCGTTTTCAAGCGCAGCGGTATGCTTTCTTCCTTCTGCTCATCGGGCAAGACTCGAAAGTAGGCTTCCGCAGTATCAAGGAAACCGTTCCAGTTCCCTTGCTTTTCGAGAACATCTAATAACTCTAAGCTGATTCGTAAGTTCGTTGGCGCGAGATTACGAGCCTCGAGCAAATGAATACGAGCGGATTCTAAGTCGTTCAATTCGCGATGATATAAAGTCGCCAGCTCTAAGAGACGACTCGCTTTTTGAGTTGTGTCTTGCTCACCTTGGTTCAGCAATTCCATCACGTGCACTGCTGACAGCCAGTCTTCGTGACTCAAATAAAGGTCTACAAGTCGATTCAAGCTCGCTTGATCTTTCGGGTCGTGCGTACATGCGTGTTGATACGCCTGCACTGCCGCAACTAGGTCTTGATCAATTTCCTCATAAATCATTCCCAAAGTTCGATAAGCAAAGGTCAAACTACCACTTTCTTCACTTAGCTGGGTGATCTTCAAAAGTACCGACTTCGCCTCTGAAAAAGATTTATGTTTCAACAATACGGGAGCCAGCCGAGTTAGTGCGTCTAGATCCGATGAATTACGCTTCAGTATCTCTTGATAAATTTGTGCTGCCGTAGAAACATCTTCGAGCTTGTCACTGGCAAGCGTTGCAGCAGCGCGCAGATACTCAATTTGTTTTGATACTGCTTCAGCGCCCAGAGCTTGGTTTCGCCTGAGGGTGATAAGGCCGCTCCAGTCTTCTTCCTCAAAATATATTTCACCAAGCTTCTCTGAGGCAAAATGGTGTCCAGGAGAACGTTCAAGAATAAGGTTTAGTGTATCCTTCGCTTTGTCTTTATCCCCGAGCTTCTCGAGATAAACATGTGCCGCTTCCTCCAAAAGCTCAAGAGACCGTTCGACATTACCCGTCGCAGCGCCCTCTAATTTCAGGGCATGGAGCGATTGTTCGGCATTACCAAAATCTGCCCCTAATCTGCTAAACGCCTTCACACTAGGCAAGTGTGCTGGATCAGCTTCAACCGCACGCTGATAAAAATCATACGCAGTCTCAGGCTCATTTAGCCGAAACTCTGTCACGTTTCCGGCGCGGTATAGTAGAGAGCTCCGCCGTCGAGGGTCGGTAGAAGTCATAGCTTCTCGATGATAGATACCAGCCAAACTCGGCCAGTCACCTTGTCGCTTTGCAACCGCCTCTAACGCCCTGAGGGGTACGGGATGCGCCGGCGACCGCATGAGGGCCTTCTTCAAAGCCAACGTTGCTTTAGCCGGGTCATTCAGATGTCGGTCGTATACCTCACTTAGGTTGATTTGCTGCGCAGTATAGATTGGCCCATCTTCTTCAGACTCATAGAGCAACTCGCTAAGCTCAGCATATTCAGCCCATCTCTGAGTTTGGAGGTATGCCTTCTGCAGTTGGGTGGAGACAGAAAGTTCCTCTGGCCTGACCTTGCTTGCCGTCTCAAGTACTTCGATCGCTGATTCAAAATCATTCAGTTTTTCAGAGAAGACCTCAGCCAAACGTAGGCTTATCGCGACCTTACTTGCATCATTGTCTGCATGATCCAAAGCGATTTCAAGTGCGACGGTTAACGCCGTCCAATCTTGCGACGCTGAAAAAACACGAATCAAACCCTCTATTGCGGTGTCAGAAGCGTAACCAAGCCGAAGGACCTGCTGCAAAATAGTGGCTGCTCTGTCAGAGCGACCAAGTTGAAACTCGCACAATTCAGCAATCGAAAGTAGAAGGAGCGCTTTACTTTGCGGCTCATCCGTTGTTTCTGCTTCTTTTGTCAGCACTCTTTCAAGAACAGTGTAATTTCCCAGTCTCGCCGACAGGAGTTGGAGAGCATTCAAGGCCGCGATTGAGTTTCCATTCTTCGCAAGCGCCTTCTCGAAGACTTCAAGCGCCCTTTCCTCGTCCCCGAGGCGGCTCGCGAGTAACTCTCCCAACCTTAGCAACAAGGTACACTGATAATCCTGTGATGAGGTGCCGTCAATCTCGCGAAGATACATAGCAACAACGCTTTCGAGACGGTTTTGACGAAGATATAAATCACCTAGCGTTGACAAAGACAAAATATCGCTTGGGTTTGATTTCAAAATCTCTTCGTGCGCAGCGATCACTTCGTCATCTCTCCCAGGAATGTGAGACAGTGACCTAGCTTGCAAATGCTTGAGCTTATACCATTCAGGACCCGACGTAACTATCGATAGTTTTTTGTCTAGAACGGGTAAAAGCTGTTCATACTCGTGCAAATGACTCGCGGTACGAATAACACCGTCTAGTGCGCGGTCATGTTCAGAATTGAACACGAGAATCTCTTGGTATGTCTCAAGCGCTAGAGAGTACGCAGAAAGTTTCATTTCGCAAAGTTCGGCGACCTGCAGAAGCTTGGCGATCTTAAGATTTGCATCTGAAATGTGGCGAGCATCTAATCTGTATAATTCAATGAGATCAGCAACTCGGTCATTACGAACATATAATTCTTCAAGAAGCAGTATCGCAGATTGATGTTTGGGATTCGTTGCGAGCAATTCAAGGAGGCGCTCTATAGCTTCGGATGGGTTATCCAACTTGGTTGAGTAAAGTTGTGCAGACTTGAATAGCAAGACAACCTTCGAGTCGTTGTCTACGCAATGGGTTAGCTCAAATTGATACAACTGCGATAGTGCTTCCCAATCTTCTCGCTGATGATAGATACGTCCAAGCGCCTGACTGGCAGCTTCGTATCGAGGCGATCTTTGAAGAACCTGCCGATAGAGTTCGACCGCCGCTTCAATATTTTGAAGTTTTTCTTCGAGCAAAACCGCACGACGAAACATAACAAGGGTGCCCTCAGGGGAGTCATTCAGTACTTCGGATTGGCGCTCTAACACGCGGACAGTATCATCGAAGGCACCTATCTCTTCGTACAACCATTCAATTTCGCGAAGCAGAACTATGTCATCGGGTGCATGCTGCAGAGCGGTAAGCATGACCGCTATGGCCTTCTCCTTTTCGCCGAGTTTGTCCGCAAGGATCCGTGCGGCGCTCACTAGGAAGGTTTCGGTTTGTCCGGACGAGCTGGCTGCGGAAGCAGATTGCGTGAGCACATCTACGAGGTCCGACCAACGTTTCAGCGGCCCGTACAAACGCCTCAGCGCGGCCTGCCCAATTTCATTCCCTGGTTCGGCGGCGAGCAATGCCTCATAATGAACAACGGCATTTTCTGGTTGGTTTAGATGCAGTTCGGCAAGTTGAGCTGCCGCTAAATGCAATGAAATTATCCTGTCTTTTGATTGAGCGACAGCTAAGGAACGAGTGTAAAGAGAGTACAATTCGCTGTATTCATCATTACGAAGATGAAGCTGCTCAAGATATTGACCAGCGAGAGGCTCAGAAGCCCAAACTTCTAGCGCATTTTGAAATTCAGCTTTGGCTTCACTTTTTTGGTTGAGTTCGTTATCGAGCAAGGCTCCTTTCTCTGACAACAGGATTGCTCTTTTCGCGGGGTGACTCGCCGTCTCAATTTCTGCCTGAAGAAGCTTTGTGACTAACTCGAATTTTTTCCCTTCTGAAAACAGGCTCCTCGCTGCCTGAATCACAGATCCGTTTGACCTGTCCAGAGCGAAAGCCTTTTGATAATAGGAAGCCGCCGCTTTGCGTTGGCCGATGTGCTCTTCGAATATCCGTCCGATTTCTAAACAAATCGTTGCTTTCGCTTCGTTACCTTTAACAGTCTCAAGCTCGCGTTGGTATTGCGCGATTTGAGTGTTCCAGAATTCTGTTGTACCCGGATTGGCCTCGCAAGTGGCAGAAGATGATGAATTACTCTCCGGGTTCAGCGATTCATCAAAATCAGGCATAGGAGGAAGGTTCTCCCAGTCCACTCGAAGTTCTCTTTCACTGCCTTCGGACGGAGTCGTCGATTCACCAAGGTCTGACAACTGGTTTTCACCCGGGTCCTCAGGCGTGGTTAACGAAGCTGGTGTAAGGTCTGTGTCCGACATCGTTTGGCAAAACTTAGCACGACGAAAGTACAGGGTCGAGGCCACTTAGCCTCATTGATAAGACAGATTAATCGTACGAATGCTCCTGAGAGCCAAACACATACCAGGCCTCTACCCGTAATGGCGCTTATCTAACTCCGAGAACCGTTTCGGAGTTCAACGGGGGACAACAACTGGTCTCGCGACACGATATTTCTGTTCGACTTCGGCCATGAGTTCAAACAAAGCATCTTCGAAACGAGGTCCTGTTCCGTCAAGGCCTCGATGATTCGAGTTAAAGTTGCCGTCTTGACACTCACCTCTGCGACATCTCGAGTCAGGGAAGACAAGAATAAACTTCGCCCAGTCGCTTTGGAATCGCCTCTGACGCTCTTCATTCGTCGAGCCGGCCATATATCCAAAAAAGAGAATACCTGACGCAAGGAGGTGGTCGGATTCCTGTCCTTGACCATGCAAAAAGTAAACGACTGGGTACCGTTTATCTTTATTCTCTTCAGCAAAATACCCGGGCGGAAAGACGATTCCGTAAGGCCGCTCCTCATCCACAGCTTTTGAGTAATAAGTCTTCGGTTTGATCAATTGGTTGACCTCTCCTACTTCATCCACCTGCTGAACATCCCGCTCATAAAATCGAGACTGTACAAATGATAAGGCGGTGAGAAATCGATTAATCACTTGGTCTGCGGGGCCGACGTGATTCCCGTCTCCACGATTGATATCTCGTTCGGAAGCAGAAGGGTCGCCATATCTAACGTACGCGTGGCGACCAATTGATTCCTCCGAATAATCTACTCCAATAAAATAAAACGGCTGGTCATCTTTCATCAGGGAACGAAAGCTAGTGTAATCGCGGGCGATTTCTCCTGAGGTACGATTTTCTAATGCACCCCAAAGCCAATTCGTACCACCTGCACTGTGTAAAAAGTCACGAATACCGGCATCGGCCCAAATATGAAGACGATCGAGATGTCCCTGCGGTATTTCTTCGATCAGGGTTCGAGGATTCTGCGCATAATAGTTGAGGATATTCGGGCTGTAGTCGAACTTGCCGTTTCCTTCACCATAATCACCTGTGCCTGGCACACCGTCCAGTCCATAGTCCTCGTAAGGTTCACCTTCATCGTAGCGCCAGTTACCGGCTTTTCCAGCAGGATTTGTATCCCAGTCATATTTGTCGTTTGGACTATTTCCGACATCATCGTAGGGCTCGTGAGCCATAACAATTACGGGTTCGGCGAAGTCCCGTTGGCCATTTCCATTGTAATCCACCGCCAAAAGCATTTCGAAGCTAAACTCGTTCGCTTTATCTGGATTGAAGTTTCCTTCTTGCCCAGACCACTTCCTGGAATCACAGACCGGAATGACGTCGTACTCGCCATCAGGGTTATAGAATTTTTCTTTCAAGCCTTTGATCACCACGGGGTTCTCACAGCGCTCTGGATCGTCTTTTTCTCGATAATCAGTAGGTACTCCAGGCGGGAAATAAGGCGACTCAGGGTTGTAATACAAGCCGTTCCCGTAGGCTAAGGATATATCTTGGAAGGCCTTTCGAAGCTTATCGCGACCGAAAGAGCCTCCTCGTCCTTCGTCCACCCCTCGAAACCAGTGATTATGGTCCTGAGGCGCTTCGAGAATCTCGCCCGTCGGTACGATTTTGACTTCACCGGCAACGGGACCGCAAAACGCCTCACCGTCAGGGTTATTGAGATCATTGATGTTGGCCAAAATCGTCTCACGGTCACAGAATCCACCCAGATAGTACTTTTTGAACATCCTCATCATGTAGACCCAATCAACCATTGGGACACCAAGCATACCTATCGAATCAAATAGTTCAGGACGCGCCAGCCCCAGTTGGCCTGCTCCACTAGAGCCCATAGAGACACCAACGAGCGAACGGTGCGTGTAACAGGTTTCGTTTTCCGTCTGCTCGGAGCATGTGATCAACCCAAACTCGTCTGTTTCCACTCTTTCGACCGGACCTGATGACAAGGTTTCATTTGTTGCGTCAGTGCAGGCCAAGACAAGGGCTGCGAGAACGACTAAGCTGCGGTAGTGCATCGCTTTGTGTTTTCATTCGGCACCCATACAGATGTCAAGCACCCCAAGATGAGGATTGCGCGAACCACCGGAATTTGCTGGGCTAATCTTGCGACGGGATGGAAGTGGCTCGGTAGTAAATGATGATCGTCAGACAATGAAACTCATTGTCGCTCGACTGGCGCACGTCTCGATCCACGATCTCAACATCAGGATGATTATTCATCCATTTCGTAATGACTTCCCCTAACTCTTCTCGCTCTCTTGCTTTGGTTGCCGAAAAAACCTTAACACCCGTGAACTTTTGCATCTTGTTTCTCCCCAGTTCTATCTCAGAGGTCGCGATAAACGCGTCATCCCACTGAATCTAAATCGTTTTCCGAAATTCGTCCTGTTTTTTTGGTTTAGGCTTCGCGACGACTTCTTCCGTTTCGATCGGTTGACGGGAAACCAGCTTGTATCGCCGAAATGACGGCGACAGGAATTTCCTCGCGGTGATCTCGGGAGGATTATGATTGAACTCAATCTTTTGCGGACTAAATGTTCCGTGAATGACCGAACCATCCGCGGAAAGGGTCAGGCGCAATGCCGCCGTGACGGACCCATCAATCTCTTCGGCAATCTTCGGCGGGAAACCCTGAGAAATTATCATCTTTTGCCCATGGTCGCGGCGAGTCAGCGCAATGCTTCGACCCCGGAGCATACCGTTGAACTCTTGAAAACCACCTTTCATGGCCCTCCGGCCACGAACAAATGGCCCAAACTGAACCAGAGTAATTCGCTCGATAACGCCTTTTCGGGCGTCTTCATCGACTCTCTCCCAGGTACCTGTCACTCGAACAAAAAAACTCGCGACAAACCAGCCAAGCACGACTAACCCCACCAAAATGAGGCCGATGTGCCACCACTGCAACATGAACGGTCCAATATACATTACAAATATTCCTAAGGCGTTTCGCCTGCCGTGCTGGTATAGACTCCCAAACCAATGGCAAATTCACAAGCCAAAGCGACATCAAAAATGAGTCGCATACGAAATATTGGGATCGCTGCACACATCGATGCAGGAAAGACCACCGTTTCTGAACGTATCCTGTTTTACACCGGAAGGATTCACAAAACAGGTGAAGTCCATGATGGCCAAGCAACAATGGATTGGATGGAACAAGAGCGTGATCGTGGCATTACGATCACGGCAGCGGTGACGACTTGCGCATGGAACAAGCATGAAATTCACCTTATAGATACCCCCGGACATGTTGACTTCACTGTAGAAGTCGAGCGCTCGCTACGTGTTTTGGACGGTTGTGTCGCGGTATTTTGTGCTGTCGGTGGCGTTGAACCTCAATCAGAGACCGTATGGAGACAGGCCACGAGATATAATGTTCCACGTCTCACCTTCGTAAATAAAATGGACCGCATTGGTGCCAATTTCGATCGCGTCATTGAAGACATGCGAGATAAGTTGGGCGCAACGCCTGTTGCAATACAGCGACCTATCGGAGCGGAATCGTCCTTCGAGGGAATCATCGACTTGATCAACATGCAAAAGATTACCTTCGCAGGAAAGCACGGCGAAGAAGCCGTGCGCTCAGATATACCAGAAGAACTTAGGGACGATGCTGAAACCGGCAGAGAGGCAATGATCGAAGCCTTGGCTGATCTCGACGATGATATCGCAGAAGCTTTCCTCTCCGGTGAAGAGGTCTCAAAAGAGCAAATCATGACGATGCTGCGTTCTGGAACGATTAGCGGAACACTCCAACCCGTCCTTTGTGGGACGGCGCTGAGAGATAAAGGAGTATTGCCTCTACTCGACGCCATCGTTGACTTCCTCCCCTCGCCTGCAGACTTACCACCTGTAGAGGGTCAAGATCCCAAGACTCAAGAAACAGAAGTTCGTGAGCCAAACGCAAAAGAGCCATTCGCAGCGCTAGCATTTAAGGTGGCGTTGGATGATGGGCGTCGCCATGTGTATATGCGAATCTACTCGGGCAAGGTTTCAGCCGGCGACACCGTGTACAACGCGAATACCCAGAAGACAGAGCGAATTGCTCGCCTCTTCAAGGTTCACGCAGACAAAAAAGAACGCCTCCCCGAAGCTAGCGCAGGCGACCTTGTTTTATGCGCAGGACTTCGGTTTGTCCGAACGGGTGAGACTCTCACCGACCTAAAGAAGCCGATTCTCCTTGAATCAATGGATTTCTTGGAGCCCGTTATCTCGATCGCCGTAGAGCCAAAGCACAATAGAGATTTGGACAAGCTAGAGGAAGCGCTAAAAAAACTCGACGACGAAGATCCCACCGTTTCACTGAAGCAGGACCCCGACACCGGCCAAACACTGCTCGCGGGGATGGGCGAACTTCATCTCGAAATCTTGATCGACCGCCTTCGAAGCGAGTTCAACCTTGAAGTAAACTCTGGGAATCCAAGCGTGGTATACCGTGAAAGTATTGCAGCCAATGCAAACGGTGAGGATACCTTTGAAAAAGTCATTGATGAAGAGAAGAAAGAAAAACTGTTCGCCCGTGTCATTGCTCGAGTCTCGCCATTGGAACGAGGAGAAGGGATCGAATTCAAGGACAGTAGGTCTGAAGCTCACCAAGCTGAGATGGCTCTAAGCGAAAAAGAATTCGATGCCGTAAGAACAGGTAGCCTCGAAGCTACCGAAGCTGGCCCCATAGATGGGTATCCGCTGCAAGATGTACTTATTGAGTTGGTCGAAGTCGAAAAACGCCAGGGTGAAACGACAGATGTAGCTCTTCGCGTTGCTGCTGCGAATGCTGTACGCAAGGCAATTCAAAGTGCACAGCCAACAACTTTATCGCCATTGATGAATATAGAGGTTACGGTCCCAGATGCGTACACTGGAACGGTAGTCGGCGATCTGTCCTCAAGAGGCGGCCGTATCGAAGGCGTAAGCAGCGACCGAGACCGAGGTGTCGTAGAAGCTATCGTACCTCTCACAAAGATGTTTGGCTATTCCACTCATCTTCGATCTCAAAGTGAAGGTCGAGGAACGTTTTCTATGAGATTCTATCGCTTCGATTCGCTAGATATGTAAAGTACGCGCCTCGGTCTGTGTTGAGGTCGAATTGTCGTTCGATAAGGAATGAGAGCTCGTATAGCTAGCTGAGAACTAAGGCATCACCGAGACCCAAGGAAGGACCTTCCCTTCGCCTACGGCTGTTCGACGGAGGAAGAGTCCCTAGCTCGGTAATTTCGTACGCGTTTTCGCGTTCCAAAAGCGCTTTTACCAGTCGATCATTGAGCATATGCCCACTGCAAACACCGACGTAACGTCCAATCAAAGGTGCTCCCAGTAGAGCAAGGTCGCCAATCGCATCGAGTAATTTGTGTCTCACAAACTCATTTGGAAAACGAAGGCCATCAGGATTTTGGACAGAGAAGTCGTCGATAACAATTGCATTGTCGAGGCTACCACCGAGTGCAAGACCAGCTTGGCGCATTCTCTCTACGTCTCTGGCGAAACCGAAAGTTCTCGCTCCGGAAATTTCGCTGATGAAGTTACTAGCGCTAACTTCGAATTCAATGCGCTGATTTCGGATGAGAGGATGGTCGAAATCAATCGTGCAATCGAGTTCGAAGCCACGTGCTGGCTCCAGGCTTGCCCATCGACTTGATTCCTCATCAAAAACTCGTACTGGTTTGCGAACCACTAGAAATTTACGCGCTTGCGTCTGCCGTGCAGCGCCTCCAGCCCGGAGAATGCCTTCGACAATCGGCGCTGAGGACCCATCCAAAATCGGTATTTCAGGCCCATCGACAATCACTTTCGCATTGTCGATTTCCATGCCTGCCAGTGCAGCCAAAACGTGCTCTACCGTTGAGATACGAACACCGTTTTCATCCGCGAGAACCGTCGCTAGTCGTGTCTCCACAACGTTCTTCGAAACGGCTGGAATTTCAACGAGTCCGTCGGCTGTTTTACGAACGAAAACCAACCCAGTGTTCTCCCGGGCAGGTTGTATCTCCATCGTGATGGTACGGCCTGTGTGCAGTCCCACTCCGCTGAATTTGGCGGTGGATTTGAGCGTATGCTGATAGAACATAAGGTCCTCGCCGAGTACACCTACAAGATTCGTACCAGTTTTCTCTATAATGGGATAACAGTACTTTCTCATGATTACATGGTTACTTCTGAGATCACATGAGCCTACATACGATGCGATCCCACCACACTGTTGCAAAAGCGCAACACTTTTTTTGATACGGTGTGTCATCAAATGGACCAGCTAAATAGCTTTGTCTCGAACTAAGAGTTTTTCCTAGTTTTTCCGATAACTCAGTCGCGTCTGTAGGTTTATCGTCCAAGGGTCCAAAAAGTTGTTGGAACAGCAAAGGCACCCTCCGCTTGTCGGCGTCTTGCACTGTAGATAGGCAAGTGGTCCTATTACGACAATGTTGCCCACCCGAACTCACTTCCTCCTTGGACTAATCGGTCTACTGTTGCTGAATGCCTGCAATAAAGAAACGCAAGGAACGACGATACCTCCTCAGATAGAAATGGCGAGCGACCATCAACCAAGCTCTCAGCCTGCAAGTCAATCAGCATCTCAACCTGCGAGTCAACCGACCTCCCAACCCGCAGAAAAGCCGTCTGATCACCCTTCAACCTTCGAACCTATAAAGCTAGCCGACCTTTTTGCGATGCCAAAAACTAAATCGGATATCGTTATCAAGGTCGATGACCGCACGATTAGCCGAGCCGCGTTTGAAACGAAACTCCGAGTCCTGCAAGTTCAACTTACCGCCGCAGGCATTCCTAAAGACCTCACACGGGAGGTGGTGCTAACTGGCGCTGTTACTCAACTGGTAGAACCTCTTCTCATGCAACTGATTGCAAAGGAACTGGACATCAAGCTCGACCAGAAATTATATAACTCTCAACTCGAAGCGCTAAACGCGAGAATAAATAAAGACGACTACTTCAAAGCGTTTCTGAAAAAGGCCGGCAACACTCCTGCGCAACGCGCGAAGGATATGAAACACGAAACCCTGTCCTTTCAGGTCCGAGAGCACCTTATGCAAATTGCCCAAACCGAGACAGCAACGTCCGTCCAAGCATACTACGAGAAAAATAAGAGGGATTATATCGAGCGTGCCGGTATCCAAACATGGCGTATTTTCATTAAGGCCCCTCAAAATTTACCCGACCGAGACCGCGAAGCAAGTCGACTCAAAGCTGAATCGATTCACAAAAAAGCTACAGCGAAGATAGAAGCTTTTGAAAATTTTGCACGACTGTATTCAGAGGGCGGGAAAGCAGCGCAAGGTGGTTTCATTGGCTGGATTTCTCCCGGAACCTTTGCCGAAAAGCTAGACAAGCAGCTGCAAGAGGCGCAACCGAATTCCGTCTTACCTCTCTACGACGATGCAAGCGGATTCTACATCTATAAAGCAGGCAAGAAACGTGCGGAGCGGATAAAGAAGCTTGAGGAAGTAAAGGATATCATCGTAACAAAGATGTTTCGTCGAGTCGTGGAGAAGAAACTCAATAACAAACTACGTCAACTTCGAAACTCCATTGACGTCGAAATCCTCATTCCAGAACTCGCCCAGAAGCAATGAAACGTGCACTCCTGGTCACAGAACGCTTTGCACCCGATTTAGGGGGCGTTGCGCGAAGTAGCGCACGAATCGCCGATGCATTCTCAGAACTCGATGTCGAGATCGAAGTCTTTACATGGACGAAGACACTTGCACCCGGTAGTCTCGGTACAGTAAGGCGGCAAACCAATACCAAAAGTTATCCCGTTCGTAGATTAGGATTATTTGCAAATTGGGATTTATCGCTCCAGCACACTCTCAATTCGCTTCATCAGCTCCATGAACAGAATCCATTTGACTTTATCTGGGGACACTATTTGTTTCCTGCTGGGTTTCTCGCGACTTTCTTCGCTAAGCAAGTCAAAGTCCCCTGCTGCGTTAGTGCTAGAGGCAATGATATCGACCAAATGATGTTTCCGCCGGGTGATTTTTCAAGACTGATGTGGACTCTGAAGAACTCATCTCAAATCACCGCTGTATCCGAAGATCTGCGAAACAAAATTGATATCCTGCTAGGAGACCACTCGAAAACTAAGGTAATACCAAACGTAGTTGACCCCGATGTTTTTATTCCTACAGCAAAGTCAAAGCCGCTTATGCAACAACTTCAGATAGAAGAGGATGACATCGTTTTGGGTTTTTCGGGGGAGCTCAAACATAAGAAAGGTTATCCATTTTTGCTCTCTGCATTTCAGTTTTTGTCCGAAAGTCGGTCATGTCGACTTCTCATCCTCGGAGAACTCCGTGCGAGAGTATCTGAGGCTTTCGCAAGTTTCAAAAGTGAATTCCCGCACCTTGCTGACCGAATAATCGTCACGGGACACATTCAAGACACACCTAAACTCATAGACCACATGGCACTTTGCGATATTTTTCTCTTTCCGTCAGTTTGGGACGGACTTCCCAACGCCTTGCTAGAGGCCATGGCGATGAAAAAACTCGTGATCGGAAGTCAAGCTGGCGGAATTCCTGATGTCATCAGACACGGAGAAAACGGGGTGCTTATCCCAACCAGCGAGTTACACCGACTTGGCGAAGCTATACTTGAACTCATTTCTCAAACGCCTAGCCGTCTAGAGAGCATTCGTGAAGGAGCTCGTAATTCGATCATGAAAGAACGATCGCCACACCACGAACATGAAGCGCTAAAGAATATCCTCGCAAGGTTAACGTGAAAGTAAAGTTCGATAACACGTTCTCAAGTGCTCTTGAGCATGCTTCCACTGAAATTGGTCTTCAATTTTCTTCCTCGCGGAGACAGATATCGAGGTTGCAAGCCTAGGTTCGTGGCATATTTTCAGGATGCCATCTTTTATAGCTTTGGCCGAGTTTGGTTTCACCATTATGATGTCTTCGTCGGCTTGAGCTAGCTCGCGAACTACTGCGAGGTCTGTCGCAACAATTGGAATACCGCACGCCATCCCCTCAAGGATTTTTAGTGGGCAACAACCTTGGACAACGTTTCTGTCGTTAGATGGCAATGGTGCCAAAAACACATCGGCTTGATGATGCAAACCCACTAGATCTGTCTGCTTCACTGGAGGCATCAACGTAACGTAATTTGATAGCTCTTGTTCAAAAATGTATTGCTCTAATTTCTTCCGCTGTGATTTTTTTGTTGGGCCAACGAGCAGTAACTCCGCTCTCAAGTCGCGGCGTAAAAGTCTCAGTGCATCAATGGCGACATTGACCCCCTGCCAGCTAGTCATTGTTCCTGAATACAACAATTTAAGAGATTCATTTCTCGATGATGGAAGCACTGCAGGCGCATACGTAAAAACATCTAAGTCAACACCATTTGGGATCACCTGGATTTTATCTGCATCAATCCCCAGAGAAATAAGATACTCCTTTGTTACCGTACTCGGCGTAACAATCAAGTCGGCCTGCTGCATACAATACGTCTCTTGGTGACGTAGCTTTATAAGGAGTTCGTCATCTTCGGCTACTTTAGGATAGTGATATTTAAGCTCGATGGACGGAAGTCCATTGCATTCAAAGACAAAGAATCGACAGAATTCATCCTTTCGTTTTGCAATAGGATAGCCCTCAAAAATAGAGCGAACATGGACCGCATCAAATGATCCAGCAGTCCTAAGCCAAGCACGAAAATGACGCCGGTACGATAACGCGCGGTCTATAACGTTACGGCCCACACACTGAAAACCGTGATGAAGGATTCCTTGTTCAGAGAGTTCTGCGACAACGCGTTTAGATTCCTCCAGCCACTCTCCATTATTGTTTTGAATCGTCACTAGATGAACTTCTTGGAATTCCAGAGCCAATGCCTGTGCGAAAGCATTAATATGAGTACAGGCACCTTTTACACCAGGAAACACATCGAATGAGGCTGAAAGTACACGCATACAGCAGTTTTACCGGTCTTTTCTTATCTCGAATAAAGCCCGTATTCTAGACCTCAACAAGGCCTTTTCGTAACCCTTTTATTCTGATGAATGGGCGTGCTACATTCTAACCGCGATGGATAAAACCAGGCTCGAACATTTCCGAAGTACTCGAATCTACGAAGGACAGATCGGCCTACGCGACGTGATCACCGAACTTTCCTCGATCGAAGAGCTCGATAAAAAGTCAGAAAAAGAGACGAAGAAGTGGACCACCATAATGATCATCGTTGGTTTTCTAGGGTTTTTTGGTGCTTTCGGTTTCCTGCTGAGAACGGTCGGCGTAAACGATCAAGGGGCCACAAATTTTCTAACCGTCGGTTTGCTGGTTTGGCTTTACTTTGTACGGCGCTCTCATAAGCGTTTGGATGTCGTCGACCGAAGGTACCGATTAGTTCGACGAACGCTTGAACTCCTATCTTCAAACATCGAGGACGCCCAGCTTCTCGACGTAAAGATAAATTTAAATAATCCGGAACGAAGTGAAACCGAGCTTCCTACGACAGAGAATATCAATGGCTGGAAAGTAAAGTTTTTCGAAGAGGAATGGGCCAACTTATCCGGTCGCTTCTCTGACGGAACTCGTTTTCAATTCCTCGCAGCTGAAAAATTTCAGCGTCGGACCAAGTGGAAAAGAAGTCGTAGCGGAAAGAATAAGAGGAAAACGAAATCGAAATCGACCTCAGAATTCACAATCAACCTCAAAGTAAAGCCTTCAAAGTATCCTCATCTGGAGCGCTTAGAAAAACAAAGCCGCCAAGCAATTCAGTTACCTCATGAATTACTGCTTCGCAGATTCTCGATAAAAGGTAACTCGATTTCTCTAACGACTCGGACCAAAGCGTCCTGGGATCTGAAAAAAGAGACTCCATCATCATCTTCGGATTCAACAGACCATATCGGGGCGACTCTCAGACAAAACATGGGACCTAAAACATTTGATGCTGTTGGAGCCGTCGCATCAATGTTCCTAAGTCTTTACCAGGTCCTAAACTTTTCACGTAAATTAGCAAAAAGCAGGAGTGCATCATGAAACCCAGCAATCTCACCGCCCTCGTTCTTGGGCTCAGTATTTATTCTTTTGCCTTGACCGCCGAAGCCTCAAACCATTTTGAAATCGTAGAACAAAGTGGGAAGGTGCTTTTCTCTCTTTCTGGAGAGGGCTCAAAATATAAGCTCGTTGACGGACAGGGAAAGACTCTAGCGACCTACAAAGTAAAGGCAGACAAAGTTAAGATAATCAGCGCGCAGGGCGAAGAAATCGCAAGAGTAAAAGGCGATGTGAGCAAACTGAAAGTCAAAAGCAGCCTAGGAACAATCTTCAAGATGAAACTGCAAGCGAATAGCGGCTATAAGATAAAGGATTCGGGCGAGAATACGTTGTATAAACTAAAAATAAAGAAATACGGTTACAAGGTGAAAGATGCCGAAGGAAATGAGGTAGCTCGTCTAAAAATGAAGGGAGAAAAGCTGCAATTTGTAACGGCCAAAAGGACAACGTTGGCGAAAGGCAAAAAAATAACTCCTATCCTCGCAGCACTTCTAAATCTAGACAAGGTACCTCTGGCCGTCAGATTCGGCATGGCCCTCCGGCTATCTCAACAACAATGAAGATTTGCGAAGAAAAATCCGGCTTTTTATTCACAAGCCCATGTAAAAAACCAGCTGAGTTTACCTGCGCCCATTGTAGTAAAGCTCTCTGTCGTGACCACACTTACCGGCAGCAGTTAGAAAACTTATGTATTGCTTGCGCTCGCAAAAACGCGAAAGACAAAGAAGAACTCGCAGATGCTCACCCTCTTCTTTCAAGAGATAGATATTATCGAAACTATGGGTACTACAGTGGAGATCTTTGGCTAGACACAGAGTTTGATGACTATGACTTTACCGAAGCTGACGGAATGAGTTTTGAAGAGGAAGGGTTCGATAGTTTCGAGTCAGATATGGCAGGCAGCTAAACGTCGAATATGAAGTGGCTCATTTATGCTTTAGGCGGTGGGTACGGGCATATTACTCGCGCTTTGAGCCTCGCGAAAGTTGCAACTCACAGAGGCATTCACTGCTCTATTCTATACAATAGCCCACTGGCTCATAGAGCCATACCATTTTACGAAGAACGGTTTTCACAGGTCAATTTCGAGTACGTTCCATCAAATTTCGAGCGATCTGATGTCACTAAGTTTATGGAAAATTACTTCTCAGACCTGCAAGGTTGTGACCGCGTGATCGTAGATACCTTTCCTCGCGGAATCGCTGGAGAGCTTGTTACTATCCTTCCCAAGATTTCCTGTCCTAAAGTTTTTATCTCTCGCCACCTGAATCAGAAATATATTGAATCCATCGACATTTATAAAAGTTTACAATCGTTCGACGCAGTGATTCGACCAGAAGATTCACTACCTCCACCCAGCTATCTCACGCACTTCTTTGCAACCGAGTCATGGCTTTTGTGCTCTTCGAACGAAATTCTCTCACAAAAAGAAGCGAGGAAATATTTACAGGTAGTACAAAAGACTAAGGCGCCCGTGATCGGGTTTCTTGGGTCAGGGCACCAAAAAGAGATTTTCCAAGGATATCAATGGGCCAAGCGGTTACGCGCTGACTTCCCGCAGTTCAAGATTATTTTTCTTACGCTTGAAACTTTAGACGAAGACAGTGAGCTATGTAGGAAAATCTGGCCTGTCATGAAAATTTATCGTGCGTTAGATCTGCTTATTTGCTCCGGTGGTCATAATGCTATCAATGAAGCCAAAGTGACAAACACGCCAGCCTTAGTCATTCCCAGAAAACGACGCTATGATCGACAAGATTTACGCGCAGACGGACACGCTATCGCAGCTGGCTATGAGGACATATGTCTCGCATGTGAATCACTCCAAAAGAATCCTCACGAAAAACGGAGGCCTGACGCAAAATTTACCAACGGAGCTCAGAAGGCCTACAAAATCATTGAAGGTTTGGTAGAGTCCTAAAGAGCAAACACTGCGCCAACATGCATCGAAGCGGTAAACCAGGTAAGTGCGGCTTCCGTGATTGAAAAATCGTACTCACTCCCTCCTGAGAATGGGCTGGTTTGATACATACCGAGCACCTGACCAAAAAGCGCTAAGTCATCGGTTATTGCATATCGAGTAGCTACTGATAGGTCGAATCCGACAGTTAGGTCGGCACTACCGAGGTCGAATGGTGATTCTTTTGTTGTTCCAAGAATCGCACCAGCGTCGATTTGAATCGAGAGATCTTTGGTAATGTTCGTTTGTGCATTCATGCCCAGTGTCGCGGCCTTAGTCTGTTGAGAGAAAAACGTCCCTCCAGAATCAATGGGGTCTTCGGGCAAAATGGGGTCAACATCTGCTTCATTGAATAGGAAACCAATCCGGGGCATCACCCAGATCTCATCAATGGCGAGTGGCCATCCGATACTAACGTGAGCGCGTTGCGTTCGAGCTGTTGCCGTCTTTTCTGCAAGGTCTGCGCCTAGGCCAGCAAGGTAGGTATAGTTATATTCGAAGCTCAGACTCAAAGGTTTGAGTGATGTAGTCGTCGCTTTGATCCGAAGAGTTGGCGCAGTCGCTTGGATATCGTAGCGCCGAAAAAAATCCTCGCCATCAGAATCTAACGATAGAAATGGAAAAGCGATACCGAGACTTGCTTCTGCGTCAATCAGTACTCCTTGCTGCATAGGAACAAGAATCGTCTTAACTTCTCCCCCTGATCCTTCTCTAAGCCTGACTGTTTCTACTTTGACTCCTCGGCTCGTTCTAGGCAGGCCTGCCAGTACACCCGTCTCGTCACGAATTCGGCGGGCCCTGACCCATCCTTGGTCTCCGCGACGGTCTCTCACCTGGATCCAGACGCCATCTCCCGTCGAAGCGAGAGCC